>JAXMBS010000045.1:0-45436 GCA_046349775.1 Planctomycetaceae bacterium | reverse complement strand
GATAGCGCGGCTCGGGTGAGACCCTATCGGAAAGAGCTCGCTGACGATGCGAAGTCATTTGCGAGCGTTCAAGATGTGTTTGCGAAAGAGCGGTGTGCAGCTTCTCCCAATTGGGCCAATTTGACACAGGCGATGTGCGATTTGGAGAATATCATTGCGCATCTGGTCAAACTCAAGCTTCTCGACGAAGGCAATGGAAAGAAGCTAATTGCAGCGGTCCAAGAAGCCGTCAATGGCATCGATCAGACTGAGAAGTATCAGGAAAAACGAATTCAAATCGTCAATGCAAAAGCTGAATATGACCAAGCTCGTGCGGATCAAAAACCGGATAAATCGCGGAAATTAAGTGAATTGCTGACACAGGCGGCGGAACAGAGCAGGCAAACGGCAAGTGTCTTGGCGATCCACAGTCCCGGAGCGTCGGAACAAGTCTCAAGAATGTATGGTGCGGCAGACGATCGCGTACGTCCACTTGAGGGTACTCCGACGGATCAGGATCTAACGGATTACTTGAATCTTCTCAATGACAACGTGGATAAAGTTAATCAGAGCGTCGAGAAAGCATCTAATTTGGCGTTTGGAAACGCGTTCGGCACCTATGCCAACACTTCTGAAGCTATTAAAATTGTCGGGACTGTTGCCGCTGACATCGAATCAATCCTGAAAGCTGCAGGCCTGAACGTCCCTGCCGTTGCTGTTTCGCCTTCGCGGCGGTCGCAATTGCCGTTTCCTCCATCACACTTGATCCAGGTCTATGGGGACATTGAGTTTCTCAGAGTCGCCGAGGTCGCCTCGGGATTGCAGGACGACGAAACCAACTCGAACGCGATTCTCCTCCTCGACATGCAGAAATTCCTCGCCGAGGAATTCAACGCGGCATACGACTACTTGAACAAGACCCCCACGCTCTGGGGACAGTGCCAGCAGGCGATCGCCAACGCGGTGCGCGGCGACGACGACGCCTGCCTCGAAACTCTCAGAAATGCTTTCCTCTGCTCGGTGCAGCCGCCGGAATTGTTTAAGTCCCACACCGCCGCGATGGCCTGGATGATCGTCGTTGAGTCCGCCCTCCTCAATGAGCGACTCAAAGACGACATCCGCCAGCTCGCCGCCTCCAAGAACGCGTTCCACCTCAACGACACGGCGCTCGACGGCATGCAGTTCTTCGGCCCGTCGGAAATGCTCGCGCCGCAGGCCAGACAGCTCTTCAACGACTACGTCGCCTGTCGCTGGCCGATTCACGTCGTGGCTGTCGATCCGATCACACAGGATCAGAACGTCGCCGACCGGTTCAGTGAGCGACGCGAAATGCAGCTCGCGCTGGCCCTCGGCTTTGCCAGCGGGCAGGTGAGCGCGAACAACTTCACCCGCATGTCGCGGCGGCTGGCGCTCGACATGGAGACGATTGCTCTGAACCGGACGGTCGTCGGCTTTTCTCACGGCGACGACACGTTCGGCTGGCGGTTCTATCCGCGAGTCCAGAGTCCCGACACGGGGGGACACTTCCAGACGTTCGCAGTCGACATGTTCAAGGGCCTTTCACGAGACCGGATCCTGAAAGAGAGCCGGCTCGAACCCGGCGTCCGCGAGGTCACGGCGATCGTCATCATGCCCTGTTTCGTGCCTTACGTCATCTTCGACACCCGGTCGAGTTGGTTCAAGCTGACCGACCCGTCGAAGAAAGTGATGTCCACCAGAGATTCGATGCAACTGAGCGCGCAGATTTCGCTCGTGCGACGGCTCTCTGCCGAGTGCATTCGCGACGCCGGACTCTATCGCGACGGCGACGTGCACCGGCTGACGCGGGCCGTCGATCAAATTGATCGGCGGTTGCCGATGCAAACGACTTACGTGCAGATGCCGTTTGAAGACACTCTGGGCGGATTCGAGTTCTTCGACACCGGCGTCCCCGACCTCGCGCCGGAGATCAAGGGCTTCTACGGAGAACCGGGGATCATCGTCGACAAGAAACCGGACACGAAGACCTCGATCTTCCTCGTGGGCGATCACTTCAGCGTCCATGAGACGAAGGCCATCGCGGGCAATCGATCCGTCGATTTCGAACTGCTAAGCCGACAAGTCATGCGCATCACCGTCCCTGGAAACGCGCAAGTTGTCGAGTCCGATAACGGCACCTTCGTCGACGTCCACATCGCGACGCCGTACGGGATTTCCAATCACCTGCTCGTCCCGGTCGCCGGCGCATCAGACGAGGACGCCGCTGTGGCGGCACACGAGGCGAAACGTCACTTTGACAGGTTTAAATGGGATCCGGCGGAACTCCTGGGCTGCTTTTCAGCCATCGAAAATGATGGCAAAGTGAAGCTCACATTGCAGGGTGCCACGTCACTCAAGTATGAGCGACAAGACGAATTACCCGCCTTCGGCCCACAACAAGTGAACGTAGCATTCTGGATCGATTTGATCGACTCGTCGGGGGCCGCGCACCGCGTTAAGAAGGGCACAGTGCCCATCAAGCTTGCAGATTTCAAGAATGGAAAGGCCGCTCTTGCTGCTGTAGATCTTGCACAGGCTGTCGCGGACGCGATGAATGCTGAATCGGATCGGCGCCCGCAAGCCGTCGCCCAAATCAAACTGTCGGGCTTTGTGCGTTGCGTCGTGGGGCTCGACGGCGGAATCTCCGACGTTCTGCCGATTGTCGCAACGGAGAACCCAATCGTCGTTAAGATTGTACCTTGTGCATCGATCCAGTGCTGCACATCTCCATCGGCTTCCAAACCATAGTCCTTCCGAGCCGATTAGCGAAAGCGATGTGACGAACTCACGCGGGGGGGGACCAACCCTCCCGCGTTTCTCATGCGCACAGCATCGGGTGCCACTGCTGGCTTGCCAGCAGTGCGAACGTGAGTTGATTCACAACCGCAACACGACTTCCGCTTCGTCCGCAGGCGCACCGCCTCGCGTTCCGATAGACCACGGTCTCGCCGCGAGTCCTCTCACCCATGAGCCAGGTAACTTTGAACCAACTTCCATCAACTTCCAACCAACTTTCAGGCCCCCCTGGCGCGCACAAGTTGAAAAGTTGCCCGACCCAACCAGCAACTCGCTCGCTCCGGGCGCTCACGCTTCCGGCTCCGGAGCACAAATAACCAAGAAGGACGCAAGAATACCCAAGGCGCGCGCAAGAAGAACAGCAAGGCGTGCGAGCGCTTTGGTCTTCTTGCAATCCTTGGTCCCCAACCAAGTTTCTGAAATCCGAAAAAATCGGAAATCGCGCGGCCCGGCTTCGGCCCATCTTTTCGCACTCTGTCACTCTGTCACTTTGCAACTGTGCCACTCTGTCCGCCGCTCACCCCTCCACAATCACCATCCACCCCACGCCGAACTTGTCGGTCAGCATCCCGAACCGCGGCGAGAAGAACGTCTTGCTCAGCGGCATCGTCACCTGGCCCCCTTCGACCAGCGCGTTGAAGCACTTGTCCGCCTCGGCCGGCGTCTTGACGGCGATCGTGAGGGAGAAGCCGCCGAAGTTCGTCTTACCCCCGCAGCCGCCGTCGGACGCGTTGATGTTGGTGTCGCCGATCTTGAAGTCGGCGTGCATCACCTTGTTCTCCGACCCGGGCGCCAGCCGCCCTTCCGGCGGCTGCTCGGGCGCGTCCTTGAATCGCACGAGCCGGCCGACCTTGGCGCCGAGCGCCTGCGTGTAGAACTGCAAGGCCTCCTCGCAGCGACCTTCAAAAAACAGATACGGATCAACGCGCATGACTCTTCCCCAGGGGTAAGAAAGTATGAGCAGTACGAAGAGTGCGAAAAGTAATGGAGACTTACGACGTGCTTTTGACTCTTCGCACTTTTCGTACTCTTCACACTGTTCGCACTTCGTTCGTCACGGCTTCTCAGCGGCCGCTTTGAGGTTCGACAGGCCCTGCTCGAAGTCCTTCCCGATCATCGCGTCCATGTCGCAGAACACCTGCATGATTCGCCCGATGCACTGGTTCGGGCCGTGCATGTCCCACGTCAGTTTCGTCCCGCTGCCGGACGTCTCCAGGATGAAGTCCGTGACGTTCTGACCCTTGAACGGTTTGATGAACTGCAAGTCGAGCGACACTTTCGAGGGCGCCGTCGATTCCGTAATTTCCATCCGCCCCTGGCCGACTTTCTTGTTCCCTTCCCAAGCGTACGCCGACCCGACCCCACTCTGGGGACCCGTAAACGTTCGCTGCAGATTCGGATCGAGGCGCTCCCACGGCGACCAGTCCGTCCAGCGATGGAAGTCGTTCAGGTAGCCGAAGACCTTGGCCGGCGGGGCGTTGATCGTCGTCGAGCCGCACCACGCGAAACACGCTCGGCTTGCCACGCCAAAATCAGGACGACGACGACGGCCGCGGCCAGAATGCCGCCGACAATCAGCAGAATGCTTCCCATGTCTGAACCTCCGAGATGACGACCGCGTGCAGCGGCGGATTCGCAACGATGATGAGCGGCGCCAAGTGATGATTGCGTCATGATGCCGTGATTCAAAACGCTTGCCAATCGAGACGATCTCGATCGGTCTCCCTGACATGTGAATGGACGACTTCGCCTGAAAAGGACGCGCTGACACCTGTCCGGGACACTTATCGCTGTTCGGAGAACTCGCAGGCGTCGGACACCTGTCGAATCTCGATCTCAGATTCACCCGCCGGGTCAAACGCGGGGCAGCGCCGGGCCCATTCAATCGCCTCGGCCATCGATCGGACCTGAATCATCCAAAACCCGGCGATCAACTCCTTCGTTTCGGCAAAGGGACCGTCGGTGACGATCCGCCGCGTGCCGCTGATTCGCACGCGAACCCCCTGCGAACTTGGCTGCAAACCTGCGGTGTCGAGCAGGACGCCCGACTGCACCATCGAGTCGTGAAATTGCCGAAACTCGTCCAGGATTTCCGGTTTTGGTTTCACCCCGGCCTCAAATTCCGGGCTGGCTTTCAGGAACATGAGGCAGCGCATGGGAGTTCCGAGAGAGCGTGTTTGGTGGTTTTGTCGTTTGGTGATCTGGTGAGCAAAATGCGAACCCCGAAGTCCGACCTCTGGTCTCTGACGCCTATTCCTTCCCCCAAGCGTCGTTCGGTGACAGGCCGGATCGACATCCCTGGACAAGAAAACTCGAAATCCGGCGAACAACGGCGGAAGAGACGATCCGGGCCATCGGCAAGTATTCACAGACGGGCCGGATCAGTCATAATCAACACGGCCCCTGCCGTATCCCTTGCACGGAGATCCACCATGCGCCGGTTGCTCGCATTCGTGATGTGCCTTTCGGGCTTCACTCTCGCCGTTTCCTGGTCGCGGGGGGACGAACCGGCCGCCGCCGCCACAGGTGACCAACTGCCGCAGGCCAACGGCGATGCGGCAGTTACGCCGGAATCGCCGGCAGCGTCCGAGACGGGCGAGAACGCCGGCGAGGATCGACGCGAGCGACTGGACAACGCCCGGCTGAAGAACTGGTTGCGGCTGTACGACCATCAATCGGCCGCGGGCACGGCCGGACCGTTTGTCGAAGGACTCTTACAGCAGCTTGGCCAACTGGAAGAGCTCGTCGAGCGACTTCCCGACCGGCTGGAGGATATGTTTGAGGGCGAGGCGACTGGAGCAGCGCGGAACAAGATCCAGCAACGGCAGGCGGAAGCCCAACGACAGATCGCGCTGATCGAGCGGTTCCTCGCCGAAGTGGATGAGCGGAAGGTTGCCGCGGCTGAACAGGCGCCCGACGAGCCGCCGACCTCTGCGGTGGAGCGCCCAACCGCCGCGACCAGACTCGCCCGGCGCGATCGCATCGTCCAGCGTCTCGAACAAGAGCTGGAACGGCTGCGGGGATGGCCGCGGAGGTGCAGGATTCTGCCGCCGACGAAGCGGAAGGTGTCCGCCAGGAGGTGGAACACCAGATCGACGCCGTGGAACGGTTCCTGGCCGAGCCGCCGCCGGCAGCGCGATGCCGCGCGATCGCGTACCGGCGTCCCCGGCGATCGCCGGCGCAGCAGACGGCTCGCTCGAAGTCGCTCGGCTCCGTCATCTGCGGGCGGCGATCGAGCACCTCGAAGCGGCTGGAATGGGGGAGATCGCCGGCAGCCTGCGGCCGCATGCACAGAACCTCCAGCGCGAGATCGAACGGCAGACGGCGGAGTCAGGACGTCGCTCGACCAGGCGACAGCAGGCCGAAGCCGAAGGACAACTGGCCGAACAGGGTCGTGAAGCAGCGAACCGCCAGGCCCAGGCTGAGGCCGAATCGAATGCCCTGCCGGCCGAAGTCCGCGAACTCGCCGGGCAGGTGCGGGAACTGCGCCGCGAATTGCGCCGCTTACGAGCGGAAGTCGGCGAGATTCGACAGGCGGGCGGCGAGCGGCCGTAGGAGTGACCGGGATGATCAGGTGCGACGGCAACTGAGACGTACGACGGTCGACGTTAGACGGAAGTTGAAGACGTGTTTCGCTAGAATCGGCAGCCTGACCCCCTCACTGTCGTCTTACGTCCAACGTCTTGCCTCTCGTCGCTCATGATCAGCACCGAGCTCCTGAAATTCTTTCGCGTGAAACCCGACACGCGGGTCCGGCTCAAGGACTACGATCCCGGCTGGGAGCAAACGGAAGAACTCGCACGTCTCGGTAAACAGGCGACCAAGCAGCGTGCCGAGGAGCTGCTGGAAGCCAGCATCGCCGACCTGACGAAGTCGCAGGAGCTGCTCTACGCCGACAACCGCCACGCCGTGCTCGTGATCCTGCAGGGGATGGACGCATCCGGCAAGGACGGCACGATCAAGAAAGTGATGTCCGGCCTGAATCCCCAGGGGTGCCAGGTATTCAGCTTCAAGGCACCGTCCGCCGAAGAGCTCGACCACACGTTTTTATGGCGGTACTTCCGCTCTCTGCCGGAACGCGGACGCGTCGGCATTTTCAATCGATCGTACTACGAAGACGTGCTGATCGTCCGCGTCCATCCGGAACTGCTGTCCCCGCACCTGCCGGACGGCAAGCGCGGCAAATCGTTCTGGAAAGCGCGGATGGAAGACATCAACGCGATGGAGGAGCATCTCGTCCGCAACGGGACGCTGGTGCTGAAGTTCTTTCTGTACATCTCGAAAGACGAGCAGAAGCGGCGGTTCCTCGAAAGGCTGCGCGAGCCGCGCAAGCACTGGAAGTTCAATCCGGCGGACATCCACGAGCGCGACTACTGGGACGATTACATGGACGCGTACGAGCGGGCGCTCTCCGAGACCAGCACGGGACACGCTCCGTGGTTCGTCATTCCGGCGAACCATAAATGGGTCGCGCATGCGGTGATCGCGTCGATCCTGTCGACATCCATCCAGGAACTCGACCTGCAATACCCGGAGGTCACGCCCGAGACGAAGCGGGAACTGGAGGACGCGCGTCGCAAACTGGAGTCCGAAGGGCCGGAGTGAGCCGTTGGAGTTCCGCCTTCAGGCCGTTGAACGTCCAGCGACTCAGTTCCGCCTGAAGGCGGGACTCCAACCTCTATGCGTCGGCCGGCGCGGCAGCGCGGCCGACCGGTTTGCGATCATCGACTTCGTACGCGAGGCCGACCAGTTGCAGGGCGCGGATCGCGTAAAACGTCATGTCGATCTCCCACCACTTGTGGCCGGCGCGAGCCAGCCGCGGATGGGCATGGTGGTTGTTATGCCAGCCTTCGCCATAGGCCAGCAGCGCCACCCACCACAGATTGCGCGAACGGTCGTCCGTGTCATAGTTGCGATAGCCCCAGATGTGCGTGGCCGAGTTCACAAACCACGTCGAGTGATACGCGAAGCACATGCGGGCACACAGGCCCCACAGCAGGAACGGCCAGCCGCCGATGGCGAACAGCACGAACCCGGAGGCGATCAGCCACAGGCCGTAGGTCTTCTCAAAGTGCACCAGCACCTTGTCCTTCAGCAGGTCCGGACAATAGCGCTGGTAGAGCGCATTGCAGGCCGCGGCATCCTGCCGGATGAACAGCCACTCAATGTGCGACCACCAGGTGCCGTCGTTCGGCGAATGCGGATCGCCGTAATGATCGGAGCGGGCATGATGCACGCGGTGCGTGGCGGACCATTTGAGCGGCGAACCTTCGCCGGACAGCACGCCGCAGAGCGTCACGAACCAGCGGGCCGGCGTGCGGAGCTTGAGCGACTTGTGCGAGAGGAACCGGTGATAGCCGAGGCAGATGCCGATGCTGCACGTCAGCCAGTGGAGCACAGCCGCCACAGCGACCGCCTGCCAGGAGAAAAAGAACAGCGCGGCGACGGCGCCGACGTGAATCCCGACCATCCACACCAGCACCGTCCAGTCGAGGTTCTTGAGCGTCAGATGCCGCGGATCGAAAATGTCGTAGACCGGCAGCTCGCCAGTCGTCGCAGGCGATTGGGGCTTCTGCGGCGCCAGCTTGCGGCGACGCGGATGACGGACAGCGCCTCGAGCAGTTCCGATGACATCGACAAACTCGAAGGTGTGAATCTCAGTGGTTGGTCGCAGTGCGACGGTTCCAAACCCCCGCAGGGTCGGAACTTGTATCACATCTTCGGAACGACCGTGTCAGCGGCCGTTCAAACTTTGGTCAAAGTTCTGTCATCGCCTTAAGTTGCTTCTCCCTCGTGTGTTACGTCTTCCGGTCTTGCCACAAAACGGTATCCGGTGCCCCGAACCGACAGCAAATGACGCGGTTTCGTGGGGTCGTCTTCGACGTACTTCCGCAGCCGCATGACGAAATTGTCGATGGTCCGCGTCGTCACATCTGCAGACTGGTCCCAGACGTCACGCATGATGCGGTGCCGCGGCAGCACAATCCCTTCGTGACGGCAGAAGTAGCGCAGAAGCTGGACCTCCATCGTCGTCAACTCGAAGTTCTGATCTCCCTTGCGCACTTCGAACGTCGCGAAATTGACGTGCACATTGCCGAACTCGTACGTGGTCATCTGCGGACGTTCGCCCGTCACCCGCGCCATCCGCTGCTGCCGGACCAGCAGGTTTTTGACGCGGCTCAGCAGTTCCGGGAGGTTGAACGGCTTGGTCATGTACTGATCGGTGCCGCAGTCAAAGGCATACGCCTTGTCCTCCGACAGCATCCGCGCGCTCAGGACCAGGATCGGAACGATGCCGTCCCGCTCGCGGATCGCCTTGCAGACCTCGTAGCCGCTCATCCCCGGCAGCATCAAATCCAGGACCACACAATCAATCTCGCCGGCGTGCTCGTCGAAGTACTTCAACGCCGATGGTCCGTCGGCGAATACGACGGCGCCATAGCCCTCCAGCTCGAAATTGAACTGCAGGCCCTTGGCGATCGCCTCCTCGTCTTCGACGATCATCAGCTGCACGCTCATGTGGCCGCCTCCGCGGGACGAAGCTGCACAGCCTCCGGCGACGCATCGCTCCGTTCACCGAGAGAGTGATCGGAAACCGGGCCGGGCAATTCCACCTGAAACACGCAGCCACGCTGACCGTCGGTCCGATCCAGCACGTCGATCGTCCCTTTGAGACGCCGTACGAGCGTATGGACGATATACAGTCCCAGTCCCGTTCCCTTCCGGCGTCGCTCCAGCTCTGTGCCACCGCGGTAAAAGATGCGGAAGATTTTTTTTCGTTCTTCGTACGGTACGCCGGAGCCATTGTCGGCGATCCGCACGCGCAGGCGGTCGGGACTGATCCGCCACGCCGCAACGCGCACGTGCGCAGGGTCGTCTGCGTATTTGACCGCATTGTCGATCAGATTCGAGAAGATCAGTTGCAGCACGATCCGCCGCGCGTGCAGCGTCAGCGGCGGCACGTCGAACGTGAAGACCTGATCGACGTCCAGCTTGTGCTGAGCGCACGCGTGCTCGGCACAGCGATACAGCAGGCCCTGGATCGGTACGGGTTCCGGAGCTTCCTGAGAGCCGATCGCATCCAGCCGGCCGACTTCCAGCAACTGGTCGATGAGCTGGTCGAGCCGGCTCAGCTCATCCGCCATCATGGCATGGAACTCGGCGCGCTTGGCTTCGTCCAGGTGGCGCATGCGCAGCGTCTGCAACGAGAGTTGCAGGGCCGCGATGGGGGACTTCAACTCGTGCGTGACGCTGTCGACGAAATTGGCCTGCCGATGGTTGAGGTTGATCTCCTTGATCGACAGCGCCAGCCAGAATGACAGCCCGATAATAATGATGGTGAACGTCACTACGCCGACCGCCAGCGCCCCCCACTGGGCGTCCTGGGCCAGCAGGACGATCCAGCAGACCATCAGCGCCACGTTGAGCGACATCAGCGTGACGCTCAGCGTGATCGGGACGTGAACGCGGCTGCGTTTGCGGAAGTAGAGGGCCATACGGAAGTCTTTCGAATACCACGATTATATCCGCTGTCTCCCGTGTAAACACGTTCCCGACCGCACTCAATGTCGCGTCGCCCAACACTAAAGCGAAGGACGATCGCCACCGAGAACACCGAGACCACCGAAAGGCTGCAAATAGCTCCTCTCTGTGTCCCAGGCGCACTCGGTGGCAGTTTTTCCAGTGCCGATTGCGGCGTACGCGTTCGCACGAGAAATGCATTGCTATACTGAGCCGGCTTCTCAGTATGCGGCTCATTTCGTGCGTCAATAGAAATGCGCGTCACCGGCCTCAATACGATCCTGACTCATGCCGGGCTGCGGAACTGCCTGTTCGTGCAACTCACGACGGACACCGGCCTCGTCGGCATCGGCGAAGCTTCACTGGAATGGCAGGAACGGGCCGTCGAATGCCTGCTGCAGGACTGGGTCGCCGACCAGGTGATCGGCGCCGATCCGCACGATGTGGAGTCGCTGGCCGCGCGTCTGATCCGCGATCAGTATCAGGGCGGGGCGACGATCCTGACGGCGATCAGCGGCGTGGAAATCGCGTGCTGGGACCTGATCGGCAAGGCCAACGGCCGTCCGGTGTATGACCTGCTCGGCGGACAGGCGCGGGACACACTTCCGGCCTATGCCAACGGCTGGTACGGGGGGGCCGTGACGCCCAGCGACTACGCCGAGCGTGCGCAGGCCGTCGTGCAGCGCGGCTATCGCGCGATGAAATTCGACCCGTTCGGCACGGCATGGAAGCAGATGTCTGAAGCCGAGATGCAGAATGCTGAAGAGATTGTGTCGGCCGTCCGGCGGGCGGTTGGAGACGACGTCGAACTGATGATCGAAGTGCATGGCCGCCTGTCGGTGGAATGTGCGATCGAAGTGGGGCGTCGCCTCACGCCCTATCGCCCGGCCTGGTACGAAGAGCCGGTCTCGCCTTGGGATCTCGATAGCCTGGTCCCCGTCCGCAAGGCGCTGCCGTTTCCGATCGCGACCGGCGAGCGGTGCTATATGCTCGAGGAGTTCGAGCGGCTCACGGCGCTGTGCGGAGCGGACATCATCCAGCCGGACCTGGCGCATTGCGGCGGGCTGTCGATCGGACGGCGCATCGCGGAATTGGCACGGGCGCAAGGGCAACAACTTGCGCCGCATTGTTCGATCGGTCCAGTCGCACTGTGCGCGGCAGTCCACTTCGGCTGGGCGATTCCGGCCGTTCGGATCCAGGAAAACTTCGCCGACTACGACGTCCCGTGGCGCGAGTCCTTCGTGAAGGGCTGGAACCTGTGCCACGACGGCCGGTTTGGGCTGCCGACCGGCCCGGGACTGGGCATCGAGCTGGATGAAGCGGTGTGCGCAAGCATCCGCCACAAAGGAATCCGTTTCCTTCGCTGTGGGACGACCGCTGGATCAAGGAATTTACGAAGGCCGAATAATGCGGGCGGTGCGGCTCAATGCGGTGACGTATCCGGTCGACCCGGCAGAGCGCCAGGTCCTCGCAGAGGCCGGCGTGGAGTTTGTCGAGATCGAGGGCAGCAGCCGGAGGAAATCCTGACGGCGGCCCGCGACTGTGACGCGCTGCTGGTGGTTTCGTCGAAGGTGCCGGGAGAGGTAGTCGAGCAACTGACGCGGCTGCCGTGGATTTCGCGGCTGGGGGCCGGCACGGACCGGATCGACATCGCGGCCGCGACGCGCCGGGATCATCGTCGCGAACGTCCCGGACTTCTGCACGAATGAGCAGGCCGAACACACGCTGGCGCTGCTGCTGGGATGGGTACGACGACTGCCGTACATGGTGGACGCAATGCGGCGTGGCGAGTGGACGGCCCGCTCGCATCCGGGCGTGCACCGGCTGGCGGGCCAGACGCTGGGACTCGTCGGCTTTGGCGCGGTGCACAAGCCGTCGCCCCGTGCAGCCGCATTCGGTCTGCGACTCCTGGCTCTCGGGTGCGAGCACCGGAGAAGTACTGCGAGGCAGCGACGCAGTTAGGTGTCCAATTGCTGCCGCTCGCCGAGTTGCTGGCGCAGTCGGACTTCGTCTCGCTGCACCTGCCGTTGACTCCCGAAACACGTGGGCTGATTGGCGCACGACAAATGGCACTGATGCGGCCAACGGCTGTCCTGATCAACACGGCGCGGGGAGCAGCTCGCGGATGAACCGGCGGCTGGTCTCAGCATTGCAGTCCGGCCGGCTGGGGAGGCGCCGCGCTCGACGTCTTCGACGGGATCGACGTGTTCGCTCTACCGGGGCGGACGACCGACCATCCACTGCTGCGGATGGAGAACGTACTGTGCACTCCGCACTGCGCCGGTAGCTCGGTCGAGTCGTCACGGGACTCAAAAGTCCGCGGCGCCCGGCACGCGCTCATGGTGCTGCAGGGGCGCCTGCCGCCGCATCTCGTCAATCCGGGCGTGATCCCGCGGGGAGCGGGTCGCGCGTAGGGGGTGCACACGGAGGCAAGATTCCCCTTGCGCCGGACTGGAAACCTGCCGCTCCGCCCTCTACACTGCTGCCCTTCGTTGGAAATCCCGCAGCCGGTACGCGCAGCGGGGGATGATCCGGTCCGCTCGTTTTCTGATTCGGCTGACAATGCCCAATACTGCCGCCGCGAAAAAAGCACTTCGACAGAACGCCAAGCGCCGCTTGCAGAACCGTTCACAGCGAACGGCGCTCAGGACCGCGCTGAAGAAGGCCCGGGCTGCGGCCGAGGGGACAGACGCCGCCGCTGCTCAGGACGCGATCCAGGCGCTGACGAAGCGGCTCGATCAGGCAGCGGCCAAGAACATCATTCATAAGAACGCGGCCGCGCGGACGAAGTCCCGGCTGGCCCAGCTGGTGAAGTCGAAGTTCGAAGGCAAAAAGTAGCGTTCGTGTCGCCGCCACAGGAGCGCAGTGGCCCGGACTGTGGCCACAGTGCCGCGATTTCGAGCGCCGACAACTGACCCCGGTGCCCGGGACACCGAGTGCTGCACATTGCTCAAGTTGCACGCGGGGACGGGCTTGTGGCGTTTTCGCTCCCCCCGTAGAATTCCACCGCGGCGGCCAATGGCCGCAGCACACGATCTCCCGTCCTGCATTCGGCGCGCGTGCCCGGGCTTTGCCCGAACATCTCGATTGAACGCGAAGAATTGACTGGTACTGACGAATCCGGTGGCGTCGACGGTGACGGATTCGGCTCGATTTAAGGGACGGGCTTGGGGGGCTCCGGTCATGAAACGCATCGCGGTGCTCGGGTCGACCGGCTCGATCGGCACGAGTTGCCTGGATGTCGTCGCGGCGCACGGCGAGGGGATGCAGGCGGTGAGCCTGTCGACACACTCCCGCTGGGAGCGGATGGCGGAGCAGTCGCACCGGTTCCGACCGCGGCGCGTGGTGGTGGCAGAGGAGCGGTTGCGATCACAAATCCCGGCAGCGGCATTTGCGCCGGGGAGCGAGGTGGATTTCGGGCCGGAGGCCGTGGAACGGCTGGCAGCCGATCCGGAGACCGACGTTGTGGTCTCGGGGATCGTGGGTGCAGCAGGTCTGCGCGGCACCTGGACGGCAGTCGCCAGCGGCAAAACGGTTGCCGTGGCGAACAAGGAGACCCTGGTAGTCGCCGGGCCATTGGTCATGGGCCTGGCGCAGCAGACCGGCGCGACGATTCTGCCCGTGGACAGCGAGCATAGCGCCGTATTTCAGGCGCTGCAGTCGGGACGGCGGTGCGACCTGAAGCGGATTGTGCTGACCGCCAGCGGAGGGCCGTTCCGCACATGGGCAGCCGAGCGGCTGAAGGACGTGACGCCGGAACAGGCGCTGGCGCATCCGACCTGGAACATGGGGCGGAAAATCACGATCGACTCCGCCACGATGATGAACAAGGCGCTGGAGATCATTGAAGCGCGGTGGCTGTTCGACCTGGATCCCGACCAGATCGACGTGGTGGTGCACCCGCAGTCGGTTGTACATGCGCTGGTCGAGTTTGTGGACGGGTCGTCGATCGCCCAACTGTCGCCCCCCGACATGAAGCTGCCGATCCAGTATGCGCTGACGTATCCCCAGCGGCTGCACGGGACCAGCCCCCGGCTCGACCTGACGCGGAAATTCGCACTGGACTTTGAGCCGCCGGACCGCGATCGTTTCCCGGCCCTGGAATTGGGCTATGAAGTCGCGCGGCGCGGGGGGACCTGCGGCGCCGTCCTGAACGCGGCCAATGAAGTGGCCGTGGCCCGCTTCCTCGACGGCCGGCTGCGATTCACCGAGATCGTGCGGGCCTGTCGCGAAGTTCTTCAAAATCACCATTTCAACCCGACGCCCACGCTGGATGAGTTGTTCGGCATGGACGAGTGGGCGCGGAAGGAGACGGAACGTTGGACAGCCTGACGCTAGTGCTCGCTGCGTATGACGCGGCGTTTCTGTTGCAAGTCCTGACGGTCGTTCTGGGCCTGGGACTCGTGATCGTGTTCCACGAACTGGGGCACTTCGCGGTCGCCAAGTGGTGCGACGTGCAGGTCGACTGCTTCAGTATCGGGTTCGGGCCGGTGCTGTTCGGCCGCAAATGGGGGGAGACGGAGTACACGCTGCGGGCCATCCCCTTCGGCGGCTACGTCAAGATGCTGGGACAGGACGACGTCGATCCGTCGCAGCTGACCAGCGAAGAGATTGCCGAGAACCCCCGCTCGTACACGGCGAAGTCGGTGCCGCAGCGGATGGCGATCATTTCGGCCGGCGTGATCATGAACATCGTCACCGGACTGATGTTCTTCATCATTGGGTTTCGGGGCGGCGTGCAGCAGTTCGATCGCGAACTGGGCGCAGTGATCGCCGGCGCGCCGGCCTGGGAAAACGGCATTCGACCGGACGACACGTTGACGTCCATCAACGGCGCGAAGATCAATGGTTTCAACGATCTGATGCGGGGCATCGTGCTGTCCAACGGGCCCGTCAACATTGCCGGTACACATGCGGACGGCACGCCGTTCTCCGTCACATTGGAACCGACTCGTCCGGAGTCGGGCAAAAACACCCGCCGGACCATTGGTGTAGTACCGGCGCAGAATCTGACGATTCGGGCGGCGGGCGAAGGCTCCCAAGAAGCGGCCGTGGTACCGGGATCGCCGCTGGAATCCGTCAAGAGTCAATTGCAGGCCGGCGACGTCATCCTGAGCGTAAGCGGCACGCCGGTCAAACGGTTCGCCGACGTGGAGTCGCTGTTCGCCGACCACAGCGGAGAGACGGTGCAATTGGCGCTGCAGCGCCGCGACGAGCGGGGGAAGAAACTCGACCAACCGGTCATTGTCGACGTGCCGCCGCAAGCATACCGGACGCTCGGACTGCAGATGGACATCGGCAAGATCACGGATGTGCGACCCGGTTCGCCCGCGGAGGCGGTGGGACTGAAGAAAGGGGACAAGCTGGTCAAAATCGACGGCCAGGCGATCGGCGCCGACCTCGATCCGCTGCGTCTGCCGGATTTGTTTCGGACAAAGATCGGCCAGCCGGTCAGCCTCCAGATTTCGCGCGAGGATGCCGGAGGTGAGCCCAAGAGCCTCGATTTCACGGTGACGCCGGAAGCGACTCCGGGCTGGGTGGAACATCCCTTGCTGCCGAACACTCCGTTGTCCGTAACGTCGGTCGGCTTTGCGTATCACCTGATTCCGACGGTCTTCCAGGTCGAACCGGGTTCACCGGCGGCGAAGCAGGGGATCGTGGTGCGCGACATGGTCACGAAGATGGAACTGGTGCTGCGTCAGGATTTGCCGAAGCCCTACGACGATGCGCAGCCGATCTCCATTGAGATCGGCGATGACAACTGGGCCTATGCGGACTGGCTGATCCAGCAGAGTCCGGTGGCGTCGGTGAAGGTCACACTCAAGGGAGGCACGAACGGCCAGCCGGAGACAAAGGAACTCGTTCCCGTGACAGTGACGGACAAGTTTGTGCAGTCCGACCGTGGATTAATGACCGAGCAGAAGACTTCGGTGCTCAAAGCGAACAACGTCAGCGAGGCCGTGGCGCTGGGCTGGCGCCACACGGCGGATTCGACGAAGGACATCTATCTGACGTTGCGTGGATTGTTCTCCCGAACGATTTCCGTCAAAGAATTGCAGGGGCCGATCAACATTGCCCGGATCGCGTACCATTCCGCCGGCAAGGGCTTGTCGGACTTTGTGGTGTTCCTGGGGCTGATCAGTATCAACCTGGCCGTGATCAATTTCCTGCCAATCCCCGTGCTGGACGGCGGGCACATGGTGTTCCTGTTGTGGGAGGGGCTGGTGCGCCGGCGTCCGAATGAGCGGGTCGTCGCGGCGGCGACTTACTGCGGGCTGTTCTTCGTGCTGGGGCTGATGATGTTCGTGATTTATCAGGACATCTTCGGGCACTGAGGGAGCCGGATTCAGCAATCCGGATTCAGGATTCGGCCCCCCACCAGCGATCGCGCGAACGCCCCCACGTCCGTCACAACGCCGATCGCTCCCACGACCCAATGCTGGGATCGGGGCACTCGGCGTCGATGTGCAGTTCATCGCGGGCGCGGAGCGCGACTGCCCCGTCGATCACGCCGCGGCGGGCGAGGTCGCTCAGGGCGCTGAAAGCGATCTGCTCGGCGTTGACCTCAAAAAACGCACGGAGGGCCGCGCGCGATTCGCTGCGACCGAAGCCGTCCGCGCCGAGAATGATCGGCGGCCGCGGAAACCAGCGGGCGACAGTGCCGGTCAGCGCGCGGTGATAGTCGGAAACGACGACGTAAGCGGCGTCGGCATCATTGAGCTGACCGCCGATCCAGGGGACGCGCGGCTGCGCGTCGGGGTGCAGCCGGTTCCAGCGTTCGCATTCGCAGGCATCTTTGTGCAATTGCTGCACGCTGGTAATGCTCCAGACGTCGGCGGAGACTCCGTAGCGGTCATGAAGGATGTCGGCGGCGCGGAGGGCTTCCTGCAGCAGCGCACCGCTGCCCAGCAAATGGGCCCCGGCGGGCGATAAGCCGCCGGACGACCGGAGCCGGTAGAGGCCTTGGAGGATGCCGTTGGTGCTCTTCGTCGGCGCAGGGCGGGTGACGGCCTCGTTCTGCAGCGTGATGTAAAAGATGACGTCGCGGTTCTCGTGGAGCATCTGGCGGATGCCCTCGCGGACGATGACGGCCAGTTCGTAATCAAAGGCCGGGTCGTAGGCGACGACATGCGGATAGGTGAGGGCGGTCAGGTGGCTGTGTCCGTCCTGATGCTGGAGGCCCTCGCCATTGAGAGTCGTTCGGCCGGACGTGGCGCCGAGCAGAAAGCCGCGTGCGCGGGCGTCGCCGGCGGCGTAGATCAGGTCGCCGACGCGCTGGAAGCCGAACATCGAATAGAACACGAAGAACGGCAGCATCGGGACGCCATGCGTGGCATACGCAGTGCCGGCGGCGATGAACGTCGCCAGCGCGCCCGCTTCGGTGATGCCTTCCTCGATGAGCTGGCCGTCGCACGACTCCCGGTAGCTGACGAGGTTCTCGGCGTCGGCCGGTTCATAGAGCTGGCCGATGTGCGAGTAGATGCCGTACTGCCGGAACAGCGACTCCATGCCGAACGTGCGGGCTTCGTCGGCGACGATCGGAACAACGCGCGGGCCGAGGTCGCGATCGCGGAGCAGCTTCGACAGGATGCGGACGAACGCCTTGGTCGTTGAACCGACTGCGCCGCCCGGTTCGTGAAGGAACTCGTCAAATACATCGGCGGCGGGTTGCGGAGCTCCAACGTCGAGGACGATGCGTTGTGGGACGAAGCCGCCCAGCACACGGCGACGGTCGAGCAGATACCGCATTTCAGGGCAATCTTCCGGCGGTCGGTAAAACGGGAGCTGCTCGACTTCCTGGTCGGAAATTGGAATGCCGAGCCAGGTGCGGATTTCGCGGAGCGTCTTGAAGTCCAGCTTCTTGAGCTGGTGGGCCGTCATGCGGCCTTCGCCGACGGCGCCCATGCCGTAGCCCTTGATGGTCTTGGCGAGGACAATCGATGGTCCGCCCGTGTACTCGGTGGCTGCCTTGTACGCGGCGAAGACCTTGTCGGGATCGTGGCCGCCACGACGGATCGAGCGGATCTGCTCGTCAGTGAGCTGGCGCGAGAGTTCCATCAGCCGCGGATCGGTGCCGAAAAAGTGCTCGCGCTGATACGCGCCCGACGAATTGCTGTACTTCTGGTACTGCCCGTCGACGATCTCCCCCATCCGCTTCGCCAGCAGTCCGTCCCGGTCCTGGTGGATCAACGGGTCCCAGTCGCTCCCCCAGATGACCTTGATGACATTCCAGCCGGCGCCGCGGAAGACGCGTTCCAGTTCCTGGATGATCTTGCCGTTGCCGCGGACGGGTCCGTCGAGACGCTGCAGATTGCAATTGATGACGAAGATCAGGTTGTCGAGCTTTTCGCGGGCGGCGAGCGAGATCGAGCCGAGGCATTCCGGCTCGTCGGTTTCGCCGTCGCCGATGAAGCACCAGACCTTGGACTTGCTGGTGTCCAGCAGATTGCGATGCTGCAGGTACCGCAAGAACCGGGCGTGGTAAATGGCCGAGATGGCACTGAGGCCCATCGAAGCAGACGGGAACTGCCAGAACGTCGGCATCAACCACGGATGCGGATAGGACGACAGTCCGCCGCCGGGCGACAGCTCGCGGCGGTAGTTGATGAGCTGGGTTTCCGTCAGCCGGCCTTCGAGAAACGCCCGCGCGTACACACCGGGAGCCGCATGCGCCTGGAAGAAGACCTGGTCCCCTTCGAAGTCTTCCGTGCGGCCGCGGAGGAAGTGGTTGAAAGCGATCTCGAACAGCGTCGCGGTCGAGGCGTACGTCGCGAGGTGGCCGCCGATTGTCGGCTCCTGCAGGTTGGCCCGGACGACCATGATGATCGCGTTCCAGCGGAGGATGTTGCGGATGCGGCGTTCGAGGTCGTGGCTGCCGGGGTAGGGAGGCTGCTGCTCGCGGGGAATCGTGTTGATGTAGGGGGTGTTGAGCGTGGTCGGGACGTCGATGCCGCGCTCGGTAGCGTGAGCCTGCAGCGCTTCGAGGAGCTTGCGGACGCGCGCCGCCGGAAGTATGGAGCACGTCGTCGAGCGCTCGCACCATTCCTGGGTTTCGACGTCGTCGAACGATGGTGGGAAGTGGGCGCTCATCGGGTGGGAACTCCATTCCGCGTCCGCAGTTGCACTGCGGGGCCGGCACTGGGGATGGGAGTGCGACGCTGACGGAAATCATATCGAAACCGGACCGGAACTGCGGTGTCGAAACGTGGCCTAGAATTGATCTACGCGATCGGGACGTTCCCAAGTAAGCTCCCGGCCGTCCTGCGGGTCTGTCCGCTCGGCCCAGTCATCGTCGCCATGATTCGTCGCCTGTTCCTCGCGGTCGTCGTCGCTGGTCTCTCCGTCACCTGTGCCTCCGCTGCGGATCGGCCGACGCCTGAAATGGTCGCCGAGGCCGTCAAGGCATCCCGCGAGAAGTACGGAGCCGCGCATCCTGCGCTGAACCGGCAACAGAAGATCGAGGCACTCGAGCGCGAGATTCACGACGCCGAGTCGCGGATCCGTTGGCTCAACGGCCCTCAGGCGCAATTGGCCGTCCAGAAAACAATGGACAAGGTGAAAGCGCTGCACATCGAGCTGAAGAAGGTGAAGCAGAGCTACGTTCCGAAGTCGGTCATACGACTCGAAGCATTCGACGGCTCGCAGTTCGCCCTCGGCACCGTCGGCCGGATCAATGATGCGGACGATCAGCAGGCCGTGTACTGCGAAAAGGTGCTCGACCGCGATTCCATGCTCGTCGTCATCGAGCCGGTCGACCTCCGCAAGGAACATCCCTACAAGCAGCGCGGGTCATCCACGTCTCGGTCGCAGATGTTCGTGCTGAAGGGTGTCGAAGCCTCACGGCTGCAGCTCAACCAGCCGCTGCTGGATGCGTTCGATGTCGTCGTCACCGGCGAATACAGCTACGAAGACTCCGAAGGCGAGACGCAAACCATGCCGATCGTTGAGCGGTTCGATCCGGACAAGGCGTTCAAATGACGAAATCAAAATCCGAAATTCGAACTTTCGGATTTCGGATTTCGCGGATTTTTACCGGGTGGCCGCTTCCCGCAATAGCCCAATCGCTGCCTCCACGAGCATCTCCCCGCTGCCCGGTTGCGTCGCGGAGTTGGTGACTTCGTAGCTTCCCTGGGGACACGCCGCGCGGGTCGGGACGTAGAGCGTCTCGAAGGCGTTGGCGAGTTCCAGGACCATCGTGGTGCGGAACGGCGAAGCGCGCTTGATCTCCAGGCCCAGGTCGACGAAGACCTCGCCGGGCAGGCAGACGATGGCCACTTCGTCGCCGATGCAGATCGCGTGGACTTCCACCGGCAGCGAATCCCCGACACCGGCCCACGTGTGGTTCAGGCCCCACGTCAGCAGCTTCGTGGAATCGATCACCGGCGGCTTGTGTTCCATCCGGTCGATAATCAGCCGCTTGTACGCTGTGACGTGCTCGTAGAAGTCGAGCGTCTGCCCCTGCTGGACGGCGGTGATGGCTTTCTCGGCAGCAGCCAGGTCGTCGTTCGTGGGGACTTGCAGCGGCATGTGCACCACCTTGGACCGTACGCGGATGTCGCTCGTCTTCAATTCGGGGAGATCGCCGACGCGAGCGGCGATTGTCGCTCCCAGCGCGCGGCCGATAACGTCGGTCTTGTTGCGGTCGCTGGAATTCGGATTCACGTGGTTGATGTCACCGCACGTCCCCAAACCGAAGATCGACACGACGTCGGGACCGAGCGCAGCGCGGACCGACTCGGCAATGAAGAACGGATAGTCGGCGCTCCACTTCATCCCGCCGACGGTGTCCAGGTGCAGCGCGAAGCTGCTGAGCAGTCCTCGCGGCTGCCCGTCCGCGCTCTTCACGAGCAGCAGCGGGATTTCAGGATCGATCGGCCCGGCCGCGCGGACGACGTCGGGGCTCGTGTAGCTCATCCAGGTGCGGGCGCTGCCGTCGCGCATCACGAACCGGCGGTTGAAGGAGACCGGGGTTTCCTGTTGCGCCGAGCCGGCAAAGAGCCGGGCTGGAGCGGCGTTCTCCTGGGCGGCGGCGACTGCGTCGGCCGTGCGGTGAATGAGCTGATCGATGTACGCGGCGTGCCGGTTCGCCCGGCGTGCCAGCGAGGACCAGGTACAGCTCCCGGCCATAATCCGGCGCGGTGTGCGAGTGCGTCCCGGCGACCACGATGTTGGCGACCGGGATGCCGGTCCGGTCGGAGGCTTCCCGGCGGATGTGGGTCGACAAATCGATCGAAATGCCGATCAGGTCGCAGACGACCAGCGCCGCCTGTTCGTGCTCACCGCTGAACACGATCGCTTTGGCGAGCAGCGGATCAATGGCGCCTTCCGCCAGCCGCTCGTGATAGTAGCCCGCCATCGGAAACCCGTTCGGCGGTGTGATGTCGGTCTGGGCGAATCCGACACGGAGGGGCTCCGCGGCCGACAGCGAAGTTGCTGTCAGCACCGCAGTGACGACAAGGAGCACAATTCGATACACGTGAAACTCCGCGGCCTAAAGGAACCAGCAGGAGGGAACAGAGGAAACGGAGGAGGGCGCGGAGTCAAGTGACAGCGGGCGTCACCCGGCGGCGGGTAGTGGGGTCATTTGAAAATTATTTGCCTGGATTCTGGTTCGGCTTCCGCAGCAACCAGTAGACCCCCATCGGCACATTGATCACGGTGATAATAAACGGCTTCGAGAGCTTGCCAGACTGTGTCTGCTGCGGACATGCTCCGCATGCCGGAGTCGAACGCGAGCCCCGCAGCAAGGAAGCACACAAGCGCTGCCAGAATCCGCTTCATTTCACCCTCCGCGCATGAAAAACCCCCGGCTTATTACGCAGGTCCATTCTGGCCTACGCCAGCACCTCATCATACAGCCGTTCCATCGTCCACCAATTCGTGCGTAATCCCCCTGCATCGCCGGGGTGAGCCTGTAACGGCCTCCGGCGTTCGCCCGGCGTGGAAATCCTGCCCGCCACCGCCCCGCCGGATCGTCGACGCACGTGATGGCACCTGGCGGTCGTGATGCTGCTGGGACTCAACACAAATGGATGGCGACGCGCGAGACGCCTGAGATTCAGCGGTCGCGGCTATCAAGGTCGGCATGACCGATAAGGAGACAGTGGTCATGGGATTGCAGTTGTGGGGCTGGAGCACGTCGACGCCTCCAGAAACTGGCTGGTCTTTGGCGAAGCAACTCATGCAAGCGAGAATTCGACCGCTTGGAATCTTCGCAGATTCACAAGGTATCCTGGTCTTCGCGATTATCCCGTGCGAGTGCGTCTCGACAAGAATCTGCCGTCGATCGAATTGAGCGCGGCGACGATCGAAGCATGCCAAAGCAATACTAACCCGCGTGTTCCTGCCGCGATTTTCAAATCAGGACTACCCGGCGGCGGGTAGTGGGTCATTGAAA
Organism: Planctomycetaceae bacterium; assembly: GCA_046349775.1. Classification (GTDB taxonomy): domain Bacteria; phylum Planctomycetota; class Planctomycetia; order Planctomycetales; family Planctomycetaceae; genus JAEUIG01. The sequence continues at coordinate 22,725 of JAXMBS010000045.1, read as the reverse complement.
AAACGTTTCGCAGTTAGCATAGTCGCCTGCGTCACGCTCGGCCCAACATTAATACCACAGGCCGACTTGAGATGACCACCCTACCGCCAGCAATTCGACGGTGAAGCTGTAGCTCAAAATTGGCTTCGGCGATCACTTCTTCCGACCCGCTTGCGTGAAAACCCCGGTTCAGCACCGGAGGTCATTCTACCCTACGCCATCACTCCGTCGTACAGCCGCGCAATCGTGCAGTTCGCTCGTGATGCCCATGCATTGCCGGAGTGAGCCTGTAGCGGCGGCGGTGTTCAGCGGCGTGGTACAATCCGGCCATGCCGCTGCCCGCCGCCGCAGGATCGTCAGCGCGTGATGGCGTGGCGGTCGTGGTGCTACCACCGGTCTGGTGTCGGATGCTACTTCGCATTAGAGTGGATGAACGGTCGAGCGCGTCAGACAGATCGTCACAACAGTTGGCGACGTTAATCGAAGTCAGGAATTACGTCTTCCAGCCGCTATTTCGGTACATGAGGTCCGATCTACCATGTGCCAAAACTTTTGAAACCGCCCACGCTTGGGTATGGTTCAACGGCTTTGGACACCTGCTTCGTGGGAGGAAGTAGGGACATGCGGAATGGCCGGAAGTAGCGCAGGACGAGCGCGGCAGTTCACTAGAACCGTCACGTTGTCTCCGTCGCCAGGCGAATCGCCGGTCTTTAGATCACGGTGATGTGTAGTATATTATCCTAATTTGAATTTTTTGCGAACGACTTCGTAAGCCAAGATCGCTGCCAAGGCGACTCCCACGACCGCCGTGCTTTTGGCCGATCCATCGTCCACCGGTACGAACGTGACCGCTGCCATCGCGAGCCATGCGGCGGGATTGAGGAAGCGATTAGCGATACGCTGGGTCCCTCCCGCAGTCTACCACAGCGCATGAAAAACCCCGCCAATTCGGCGGGGTCCGGCTGATCTCAGGCCCTGACGTGGTCGTACAGGTCATCGAACGTCCAAGCGACGTGGCTACACTACTGGGATGCCGCACCGCACCCGCCGGATGGTCAGACACGCTGTGATGGTGCTTACGGTCGTGGTGCCGCACGGCGCTGATGTCGTGACCGCCTGAGATTACTCGGCCGTGGATTACGCTCGGCATGACGCCTTCAGCCGTGGATGCCGTGATGGTGGCCGTGCGGCCGGCATTCGGCGGTCGGATAGCCGAGAATGGTGGTCATTCGGCGCGACCGCCTAACGTCGATGGATGATTCAGAACGCACTCAATGAGTACGGGTATCAAGCTGCCACAGATGCAACCAACCGCCTATCCACGTGCGATGCGTTTTGGCAAGAATCGGCGCGTTAGCCGTATTGAGCACGGTGACGAAGTGGAAGAGTTGCCACTGCGATGGCAACCCGCGTGTCCGAATTCCGGGGCGGCGATTAATGAGGACACTACCGATTGGCTCCGCGCCCTCCGTTCTTCCTGTTTTCCTATCGCATCGAACATCACTCCGCCGGCCGCCGCGGGCGCTTGGGCCGCGGACGCCCGAGCATCGGCTGCAGCTCTTCGACGAAGTCATTCACGTCTTTGAAATCGCGGTAGACGGAGGCGAAGCGGACGTAGGCGACCTGGTCGAGCTGCCGCAGCGCCGAGATGACTTTCTCGCCGATATAGCGCGACGGCACCTCGCGGTCGAAGTTGGCCTGGATGTCGATCTCGATATCGGTGATCAGCCGCTCGACCTGATCTGGACTGATAGGACGTTTGTAGCAGGCTTTTTCCAGTCCAGAGCGGATCTTTTCACGATCGAACGGGATCCGGGTGCCGTCTTTCTTGATAACCTTGAGCGGCGTCTCTTCGATTTTCTCCCGCGTCGTAAACCGCCGGTCGCAATGCAGACACTGCCGGCGACGGCGGATCTCGAACTCCTCGCTGCCGCGGGAGTCAATGACTTTGGTCTCACCTTGGCGGCAGAACGGGCACTTCATGTCAGCAGTCAGCAGTCAGTGATCAGGTGTCAGCAATTGGGGTCAGCGCTACCCGAAAAATCGGAAGTCGCAAATCGAAAATCAATTCGCCGCCCGCAGGTCGACGCACTTGAGAGTCCGACTGTCGCGGGCGTAGAAGCGGCCGTTCGACAGGGCCGGCAGGGCGCGGACGGGATTGTTCCGCTCATTGGCGTCTGCGAACAGTCGGGTCCGCGCCAGTTCCCGGTACGCGTCACCGCCCACCTGGGCGAGGACGAATTCGCCGTTGGTCTTCATGATGAGCAGCTTGCCATCCGCCTTGATGAGCGTCGCATAGCCGAAGTTCTCTTTCGACCAGACGACATTCTGCGTGATTGGGTCGAAGCATCTGAGGGTCGCGGGGGGGATGTCCTGCCGGCCGTCGATGCCGTACAGCAGGCCGTCATGCGCAACGCACGTCGTGTACTGGCTCGACATCAGATCGTTGGATTCCCAGCGTTGCACGCCGTCGAAACCGACGAGCCGCGCGCCGATGCCATAACTGGCCGACAGGAAGAACGCATCCCCGATCATCAGCGGATTCGCCGCTGTGACAGACGGCGACCGGACGCCGTAGGGAAACTCGAAGTCGACTGTTCCACTGGCGGGATCGAGCACCGAGCACTTGAAGCGGGTGAGTGCGACCAGGCGCGGTTTTCCGCCGACCGCGGCGATTACAGGGGACGAATAGCTGGCGCCGTCCTCGACCGCCTTCCACCGGACGTCACCCGTGACCAGGTCGAACGCCACGATGCCGGCCTTTTGTGAACGGCCGCCGACGATGACGTACACCGTTCCCCCATCGATCAGCGGACTGCTCCCTGCCCCGAAGTATCCTTCCAGCGGATCGAACTCGGTTTTGGTGTCATGCCGCCAGCGGACTTTGCCTGTGGCCAGGTCAAAGCAGGACAGTTGTCCCTCAGCGCCGAGTGCGACGACGGCTCCGTCAGCGACCGCGGGGACGCACATGGGACCGTCATCACGGCCGTAGAGGGGGACAAAGCTGGTGGGCCAGGCCTGCATCCATTGCTCCCCGCCGTCGGACGTCTGGACAGAGAAGAGCCGCTCCTCGCTGTCGCGCCGGTCAAAGACGAGCACGCGGTCGCCGACGACGGCCGGGCCGGCAAAACCCTGCCCGACGGGGAGGCTCCAGACGACGGGGGGACCGCCTGCGGGCCAACGGTCTGCCAGCTTTTCGTCATCGCCGGCGATGCCGTTGCGGTGGGGGCCGAGGATTTGCGGCCAATCGCCGGCGTGGAGTGCGCGGCCGGTCGTCGCGAGCAGGAGCAGGGCGGCGAAAATGCGCGGAAGCTGGGGCATGGCGGGCGGGTCCGTCCGTCGGTGATCGGTGTGGCGCAGGGACTTGCGTACCAGGACGCACCTGCAGACAAGGGGGGTTGCCGGTTGCATGCGACGGCGCGATGAGTATACTCATTGCTCCTCTGACGAGCGACGGAACCCCGGCTGGGTTCCGCGGGATAGAGGCAGATGCAGCACGCCGCTGGACGTCGGCTGACATTCGCGTACCTGAACTGGCTCGTCGTGCGCCCCCCGAAGTTTACGAAGTGAAGGGTCCTGCGTTGGTGACTGGACAAACTCCTGCTCCGATGAAGAACGTCAATTTTCTCGAGACGCTCAAGAGCCCCTCCGCGCTCAGCGCCGAAGACATCAAGCGGATGATGGCGTCGGCCTCCGGGCCAGGCGCGGCCGAATTCCGTCGCGCCGTCGAGCAGGTCATCGCCGAATCGGGCGCGAATCCGTCGCTCAGGTCGCGGGCGGGAATTGGCCTGTTCCTGCTGGGGCAGCATCACCGGGCCGTCGACATGCTCAGTGGCGCCAAGGAAGGGATCGGGCGCTACTACCTGGCGCAGGCGCTGTCGACCCTCGGCGAGCACGAGAAATCCGCCAAGGAGTTCGAGGAAGGGGGAAAACTCGGATTCAGTCCGATCGAGTGCACGCTGCGCCGCGCGGGAGAGTTGCGACAACTCGGCAAGCTCGACGAGGCCGAGAAATTGATTCGCAGCACGGGCGGCGAAGGGGCGCGCATGGCCGAGTACTGCTTCCAGATGGGCTGCGTGATGTTTGACCGCGCCGACACGTTCGGCGCGATCGAATACTTCGAGCGCGCCGTCGACATGGACCCGCATCATTCCCGGGCGCTGTTCTCGCTGGCGTTCCAGAATGCCCTGCACGGCAATGACGACGACGCCATCCAGCTCTATGAGCGGTGCCTGGCGAAGCCGCCGTTCTATCTCGGAGCGCTGCTGAACCTGGGACTGCTGTACGAGGACCGCGAGAACTACCCGGCCGCGCAATACTGCTTCGAGCGCGTGCTGCAGCAGGACCCGACCAACGAGCGGGCCCGGCTGTACATGAAGGACATCGAAGCCACGAGCGACATGTACTACGACGAGGAGTCGCTCAAGCAGCAGCAGCGGCTCGAACACCTGCTGAACCGTCCCGTGACGGACTTCGAATTGTCGGTGCGGAGCCGGAACTGCCTGTCCGGGATGAATATCCGGTCGCTCGGCGATTTGACCCGGATCAGCGAGCAGGAATTGCTGTCGGGGAAGAACTTCGGCGAAACGTCGCTCAACGAGGTCCGCGAACTGATGCGGACGCATGGCCTGACGATCGGTCAGAACCTGCACGAAAAGGGACGCGAGCCGGCGGTGACGTTCCGCGACATGTCGCCGCAGGAGCAGCAGTTGCTCGGCACGCCGGTGGCCGAACTCAACCTGTCGGTCCGCAGCCGCAAGTGCATGGCGCGGCTGGGCATCGTTGCCGTGGCCGAACTGGTCCAGCGGACCCCGGACGAACTGCTGTCGGCGAAGAACTTCGGCGTCACATCGCTGAACGAAATCCGCGCCAAGCTGGGCGAGCTGGGCCTCAAGCTGCGGAACGACTGACGCGCAGAGGCGGCGCGCTACGTTGAGTTGGCTGCTTCGGACGCACAGAGTTCGACGAGCAGTTGCTCGGCCGCCGGTCGGCCGATGGGAATGTAGCGGCCCCCCAGGTCCAGCTGCACGACGCCGGCGTGCGGATCATTGGATTCGACCCGTCCGATGCCGCCGATCTCCAGCCCGGCATCGCTGAGATACCGCAGGAACTCCGGCCCCTGCTGCAGGACCTGTACGAGCCGCACGGATTGGCCCCGGTGACATTCGGTGAGCGGAATCCGCGTGCGGTCGCTGCCGCGCATCGTGCCGTCGGCGCGCGGGATCGGATCGCCGTGCGGGTCGGATTCCGGGCGCCCCAGGTATTCGTCGATCCGGTCGACAAGCGAGTCGCTGACGGCGTGCTCCATGTTTTCGGCCTCGTCATGGACCTCGTCCCACGTGAGTCCCAGCGTGCGGACCAGGAACAACTCGATCAACCGGTGGCGGCGCAGCATGCGCAGCGCGAGCGTGCGACCGGAGCGATTGAGCCGCACCCCTTCATAGGGACGATATTCGGCCAGGTCCGACTCCGACAGCGTTTTGAGCATACTCGTCACCGTGCCAGGCGTCAGACTCATCGCCTCGGCCAGGCGGCCGGTCGTCACCCATTGGCTGTCGCTCCGCGTGGTGAGCTGAAAGATCGTCTTGCAGTAGTTTTCAACGGTCAGGCTCGGCATGGCGGCTCCAATCAAATCCCTCTTTGGCCGTGCGTGTTTTCAGAACGAGTGCTGATCGCGGTCCGCTCTGCGCCGACCGTGTCGATCCGACGGCTGCACCCGCCGCGCGGGGGATCACACGGCGAAAGGCCGAACGAAGGGGAGTGACCGAGTCCCGGAGATGTCTTGCCATCTTACACGAACAATTGAGTGTAGGCAGTGCACCACCCCCCTCGCGAGACCGGGAAATTAAATCCCTTTCATTTGCGGCACACGAGCCATCGTCAGCCAGCAATGTCCCCTGCAAATGAACCTGCCAACGGTCCGGGACACTCGATGAGCCGCCGGCGATCTCGACACGGTTCGCGACCGCCCTACAATGAAACCCATCTGCATGCATTGATGGATCGTCCTTTTTCAGTATCCATTCTCCATGAGCCTGTTGCCGACCCGATCAGCGCCAACCGCCCCGGCCGTCGCGCGCCGCGACGTCCTGCGCTGGGGCGGACTCAGTGCGCTGGGAGTCAGCCTGCCGCACGTCCTGCGGCTGCGATCGGTGTCCGCTGCGCCTGTCGGACGTCGGCGATCGTCGCTGATTATTGTGTGGCTGCATGGCGGGGCGAGCCATCTGGAAACCTACGATCCCAAGCCCGATGCCGGCAGCGAGTATCGCGGCCCGTACCAGCCGATCAGCACGCCGGTCCCCGGTCTCCAGTTGTGCGAGCTGTTGCCGCGACAGGCGCGGCTCGCCGACAAGTTCACTCTGTTGCGGTCTCTGTCACATACCGGCTTCTGCCACGATGACGGTCCGCAGCAACTCTTCACTGGACACCCGGTCCAGGGGCGAAGGCTGGAACCGGTCGACCCCGACATGATGTCGATCGTCAATTACCTGCGCTCGACGCCGGACCGGAAACTGCCGCTGTATGTCGGCGCCAGCCCGATCCCGTACCTGGGCTCTGCGTACCTCGGGCCGGCGTTCGGCGCGTTCAGTGTGAACGGCGATCCGAACGATCCGAACTTCGAGGTTCCGAACATCGGCCGCAAGACGGCCGCCGGAGCGCCGCAGATCGAACGGCGGATCACGCTCCGCAAGCAGCTCGAACAATTGAAGACCGAGGTTGACCAGGCCGGCGATATGGAGGCGATGGACCGCTTCGAGCAGCAGGCGTGGAACATGCTCTCGGGCGAAGCGGCCGGCCGTGCTTTCGATCTGTCACAGGAGGACGACCGCACCCGCGACGCGTACGGTCGGAATCGCTGGGGTCAGCAATGCCTGCTCGCGCGGCGGCTCGTCGAAGCGGGCGTGGAAGTGGTGACGGTCACGCTGAACGGCAACCTGTGCGGGCGCGTCGGCAACTGGGACGACCACGCGGTCAATCATCATGTGTTCGACGGACTGAAATATCGCACGCCGTTCTTTGACCAGGGAGTAGCCGCGCTGATCGAAGATGTCCACGACCGCGGGATGGCGGACGATACGCTGATCGTCGTCGCCGGAGACTTCGGCCGGACGCCGAAGATTTCTTACGCAGCGAGCACGGGTGAAGGAGTGGCCAGCGGACCAACGGGGACGATGCAGCCGGGTCGCGATCACTGGCCACATGCGATGTCGTTCCTGTTCAGCGGGGGCGGGATCAAGCCGGGGCAGGTGATCGGCGCGACGGACGTGCGCGGCGAGCAGACGATCGACCGGCGCGTGGGCGTGCAGGAATTCCTCTCCACGCTCTACCGGCACCTGGGGATCGACGCGATGCGGGTGCAGCTACTGAATTTCAGCGGGCGACCGGTGCCGATTCTGGACGCGGACCGGCCGATCCCGGAACTGCTGCGGCGGGTGTGAGACGGCTTTGCGAAGGGCAGGGACGCAGATCGCGCAGTTTTCAGGGATTTGCGCAGCGGGATTGCAAATCACAACGGCACGACGGACACGGCGAAGTCACGTCGTTTGCATTCGTTGTGCTCTTTGTACCGTTGTGGTTCGCACCTTTTTTCGTCAGACAGAAGTTCCGAGTCTCAGCGATGCCAGCGCGGCGATGGCGGCGGTCTCAATTCGCAGGATGTGCGGGCCGAGGCTCAAGAGTCGTGCGCCGGCGCTGGTGGCCGCGGCGATTTCTTCATCGGTAAAGCCCCCTTCGGGGCCAATCGCGATCGCGATGTGTCCAATGCTGGCGGAGGAGAATCCGGGCGGACGGACCGGCTGTCGATCCTGGGGCTGCGCCGCCTGATGAAGTTTGGTCGGATTGCCGCGCGGCTCGGCGGGAGCCTCGCCCTCCCGTGGCGCGTCGCCCTCCCGAAGAAAGGTTCCGATCTGCGACGCGGGTGCGCCGCCCGGATGCGCGACCAGCACCGGCCCGCGCCGCGAGGCCTCGGCAAGCCACTCCGTCCATGCACGCGTTGCGCCGATTTCGAGCAGGTCGTTGCGGCCGCACTGCTTGCAGGCGGTGATCACTGTCTGCCGCAGCTTGTCGAGTTTGCCGTCGCCGGGGTCGACGACGGAACGGGTGAGGGCCAGGGGGGTCCAGACGTCGGCGCGGAGTTCGGTCGCCTTTTCGATCAGCCAACGGGCGCGGTCTCCCTTGGGGACGGCGGTCGCGAGTTCGATGCTGGGCGAAACCGCGTGCGTGGCCGGAATGCTGCGGAGGATGCGGACCGTGGCCGCGCGTTTGGCGGCGTTTTCCACCACCGCCTCAACGGCATGGCCGCGGCCATCAAAGATCTCGACGACGTCGCCCGGCGCCTTGCGCAATACGCTCGCCAGGTGCTGCGATTCGTCGTGCGACAATTCGATCAGCGACGAGTCGAAGGGGACAGGGGCATAGAAGCGATCGGGCACAGCAGACGCAATCGGGATGAGGAGTCAATCTCGTTCCGCCGCGACCCCGCGGCGAGCGCGCTGGAACGCGGTCTTCCGGCAGAATCTGCCGGTCGGCGAGTGATGCAGCGGGCGCCGTGATTCCGATCTTAGTAGGAGCCGACTGCGCCGTCACGGACTGACGGTGAGACGGTGGCCGTCCTACTGGAGATGCAGATGTCCCGTTCATTCCATGACCGGCCCCACCCCGTCGGCCCGATTTCGGGCGAAGCCCTCGCACGCCTGGACTATCTGCTGCGACGCCCGCTGGGCTGCGGGGTACTCCTGGGACCGGCCCGCAGCGGAAAATCGGCACTGCTCAGGCAATTTGCGGAGTCGAGCTTCCGCAGCGGTGCACACGTTGCCCTCGTGGATGGGCAGGGTCTCGACGGACGCGGATTGCACTGGGAACTGGCGGCGCAGTGGCGGATCGCGCCTGCCACGGATGGCCACGGACGCCGGCTGGCCCATCTCGTGCGGGACTTCATGCACGGGGCGGCAGCGGCCGGTGACCGGCTGGCGACGCTGATCGACCATGCGGACCGACTCGAGCACAGCGGGATGTTGGCAGTGGCACGGCTCTTGTCGGAGTTCGAGCCACGTCGGGGACTGACTCTGATCTGGACGGCGGAGTCGCCGCTGCGGGGCGAAGTCGTCGACCTGCTGTTGCCGTCAACGGAGCTGCGGATCGATTCGCCATCTCCCACGCCGGATGAGACCGCCGAATTCGTCCAGGAGACCTGGCGCCAGACAGCGGATGTCACAACCGGGGCGCTGTCCGACGAACTGGCCGACCAACTCGCCGCCCTGAGCCGGAACGACCTGCGCCGCGCCGAACGGCTGAGCCGGCTGTCACAACTGGCGGCATTGGCCGAAGGGAAGCCGCTGGATCACGAGATGCTCTCAGCAGTCGCGTCCGAACTCGCCTAACTGCACACGATTCGCGCTGGCGGTTTCGCACTCATCAGCAGCCCGGCTGCTACGTTACGCAATCACATCCCAGATCGGTTCGCCGCCGTGGGAGATCGAGTGCGGGCGGTTGGAGCGGTCGAGGACCGTCAACTGATGATCGATCCCGAGCAGGTGATAGACGGTGCAGACGATGTCGGCGGGGGTGACCGGGTGACTGATCGGGTAGGCGGCCTGGGCATCGGTCTCTCCGAACACGACTCCCTCGCGGATGCCGCCGCCGGCCAGCAGTGAGAATCCGCACTGCGGCCAGTGATCGCGTCCGGCCTTGCTGTTGACGCGCGGACTGCGGCCCATTTCGCCCATGGCGATCACGAGTGTCGAATCGAACAGCCCGCGATCGACGAGGTCCTGCAGAAACGCGTCGTACAGCTGGTCGAAGACCGGCAGGTTGTAGTCCTTCAACATGCTGAAGTTGTTCTCGTGCATGTCGTACGTGAAGCCGTGCGGAATGAAGTTCTCCGCATGCACGCTGATGAATGGCACGCCCTCTTCGACCAGCCGCCGCGTAATGAGCATGCTGGAGCCGAACAGATTGCGGCCGTAGCGGTCTCGGGTTGCATCCGATTCCCGTGACAGATCGAACGCCGCGCGCACGCGGCTTTCCCCCAGCATGGAGAACGCCTGCTGCTGGAAGAAGTCGAGCTGATCGAATTGCGCGGAGGGATTATCGCGGTCGAACGGTTCGTCGAGCCGCGTGTAGAGGTCGCGGCGGCGGTCCATTCGCGCGGACGACATGTCGGGCAGGACGTTTCGGGCGGGAAGCGTGGGCGCGCCCATCGGCCAGACCGGATCGTAATACGGGTCCTTCGGTTCGCGGTCGAAAGTGGGGTCGCATTCGGCGAACAGCGGATCGTACCGGCCGCCAAGAAATCCGCCGTACGGTCCGGGCCGCTGGATGCCGGGATACTTCGAACGCTCGCCAAACCCCGGATAGCACGGCAGGCAGACGGCGCCCGGCATGTCGGCCGGTCCCATGTTGAGGAACTGACAGATGGCGCCGATGTCGGGCGGGTCGGTCGGGTCGGGGCGGAGTTGCTGAAGGCTGCCGGTCGAATCACCGGTCATGATGTTGAGGGGATTGTGGGCGTTGTACCCGTGCGAGACACTCCGGATCAGCGAGGTGCGGTGCATCCACCGTGCGACGCGGGGCATGTGCTCGCAGATGTGCAGACCGTTGAGTGACGTCGAGACGGGCCGGAACTCGCCACGGACTTCGACCGGCGCCTCCGGCTTCATGTCGAACATGTCCATGTGGGATGGACCGCCGAGCATGTTGAACAGGACGACGGAGCGGGCGCGGCCGGCGGGAGCGGAGGCTGCGGTGGCGCGGGAGCGGAGCAGGCCGGGGAGCGTCACGCCGGCGAACAGCGACAGGCTGCCGAGCTGGATGACGTCGCGTCGCGTGGCCGGTCGTTGGTTCGACATCCTGCCCTCCGGGCGATGATCAGTCACGGGTCGTCGCCTGCCGACATTAGAACCGATACACTCGCGGAACTCCAGAGGATTCAGTGGTCAGCCATCAGCGGTTCGCGATCAGAAAACTGCTGACAGGTAGGTCTCTGCGAGATCGGTTGTCTTTGCGGTCATCCGAGGGCTCAAGCTCGCCGCGCGAACTGTTCTGTGGGGCAACTTGGAAGTACTGCACCGGCCCACCAGACACCAAACGACCGAGCACTAAACGACCAGGCACCAGGCCACCGCTCACCAGACACCCTCTCCACCGCGATGAAACGCTACCCCTCCTGCATCCTGGCCACCTGCTGTACGCCGTGGGACGACCGCGGCCGGTTCGACGAGCGAATATTCCGCCAGGTCGTGCGGAAAGCTCTGACGGGGACTAAGCACCTGTACGTCTTCGGCACGGCCGGAGAAGGGTATGCCGTGACCGAACAGCAGTTCGACGCCGTCACGCGCGCCTTTGATGAGGAGATGCGCGCTGGCGGCGCCGAACCGATGGTCGGCGTCATCAGCCTGTCGCAATCAACGATTCTCGAGCGGATCCGGCGCTGCGCGGATCGGGGCATCCTTACGTTTCAGATCTCGCTGCCCAGTTGGGGCGCCGTGAGCGACCGCGAGCTGGCGACGTTCTTCCGCGATGTGTGCGATGGATTCCCCGAGTGCCGGTTCGTGCACTACAACCTGCCGCGCACGAAGCGGATGGTGACCGCCCGCGAATACGGCGAACTGGCGTCGCGGCATCCGAATCTGGTCGGCACCAAGAACTGCACCGATTCGATGTCGTTCGTCTACGACCTGCTGCAAGAGTCGCCGCAACTGCAGCACTTCTTCTCCGAAGTCGGCTACCTGTACGGCAGCCTGGTCGGCGAATGCAGCGTCCTGGCGTCCTTCGTGACCGGCTGGCAGCGTCTGCACGAATTGTTTGACATCGGCAAGCGGCGCGATGTCTCTCAATATCCCGAGCTGATGCGCGAGCTGTCGCTGTACATGAAGCTGCTCAAAGAGTGCGTCAGTGCCGAAATCCACATGGACGGCGCGTTCGACAAACTGTTCGACAAGGTGCACGTGCCGGAGTTCCCACTGCGGCTGTTGCCGCCCTATGAGGGTACGCCGGATGAGCAGCACACGCGGCTGGTTGCGCGGCTGCGCGAGGAACTGCCGAACTGGATGCCCCCCGGCTAAACCGGGAAATCCAAATGTCGAAGCGCGAAATCCGAACGGTCCCGCTCTGGGCAGCAGCACTACCTGAGCGTGGGCAGCACTGCGGATTTCCTTACCCGTCGATCAACCATAAACGGTGAACCCTTTCTCCCCTGTGACAACCATTTCCCCGCGCTTGATTTCACCGGCGCGATGTCCGAGAATCGCCGCCGCTGCGTCCGGCATGACAGCCGGACTGACCCGCTGACTGCGGGACAGATGGGAAATAAACGGCTGGGCACACGGTGTTTATGTCGATTCAACGCGCGGAGCAACTCAAGCGGGAGCTGACGGATAAGTTCGTCGTTGTCGCCGACGGAATTCCCGAACTGCGACGGTTCAGCGGGCTGACCGGCGTCGTGAAGACGGTCAACATGAGTGGCCGGGCGCTGGTGCAATTCAACGGCCCGGCCGACATTGGCTGGTACGACATCGATCCGACATATCTGAAGCTGGTCAACGCCCCGGCGAAGCCGGCGGCGGCCGCGGGACACGCAGCGCCAGCGGCGAAGCCCGCAGCAGAAGCCAAGCCCGCCGCCAAACCCGCGGGAAAAAGCCCGCTGGAGATGGCACGCTCCCAGGGGGCAGCAAAGGCGGAGGGAACCGCGCCGGCGGCAACAAAGCCCGCCGCCGCGCCGGCGCCCGCTGCCGGAGGCGAAAAGAAACTGTCTCCGCTGGAACTGGCGCGACAGCAGGGAGCCATGAAGGCCGGCGGCGCACCCGCCGCGGCGCCTGCTGCTGCGAAGCCGGCCGCACCGGCGCCCGCCGGCGACGGAGGGAAAAAGCTCTCTCCGCTGGAACTGGCGCGGCAACAAGGCGCGGTCAATTCGGGGGGTGCGACCGCAGCGGCTGCTGCTGCGGCTGCACCGCCGAAGCCCGCGGCTGCAGCGCCCAAGCCGGCACCCGCACCGGCGGCAGCGCCAAAACCGGCAGCGCCCGCGCCGGCTGCCGCAACGAAGAAAGCCGAGACCGGCACGCTGACGACCGCGCAGATTCTGGCCCTCTGCCGCGAGCAGGGAGCGTTCAAGGGGTAGCTGTCAGCTTTCAGCCATCAGCTATCAGAGAATTAGACTATGCCGCATTGTTTTGGCCATTCGACCTCTTTGCTGACACCTGACACCTGACCGCTGTTCCATGATTCACGTCTTGGCGACAATTGAGTTGCAGCCGGGAAAGCGCGACGCGTTTCTGGCGGAGTTTCACCAGGTCATGCCGGCCGTGAAGGCGGAGGTTGGGTGCATCGAGTACGGTCCGGCGACGGACGCAGCGACCGATTTGCCGCAGCAGCAGCGGTTGGGGGAGAACGCCGTGCTTGTCGTCGAGAAGTGGGCCAGCCTCGAGGCGCTCAAAGCGCATCTTGTCGCGCCCCACATGCTGGCGTATCGTGAACGGGTGAAGGGGCTGGTCGTCGGGAGTCGCCTGCAGATTCTGCAGCCGGCGTGACGACTCCCTCGGTTGCCGGAGCCGCCTGACCAACACACCGCATGGATGACCGCATCCCCGCCCTGATCTTCGGCCTGTGCCTGGTGATCGGCGGCTCGCTGGCGCTGGTTTGGCACGTCCGCAGCTGGCGACGGCAGCAGCAGGAGGGGGACGGAGGCTCTCCCGAGCGCGATTACTACCGCAGGCAGTTCACCCGGCGGATCCAGGCGAGCGGGCTGATCGTCGTGATCGGCATCCTGCTGCCGGTCGGGGACAGCCTCATTCCGTGGAAGCAGTACCCCGGAGCATTCGCCGCCTACTGGATCACGGTCCTCGGCCTGGCGCTGTGGGTGATGTGGCTCGGCTGTCGCGATCTGCTCTCGACTCGGGTGCACGCCCGCGATGCACTGTCCAAATTACAATCGCTACGGCAGAAGCAGCGCGAACTGGAGCAGGAGATCGCACGGATCAGGTCGCGCTCACCGAACGGCCGCCCGCCGAACCTGTGAGTGGTTGACGCCATCAGGCGCAAGTCACCGGGCCGGAAGCGTCAGCACCCGCAGCGAAGCATGGCGGTCCCCGGCAATCGACGCGATAATCGTGCGGCCGCGCATCACGAGTGTCATGGCAGATGACCGACGAACCTGAAGTCCACCACGCAACCGATTCCGCCGATGCGCGGCTGTACCTGCCCGATCCGGAGGGGTGGACGGCGCGCGTCAAGCGGAGCTGGGACAAGCAGTACTGCTTCTACAAGCAGCCGGGGCAGGACTACTTCCATCTGCTGATGGGAGGCGAAATCTACCTGGAGCGCGGGGAGGAGGTTGTCTGCCTGATGTGCGCGCTGCGCCGCGGGATCATCACGACCGACCGCCTGAACTGGCAGCACCGCGGCCGCGCACTGAAGGTCGGATCATACGTCGAGTAGACCGTCGGAGTACCGCCTTCAGGCCGAACTTCAACGTGCCCTAACCCGCGATGCAGCGTGCGATGCAATCACGCGCAACGACGATGTCTCCGGCGGTCGCTGCCGCGCTGGCCGCCGTCAGGCATGCGATCTGGCGTTCTGTGACCGGGATCGCGGCTCCGGCGCCCGGTGCTTCCGGGACTAATCGCGCAACGATGGCCGCCATCAGATCGTCAATACCTTGGCCCGTCAGCGAAGACACACGGATCGCGTCGGGCAGCCGGTCGTTGCTCCAACCGCACGGGAGGTCGGACTTGTGTGCGACGCAAAGCGCATTGTGAAGCGAGTCGATCAGCCGCCGCTCGTCCTCCTGCAACGGTCGACTTTGGTCGAGAACGACGATCGGCAGATCAGCGGCGACGGCCTGATTCCGGGCGATGGCCACACCGGCTGCTTCCACTTCGCCGGCGGCATCGCGCAGGCCGGCGGTGTCGGACAGTTCGACCGGCCAGCCGTCGAGCACGGTGGTGGCCGATACCACATCGCGAGTCGTTCCCGGCTGGTGATACACGATCGAGCGGGAGTAACCCAACAGCCGGTTGATCAGGCTCGACTTGCCGACGTTCGGCATGCCGGTGAGGACAATTTGCCAAGGCCACATCAGATGCCGGCCGAAAGCCGACCAACGCAGCAATTCCTCAAGGCGTCTTCTGAGCTCTTCGAGTGGGACTTCCCACAGGGCCGCCAGCGAGTGCTCCAGAAGCCCCTGGCTCTGCTCGAGCAGGATGGCGGCGGTGCGCAGCGTCGGCGCCTGGACGAGAACTGACTGGCATTCGGCGGTCAGCGGAGATTGTTCGGACGCCGCCTGATCCTGCCAGTTCGCCAATGTGCAGCCGCGCCGTTCCAGATCGCGGACAATCCGCGCGACGGCCGCAGTGCCGCCGTGACACGAGATTTCCGTCACGTCCGCCGCGACGCGGCAGACGACGACATCCTCTCCCGGATGGTCTCCCCAGCGACCGAAACAGACGCGGTTGATCGGCTGCGCCGTCAGCGGACGGCCATTGGCGGCGCGGAACGGCGGCGGATCGACGTCGAAAACGGACGGAGCGATGCGGGCGGAAACGACGGCGATTGCACCTCTGCCACGCGGCGTCAGCACCGTAACGGTCGGGGCAGTGCGCAATTCAGCGTCCCGAACGCTCGACGCGCTCGGGACTCCGTCCGCAGGTCGCTCAGTTCTTCGCATTCTTCCGGCAGTGCTCCAGCGCGAGGAGCGAGTAGGCCGTGGCGAGATCCGGATTGCCTTCGTACCAGCGATCGGCGCTATTCACCCAGCTTCCATTCGACTGTTGCTGGGCCGCGAGATGTTCGGCCAGCTCTTGGCGCCAGTCGTGCTTGCCCCCCGCGGCGTCTTCAAAGATATCGACGCCGGCAACGTCGAGGGCCTTGGCGAACGTGTGGTAATAGTAATACTTGCCGACCTGCCCCATGCCGGGATTCTCATCGAGCGTGTAGAACTGTTTGATCCATTTCGTCGCGGCGGCGACGCGCGGGTCATCGGGCGTGAGGCCGGCGTGGATCATGCTCTTGAGGCCGGCGTACGTCATGCTGGCATACGAGCGCAGGCCGCCGTTGGGGGTCGGCCCGGCCTGTGATGTGCCCCCCGCCGCCGGCGTGTAGTAGAAACCGCCGTCATTCACCTTCGCGGCAAACTCCGTGGTGTTGTGCTGGCTCTCCAGGTTCTGGCAGCGCGAAACGAACACCAGGGCGTTCTGAATCGCCGGATCGTCCCGCGATGCTCCCGCCGCGATCAGCGCATCGACCAGAAACGCCGTGTTCGACAGGTCCGGCCGGTCGCCGCTGCGTCCATATCCGGCGCCGCCGAACTTGATGTCGGCCCGGTCCAGATTTCCGCCGCCCCCCCACTGGATCCCCTTCAGGAAGTCGGCTGCCTTGCGGATGACAACGTCGTAGCGGCCGTCCTTGTTTGCGGCGTCGAATGCCAACAGCGCAATCGACGTCTCGTAGTTCTTGTGGGCGGTCTTGGGAAAGTAAATGCCGCCGTCCGACTGGACAAAGGTTTCCAGATGTTTCAGTCCCCTGGCGACCGTCGGATCGCCGACGCCGACGCCGGACTTCAGCAGTGACGCGACGACGAGGGCCGAAATGCCGGGCTGCTCCGGCGACGTCCAACTGCCGTCGGCGGCCTGCGTCGTGCGCAGGAACTCGATGGCGCGGCCGGTCATGTTCGGGACTTGATCCGGTGCAGCGGCCGACAGACTCCGCAGCGACAACAGCACGGCGGCGAGGACGAGCAACGAGGCGAAACAGCGACGACGTGACAGCATGTGAGAGAATCCTGCGGTTCGATGCATGATAGGCCGCGAGTCTTGGGCAAGCCAGTCGCCGTAAGTCGAATAGTGCGAGTCCCGTCCGCCGCTGCGGGCAGACGGACACCAACGGCGGAAAAACCGCCGGTGACGCGAAAAAACCTGCAATGCCGAGGGGTCGGGGTACGTCCTATCGTACGGTATCGTGGCTCGGAAAAGTTACTTATCTTCTCCCGTCGACGCGGTTCGTCGACTCGTAGGAATGATTAGCAATTCCTATTCCGACCGGTTCTCGGCCTCCTCGGAACAGCCTGTATGCTCAGTCCGTTGCACTTTGTGCGTCGTGAGGCCCTGTGCCTCGTCGCGCTCGTCGTCCTGGCCGCGCCGGCCTTTTCTCAGGGGAGCGGTGAAACCGCACCGGCGGCTCCCCCTGAGCGGACAATTTACGTCCCCTATCGTGATCTGAAAGGGGTCTTCGAGCAGCTCGGGGCCGGGGTGTTTGTGCCCTACTCCGAGTGGCTCAAGATGCGCCGCCAACTGGAGCAGGGGGGGCCGGACGGACAGGCGGTGAAGGCGGTCATCACCGAGTCGTCCTATGTGGCGACCGTCGAGAAAGACCTGGTGCGGATCACTGCGAAACTGAAGGTCAACGTCCTCGGCCAGCCGTGGGTCGAAGTGCCGGTGAAGTTCGGCGACGCGGCCGTCGGCAAACTGACCGGTCCGGCCGGCAAAGTGCTGCTGCGCGGCACGGGGGATGGAACCTATGCGCTGCTCCTGGGCGAAACAGGCGAACACGAAGTCACCCTGGAGCTGGTGGCCCGTGTGCAGACGTCGCCGGACGGGCGCGAGTTCGCTCTCGATGTGCCGCCGGTCGGGATCACGTCGTTCGATGTCAACGTGCCGGAAGCGGATCAGGCGATCGAGGTCACGCCGAAGGTCGCGATTGAGCCAGCCGAGCCGGTCGAGGGTCACACGCACGTGCGCGCCAGCCTGGGGGCGACGGCGCGGATCGCGGCGCGCTGGCATCCGCGCGTCAGCCGTACGCCCGACATGGAACTGCTGGCCAGCGTGACGAACATCACGCAGGTCTCGATCGAAGACGGACTCGTCCGCACCGACGCCTGGCTGACGTTCGACGTTCTGCGCGGTTCGTTGTCGCAGGTCCGGCTCGAAGCACCGACCGACCTGCGGATTCTCGACGTCACGTCGCCGGCGCGACTCAAGGCCTGGCGGACGGCGGAGGAGAACGGCCGGCAGATCATTACGGTCGACCTGCTGAACCCGGCCGACAAGCAGGCTATTGTCGAAGTGCACGCCGAGCGCAAGCTGCCCGAGGGAGAGTTTTCGCTTGCGGGCCGCTCTGAAGACGGCCAACCGCACGGCATCCATGCGCTCGACGCCGCGCGCGAAGCCGGCCAGATCGTCGTCCGCAATGCACCCGACCTCGACCTGGCGCTGCTGCAGCAGCAGGGGGTCGTGCGGATCGAAACGGCGCAAGTCGATCCGCGAATTCGCGCCGAGGGAGGACTGGCGTTCAAGTTCTATGCACCGCGATTTACGCTGGCGGCGTCGGCAAAGCCGGTCGAACCGCGGATTCTGCTCAACCACGCCAGCCACATCACCCTCAAGGAAGACGAAGTCCGCGTCGAAGCGACGCTGGTCTACAACGTGGAACGAGCCGGCGTCTTCCAACTGCTGCTGACCGTGCCGGAAGGTCTCGTCATCGACGACGTCCAATGCGGGGCGATGAAGGAGTTCAGCGTCGACGCCGCGACCCGTACGCTCGCCATCCACCTCAACGAGCGGACATTGGGGCAAGTCAATGTCTCAGTCTCCGGTCATTTGCCGTTTGCCGCCGGCGAGGGACAGACGGCGTTGTCGCTCCCGGTGCTGGAGCCGCGACAGGTGACGCGCGAGGACGGACAGATCCGGCTGTATGCCCGCGAGTCGATCGAAGTCGTCACGAACGACCAGCAGGTGACGGCGGCGCAGCCGTTGCCGGCGCCGCCGGGCGAGCAGATGGGGGATGCGCTGCTGACCGCCGCCTGGAGCTTCACGCGCCGTCCGATCGCCATCCCGGTCACCATCAAACGCAAGGCGCCGCGGCTGTCCGCCGACGTCGCCACAACAATCAACGTCCTGCCGCAGTCGACCGAGGTCCGCACGCAGCTCGACTACCAGGTCCAGTTCGCCGGTATCGACACATTTGAATTTCAGGTTCCGGAGGCGATCTCTGCGTCACTGCAGATCGAGGCGGTCCAGACCGACGCCGCCTCCCCCGCCATCAAGCAGAAGACCCCCGGCGCGCCACAGGACGGGTGGGTCACATGGACCATCGTCATGCAGCGGGAAGTCGTCGGGCTGCTGCGCCTGGCGCTGACGTACGACCTGCAGGCTGCCGTAGATCCTGCGGCTCCCGCAGCCGGTGGAGGGGCTGCCGACGCCGCACCTGCGACGGCGCCGACTGACGAGATCGCCATCCGGCTGATCCGTCCGCGTCCTGCTCCGGCGGCGAACGGCCGGGCCATCGTGCCGCTGTCACGAATTCGCGGTGAGGTGGCGGTCGGTCACGAAACATCGCTGGCGGTCAGCGGCAAGGCCGAGGGGGGCGACATCGAACCGGTCGACGTCCGTGAACTGGACATGCTGCCGAACGGCGGCACGCTCGCCTATCGCTACTTCGAGCAACCGGCCGACGCCGCGCTGATCGTGACACTGACCCGCACGCGCAACGCAATCCATGAGGTCATTGCGACGCTGGTGCGTCGAGCGCTGGTTGAGATCGTCAACGGCAAGGACGGCACGGCGATCTACCGCGTGCAGATGCGGGTCAAGACAACCGAGCGCCAGCGTTTGCTGGTCGATCTGCCGTCGCAACTGGAGTTGATCGGCGTCTCGGTGAATGGCCGGGAGGTCAAACTCGAAGTCGCCGCCGAGCCTGATGAAAAAATCCATCTGCAGGCGCACTATGTGCCGGTCGCACGGACCACGTCGGCCGACGAGGAGTTCCCGCTCAACTTCGATTTCCGCTGGAAGGTGACGCCGAACATCGGCGAGAGTCACTTCCTGCGTGGCTCGATGGAGCTCCCGTTGCCGGTGTTGGGCGGCTACGACACGCAGGCCGCCGTGCAGGAGCTGCGCGTTGCCGTATGGGTGCCGCGCGAGTACGCGCTGATCGGCGAACCGGAGGGCTTTACGGCCGAACGGCAGCCGCGGCTGTTCTCGGCGTTGACGAACACCACCTCGGCGGTGAACGAATCTGAACTCGACGGTTGGATCGGTGCATCGAACTCGGGCCTGGCGACCGCCAAGCAGGGGCTGGCCGGCTATGTCTACAACCGGATCGGCGGCAGCCACCGCATCCGGGTGGTCTGGTGGAACCGTGTCTGGATGACGATCGTGGTCAGTGTCGCCGTGGCAGTGATCGCCTGGATCCTCGGTCGCACGAGTTGGGAGAACAAGCTTTGGTGGGTGCTGGCGACGACGCTCGTATTGGCGTTGGTCGCGGCGGAGGACCGACCGCGTCGCCCACACGGTCTCGGCCGCGGTTCGGCACGGCGTTCCTCGTCGGCTGGTGGGTGGTGTCGAGCCTCGTGGCCGCGACGCGGAAGGGCCGGCCCGCGCGCTGGCCGGTGATGGCAACGGCGACGCCGACCACGCCGGCTCCGTCCGCGCCCGATCGAGTCCACGCCGCCTCCGCCCATGGAGCCGCCACCCCAGCCGGATTCTGAGGCGCAGCCCAGCCAGCGAATGACCGCGGCTGCTCGCACCACCGCAGGACTCCGCCCATGTACCAATCGAAAATCGAAAATCGAAAAACCAAAATCGCAGCGATCGCGATGTTCGCCCTCTGCTGTGCAGCGCCGACACTCGCCGCCGATCCTCCCCGTCGCATCTACGTCCCGCTCTCGGACCTCGACGCCGTCATCGATCGTGACCACGGCGGCGTGATGCTCACTCAGCAGGAATATGCAGAACTGGAGCGCGCCGCGCGCGCGGATGCGTCCGGCCCCGAACATCTGCCGGCCGGCGCCGTACTGTCACAGGCCGACTACACGGCCCGCATCTCCGGCGACCAATTGCTCGTGTCGGTCAATGCAACCGTCACCGACTTCCGTCCCGGCTGGTCGCGAGTCATTCTGCCAGCCGCCGGCGCAGGAGTGGAAAGCGCGACGCTCGACGGCCAGCCCGCCCGGCTCGCCCGTGACCCTGATCATCCCACGTCGCTGGTCCTGTACGTCGCGGAGACCGGCGAGCACAAGCTGGCTCTCGAACTTTCCCTCCCGCTGACGGCCGTCGGCGGCGAACGCGTTGCGGCGCTCGAACTGCTCGGCGCGCCGACCGGCGTGCTCGCAATCACACTCCCGGCTGGCAAGCATCTGACCGTCAACGGCGCGCAGCCGGAGCGTCCTGCGCCGATCGACGCCGAAGCGGCATACGCCATTCCGGTCGGCGGACTCAAGGCCATCCGCCTGCGGATCACCGATCGTGCCGCGACCGCCGCCGGCGACGCGCTCTCCTTCGCACAGTCCGCACTGGGCGTCTACGTCGCGCCGGGCGAAATCACCTGGACCGCCCGCACGTCGCTGCAAGTGTACGGCCGGACGATCGACACCCTTGTCTGCACCGTCCCGAAGTCGCTCGAGCTGACGGCAGTCGAATCCAGCGGACTGGAATCGTGGGAACTGGCAGCCGACACCGACGCTCCGGACCGCACACGGATCACTCTGCACTATCGCCAGGCGTGGGACGGCGCCCGCGAGATTACGTTCCGTGGCATCGTGGCTGCCCCCGCCGGCGGCGCCTGGAGCGTGCCCGACCTGACCATCCGCGAAGTCACGTCGCACGTCGGTCGCGCCGTCGTGCAGTTTCCCCCCGGCGTGCGGTTGCAGATGGTTGACGCGGTCGGCGTTCGGCCGGTGCTGGCAGCCAACGGCATGGACCCGTCCGCACCCTCGCTCGAATACGAAATCTGGCAGGAGGCGTTCCGGCTCTCGTTTCTGACCGCCGCCAAGGAGCGCGAGGTCCACGCGGCGATGACCACGCTGGTCGACGTCAACGCCGATGGACTCGACCTGTCCGTCACGCTCGACGCCCGCACGCTGTTCGCGCCGCTGTTCGATCTGCAACTCCGCATCCCGGCCGACTGGACCGTCCGCAGCGCCACCGCCGCCGGAGCACCGATCGACTGGCAGGTCGTTCCGGCAGAAGCCGGCATCAACCAGGTGCGGATTCCGCTCAACCCGCCGCTGGCCGAAAACGAATCGCGGACATTCACGCTCGTCGCGCATCGCGACCCGGAAGGCTGGCCAGTCGAGCAGTCGCCGATCCGCATTGCGCTGCCGGAAGTCCGGCTGCCGCAGGTTGGTGTCCTCGAAGCGCTGTACGGCATTTCTGTGGACGACGACCTCGACGCGCTGCCGGTCGATGTCACCGGTCTCGACCCCGCACGGCAGGACGACGTCGATCTGCTGAACGGCAAGCTGCGGGCGTTCGGCAAATCGATCCGTCTCGGCTACACGTTCCAGGACACAGTGTTCAGCGGACAGTTGGACATATCGCGGCGGCCGTCGCGGATCGCGGCGTCGACAGCGATCTTCTTCAGGACCGATCGGCAGTCGCTGTTCGGCCACCTGGAATCGACGATCGACGTGTCCGGCGGCGGCATCCGTGAGCTGAAGGTGTCGGTCTCCGAATCAGCCGGGACCGATTTGCGTTTCCGGCTGTGGCAGCCGGTGACGGCGAATGACGGACGACTCGCCTACGTCATGCACAGCGCGCGGATCGTCGAACAGGTCCCCGGCGACGTCCAGGACGGACTGCGCCCCTGGACGCTCCGCTTCGACCAGCGCGTGCGCGGCCAGTGCCTCCTGATGGTCGACGTCCAGACGACACTGCCGGCCGGTGCGAACCCGCCAGCCACAGGGGAGACGTTCGCGCCATTCGTTTTGACCATTCCCGGCGCCGAGCGGGAGACCGGCCACATAGCGATCGAATCGAACGG
>JAXMBS010000044.1:0-46270 GCA_046349775.1 Planctomycetaceae bacterium | reverse complement strand
CGGCCGTGGGTGATTCGCGCACACCGGCAAATTGCAGTGCCGTTCCGGACGTTTCGCCGTCAGTTGCTGGTCTGGCTGAAGGTCCGTGCGCCGGGCGGCCGGGCACAGACCGAGGCCGAGCCTGAGGTCGGCGCGATGGACTGGCCTGGACCGTAGAGCCAGCGTTCTCGCTTGCCGACGTCTTGTCCGTCACCGCGTGACCGGCTTGATCCGCATGTTGCGGAACTGCACGCGGGTGCCGTGACCACACAGGACGATGTGGCCCCCGGCGCGGCGCGCTCCGGGATGTTCTTTGCCGTCGGGAGCGCCTGCCGCCAGCGCGGCATCAAGGTCGCCGTCGACAATTGTCTCGCCGTTCAGAATGACGGTGATGTGCTGGCCGACGCAGCGAAGTTCATGCTGGTTCCACGCACCTACCTGCTTGAGGTACCCGCGTTTGGCCGGAATGATGCCATAGACCGAGCCGTGGAACTGATACGGGTGAATGTCCTTGTACTGCTCGGACGTGTTGTCCAGCATCTGGATTTCCATCCCGTCGCGCGAGGGATGCCCGCCGGCCGGCGTGCGGATGCCGATACCGTTGTTGCCTCCGGCGTCCAGCCGGCAGTCGAACCGCAGGATGAAGTCGGAATACTCCCCTTCTGTGAACAGGTTCCCGCCCTTCGCGGCGATGCAGGTGATCGCGCCGTCGGCGACCTCGTAGCCTGTGACCGCTCCGGTCCACCCGTTGAGAGTTTTGCCGTCGAAGATCGGGACGAATCCCTCCCCCTGCTCTTCCGCCGTGAGATCGCCGGCACGCAGGGACGATGAGAGTAGCAACAGAGAGGCAACGATAACGGGGGAGATCGGACAACGCGGCATCGACGGTTAACTCCTGCGTCTCAACGGGGAGATTCGGAACACGCCGCCAGTTTACCAGCGGGTGTACGAACTGTCCCGGACGTGCGCGTTTACGGCGTCATCGCCGATCGGCGTCGGTCGGCGCTGACGTCATCGACTCGGTGGCGTCCAGGTGCGCCAGCGTGCGCGTCAGAATCGCAGCGGCGGCCGGCGCAGCGACCGTCCCGCCGTAATAGCTGCGGCCGGCGCCCGGCTCATTCACACTGACGAGTACGACGGCGCGAGGATTCTCGGCCGGCGCGCCGCATGCAAACGAGCTGACGTACCGTGTCTCAGAGTACTGGCCAGTGGCCGGATCGATCTTCTGGGCCGTTCCCGACTTGCCGAAGACGCTGACCCCGTCGATCCGCGCCTTCTGCCCCGTCCCGCGCTCGACGACGCCGACCAGCGCCGTTTGCACCAGCCACGCGGCGGTGGATTCTGAAACGACCTGCGTCGCGATGACGTTTCTCGCCGCACGCCGTCCGGCGGTCGCCAAAAGCAGGTGCGGAGTGATGGCCCGACCGCCGTTCGCCAGCGTGGCCAGCGACTCAAGCACTTGCAGCGGCGTCGCCGAGACTTCCTGGCCCATCGGTACCGATCCGGTCGAAAACGACGTCCACGCGTCGAGGGGGCGCAACAGGCCCGGCAATTCCCCGGGCAATTCGATCCCCGTCTTGCGTCCGAAGCCGAACCGCGTGGCCGCTTCGTGCAGGCCGGCGTTGCCGAGCCGCTCGCCGATCTTGGCCATGCCGATGTTGCTCGATTTCACGAGGATCCCCGCGATGTCCAGACGGCCGTACGGATGGTGATCGTGCAGGATGCGGCTTCCCATCCGGTACGCGCCGCGCTCGCAGTCGAACTCCTCGTCCGCGCGGATCAGGCCCTGATCGAGTCCCCAGGCGACGATGCCCGGTTTGAATGTCGAACCTGGCTCGAACGTCGAGGCAATCGCCGTATTGACCCATGCGTTTTCGGCGACTTGAGCGGTGCGGTTGGGGTCGAATCCGGGGCGCGACGCCAGCGCCAGCACGTCGCCGGTTCGCGGCTCGATCACGATCGCACAGGCCGACGTTGGCTGCCATTCCTCCATAAGGCCGTCGAGCTCGCGCTCCACGAACAGTTGCAGCACGCTGTCGAGCGTGAGCGTGATCGCCGCGCCCGGGACGGCCGGCTCCGCCGCTTCGTCCAGCACATCGAGCACGTAGCCGCGGGCATCGCGGACCAGCCTTCGGTGGCCGTTCGTACCCCGGAGCGTCGCATCAAACCATTCCTCGACGCCGCCGCGGCCGCGGCCATCGATGTCGCGCAGTCCCAGCACGTGCGCGGCCAGCGAACCCTGGGGATAGTGCCGCACGTACTCCGGGCGAAAGCCCCACGCGCTCTCCGGCAATGGAAGCGCGCGCACGGCGTCCGCCTCCGTGTCGTTCAACCGGCGCTTGATCCACAGGAACCGCCGCTCGCGCGACTGCTCCAATCGTGCCATGAGGTCGTCGGCATTCAGTCCCAGCGGCTCAGCCAGTTGGTGGGCGACGTCGAGGGGATTCTCCAGCAGGGACGGATCAACGAACAGGCTGTTCGCCTGCGTTGTCGTCGCGAGCAGTCGTCCGTGCCGGTCAAAGATGTCTCCCGGACGGGCGGCGGTCGTTTCTTCGAACATCCGCTGCCGCTCGGCACGGGCGGCGAACCGCGGCTGATCGAGCCATTGAATCTGGATCAACCGTCCGGCGAGCACCAGCCCCGCGGCGGCGAAGAGCACGGTCACAAGCCGCTGTCGCCACAACATGGGTGAGGCCGGACGTCAGAGGTCGGAGGCTGGCGATCAGCTTTCAGCAGTCAGCCGTCGGAAAGCTGCGCGTCGTTCAATTCAGCTTCGCGAGTCAGCTTCTCGCGCCGCTGTCGAGTTAGACTCCACCGACTGTAACAGCCGGGCCGGAGCACCGAGCTGTTCGCAGCGGAGACGGAGTTGCACGCGGCGTTCTTCGAGTTGGGCGGCGCGGTAGGTCTGCAGGCTGATGGCGCGTTTCAGCGACAGTGCGCGCTTCTCCAGCGCAATGCCGAGGAGCGACACGACGACGATCAGCGCGACTGCGGCTCCGAACCGGAAGAACATGTGTGCGATTCGCCGGATCGTTGGCTGCAACCACCCTCAGGCGGTCCCGACGATCGGCGGAAACCGATCACTGCCAACCACTTCCCGTTATCGACCGAATGTTGTCGCACGGTCCATGCGGGCCTGGCGGGCATCGGCCGGAAGTCGCAACAGCATGCCGGTTATGAGGCTGTCGGCGTCCACGAGCTGGTCCATGTTCATGCCGTAGACCTGCCGCCAGCGTGAGGACCGGCCGAGAAATCGCTCAGCGATACTGCTGAGCGTATCTCCTTTGGCAACGCGATATTGCGGTCGTCCCAGCGTGTCCATCGAGAATCCCGGCGGGCCCGACTGCGGGGTCTCGGCGGTTTGCGACGCTCCCGACATCAATTGCGGGAACTGCTGCGCCAGTACAGCCTCACTGGGCACGAGCACCCGCATGCCGGGCTTTATCCGCTGCGGATCAGGAATCGTCGTCTGGTTGTAGGCGGCCAGAGCGTTGAACGATGTCCCGGACCCGTAATAACGCTGGGCGATCTTCCAGAAGTTGTCGCCGGACTGCACATTGTGGACGACGACCTCGTCTTCCCGGACCGCCTGGTTGACGTCTCGAGCCGGTGCGAAGGGATCGCTCGCGGCCGCCGGCGAACGCTCGACGACTGTGGCAGTTTCGCCGGTCGCAAAGGGATTCGGACTCAACTCGCGCGGCGTGCCGCGCGGTGCTCGCTGTTGTACGCGCACTTCCCCGGCTTCCAGCGGGAATGGGTCGCGGGCCGGCGGCGAAGTCACGGCGGTCGTCGCCGGTTCGCTCGTGACGGTCTCGGTATCCGCAGTCGCTGCACCGAACGGTTCGACGTTCAGTGGCGGCATCACTTGCGGATCTCTGGGTTCGAGGAGTTGCGGCGGCGAGGATTCCGTGGCGGGGGCTTGTTCCAGGCCGGCGGCCGGCGCGTCGCCGAACGGGGAATCGGCCGGAGGGAGCGACTTTTCCGGCTGCGGCTGCTCGGCGGGCGCCGGATCCCCCGTGGATTGACCGAACAGATCGATCGCCGGCATCTCTGCGACTGCTGCGGCGTCCGCCGCGTCGCCGCGCGGCTGCGCAGGGAGATCGCTCGACACGACGACCGACTCATCAGCGGCATTGCTGCTCTCTGTCTGCGCACCGAATGGAGAGGCCGGATCTGAGGAAAACGTGCTGGCCTCGTCGGCCTGCAGCGGCGCAGCAGGCTCCGTTGAGACGATCGCGTCGCTCGCGAATGGGTTGGCAGTTGCGTCCTCCGTAGCGGTCTCCGCCGGCGCAGAAACTGTGCCTGCGGTCAGTGCATCGCTTGCGCCGCCTGTCGTCGTATCGGCGCCCAGATCGAACGTCACCTGGCCCGGTTCCGACTGCACTGGTTCGCCTTGCGGCGGTTCCCCCTGAGGCGGCAAGTCGCCGGGCTGTGTGGTCCAGGTTGCGTCGGCTGTCGAGTGCGCGTCGGTCGACGGTGCTTCGGGTTGTGACGGCGTAGAAACCCCCGTCGCCGCGATCCGCATCTCGGTCGGGGGGGCGGTGGCTGTGGTGGTGTCGCTGGTCTTGCCGCCGGCCCATTCCGGCAGTGACGCGGGAGGCAAGGAACCCGTCCCTGCCACCGTCGAAACGCCTGGTCCGTTCGCCGGCTCTGCGGTCTTCCCATCATCCGCCGCCGGTTTTGTGTCTTTGCCATTGAGCGCGGCAAACGCGTTCGGATTCGTCGCCGGCCGGCTCTTGACCTCGTCGTACTTGCGGTACGCGACGAAACCGATCGCCGCCAGGAGCGAGACGGCGAGGAGCACGCCCATTTTTCGTTCGCTGGAGCGGACTTTCTGCGGCGTCGGCGGCTCCCAGCCGGTCTTCTTCGGCTCGGCCTTCTTCGCATCGGCCGGTCTCGGAGCCGGCAGCGGATCGAACTTCTTCGGTGGTTCGGGCTTGCTCATGCGTCAGACCATTCTGTTCCGAAGGGGACGAATTGACACAAAGGCGCTAAGACGCAGAGACGCGCAAAGGGAATTCGATTCAGTCTTTTCCTACCGATAAATCTGCATGTCTCAAGATTGCTAACACAACAGTCGTCCGCATGTTCCCGGTAATGCGTTATTGTCCTGCTCTGCGCGTCTTTGTGTCTCTGCGACTTTGCGTCGATTCTTTGTCTATGTCGTGCGCCAGTTGCCTCTCACACGTTCGTCAGGACGGCGATCCGCAGTTTTGCCGTCCGGGCCGAGCCAGCGCGCCGCACGCAACTTGGCCGAACGTGATCGTGGGTTGCTATGTTCTTCGTCTGCGCTGGCGGACACCGGTTTTTTCGTGAGGACTTCCCAATGGCCGTCGCGGAATGCGTGCTTGACGAGCCGATCTTCGAGTGAGTGGAAGGAAATCACGACTGCGCGGCCGCCGGGTCGCAGCGAGGCCGGCAGCTCGCGCTGCAATAGGGACTCCAGCGCGCCCAACTCGTCGTTGACCGCGATCCGCAGTGCCTGGAACACGCGCGTCGCCGGATGGATCCGCTGCCGGCCGCGGCCAGGCGCGGCGGCGCGCTTTGCGATCTCCGCGAGCTGTGCCGCTGTTTCAATGGGTCGGTTTTCGACAATTCGCCGCGCGATCCGCCGCGCGAACCGTTCCTCACCGTAGTGATAAAATATGTCCGCCAGCTCATTCGCCGACGCGCCATTGAGCAAGTCCTTCGCGTTCTGCCCCTGCGTCGTGTCGAACCGCATGTCGAGCCCGACCGACTCAAATCCGAACCCCCGGTCAGCGTGGGCCAACTGGTCCGACGACAGCCCCAGGTCGACCAGCACGCCGTCCACCGCCTCAATGTCCCGGTCGCTCAGCACGCGACGTAGCTCCGCGTAACTGGCGTGCACAAGCTCATACCTGCCGTCTGATTCGGCAGTCGCGGCAAGGACGGATTGGGCGTGCGAGAGCATCATCGGGTCGCGATCGAGTCCGATCAGTCGTCCGCCGGGCGCTAGCCGAGGGAGGATGTGCGCCGTATGTCCCCCCGCTCCGACGGTCCCGTCCACGATGATCTGCCCCGGCTGCGGGTCGAGCCAGTGCAGGACCTCCGTCAGCAGGACCGGGACATGCACCGCGCCGGACGACGACGCGGTGGAATCGGACATGGGTGCTAAATGCCGTGGCGGCCGAGGGTTATGTCGCCCGGTCCGCGGCTGCAAAACGACAGCCGGGATCCGGCCGATGGTCGCGTTTTCTAGAAAAAACGCGGGATTTCGCAAAGGTCAGTTCGGTGGGCCGGCTGCCTCTGGCGATCGTCGAACCTAATCGGGATCGTCGAGCCCATCAGCTTCAGTTCCCGTCCGAATCCGACAGTTCGGCAGGAACGTGGCCAACGTGGCACGTCCCTCCGGCGTCGTTGTGGTGTCCCAGAGGTACACGTTCCTGAGCGTCGTCACGTCATGCAGCGACTGAAGACTTTTGTCGTCGATCTCGTGGCCGACCAGATGCAGATCCGTGATCGTGCCGAACGATTGCAGAACCGCCGCGACCTCGTCGGTGAGTTGAGAGCCATCCAGGCTGAGTGACTTGAGATGCGGACAACGCCGCACCTGGAGGACTCCCTTCGGCGTCACGCCGGTCCGTGCCAGGTGCACGTGCTTCATCCGTTCCAGGGGGAATTCCGCGAATTGTTCGTCGCCGTACCGGGAGTCTCCGAGAGTGATCTGCGTCAGCGTTGTGTTGTCGCGAATCGCGCGCAGGACTTCCGGCGTCAATTCGATGTCATCTGTGTCGAATGCTTCCAGCGGGTGGGCATCGATCAGTTTTGCGAGATCATCGCCGGTGATCGAAGTGCATTCCAGAAGACGGATCTCGAAATCTCGCAGATAGTCGTGGCGACGAATCCAGTCATTATCAAAGGTGGCTCTTTTCAGCATTACATACGATTGGCGGGTTGGAAAGTGACCCTGGCTGCGCACGAACCGAAAGGTATCGAGCAGCGATTTCGGCTGCTCGGCATAACCACCCGCTTTGAGAACTTCATCTGCAACCTTCGCCCGGCGGATCTGGGCGCGATACGCAGCGACCACGATACACGTCGCCACGCACAGCGTCCCGCACATGAGCAGCAGCAACCAACGCCGCCAGCGGCTTGGATGCGACGAGTTCGTCGTGCGTTCTTGATCAGCCGCCGCTCTCCGTTCGTCACTGGACACTCGTCGATCCTCTCAATAGCCGATCTCCAGTCCCGGCCGAGCTGCTCGCAGTTTGGCGACCCCTCCGACCGTCACGGCCGTGTCCACGATCACCAGACTTCGGCCAGCGGCATCTGGGCGAGCGAAGCCGCCGTTGTCGGTGATTTTCGTAAGTGATAGATGCAGGGACGTAATCAGCAGCTTTGCCAGATGCGCCAGGCCGGTGTCGCCGATCTGCGTCTGGTTCAGGTTTAGATACGTGAGCCGCGATCCGCGAGATGCGCGAGGCCGGCATCGGTGATCGCCGTTTGCGACAGGTCGAGTCGCCGCAGCCCCTTGAGCGAACCCACATATTTGAGGGCATCGTCCGTACATGTCGCTGCGGCTCAGTGAGAGCGATTCCAACTCGCTTAGAGCTGCCAGTTGCTCCAGTCCCGTCCCTCGAATTCGGGTATTCGCAAGATTCAAAGAGTACAGGCTGGTTAATCCCGACAGGTGTGCCAGTCCGGCATCGCTGATGGCGGTGTCACGCAGGCCCAATTGGGTCAGCGATTGCAGTCCGGCCAGCCGGGCGAGGCCGGCATCGGTAATCCGCGTGCTGTCGAGATTGAGGGACTGCACTTGCGTGAGCTCGGCGACGGTCTGCAGTCCGTTGTCGGTGATCGGCGTGGCGATGAGATCGAGTTGCGTCAGCCCGCGGAGCGACAGGAGATGCTGCAGCCCCGCATCTGAAAGGTGCGGGCAACTGACGAGTGAGACCGTCCGCAGGTCGTCGCAATCAGAAAGGTGCGCCAACCCGGCGTCGGTAATCTGCGTGTTGCTGATCGCGACACCGACGAGGTGGCGCATCTTCGCGAGGCCGGCCAGGTCGGCGTCCTTGTTGTCCGGCATTGTGAACATGACCGTGTATTCACGGAACAGTGTCCGTCCCGCGGCCCCCGGCAGGCTCTTGACGATTGACTCGACCCACTTCGGACCGACGTATCCCGTCAGCACCCGGCCGTGAAAGTCCGCTTCATCGGGCCCCGGCTGCAACACGAACCACAGCATGCCCGTTGTCAGTGCCAGCAGCACCAGCAAGGCCGAAATGCGCCGCCGACTGCGGCGCGGCGGCTTTGAGCCTGGAGAGGTTGGCAGCGTCGACGATTCGGGGACGGACATGTCCACACTACGCACGCACGGAAAGAAGCGTTGGATTTGTTTCCGTTCGCGCTCCTCTGCGAGTCGCGGCTAAACGGAGCGCCCGCGCCAAAACGCTCAACGCTAAACCCTCAATGTTTCCAGCGACTGACCCGCCGACCCAAATGCTCGTACGCCGCATCATTCACCACCCTGCCCCGCGGCGTCCGCTTAATCAGTCCGCTGCGCAAGAGAAACGGCTCAATGTCATCCTCGAGCGTGTCGCTCGGTTGGCTCATGCTATGGGCGATTGCCTGCACACCCGCCGGCCCGCCGCCGAAGACGTCGATCAGCGTTTCCAGATAGCGCCGGTCCTGACGCTCCAGGCCCAAGGCATCGATCTCCAGCAGGTCGAGTGCCCCACGGGCGATCTCGGTCGTGATCTTCCCCTCCGCATGCTGCAGCGTGGCGTAGTCGCGCGTGCGGATCAGGACGTTATTCGCCTTCCGCGGCGTCCCCTGGCTGCGGCGGGCGACTTCATGCGCGGCGTCGTCGGTGATCTCGCTGCGGAGCTTGCGGGCGTTCCGCGTGACGAGCTCGATCAGGTCTTCCAGTTCGTAGAAGTCGAGGTGCTCGCGGTAGACGAACCGGTCGCGCATCGGCGCGGTCAGCATGCCTGCGCGGGTCGTGGCGCCGATCACTGTGAACGGCTTGAGCTGCATGTTGATCGTCCGCGCGTTCAGCCCTTCGCCGAGGGCGATATCGACGCGGAAGTCCTCCATCGCCGGATACAGAAACTCCTCGACGGCCGCCGGCAGCCGGTGAATCTCGTCGATGAACAGGACCGAGTTCTCGGATGCGTTCGTGAGATACGGCAGCAGGTCTTTCGGAGCGGTGAGCGCCGGCCCGGCGGCGATCTGCACGTCGACCCCCAGCTCGCGCGGAATCACCGTTGCCAGCGTCGTTTTGCCGATGCCCGGGGGACCGTCGAACAGAATGTGCCCCAGCGTGTCGCCGCGCTTGCGATTGGCGTCGAGCATCACACGCACGCGCTCGACGACCTTACGCTGACCGACGACCTGATCCAGCCGCTGCGGACGCAGGGCTTCGTCAAAGCGATCGTCGTCGGAGTCGAAGGGCCGCATACCCGCGGTCGGCGGATCGGGTGGGGTGCCACTGCCGGCTTGCCCAGCAGTCCCGTGGGTGCCACTGGCTCCGCCAGTACCGTTCGGCGCACCATCGTCGTCCGGATCCGGCATTTCTCCCTGGATGACACGCTCCCTCGGCATCGGCGATCCCTCGTGCGCGCACCGCGAGCGGCGGGGTTCAGCCCCGCCGTCGTCCCGCCGAGGTAGACCCGGCGGTTCGCCACCGCAACGCGCCCACAGCATACTGGGCGCACGCACACCGGTCTATCGGACTTACGTTGTCGCCGAGGGCTGAGCGGTCGCTTTCCAGCGCTCCTGGACAGTGGGTTGCCGT
Organism: Planctomycetaceae bacterium; assembly: GCA_046349775.1. Classification (GTDB taxonomy): domain Bacteria; phylum Planctomycetota; class Planctomycetia; order Planctomycetales; family Planctomycetaceae; genus JAEUIG01. The sequence goes on along the minus strand of JAXMBS010000044.1, from coordinate 36,534 downwards.
GTCAGCCGGAGGTAGCCGACAGCGGTCAGCAGTTGCGAGAGCGGCAATGCGAACAAGATCAGAATCGCGTTCAGGTAAGGAATCATTTGTGCCGCGACCTGGACCCCTGCGGCGATCGCGCCGAGGCCCAGGACAGCGCCCAGTTCGCGCTTGGCCAGTTCGTACGTTTGACCGATCGTGTCCGATCCGGTGATGCGACGGTCGACAAGCATCGGCAGTGCTGGCCACCAACAGAGCATGACCAGTAGCCCCGGTGCACAACACAACAGCCCTCCAAAGAAGATCAGCACGCCGGCGGTCAGCGTGACCAGCATCGCGGCCGGAATCAGCGGCCGTCCCTCCTGCATGAATCCCCAGAATAAGTCGCTGAATGCACGCGGGTCCCCGCGCGCGATGTTGAGGTACAGCTTCGTGTAGCCCAGCGTGAGTGCCGAGGAAAGCACGAACAGCAACGGAATGGCGATGACGATCAGCGGGATAATTGCAATCGGCGCATCATCTTTGAGCGCGGCCGCAGCAATCACTCCCGCAATAATGAGCGGCAGAATGACAACCAGCGGTAGAAACGTCATCACGACCGTCGCACCCAGCATCACTCCCAGTTCCTGCGTGTAAAGTTTCCACGCCGTGTTCATGATCTCGCCGACATCGAACGCCGGCAGCGGCGGCGGTTCGTAATCGACCGGGTGCACCCCCTCCAGAGATGTTCCGCAGTACCGGCAGCGCTCGGCCGTTGCATCGTTCGTGGCCTGGCAGCCGGGACAGACGAGTTCCGGCTGCGGCCGCCGGCGCGGGATTTCGCCCGTGGACTCCTGGGCCGCAGTGGGGTCGGCCTGCGCCGGCTCATCGCCGCTGGCCGCAGAAACTTCGCTCGCGAGCGGAATGCCTCCAATGGGCGGCGGCGAACCGGGCGTCGGCGGCGGAGTGGACGCGGCGGTTGCACCTGTGCTGTACGGCACCCAGATGATCTCGCCGCAGGCGGGACACTTGGCGCTCAGACCGGCTTTGTCGTCCCCGGTGCGCAGCTGGTGCTCACAATGGGGGCAGGAGAATTCGATCGCCACTCGTCAGCCCTCCCGGAGGAAGAATCGCATCTTGCGACAGGCACTGCGGCGCAGGGACCCGTGCCAGGTCATTCGGCGTGGTGGCGGCAATATTAGGGGGAATAGGGAATGGTTAAAACCGTCCATTGTCAATTGTTCATGGTGAATGGTTCCGAAATCGCCAACCACGTACAACGCTGCGCCATGAACCATTGACCATTGACAATTGACATCCAGCCGAATTCCAATCCGGTACGCTGACGACACTGACCCACCAAACGACCAGGCCACCAAGCACCTATGTCTGCCGAAGCCCGCATTAAGGAACTGAAACTCGAACTCCCCCCGGCCCCGAAGCCCGGCGGCGTCTACAAACCGGTCGTGCAGGTCGGCAACGTGCTGTACGTCTCCGGCCACGGACCGATCCGCACCGACGGCAGCCTGATCACCGGCAAGGTCGGCGTTGACCTGGATGAAGAACAAGGCAAACTGGCCGCCCGTCAGGTCGGCCTGACGATCCTCGCCACGCTGAAGGCCCAGATCGGCTCGCTCGACCGGATCGTGCGGACGATCAAGACGCTCGGCATGGTCAACGCCGCGCCGGACTTCAAACGGCATCCGCAGGTCATCAACGGGTTCAGCGAACTGCTGCGCGACGTGTTCGGCGACGACGGCGTCGGCGCGCGCAGTGCCGTGGGGATGGGCTCGCTGCCGGGGAACATCGCGGTGGAGGTGGAGGTGATTTTCGAGATCCGGAACTGACGGAGCTGTCGGCAGTCAGCATTCAGCATTCAGAAGAAAAGGAAACCGCTAATGAACGTTGATGAACGCTAATCAGATGAGCGCGCACACGCAGTCGGATTTGCTGGTACGCTATTAGCGCCGATTAGCGTTCATTAGCGGTTTTTCTTTCTTGCGAAGCACGGTGGACTAAGTCCAGAGGCACAGCCATGCGTTCAGCCACACGCTACGCAATGTTGTTTTTGACCGGTTCATTGCTCGTAGCGCTCACACACGCCGACAACTCACCGAACGCCCTCCAATTCACGCTCCGCTCGCGCGTGCCGACCAGCGCCGGGTCCGGCCGGCATCACATCGTCACCGAGACGGAATCGTGGGACCCGGTGCACACCGCGCTGATTGTCTGCGACGTCTGGGACCTGCATCACTCGCTCAACGCCGTGCGCCGCGAGGAGGAGTTCGCCCCGCGGCTGAATGCAGTCGTCCAGGAAGCCCGCCGCCGCGGCGTCACGATCATCCATGCTCCCAGCAGTTGCATGGACAGCTACCCTGATCATCCGGCACGGCAGCGGGCGATCGACACGCCGCTGTCGAAGAACCTGCCGGTTGACATCCAGGACTGGTGCAGCCGGATTCCGCCGGAGGAACAAGGGACGTATCCGCTGGACCAGTCCGACGGCGGCGCGGACGACGACCCGACCGAAGCGAAGGATTGGGCGGCCAAGCTGACGGCGATGGGCCGCAATCCCGGCGCGCCGTGGAAGAAGCAGTCCGATCTCGTGGCGATTGAGCCGCAGGACTACATCAGCGACAAGGGGGACGAGGTCTGGAGCATCCTGGAAGCGAAGGGGATCACGCATGTCATCCTCGCGGGGGTGCATACGAATATGTGCGTCCTGGGCCGGCCGTTCGGTCTGCGGCAGATGGCGAAGAATGGCAAGCGCGTCGTCCTGCTGCGCGACATGACCGACACGATGTACAACCCCGCCAGCTGGCCCTACGTCAGTCACTTCACTGGGACCGACCGGATCATCGAGCACATCGAAAAGTACGTCTGTCCGACGATCACCAGCGACCAGCTCATCGGTGGGAAACCGTTCCGGTTCAAGAACGACACGCGGCCGCATCTGGTGATCGTGTCGGCCGAGGACGAGTACAAAACCGAGGAGACACTGCCGAAGTTCGCCGCTGACCAGCTCGGCAAAGTGTTCCGGATCACGATGCTGTTTGGCAGCGAGACCGAGCGGAACAGTATCCCGGGAACGGAGGCGATCGACGAAGCGGACGTGCTGCTGGTGAGCGTGCGTCGCCGCCCGCTGCCGCCGGAGCAGCTCGCCCGGTTTCGCCGGTTTGTGGACTCGGGCAAGCCGATGGTCGGCATCCGCACGGCCAGCCATCCGTTCCATCTGCGCGACAAGCCGGCCGATGCGGGCCTCGCCGACTGGCCGGAGTTTGACGCCCAGGTCTGGGGCGGGCATTACACGAACCACCATGGCAACGAAAAGGTCTGCCACGTTCAGATCGCGGCCGAGCAGAAGAACCACGCGATCTTGTCCAGAGTCGCACCGGCGGAGTTCGACGCCGGCGGTTCTCTGTATCAGGTGTCGCCGATTGCGGACTCGGCGACGGTGCTGATGACCGGCTCGATCGAGAGTGCTCCGGCCGAGCCGGTCGCGTGGACGTACACGCGCGCCGACAGCGGCAAGTCGTTCTACACGTCGCTTGGGCATCCGGCGGACTTCGACAACCCGGCCTTCGTGCGGATGCTGGTGAATGGCCTGTGCTGGGCGGCGGGGATTGAGCCGCCGGAGCCGGTCACGACGGCGGAGTTGGAGCGGCGGGCGGAAGACTGGCAGCTCGTTGAAGCGTCCCCGAATGTAATCACCGAACCGGCCGAGCGGAAAACGGTTAGGGCGGCGAAATGGTATCGGTGCACAATTCGCGTGCCGCACTCGTTGCGTGGTCTCGACACCGTTGTCTCGGTGCGACTGCCGATGAGCACTCGCGTGTGGTGGAATGGCGTCGCCCTGGCTAACCCCACGTCAGGTTCCCGTAATGACCAGAGCTGGAGTCTCACGATCAGGGAATCCCAGATCGCCGAAGTCAATTTACTGGTCGTCCACTCGCGAGATCCTATTGCGATGGAAGTCAACGATGGTCGATCGGGTTTCGGCGGCCTGTGCGTTCGGATCACACGCAGCGCCGAGAAGCGTGATGGTTCGAAGACGATCTGGCTGACGGGCCGCTGGCAGGCCCGCAGCGGGGACGATCAATCGTTCGCGAAAATGCCGCTGCCGGCAATCTACGGCGCATCGCCAGACATTCTGTTCGAGCCGAAGAACCCTCGCTGGAAGGGGTACCGGTTGGGTGACTCGCCGCGCTCAAAGTAGTCGACTCGCTCCGCGAGCCGCGTGACCGGATGTCGTAAGCCGTCGGACGTCGATCGACGGGAACGCCGACTCATTCGACTCGTGCAGCGAGTGGATGACTTTCGGCGACATCTGCCGATCGTGTCGTGTTCGCGCTTGTGCAGCAGTCACTCCAGCCGCATCCCACTGGTGCTGACGGTCGTCGCGAGCGATTCTCGGGCACGATCGGCACAGGCGTCGCCGACTGTTCGCGTCGGAACGTCTTCACGCAGCTTGCTCAGTCTCTGCGAGAGTTTGGCGCGTAACGGATGCACCGGCATCAAAGTCGTGGTCAGCTTAGCTAACCGCTACTGGTGCTACGACCCAACGCGTTTTTGACGCAAGTGCTAACGCGGATAACGACTTGAGAGATTCAAGCGCTCATCCGACGCGGGACGATGAATTGGTCCAGTCCCGGAATACAGTCTGTTTGCAGCAGCGCGCCTGAGCGCGATGTGCGAACGGAAGCGGTCCCCCGCATGGGACCGGTCGCCCGCGAGAGAGCGATTGCCGGGGCCCGGTGAGACAAGGAATTCAACCTGGTTGCGCCGTCAAGGGATCGTCGCCCGGTGTGGACCGTGCGTCAGACCCCCGGACCCAGACACCGCAATGCCAGCATCGGACGGACACCGTCCGTCCGGCGGTGCAGACGGCGAAACAAGTCCCAAGGGAAGGAGACGCTGCGTTATGAAGTCGATTCGAACTCTGGCGACGGTGGTCGCGGTGTTCGGGCTGGGAGGGTACGCCCAGGCCGGGCTGCTCGATCACCTGTTCGGCAACAAGTGTGGAGGCGGCTGCGGCACTTCGTGCGATGCGTCGAAGTGCTGCGACTGTGCTCCGACCTGTGAGCCGGAATGCTGCAAGCCGGTCATTGTCCGGCCCTCGCAGTGCGTGTACACGTACCAGCGGCAGATTTCCTGCCTGAAGCCGCCCGCCTGTCACGATCCCTGCGATCCGTGCTGTGATCCGTGCCTGGAAGGCGCGGGCGTGGCCCACTGCGGACCGACCTGCGACGAGCACGGCAACTGCGCTCCCAAGTGCTGCATGCCGACGATGTCGCCGGTGGGCGAGAAGTACGCGGAATGCCCGAAGGCCTGCTGCCCCGGTTCGTGCAACAACGCGTGCGCCCCGGGCAACAACGCCTGCGCTACGGCGAACGGACACTGCTGCCCGAACGGCAACTGCTGCCCGACGGATCCGTGCTGCGAGTCCGCTTGCTGCGAACGCGACTACAAGGAAGCCTGCGAAGTGGCACAGCTGATCTACACGGCGCAGACCGCCTGCGACGCGGAAGATCGTGAAGCGGCTGTCGATGACCTCGGCGACTACGACGCGCGGTGCTATCCCGAAGTGATGGCCTGCCTGCTGTACTCGCTCAACGACGCCGATCCGGAAGTCCGTGAAGAAGCCGCCGACGAGATCGGCGACCTGTTCGAGGACTATCCGTGCCTGGCGACCCAGTGCGTGATCGACATGCTGACCTGCGCTCTGGCGGACTGCAACGACGACGTCGTCGCGCAGGCCGAGGAAGCCCTGGAAGAAGCCGGTTACGAGATCGTGGACGCCTGCGACGTGGATGACGTCTGCTGCCACGTCGGTTGCGTCGGCAACAACTGCGCTCCGGGATGCGCTCCGGCCGGCTCCGCTCCGGCGGCTCAGCCCATGCCGATGCCGGGCGAAGGCCAGGCTCCGGCTCCGGCTCCTCCGCAGGACACGAAGGCGTACTTCCCGAAGTCGGCCCCGCACGGCCGTCCCGCGAAGAAGTTCAGCCTGTCCAAGCTCTTCAGCAGCCTGAACTAAGTTGATTGACTCCGCAGCGGCCTCCGACACCAGTCGGGGGCCGCTGTTTTTGTTTGGTCAATGGTTAATTGTTAAGGGTCCAATTGAATCGCTGATCTTGCACAATTGACCATTAACCAATGACCACCGGATTGCTCAGCGTCCCGATCCCGTCCACGGTCATCCGAATCTGGTCGCCGGCTCTTAGTGCGAATTCGTCCGGCGGTACGACGCCGGTGCCGGTCAGCAAGAATGCGCCATTCGGAATCTCATTTTCACGCATCAGCCAGCCCGCCAATTCCTCTAGCTTGCGCTTCATCTGGCTCAGCCTGGTCTCGCCGCTGAAAACTTCTTTGCCGCTGCGCTCGATCAAGACGCGGATTTTCGTTTCCTCCGGATTGAGCGGCTCGTCGGTCAGCCGAATCACAGGCCCGAGCGCACAGCACTGGCGGTACAGCTTCGCCTGCGGCAGATAGAGGGGATTCTCCCCTTCGATATCGCGGGCGGACATGTCGTTGCCGATCGTGTAGCCGACGATCTTCCCGGTTGGATTAAGGGCGAGCGTGAATTCCGGCTCGGGGACCGACCACTGGCTGTCCTGGCGGACGCGGACCGGGTCGTTAGGGCCGGAGACGCGGTTCGGGGTGGCCTTGAAGAACAGCTCCGGGCGGTCGGCCGTATAGACGCGGTCGTAGTGGGTCGCGCCATGCTCGGACTCTTCCATCCGCGCCACCTGGCTGCGCTTGTACGTCACGCCGGCAGCCCAGACTTCCTGTCGATCGATTGGCGCCAGGAACGTGACCTCGCTCGCGCGGATCTGGCCGGCATTGGGATCGATCAGGAACTTGGCGAGACCGGAGGGATCGGCGGCGTGCAGGACATCAGCCAGAGAGTGGCAATTCTCCACCTGCGACAGATCGAGGAGACGAAGCATGTCGTTCTCGACGGCGGCGACGTGCGTCGCACCATCGGCGAGTCGGACTTTGGCAAGTTTCATGGAGTGAGCTTCCGGAATTCGCGGAGGGCGGCGAGGGTCCGCTGCATGTCATCGGGGAGCGGCGCTTCCCAGGCGATCTGCTGTTGCGTCAGGGGGTGACGCAATTCCAGCCGTGCGGCATGCAGCGCCTGGCGGGAGATCAGCGTACTCTCGTCGTCGGCGTTTGTCGCGTCCGGCGCGACCTCTTTCAGCGGGAGGGCCGCGTGTCCTCCATATAAGCGGTCAGCGACGATCGGATGACCAAGGTGTCGCATGTGCACGCGGAGCTGGTGGGTGCGTCCGGTCTGCGGCAGCAGCCGCACGTACGAGAAGCCGCGAAACCGTTCGAGGATCTCATACCGCGTGACGGCCGGCCGCGACTTGTCCGTCGGTTCGCAGACGATCATCTTCTCGCGGACTTTGGGATGCACACGGATATGCGTTTCGATCAATCCCCTGTCCGTCTCGACGGTGCCGCGCACGATCGCGCGGTACTCCTTGTGAACTTCACGCCGCTCGAATTGACTGCTCAGCAAATTATGGATCTGGTTGTCCTTGGCGATGATGATGACGCCCGTCGTGTCGCGATCCAGTCGGTGGACGATACCGGGCCGCAACTGTCCGGCGACGTCGCTGAGCTGGTCGAAATGGAACTGCAGCGCCGCCGCCAGCGTGCCGCGGTAATGCGCCTGGCCAGGGTGCGTCACCATGTCGGCCGACTTGTTGATGACGATCAGCGCTTCGTCTTCGTAGAGGACATCCAGGGGCAAATCTTCCGGCTGCAGGCTCTCGTCGGGCAGATCGGGAAGCCGGAGTGTGATTCGGTCGTTGATGCGCAGCCGGCGCGAGGCCTTGACGGGCAGGCCGTTGAGTCGCACGTGCTGCTGCTCAATCGATTTCTGGAACAGGGCGCGACTGTAGTTGGGATAAAGTCGCGAGAGGTAATGATCGACGCGCCAGCCGTGCGCGCGGGCTTCGACGGTGATCGTCACCGGCTCGGTCGACAGCGGAAGCGCGATTTCAGGAGCGTCCACGGGAGCACGCATCGGCACAGCAGTCCGACGCCCGACGTCGCACCGCACAGAGCATTTTACTCGCGCGGGATGCCCCGAAGCAGCGTGAGGAAGTTCGGAATCTGCAAATGTCGAAATGGTGCGGATAGGCAGGCCGGGACCGACTTGCAGGAAGCCCGGTGCCTGCGAATTCCGCCCGCCGACCTTGCACCGGCATGACTACGGCTTCGCCTGTGGATCAGGCCGATCGGAGCTGGTTCCGGCCGCCGGCTTGTCGCCAGTCGGGGCGGGTGTCGCCGGCTCTGCGGTGCCCGGTTCACCAGACGGGGCAGCCGGTTTCGCGGCCGGATCGGTGGACGACTCCGCCGGCGGTGTTGCGGAATCGGTCGGCGGCAGCCGGTCCCCCCGGTGCGACGGGCGGCTCGGTCGCCGGAAGCAGACGCGTCGGATTTGTCGCCTGCATGCTGCGGCATCGGCCGGCATGTCCGCCGGGCGTCCCGGACTGCTGAACGGGTCGCCCACGTCGCTGCCCAGCGGGAGGTTCGGAAAATCTCGCGGCGGCGGACGGTCTTCGGGCTTGGGATTCTGGGCGTGGAACCAGGCGTAGAATTCGCCGGCCTGCGGCGTCTTGAGTTCGGCGATCCGCGACTCGGCCTGTAACCGGAACCGCGAGTCTTTGAACTCCTTCAGCAGCCGTTCGTAGGCGTCGATCGCCGGCTTGGTCGTCGTCGTCTCGCTGGTCTGGGCCTCCAGCGTGACGGCCAGCCCGAACAGCGCCTGCTCGCGCATCTCGGGGACGGCGTCATCCGCTTTGAGCACCTGCTGAAACGCTTGTTCCGCCGCGGTGAGGCTTTCGTTGCTGGCCTCGCGGTTGGTCAGCGACAGTCGAATGCCGTCGCGGAGATGTAGTTCACCGGCACGGACGCGCGACCAGAGGCCGACCGGCGTCCCGCCGTAATCGTTGGCGACCTTATCGTAGTCGGCCGCCGTCGTTGCAGCCGCCAGTTGGGAGCCGCCGGCCAGTTTCGCCGTGCCGCTTGTGCGGATGACGACAATCGCCCCGGCGATCACGACGGCTGCTGCCAGCACGCCGAGGAGAATCTTGTTCTGGTACGGCTCCAGCCGGTCGCGACCGTGATCGATCAGCTTGCTGAGGTCGTTTTCGGCGAGTTCGTGACGATGTTCACTTTTCATGGCAACATCCCTGGCGCCGGCCCGATGCACACGCCTCCGCAGCGTCGCCGGCGCCCGCAATCGGGGAGAGAACGCGACAATTGCCGTCGCGACCGAAGTTTAGATGCGCACATGAAATCGGTCAATTCGATGGTTTGTCGTGCTGCCCCGCCGCCTCTGGAGAACTTGGCTGCGCGCCGACTCGCACGTCAGCCACCCGGAAACCAAGGCGATTTCCGCAAAGCACGCCGATGAGCGTCACCGGAACGAATTGCGACAACTGGTAATAGATCGACGCAGCGACGATCTGGTCCGGTCTGTACTGGTACATCTTCAATACCAGCAGAAAATAGACCTGCATAACACCAAAGAATCCAGGTGCGGATGGAACAGCGACTCCGAATGCCACGACCCCCATCAAGACGAGCGCGCCATCCCACGGCAGTTGGATGCCGAAGGCCGAAACAGCCGCGGCGATGTAGATCGCATTGAGCAGCCATTGTGCGAGCGATGTCGCGACAATGCCTCCAAGCAGCCCGCCGCGTTTGAGCGCCACGAGGCCGAACGAGGCAGCGTCCAGCATTCCCAGGATTGACTGCCCAAAACGGGCTGGAGCGAGCGGGAGATGGGCAAGACACCAACCCGCAAACTTGAGAAACGGTTGCGTCCAGACCAAATACACGACGATGCACACAGCGACGCTGCTGAAGATGGCTCCGCCCGTCTTCACGATCTTTTCAACGTCCGGACTGACGTGTTCCAGATGCGACACACCGATCGCCAGCAGGACGAGAATCGTCAACGCGTCGAGAATCCTTTCGACCGCAACGGTGGCGAGCGAGGTTGACATCGGGACTCGATGCGATTTGGAGAACAGCCAGACCCGGATGAACTCGCCGGCGCGCAGCGGCAGGATGTTGTTGTACGCGAATCCGGCCATCAGCGACGGCAGTAGATCGCGAGTCGAATCGAAGTTGCCGACAGGTCTTAACAGCAGCCGCCAGCGGAATGCCTTGATCCAGTAAAAGACGGCCAGAATCACCCATAAGAAGACGAGCGTGCGATAGTCGGCTTGCCGGAATGCTGCAGCAATTTCATGAAAGACGGCCTGCCATGATCTTCCCGACTTGATCATCCACAATGCCCATGCCAGGCACGCGACGGTGATCGCGAATCCGATCAGGATTTGAAATGTTCGCGATCTGAGCAGGCGCGAACGCCGCTTCGGGAAAGAGACGCTCTCGCGATCAGGCTGTCCATTGTCCATTGTCAGTTGTCCATTGCTCGCGCAGATCGGCCAACAACCAGGAACAATGGACTAGGGACCATGAACAATTGACTGCGGCATCCGGAGACTTCTCGAGATTAATTCGCCGTCACGCCAGCGAGCTTGTGCACCGCCCGCCATTCCCCCTGCGTCACTGGCATGATCGACAGCCGCGAGCCTTTCTGCAGGACGACCATCTTTGCGAGGTCGGGAGCCTCCTTGAGCATATCGCGGGTCACGGCCTTCGCAAACTTCTGCTTCAGCCGCACATCGACCATGAACCACGTGGGATTATCGCGCTGGCTTTTCGGATCGTAGTGTTGTTCTTTGGGCTCGAACGCCGTGTGGTCGGCGTACGCCGCCTTGACGACCTCCAGCGTGCCGACGATGGCCAGCGGATCGCTGTTGCTGTGGTACAGAAGTACGCGATCCCCGACTTTGACATCGTCCCGCAGGTAGTTGCGCGCCTGGTAGTTGCGGACGCCGTCCCAGAACGTCGTCTGCTTCGGCGCCTGCGCGAGGTGGTCGATCGAGTAGCAATCGGCCTCGGTTTTGAACAACCAGTAACGCATGGGAAGAGGCCGGAGGCCAGACATAAGGGGGTCTGGGAATAATTCCGAAATCCAAAGGGTTTATGGTTGATTGTTTATGGTTTATCGACAATTCGAATATGCAGGTCGCGGAGCTGCCGCGAGTCGACCTCCGCCGGCGCCCCAGTCAGCAGATCGGACGCCTTCTGCGTCTTCGGGAACGCAATGACATCTCGGATGTTGTCGTAACCCGCGTACAGCATGACCCAACGGTCGAGGCCGAGCGCAATGCCGCCGTGCGGCGGCGCCCCGTAGCGCAGCGCTTCCAGCAGGAAGCCGAACCGCTTCTCCGCTTCCTCGGCGTTGATCTTGAGCAGGTCAAACACCTTCTGCTGCGTGACCGGATCGTGGATACGGATGCTGCCGCTGGCCGCTTCGTAGCCGTTGCACACCAGGTCGTACGACGATGCCCGCACCCGACCCGGATCGCTGTCCAGATACTGCGCATCTTCCGGAACGACCGAACAGAACGGGTGATGCTCCGCGTCCCACCGCTGTTCCTCTTCGTTCCAGGTGACGAGCGGGAAATCGAGCACCCATGCGCAGTTGATCTCGGTCGGATCGTAGAGCTTGAGCTCCTTGCCGAACCGGTTGCGCAGCGCACTCAATGCCGCGGATGTCACTTTGTTCGTGTCGGCCACGAACAGCAGCAGGTCGCCGTCCTCCCCACTGAGCTTGGAGACAATCGCCGACTGCTGGGCGTCTGTGAAAAACTTCGCGATCGACGACTCCAGCTTGCCGCCTGTGACTTTGAAGTACGCGATCCCCTTCGCCCCATAGTCGGCGACGAGGTTCTTCATGTCGTTGTCGAGAATCCGCCGGCTGTACTTGTCGGCGGCCCTTTTGGCGTTGATGCCGCGCACGCGGCCGCCGTTGGCGATCGTCTGCTTGAAGACGCCGAACTCGCATTCGCGCGCGATGTCGCCGACGTCGACCAGCTCCATCCCGAACCGCAGGTCCGGCTTGTCTGAGCCGAACCGCTCCATCACATCGTGATACGTGTACCGCGGCAGCGGCAACTTGATGTCGATTCCGCGCATGGCTTTCGTCATCGCGGCGACGAGCCCGTCGATGACCTGCAGCAGGTCTTCGCGGGTGATGAACGCCATCTCGACGTCAATCTGCGTAAACTCCGGCTGCCGGTCCGCGCGCAGGTCTTCATCCCGGAAGCAGCGGGCGATCTGCACATACCGGTCGAGGCCGCCGACCATCAGCAATTGCTTGTAGAGCTGGGGTGACTGCGGCAGCGCATAGAAGCTGCCGGCGTGCACGCGGCTGGGAACAAGATAATCGCGGGCGCCCTCCGGCGTGCTGCGGCCGAGCATCGGCGTCTCGACTTCCAGAAAGCCGAGCGAGTCGAAGTAGTCCCTTGTGGCCTTCGTCAGCTTGTGGCGCATAATCATCGCCCGCGTCAGCTCCGGCCGCCGCAGGTCGATGAACCGGTACTTGAGCCGCAGCTCTTCGTTCGGCAGCGTCTGCCCTTCCGGCTCGAACGGCGGCGTCTTGCTCTTGTTGAGGACGACCAGGTCCTTGGCACGGACCTCGATCTCGCCGGTCGCGAGCTTGGGATTGGTCATGTCGGCCGGACGTTCCACAACGTCGCCGGTCACCTGCACGACATCCTCGTACCGCAGATCCCAGGCGGTCTTCTGGATGGCGCTGTCGTCCGCCAGGTTGAATTTGACCTGGGTTTTTCCGTAGCGGTCGCGGAGGTCAATGAACACAATGCCGCGATGGTCGCGGTACTTGTCGACCCAGCCGCAGAGGGTGACGGCCTGGCCGACGTGCGAGCGGCGGAGGTCGCCGCAGGTATGGGTGCGTAGCACGGAAGGGTTCCGGGGCAAGAAAACCGATTTGTCAGCGAAACACGCAACAACCTGGCGGGGAGCCGACGGCGACCGCGTCTGGCACGACACAGTGTCTCGCCAGCGGTTCGCAGGGGCGACATTATAGGGGGGATGAAGGGGGTCGCAATGTCGATGTTGCAGGAGTGCGAAGTCAAGAATTCGCCGGGGCCACGGGGTTTACGCCCGTGGCACTCGGACGAGAGTGGACAGCGAGACAACGCCGCGTCCGACCGTGGTCCAGCCGCTTGTCTCAGGTCCGGTTTCGCGGCGCAGATTTCCATCGCACTGATTCGCGCGTACCAGCGCTGGATTTCCCCGTACAAGGGCTTCCGCTGTCCGCACCGGCTGCTGCATCGGGGTCGGTCGTGCTCGGAGTTTGCGCTGCATGAAATTCGGGAGCGCGGCGTTCGAGTGGCCCTGCCCGGAATCCGCAACCAGTTCCGCGAGTGTGGTGACGCAGCGCGGATCCTCAGGCAGCAGCGCCGCGCAGCCCGGGTGCTCGTGGCGTCGGATGGCTATGACCTGGAGCAACCCGAAGAGTCGGGCGCGGCCCACGGCCAGACGATGGACGAACGCATCTGGGAAGAGCAGGAAAAAAAACAGAAACGGTTGTCGGAACTTCAGAGCGGCGAATCGTCACTCTTGAACTGCACCGACGGGGCCTTTTTCTCCTGCGGCACCTGCGCGTTTCTCGAGCCGATCATGTGCTGCAGCCCGTGGTAGGTTCCACGCTGGAGTTCAGGCTTCAGCCGGCCAACGGACTTCCGCCCTTTGGGGCATCTTTGGCCGAACGGTGCAGCGGGTTGCAGCGTGGTGTAATCTACGCGAGCCACTCGGCCCTCTGCACGATCGACCATGCGCAGCATTACCGACCCCGCTCGCGATCAGATGCTGGAAAAGCTCGTCCTCCCCGAAGTCCGGGAGCTGATCGAGGCGGGCGACACCGAAACCTTGCGGGAGCTCATCAATCACTGGTTGCCCGTCGAGATCGCGTTGCTCGTCGCCGACCTGGAGTTGCCGGAACAGGTGCAGCTCCTGAGGGCCCTCGAACTGCCGCTGCGGACAGACACGTTTGAGTACCTGCCGCTCCAGGTCCAGGAGCAACTGTTCGGCGCTCTCACCGGACAGGAAGCCGCCGACATCCTGAATACGATGGCGGCCGACGACCGCACCGGCCTGCTGGAGCAACTGCCGGGCGGCTTCATGGCGAAGCTGCTCCGCCTGCTGTCTCCCGAGGAGCGCGAAGTTGCCGAATCGCTCCTCGAGTACGGCGAGGATTCCGTCGGCCGGCTGATGACGACCGATTATGTTTCCGTGAAGGCCGAGTGGACGATGCAGCAGGTCCTCGACTACGTTCGCGAGCATGGCCGCGACAGCGAGACCCTGAATCACATTTACGTCGTTGGTGACGACGGCGTGTTGCTGGACGACATCCGCATCCGCGAAGTGTTGCTCGCACCGCTCAGCCGCCGCGTCAGCGACATCATGGACCGGCAGTTTCCGGCGCTGACCGTCAGCCAGGATCGCCGGGACGCAGTCGAGGTGTTCCGGATGTACGACCGCACCGCTTTGCCGGTCGTCGATGCCGACGGCGTCCTGGTGGGAATCGTCACGGTCGACGATGTGATCGATATCGCCGAAGAAGAGGCCACGAAAGACGCTCAGAAATTCGGCGGACTCGAAGCGCTTGACGAACCTTACAAGGACACGCCGACGCTGCTGCTGGTCCGCAAGCGCGCCGCCTGGCTGATTATCCTGTTCGTCGGCGAAATGCTGACGGCGACCGCCATGGGCTACTTCGAGGGGGAGATTGCCAAAGCGGTCGTGCTGGCCCTGTTCGTGCCGCTGATCATCTCCAGCGGCGGCAACTCCGGTTCACAGGCGGCGACCCTGCTCATCCGCGCGCTGGCCGTTCGCGAAATCGGCCTGCACGACTGGTGGTGGGTGATGCGCCGGGAAATGCTGTCGGGTCTGCTGCTCGGCTGCATCCTGGGGACGATCGGTTTCATCCGGATCGCCGCCTGGAGCGCGTTCTCGAACGTTTACGGCCCGCACTGGATGCTTGTCGCGCTGACCGTCGCGTTTTCACTCGTTGGCATCGTGATGTGGGGCACGCTTTCCGGCTCGATGCTGCCGTTCGTGCTCAAGCGGCTGGGTTTCGATCCGGCGACGTCCTCGGCGCCCTTCGTCGCCACGCTGGTCGACGTGACCGGGTTGATCATCTACTTCACGGTCGCCCTTGTCGTCCTCCGCGGCACACTGCTGTGAAGGAGGTTGATGGTTTATCGACTGGAAGAAATCCGAAATCCGAATATCGAAATTCGAAATGCGTTGAGCGTTCAGAGTTGAGCGTTTAGAGACGTGTTCCATCTCAACGCTCAACTCTGAACGCTCAACGCGGGTCTGGCTTCCTGTTTCCTGCCTCGGTCGATCAACAATCAACGATCAACCTTCAGATACGCCGCGAAGAACCGGTCCATCAACCAGACGCAGCGGTCGTTGACCGGCTTGGCCAGGTCCATCGCGTGCGGCCAGCCGGGGAGCCGGTCATACAGGTACGGGACGCCAAGCTCCTTGAGCTTCGCCGCCAGTTCGTCTCCCTGTTCGATCGGGACGACGTCGTCGATCGTGCCGTGCAGGATCAGCGTCGGGGGATCCTGAGCATCGAGATGCGTAATCGGCGACGCTTGCTGATAGAGCGATAGATCGTCGTCGATCTTCTTCCCGAGGAATTCATGGGTGACGCGGTTGGCGAACTCGTTCTTGCGGACGAAATCGGTCGTCAGATCGCAGGGGCCGTACAGGTTGATGACGCACTGGACGCGGCTGCTGACTCCCGGGTGCCCGCCGTCGCCTTCGAGCGCCGCGACATCGGACGAGTAGCCGAGCATCAATGCGAGATGTCCGCCGGCCGATCCGCCAACTGCGGCGATGCACTGCGGATTGACGCCGATCTCAGCCGCCTTTTCGCGCATCCACCGGACGGCGCATTTGCAGTCTTCGACGGCAGCCGGATAACGCTGCTCACGGACGAGCCGATATTCGACGCTCGCGACGACGTACCCCTTGTTGGCGAAAAGCTGTCCGTAGTAACGGTAGTCTTCCTTCTTGCCTCCCTGCCAGGCGCCGCCGTGGATAAAGATCAGACCCGGCGCCGGAGCGGCCTGTTTCGCGGGCTGATACAGATCGAGCAGCAGCGCGCGGCCACCGACGTTGCCGTACTCGACGTTCGGCGTGACTTTCACCGCTTCGGTCAGTGCGTCGTCAGGCTTGATCGTCGGCACCTGGCCCAGAACCACCGCGGCGAGCGCCTGCTTCGCGTCGCTGTAGCCCGTCGGCGGCTCCGGCGGTTTGTCGGTCAGGATCGGGAGCGCCGATCCGGTCAGGATCTCTTCCGCGCGAGTCGACTTTGTGAATAACAGGACCGCGCAGGCGAACAGCGCAACGGCGAGGCGTGATGGGACGAAAGCGTTCATTGTGGCAGGCGGGACAACCGGGAGGGCAACGCAGGCGGGCAGCAACCGTCAAGTAATTGTAACCGTCCCGACGGTCGGAAGTGAATCGACCGTTTTTCAGAATATTCCCGCCGAGTGAGCGCGAATCAGGCGGCAGCCAGTTATCAGCCTACGACTCACCACTTGCTATTCGTGAGACACTAAAACACCGCCGACACCGGCTCCCCGCTGGTCACCCGCACCGGGCGGCCCGTCCGATCGTAAACCGCCGTCTCCGGCGAGACGCCGAATGCGTGCAGGACCGTCGCATGAAAATCGTCCGGCGTCACCGGTTTGTCGAGCACGAACGCTCCGGTCGCGTCGCTGGCCCCGTAGATCGCTCCCCCCTGAACTCCGCCGCCGGCCAGCAGTTGCGTGTAGCATCGCGCCCAGTGATCGCGCCCGCTGAATTGATTGATCCGCGGCGTCCGGCCGAACTCCCCTGCCACGACCACGAGCGTGTCGTCCAGCAGGCCACGGTCGTCAAGGTCCGCCAGCAGCGCGGAAAACGACCGGTCAAACGACGGCGTGCAGTAAGCATGGGTGATCTGTTGCCGGCCGGTCACCTGTCCGTCGATGCCGCAGACGTTGTTCGGGACGCCGTGGTTGTCCCACAGGTTGAACTGGCAGCCGTTGTCTTCGAAGAACGTCCAGAAGCAGTTCACGAACCGCACGCCCGACTCGATCAGCCGCCGCGACATCAGCAGGCTCTGGCCGTATTCGTTCCGCCCATAGCGGTCACGCAAATTCGCCGGCTCCTGCTCCAGGTCGAACGCCCGGCGTGTCTCCGCCTTCGTCAGCAGGCCGAACGCGCGCTCATAGTTCTGGTCGCGCGCCGCATCCGGCGCGGCGACGTCGGCATCGATGACGTTCAGGAGCGACCGACGGGAAGAAAATCGCTCGTCGCTGAGTTTTTCCGCCGGCTGGATCGCGTCGAGCTTGAGCGGTGCATCCGACAACGAACCTTTGGCGGGCTTGGCGAACTGCAGCGGGTCGTACTCGGAGCCGAGGAACCCGGCAGATTGCCCTTTGTACGGCGGCGAGTAAGTCCCGAACGGCCGCGGCAGGACGACCCACGGCGGCATCGAACCGCAATCGCCGAGGACGCTGTGCAGAATCGCACCGAGGCCCGGATGGTCGTGCCGCGCGACGTGCATCTCGAGCAGATTCGACTGCAATTGGCCGAGCAGCGAATGCACGATCGCACCATTGTGGTCGTTGTTGGAATGCGTCATCGACCGGATCAGCGCCAGCTTGTCGGCATGCTGCGCGACCTGCGGAATCAACTCGCTGAAAATCGTGCCGGGCACGTTCGTCTGCAGCGGTGAGAACTCACTCCTGATTCCAACCGGCGCCTCGGGCTTGAGGTCCCACAGATCGGGCTGAGACGGCCCTCCGCAGAGGAAGATGTAGATGCACCGCTTCGCGGTTGCATTCGCGCCTGCCACCTCGCGACCAAGCAGCGACAGCGGCAAACCGGCGCTGCCCAGCAGTCCGCCGGCCGCCATCGTCGTCAGGCGGCCCCACTGCCGGCGCGTGAAGCGCGGCACTCGACCGGACGTGGGAAAGAGCGTCAGCATTGTCGAAACTGGCCTGTCACGTTGCAGCGAAAGCATCGATCATAACCAATTTGTTCAACCACGGAATACACGGAAGGAACGGAAAGCAGCGAACCGCTAATAAGCGCTGATGCGCGCTAATGAAGAAAGGAGGGACGCCTCGATCGCGAGACCGGTTAGTTGGCCTCTGTCGAAATCCCGACACACCAGAATGAAGCCCCGGCGATTATTCCGAGGCTGCTCGACAAGCCTGCAAAGGTAACCACAATTCTCGCATTTGGAGACACTGCAGTTGGACACGATCAATTCCTTCCCATCAGCGCTTATTCGCGGTTCCCCTTTCTCGAATGTCACGGGAACCACAACGCTTGGCGGAGCGCGCAGTCGCGCGTAGAGTGATCGCCATGTGACGGAGGAACAACCTCGCGTGATCGCACGCGGTCGCGCAACAACAGGAGAGCGAACGATGCACGTAGCCGTACGGCGACTCTGTGTGATGGCGTCGGGACTGATCGCGTGCTGCGGACTGATTTCAGCGCAAGCGGGCGACTGGCCGCAGTGGCGCGGGCCGGATCGCAATGCCCACTCCGCCGAGACCGGCCTGCTCCGAGAGTGGCCGGCGGACGGCCCGAAACTCGTCTACAAGGTTCACGGACTCGGCGGCGGATATTCCACGCCGTCGGTCGTTGGCGATCGCATCTATCTGCTCAACGACGAGGGGCTCGAGAACGAATACGTTCGCTGCCTGAACGCCGCCGATGGGAGCACGATCTGGTCGGTGCGCATCGGCATCGTCGGTGCGCCGAAACAGTCGCCGTCATATCCCGGCGCCCGCTCCACCCCGACCGTCGTCGGCGACGTCCTGTATGCATTCGGTTCCGACGGCGACCTGGCCTGCCTGGAAACGGCGTCCGGCGCCATCCGCTGGCAGAAGAACGTCCGTACCGAGTTCGGCGGCAAGTACGGCGTATGGGCCTATTCCGAGTCGCCGCTGGTCGATGGCGACACAGTCGTCGTGACGCCCGGAGGAGCCGACGCGACGATGGTCGCGCTCCACGCCGCCACCGGCGACGTGAAGTGGAAGTGTCCGGTCCCCGGAGGGAACGATGCCGCGTATGCCTCGATCGTGATCGCCGATGTCGGCGGCACGAAGCAATACATCCAGTTTCTCCAGAAGGGAGTGGGCGTCGTCGGCGTCGATGCAGCGACCGGCAAATTCTTGTGGAACTATCCGAAGACCGGCGACGGGCCGGCGAACATCCCCACCCCCGTCATCGGCGGCGACCTGGTGTATTCCGCCAGCGGACGCGGCAGCGCGGGAGTCATCAAGGTCGCGTCCAGCGGCGGTGCGTTCAAGCCGGAGGAACTCTACAACGGCCGCGATCTGCCCAAGGCGATTGGTGGAACAGTCCTCGTCGGCGATTACCTGTACGGCACGATGACCGACGGTCTGATGTGCGTTGAGTTCAAAACGGGCAAAGTCGTCTGGAAGGATCGCTCGATTGGCGCCGCATCCATTCTCGAAGCCGATGGCCTGCTGTTCTTGCATGGCGAAAACGGCCAGGTCGCGCTCGTCGAGGCAACTGCGGACGGTTATCACGAGAAAGGACGCTTCACGCCGCCGGAAACGCCGTTCGAAGCCCGCAAGACCACCTGGACTTACCCGGTGCTCGCTGACGGCAAGCTGTACCTCCACGATTTTGGGACGTTGTGGTGCTATGAAGTGAGGGAGTAGTCAGTAGGCCAGTCTCGCGGCTGATGAAATCGGTTCGCGAATTCGGAACTGATCTCTCATATGGACCGCTGAATCCACTCAGTCAAGTTCCACAGTGATTGAACGTAGTCCCTGGCTCGACATTCCCTTGGCCGACTATGAAGGCCATATGGCACTGCCCGAAGTGGCTCAAAGCAGGCTGTTGGCCGACGTGTTCGAACGCCTGCTTCAGACGTACTCGCCTCAGTCCGTCGCCGTGTTCGGCTGTGCCGGCGGAAACGGTCTGGAGCGCGTCGATCCTGCGGTCACGCGGCGGGTCGTGGGTGTCGACCTCAACCGCGAATACATTTCGACTGCTGCTGCTCGCTTCCAGGAGCGGCTGCCGGGCCTCCAACTGATCGTGGGAGACATTGCAACAGACGCTGTGACGTTCGAACCGGTCGAACTGATCTACGCTGCGCTTGTGCTGGAATACGTTCATCCGCCGGATGTGTTGGCGCGATTGCCGTCGCTCCTGGCGCCTGCCGGGCAGTTCTGCGTCGTCAGCCAGCTTTCCGGCTCATCCTTACCGGACATCACCCCCACGCCCTACACGAGTCTTCATCGGCTGTCAGCCATCATGCATTCCGTTTCGCCGCACGAATTGCGATCATTCGCGGGACAACAGGGTTTCTCCGTGATCGATGAGCAAATCATCGGTTCAGCGGCGGGCAAGCAGTTTCAGCTACAAGTGTTTCAGTAGATGACAGTTTGACCTCGGGTGGCACAGCATCAAAATGGCTAAGTGCGGCAGGCGTCGGAAACGACGCTGTCTGGCACAATGCAGAATCGTAGGTGGGCTATGCCCACCATTGCTCCAACTCATTTGTTTACATGCGTCGAAGACGCACTCAATCGCCGAATCGTGAAGCCGTAGATCAAGAGCAGTGGTGTTCCGACAAGCAGGCAACTGACCGGATCCGCCGGCGTCACGATGATTGCGACCATGAACAGCGGAATCATTCCCAGGAAGAACCAGTTCCGTCCCAGCAAGGTCGCAAATAGCGCGACGATGGATACAACCAGCAACAGTGCAACTTCCAGAATTCCAACGGACATTGGAGAGTCCTCCACAGCAGGGATTCTCAATTCGCCAGTGAAGATGTCTGGCGCAAGCGTCGGCCGGGCCGATGGTCGCTCAAAGCGTCCGTTCCGTAGAACAGTCCCGCGAGCGGCGATGCATTGAGCGTATATTCATAGCGACCGCCGTCGCAAGGTCGTAGGTCAGGCGGCCGCATGATGTAAGTGGGCCTTCAATGCACTTTGACGCCGAAATGGAATCGCGCATCGTCGGTGCAACCAACGCGATCCGTTCTGCCGACGCCCTGCTGATTGGGGCCGGCGCCGGCATGGGTGTCGATTCCGGCCTCTCCGACTTCCGCGGTCCGGAGGGATTCTGGAACGCCTATCCGGCCTTCCGAGGCCGCGAGTTCTACGACATCTCGACACCCCGGCTGTTCGACGAGGATCGATCTGGCCTGGGGCTTCTCGGTCACCGGCTCAACCTGTACCGCTCAACAACGCCCCACGCGGGCTTCGGGATCGTCCGGCTGGGGCGAGCAGTGTCCGCTGGGTTGGTGGGTGTTCACGAGCAATGTCGATGGCCAATTCCAGAAGGCGGACTTTCCGGAGAGGCAGCTTCTCGAATGCCGGCTCGATTCATCACCCGCAATGCACGCAGAGATGCGGCCAGTCGCACTGGTCCGCCGGTGACATCCACGTCGACGTCGACGAAGGACAATCAGCGCCCGTTCTCCGTTGCCGACCCGCGCGCGCTGCGGCAGCGGCCTGTCCTCTCATGTTCGACGACTGCGAGTGGGACGCGGCTCGCTACCGCGAACAGCAAGCCCGCTACGGAAGCTGGCTCCGTCGGATTGAACGACGGCGAGTCGTGGCATTGAAATCGGCGCCGGTCTGACCATCCCGACAGTCCGCCGCGAGTGCGAGCGCCCAGCGTCCTGATTCGCATCAACTCGCGAACCAGAAACGCCTGCGGGCGGCATCTCCCTGCCGCTGGCAGCACTCACCGCGCTCCAGGCCATCGACGCCACCCTGGAAAACGGCCAGTGAACGGCAAACGATTCTACTCCCGACGAAAACGTAAACTCCCCGTGCTGCACATCCACCTTGATCGTCGAGCCCTCTTCGAACTCGCCCGACAGAATCGCGTTCGCCAGCTCATTTCAGCCGTTGCTGAATCACCCGCTTCAGAGGACGTGCTCCGTACTGCGGGTCGTAGCCTTCGTTGGCGAGCAGCGTCTTGGCGGCGTCGCTGATCTCCAGTTCAAACCCGTGCTCGGCCATCTGCCTGGCGAGGCGTGAAAGCTGCAGGTCGACGATCTTGCGGATTTCGCTCCGGCCCAGCGGGTGGAACACGATCACTTCATCGATCCGGTTCAGGAACTCCGGCCGGAACGCGTGCCGCAGCGCTTCCATGCAGCGGGCTTCGATCTGGTCCTCTTCGTCGGTCCCGGCCAGCTCGATGATCGACTGGCTGCCGAGGTTTGACGTCATCACGACGATGGTGTTCGTGAAATCGACGGTCCGCCCCTGCCCGTCGGTGAGGCGGCCGTCGTCGAGCAGCTGCAGCAGGACGTTGAACACGTCGCGATGCGCTTTTTCGATTTCATCGAACAGCACGACCGAGTACGGCTGGCGGCGGACGGCTTCCGTGAGCCGGCCCCCTTCTTCGTAGCCGACGTATCCCGGCGGCGCGCCGATCAGCCGCGCGACGGAGTGCTGCTCCATGAATTCGCTCATGTCGATGCGGACCATGTTCCGCTCGTCGTCGAACAGGAACTCGGCCAGCGCCTTGCACAGCTCGGTTTTGCCGACACCTGTCGGTCCGAGGAAGATGAACGACCCGATCGGCCGGTGCTTGTCCTGCAGGCCGGACCGTGAGCGCCGCACCGCGTTCGCGACGGCTGTGACCGCTTCCTCCTGGTTGATCATCCGCCGGTGGAGGCCGTCCTCCATCTGCAGCAGCTTCTGACGTTCGGTCTGCAGCATCCGCGTCACCGGAACTCCGGTCCACGCCGATACTACCTGCGCAATCTCTTCCGGCCCGACTTCCTGCCGCAGGAGCCGGTGCCGCTGCTCGCCTTCGGTTTCTTTCGCGGCCTTTTCGGCCTCGTTCTCCTGATCGGCGACCATCTTGCGCAGCTGCTTGCGGCGCGTCTCCAGCTCGAACAGTCGCTGATAGTCCTTCTCCTCCACCATCAGGCCCGACTCGCGCTTGTTGCGCATCGCCGCTTCCATCTGGCCGTATTCCAGCTCGATCTTCTCCAGCTCCTCGCGTACCCCCTTCACGTCGCCGAGGCCGAGTTTCTCCGCTTCCCACTGCTCGGTGAGACTGGCGAGCTTCTTTTTCTGCTCCTCAATCTCTTCCTGGATTTCGACGCGCTCCTTCTCCGCGTGCTGTTCCTTCTCCTCCTGAAGCTGTCGCAGCGCGAGTTCCAGCCGCGTCAGCCGCCGCTGCACCTCGTCGATCTCCGTCGGCACGCTGTGCAGTTCCATCGCCACGCGGCTGGCCGCTTCGTCGACGAGATCCAGAGCCTTGTCTGGCAGGAACCGGTCGGTGATGTAGCGATCGGACAGCGTCGCCGCCGCATCGAGCGCCGCGTCGCGGATCTTGATGTTGTGATGCTTCTCGTACCGCTCCTTGAGGCCGCGGAGAATCGCGATCGTGTCCTCGACGCTCGGCTCCTTCACCAGCACCGGCTGGAACCGCCGCTCGAGCGCTGGATCTTTCTCGATGTGCTTGCGGTACTCGTCGAGCGTGGTGGCGCCGACGCAATGCAAGTCGCCGCGCGCCAGCGCCGGCTTCAGCAGGTTCGACGCGTCCATCGCCCCTTCGGCGGCCCCCGCGCCGACGACCGTGTGCAACTCGTCGATGAACAGGATGATCTGTCCTTGCGCCGCTTCGACGTCCTTGAGCACCGCCTTGAGCCGGTCTTCAAACTCGCCGCGGAACTTGGCGCCGGCCACCAGCGCACCCATATCGAGTGCAATGACGCGCTTGTCTTTGAGAATCTGCGGCACGTCCCCCAGCACGATCCGATGCGCCAGCCCTTCGACGATCGCCGTCTTGCCGACCCCCGGCTCGCCGATCAGCACCGGGTTGTTCTTCCGGCGGCGCGCCAGCACCTGCACGACGCGGCGAATTTCCGCATCGCGGCCGATGACCGGATCGATCTTCCCCTTGCGGGCCAGGTCGACCAGGTCTTTACCGTACTTTTGCAGCGCCTGGTACTTGTCTTCGGGATTCTGATCCGTGACCGATTGCCCGCCGCGCACCGACTGCAGTGCTGTGAGAATGTCCTGCTGCTCGATGCCGTTCAGTGCCAGCAGACGCTTCGCACCGTCTTCGACCTGTGTCAGCGCACTCAGCAGGTGCTCGGTCGACACGAACTGATCGTGCAACTGGTCCGCCAGTCCCTGCGCCTTTTCCAGCACCGTCATGAAGTCCCGGCTGGGACTTACCTGCGTCGCCGATCCGCTCGCTTTCGGCAGCCGGTCCAGCTCGCTGTCGACCATCTTCTCGAGCTGCGCCGCATTCGCGCCGACCTTCTGCAGGATCGCGCGCGGAATCCCGTCCGGCTCGGCAATCAGCGCCTTGAGCAAGTGCAGCGGCACAAGCTGCGGGTTTCCCTTGCTTTCGGCGAGCTGCTGCGCGCCTTGCAGGGCTTCCTGGGACTTAACGGTAAGTTTGTCGGGACGGAATGGCATGGTATGTAGTTGTAGGGTGGGCTGCGCCCATCAATCATCCATTGGAAAAAAGTGGCGATTTTCATTTGGTGGGCACAGCCCACCCTACGGCCTGTAAACGAAAAGAGGGGTGGATGGTCCACCCCTCAAGGCTTCGCATCCGGTCGCACAATCACTTCTTCTCGAACTCGGCGTCGATCACATTGTCGTCCGCCGACGCCGCTCCGCCGGCCGGCCCGGCTCCCGCCGTCGCGCCCGCACCGCCGCCGGCGGCCTGCGCCGCGTCGTACATGTGCTTCGACAGCGCGTGCGTCGCCTGTTCCAGTCCTTCCACGGCCGACTTGATCGCCGCCGCGTCGTTCGACTTCTCCGCTTCCTTCACGCGGGCTACCGCGCTTTCGATCGCCGACTTCGAGCCGGCGTCCAGCTTGTCCGCGTGCTCCTTCATCAGCTTTTCGCACTCATACACCAGCCGCTCCGCGTGGTTGCGGGCCTCGGCCAGCTCGCGCTTCTTCTTGTCCTCTTCCGCGTGCGAGTCCGCATCCTTCCGCATCTTCTCGATGTCGTCCTTCGAAATGCCGCTGGACTGCTCGATGCGAACTTTCTGCTCCTTGTTCGTCGCGCGATCCTTGGCCGTGACGTTCAGGATGCCGTTGACGTCGATATCGAATGTCACCTCGATCTGCGGCATGCCGCGCGGCGCCGGCGGAATCCCTTCGAGGTTGAACTGCCCGAGCAGCCGGTTGTCGGCGGCCATCGGCCGTTCTCCCTGGAACACGCGCACCGTCACCGCGGTCTGGTTGTCGGCCGCCGTACTGAACGTCTCGGTCTTGGTCGCCGGAATTGTGGTGTTGCGTTCGACGAGGGCCGTCATCACGCCCCCTTCGGTCTCGATCCCGAGCGACAGCGGCGTGACGTCCAGCAGGACGACATCCTTCACCTCGCCGGCGATGATGCCCCCCTGGATGGCTGCACCAACCGACACGACCTCGTCCGGGTTGACACCCTTGTGCGGCTCCTTCCCGCCGAACGGCTTCTTCACGAACTCGACGACCATCGGCACGCGGGTCGAACCGCCGACCAGCACCACCTCGTCGATCTGCGCCGGGGACAGCT
The DNA here is from genome assembly GCA_046349775.1 of Planctomycetaceae bacterium. Lineage (GTDB taxonomy): Bacteria > Planctomycetota > Planctomycetia > Planctomycetales > Planctomycetaceae > JAEUIG01. Next base: position 11,068 of record JAXMBS010000044.1, on the reverse strand, counting down.
TGGCGTCCTTGAGCGCCTGGTCGACCGGTTTGCGACAGCGCTCGACCAGGCCGTCGATCAGCCGCTCGAACTGCGAGCGCGTAATCGTCGTCTGCAGGTGCTTCGCCCCACTGGCATCGGCCGTGATAAACGGCAGGTTGATGTCCGTCTGCTGCTGCGTTGACAGCTCCTTCTTCGCTTTCTCGCAAGCCTCGCGCAGCCGCTGCAGCGCCATCGGGTCCTTGCGGAGATCGATGCCCTGCTCTTTCTGGAACTGGTTCGCGACGTGGTTGATCAGTTCTTCGTCGAAGTCGTCGCCGCCGAGGTGCGTATCACCGTTGGTGCTGAGCACTTCGACGGAGCCCTCCTCAACTTCGAGGATCGAAATATCGAACGTCCCGCCGCCGAGGTCGAACACCGCGATTTTCTCGTCGCGCTGTTTCTCGAGTCCGTAAGCGAGCGCGGCCGCGGTCGGCTCGTTGATGATCCGCGCGACGTCCAACCCCGCGATCTGGCCGGCGTCCTTCGTCGCCTGACGCTGTGCGTCGTTGAAGTACGCCGGGACGGTGATCACGGCCTTGTTGACCTTGTGGCCGAGATAGTTCTCCGCAGCGTCCTTCAGCTTCTGCAGGACCTTCGCCGAGATTTCCGGCGGCGTGTACGACTTGTTGCTGGCTTCGACCTTGACGTAGTCGCTGGCGCCGCCGACGACCTTGTACGGCACCATCTTCTCTTCCGACTGCACCTCGTTGTGCCGCCGGCCCATGAACCGCTTGATCGAGTAGATCGTGTTCCGCGGGTTGGTGACCGCCTGCCGCTTGGCCGGCTCGCCGACCAGCGTTTCCCCCTTGTCGGTGTACGCGACGACGCTCGGAGTCAGCCGGTTCCCTTCCTGGTTGGCGATGACTTTCACCTCGCCCCCTTCCATGACGGACACGACCGAGTTCGTCGTTCCCAGGTCGATGCCGATGATCTTTTCCGTCTGAACAGCCATTGCGTTGTTTCTCCCCGCGAGAGGGCAAAGTTGTGATTGTTGTTTGTGATTCGCCGGACCGGAGTCGTTCCGGCGATGAATCGATCAGTTGAACGTGAGTCCGCGGCCCGAACGGGCGGCCTTGCAGAAGCGGAAATGCAAATGATGTACCGACCTGCTAAGGCGATTCGCTCATTCACAAATCATTTAATCCCAATCGGATAAGACAATCGCCTTTATGACAGCCCACCAAAAGTGCCAAAACGGCACTGTCGGGTTGGCGATAGTCAGCACGCTGATCGGTCAAAATGGCATTCAATCGCCCTTGGTGACGCGCGATTTCGCTGTCTATTCGCGGCCGCTTGACACTCAATTTTTGGCTGGATACAACAGCGTTCCAAGTGATTGAGGCAGTGGAGGTTAACGGCTGCCACTGCCAGAAACGGGGCAGCAGATCCCCGTCGCTGATGCAGTGTAGACAGGCACCACGAGCGACTGCCGTCTGACGTAACTGATTTTTCAGATTCAAGTTGAGGCGTTTCAGCCCGTCGTGTTCCGGCTGGGCTGAGGTTGAATCAGGGACGATGCAGCTTGAGGTCGGCACCGCGCTGAATTTTGAGGATCGTTGATCCACAGCACGGGGGGAGGGACGACCTGGGGAGGCCAGCAGAACCGGCGCGGTGCGCCAGCAGTCCGGGAACGTCCTCATGGCAAAGCGAGCCACGACTAAGCGGGTCAAGAAGGCAAAACGCGTCGCCCGGCCGCCGCAGGCGAAACGTCCCGCCAAGAAGCCCGCCCCGTCCCGTGTTGTTCGTCGCAAACCGGCGCGCTCCGGACCTGCCCGAGCGTCGGTCAATCCCGACAGCCTCGACGCCAAGCTTCGCTCCCTCGACAAGAACCTCGTCAAACTCCTTAACGAGCGTACCGACCTGACGACGCGCCTCTTGGCGGCCCGCCGCGAACGGCACGAATCGCTGTTCGACCCGGCGGTCGAGCAGGATCTCTGGCAGCGGCTCGATACTCAGAACGTCGGTCCGATTCCGGCCGCCTCGCTGCACTCCATCTTCCGCGAGGTCATCAACGCGGCCCGCTGCAAACTCAAGACCCTGAGAGTCGTTTATCTCGGACCGCAGTTCAGCTTCACGCACCTGGCGGCGATCGAACGCTTCGGGCGCAACGCCGACCTGATTCCGGTTAACACGATCGCGTCAGTCTTCGAGGAAGTGAATCGCGGCCACGCCGAGTACGGCGTCGTGCCGATTGAAAACAGCACCGACGGCCGGATCGTCGACACCCTCGACATGTTCACCCGGCTGCCGATCCGCATCTGCGGCGAAGTGCAGATGGCGATCCATCACAACCTGATGTCGCGCTCGCCGCGCAGCGAAATTGTCGAAGTCTACAGCAAGCCGCAGGCCCTCTCGCAATGCCGCGACTGGCTCTCCCGCAACATGCCGCGGGCGAACCTGCACGAAGTGACGAGCACGTCCACGGCCGCCCAACTCGCGCGTGACAAACCGGGCGGCCGCCATCGCCAGCCGCCAGGCGACCGTGCAGTACGACCACCTGGTCGCCGAGCGGAGGACAACGTCCACAGCGTCACCGCTTCGCGGTGATTGGGAAGAGCGACGAGAAAGTCACCGGCCGCGACCGCACCGCCCTGCTGCTGCCGGGTCCCGCTCCGGGCAGCCTCGGACGCGCTGATGGCCTTCAAGAAGGGCAAGATTAACCTCACCTGGATCGAATCCTTCCCCCTACGAGGCGGCGAAGTCGGCTTCACCTGTTCTTCCTCGACTTCGAGGGCACGAACTCAGCAGGATCAAGAACGCCTCATGAACTCTCCCGCAAGGCGGTGGATAGAGTGCCTCAGGCTTTCCGTGCCGCGCGGAGCCGGTGGAAGTAGGTTCGGCTATCGCCCCACACCGCTAGACTCCCGATGCACCTGCGGTCTGCGTGGCGGTTCTAAACTCTGTTCCACTCCCTCCGCTCCCCCCCGCCCGTTGTGGGGCCGGATTTTCGCTACCCCCGATCGGCCGCTACTAGCCGCGACCGTAAGGGAGCGGGCGACGATTAACTGTTCCACTCCACGATTTCCTCCGCTCCCCCCGCCCGTTACAGTACAGGGCCAGTTTTCACACCCCCGATCGGCCGCTACTAGCCGCGACCGTAAGGGAGCGAGCGATTAACGTGTCGCTTCCTGACGGGCGCGACCGTCGATTACCTACCAAGACTCCATGATCATCGTCCTCAAGCCTGACCCCGCACCGGCCGCAGCTCCAGCACATCCTCGAAAAAATCGCCGAGGCTTCCGCCACGAGCTCAGCCGCGGCGTCAAACGCACCCTTGTCGGCGTGATTGGCGAGGAAGACCGGCTGCGGAACGCCCCGCTACGGGCCATCCCCGGCGTCGAAGACGTCATGAGCGTCCTCAAGCCGTTCAAGCTCGCCAGTCGTGAGTTCCAGGAAGAGCCGTCCGTGTTTGACCTCGGTCACGGCGTCTCCGTCGGCGGCGGCAACTGATCACGATCGCCGGCCTGCGCTGCATCGGGGAGCAGGTCCTGTTCGAAATCGGCCGCGCCGTCAAAGATGCCGGGGCGAACGTCCTCCGCGGCGGCGTTCAAGCCCCGCACCGGTCATGCAGCTTCGGGGGATGGGGGAAGCCGGTCTCAAATCCTGCGAGGGCCGTCGGCGACGAACTCGAAATGCCGGTCGTCACCGAGGGTCATGGACTTGCGGCAGGTCATTCCTAGTCAACCGCTACACCGACATGTTTTTTTTTTTTTTTTTTTTTTTTTTTTTTTTTTTTTTTTTTTTTTTTTTTTTTTTTTTTTTCAGATCGGCGCGGAACATGCAGAACTTCAACCTGCTCAGCGAAGTCGGCCAGACGAACCGGCCAGTGCTGCTCAAGCGCGGCATGAGTGCGAGCGTGCAGGACCTCTTGATGTCGGCCGAGTACATCCTCGCCAGCGGCAACAAGCAGGTGATCCTCTGCGAGCGCGGCATCCGCAGTTTCGACAATTCGACCCGCAACCTGCTCGACATGGCGGCCGTGCCGAACGTCAAGGGGCTCTCGCACCTGCCGATCATCGTCGATCCCAGCCATGCCACCGGCCGGCCCGACCTGATCCCCAGCATGGCGCTGGCCTCGATCGCCGCCGGAGCGGATGGCGTGCACATCGAAGTCCACAACTGCCCCGAAAAGGCGATGAGCGACGGCCCGCAGGCCCTGCTGCCGGACCAGTACGCCGAGCTCGTCGGCCAGATGCGCAGTCTCGCCGAACTGCTCGGCAAAACCATCCCCTCCGCCGGCGAAGTCGCGGCAGTGTGACGAGCGTTGAGAGACAAGAGCTCAGTTGCGTAGGCTGGGTCTGGACCCAGCTTCACAGAGCGTCGATCCAATCCGATGGTCGACCGATATTGAGCGGACAATCAAGCTGGGTCTGGACCCAGCCTACGGACGCGAACCTACCGCTGCTTCGCGCAGTTCCTCGATCGTCGCCGCGAAATCCTCCGGCAGCGGCGCTGAGAACTCCAGCCAGAGCTGCGAGATCGGATGCGCAAATTCGAGCCGCTCGGCGTGCAGGGCATGGCGTCGGATCGGCAATCCGGTGGCGATGCCGCCTTCTTCGGCCTCGTCGGCATCCGCGACTTCCCCCGCCATCCGCAGTGGCTTGATCTTGCCGAACGCTTCGTAGAACTCGTCCCCGACCAGCGGATGACCGAGCTGCGCGAAGTGCACGCGAATCTGATGATTCCGCCCCGTCGCCGGCCGCGCCTGCACGAGGGTATGTTTTTCGAATCGCTCCAACACCCGGTACCGCGTGCAGGCCGGCCGCGCATCGATGGCATCGCCGCGCGCCGACATCAGCACATGCTGCCCGGTCCGCGCCCGGCCGATCGGCCAGTCGATTGTCCCCTCATCTTTAGCGATCTGCCCCTCGACCAGCGCCACGTATGTTTTGCTCACCCGGCCGTTCTCGAATGCCGTACTCAGCCGACGGTGTGAGAGGTGATGCAGCGCGATGACCATCACGCCGGACGTCTGCCGGTCGAGCCGGTGCACCAGCCCCGGCCGCATCAGGCCGCGCAGCGGGGCCCGCTGGTCGACCCAGTGCTGCAGCACGTTCGCCAGCGTGCGCGTGTGATGCTCGCCGGTCGGGTGGGCAATGATCCCGGCCGGCTTGTGGACGACGGCAATCCACGGGTCCGCATACAGCACCGGGATCGGCTGCTCATCGGCCGCCAGCAGCTTGTCCGGCGGCTCCAGCAGCCGCAAGCGCACCCGCTGGCCGGTGTGGACCCGGTCGGTCTCGCTCGCGGGCGACCAGTCGATCGTCGCCCCCCCAGCCCGCACAATCCGCTGCATCTTCCAGGACGTGTAATTCCGGAAATGCCGGATCAGAAAGCTGTCGATCCGCATGCCGCGGAGCTCATGCTCGACGACAAGTTCGAAGTCGGGGTGGTTACTCACGGCACAGCTGGCATCCAACGTATTCAAATTCGACGCAAAGGCACAGAGACGCTAAGACGCGCAGAGGAACGAAAAAAGGTGAGACCTTATTTGGAGCATTTCGACGCGCGGCAGACTCGACCCATTCTGCAGATTCTCAGCGCGTCTCTGTGGCTCAGCGTCTTTGAGTCAATTCTGTACGCTCACTCGTCCCGCGGCGGCCGCAGCATCAGGCTCGTCGTCGCCTCCACAGGCGACTTCCCCTCGAACAGCACCTTGTGGACCTCGAAGGTAATCGGCATCTCCACCCCCCGCTCCTCGGCCAGGTCCTTCACCGAGGCCGTGGTGTTGACCCCCTCGGCCACCGCTTCCATCGTCCGGCGGATCTGGTCGAGCGATTCCCCCTTGCCGAGCCGCTCGCCGACCATGCGGTTGCGGCCGTGACGGCTGACGCAGGTCGTGATCAGGTCGCCGATGCCGGCGAGGCCCCAGAATGTGCTTGGTTCGGCCCCCAGGCCGACGCCGAACCGCATGATTTCCACGATTCCCCGCGTCATCAGGGCCGATTTGGCGTTGTCGCCGTAGCCCAGGCCGTCGGAGATGCCGGCCGCGATGGCGATCACGTTTTTGAGGGCGCCCGCCAGTTCGACGCCGATCAGGTCCGGGTTCGTGTACACCCGGAACCGGTCGGTGGAGAACATCTCCTGGACCCGTTTGGCGAGGGGGATGTCGCCGCTGGCCGCCACCACGCTGGCCGGCAGCCTCCGGCCGATTTCCTCCGCGTGACTCGGTCCGCAGAGGGCGACGACCGCACGGCTGCCGAGAGTCTCCTCAATGATCTGGCTCGGCCTGAGGAATGTCTCCCGCTCGATCCCTTTGACCACGCTGATCACCGGCCGGTTCTGGTTGAGGGCGGGAGCCAGCGCCGTCAGCGTCGCGCGCAGGAACTCGGTGGGGATCGCCACGACGAGGGTATCGGCGCCGGCGACCGCTGCATTGATGTCGGCCGTGACCTGCACGGCGGGTGGCAGCATGACGCCCGGCAGCAGGCGTTTGTTCTCGCGCTCCTGCTGCAGCGCTCGTGCGCGCTCGGCGTTGCGCGCCCAGATCGTGACCGATTGTCCCGGATGTTCGGCGAGCAGCACCGAACAAGCGGTCGCCATCGCGCCGCTGCCCAGAATCGTCGTTTTTCCAGCCATCGGTTTTCCGATGAAAAGTGTGCTGAAAGCGCTGCGGGCGATCTGATCGGCAAGGGCCGCCGCCGTCCGCCCGCAGGATCGTTACGGTCGGTCGAACCGGACCTCGAAGAGTCCGTTTCACCCCCTGCTGCACTTGCCGACCCGTTCCGGCAACCTAGCGTTGAACGGACAGGTTCCGTCCGTGGAGTAATCTAATGCAACTGGCGCCCGAGAAACAGACAGCCTTCATCGACCGCCGCAACACGCAGGACGGTCCGCCGGGTGTGGAACGCCGTCAGTTCTCCGACCAACGGGCCGAGCAGCGCCCGGAAGTCCGTGAGCTGGCCGAAGCGGTCGATCAGTACAAGCTCCGCCACCGCCGCCGATTCGTGACGTTTGACGAGTTCAGCCCGCAACGTGATGCTCTCGCTGGGCTACCACCGGTAAAGCGACTGGCAATACGGTCCACCCTCGACGGCGTGGTCTGGATAGCCAAGAATGTCCAGATGTGGAGTGGAGCGCCGCGCGTGCTCCATTCGACATCTGGGCATTTCTGCATTTCCACATTCCCCAAGTGACGCGATTGGCGTCGCGCGCCATGAATCCCACCTGTCGCTTCGCCCTCAAGGAATGGGCTTCCGTCTGCGCCGCCCTCGCGCACGGCCGGCAATCGATCCTGCTCCGCAAAGGGGGGATCGCCGAAGAGACCGACGGCTTCTCCGTCGAGCACCGCGAGTTCTGGCTGTTCCCGACCAGGTTCCACCAGTCGGCGGACGAGCTCAGCCCTGACGCCTCCCACCTGCCGGACGATCCGCTGGCCGCCGCTCCTCGGCCCGGGATAATTGATCTCTCCCTGTACGGCGTGGTCGAAGACGTCCTGCAGATCACTGACGCTGGCCGCCTCGGCGCACTCGACGGCCTGCACGTCCTCGCCCCGGCCACGATCCTCAAGCGGTTCGAGTACCGCGAACCGGGCCTGAACGTCCTGCTGATCCGCGTCTACCGGCGGGCCGAGCCGTTCGAGATCACGGACGCGCCGCACTTTGCCGGCTGCAAAAGCTGGGTCGATCTGCGAAACAAACTCCCAACGGCGGGACTCGCCCCCGTCATTGACGATGCGGCGTTCGACACTCTTGCGTCCGAGGTTCGCAATCGTCTGAAGTGACTTGAAGTTGGCGATTGCCTGGCATCTGCGCTCAAATCTTCTCTGCGCGTCTCGGCGTCTCCGCGCCTTTGCGTCAAGCTTTCTACGCTTTACTTGGCCACTCCCACTGATCGCGTCTCGCGCATCACGACCACCCGGACCTCGCCGGGATATGTCATGTTCTGCTCGATCGATTGCGCGATATCGCGCGCCAGCTTCGCCGCCCCGCGATCGTTGATCTCCTGCGGATCGACGATAATCCGCACCTCGCGCCCGGCCTGGACGGCGAACACCTGGTTGACGCCCGGGAACCCGAGGGCGATCGCTTCCAGTTCCTCCAGCCGGCGGACGTACTTCTCCAGCGTCTCGCGCCTGGCGCCCGGCCGTGAAGCAGAACAGGCGTCGGCGGCGGCGGTGAGGACGGTGCAGACGTAGTCAGGCCGGATGTCGTCGTGATGGCCGGCAGCCGCGTGGGACGACTCTCGGCGGTTCGCCGTGTCGCTTGAGGATGTCGGCCCTGATTGCCGGGTGCCCTCCTCCATCTCGTGGTCGGCCGCCTTGCCGATATCGTGCAGGAACTCCGCAACGCGCCAGCATGCCATCGAGCCCCAGCTGTTCGGCCATCATGCTCGTAAGGTATGCGACCTCGATCGCTGCAGGACGCTCTGGCTGTAGCTCGTGCGCGCAGCCGCCCCATGTAGTACAGCACTTTGTCCTTGAGCGTGCCGACACCGGCCTCCTGCGCCGCCTCGGCGCCCCAGCATCAGGATCCGATCGTCCATTTCCTTCTGCGTCTCGCGGACGATCTCCTCGATCCGAGACGGGTGGAATGCGGCCGTCCTGAATCAGCTTCTGCATCGCGATCTTGGCGACCTCGCGGCGGACCGTATCGAATGCGGACACGACGACGACCCCCGGCGTGTCGTCCACGATCACGTCGACACCGGTCTCCTTCTCGAAAAGCCGCGGATGTCTCCGCCCCTCGCGGCCGATGATCCGCCCCTTCATCTCGTCGTTGGGATGTCGACGGTCGAAACCGTCGTCTCCGAAGTGTGCGTCGAGGCATACCGCTGGACCGCCATGCCGACGATCTCGCGGGCCAGCCGCTCGGCGTTCTGCTTCAGCTCCTGTTCCTGCTTGAGGATCAGGCCGCCGGCTTCATTCTTGAGCTCCCCTTCGAGCTTCTTCAGCAGCCGGTCGGTCGCGTCGGGCTTGCTGAGTCCGCTGATCTTGTACAGCTCCTCCTGCTCCTGTTTGACGAGCTTCTCCAGTTCCCGCTCACGGATTTCGACGACCTTGCCCTTCTCCGCCAGCCGGTTCTGGGCGGTTTCGATCATCCGTTCGCGTTTGCGGAGGTTCTCCTGCTCGTCCTCGAGCTGGGTCTCGCGCTTGACGAGTTTGCGCTCGTCGTCGCGGAGCGCCTCGCGCGAGGTGGCAAGTTCCTTGTCCAGCGCCTCGCGGCGCTTGAGCAGGTCTTCCTTGATCTCGAGTTCGCGGGACTTGCGGAGGTTGTCCGCTTCGCGCGACGCGTCCTTGAGGATCTCGTCGCGCGTCTTATGCGCGCCGCCGAGGACCAGCCGGTGGAGGACGTACCCCACTCCGACTCCGGCTGCGAGGCCGATAATGGCTCCAACAACGTACTCCATATCGCGGGTGATCCCCGGCGCGCGATCACGGAGACTGTCCGGCCCGCGCAGGCGCCCCTCGGCGACGGACCGCATGCGAACGGAGCGCTACGACGCCCGGACGACCGTCCGGACGAACAACGCCACCCTCCGCGCCGTGAGAAGCCCGCTGGAGCGGCGGATCGATGCGGTTCGCCGCGTGTGCGAACGCCGATCCGCTGCGGGAGATCACTCCACTGAGCAGGTTACAGCCGCCGCACCCATTGGTCGAACAGGCCGGGGGAAATCCGGCGTCGACGTGAACCGGCAGCGCAGCGTCCCCAGGCGGGATCGCTCCACGGCCAGAACAGCAACGGTGCGACTGTTGCATGTTGCCATGCGACGGCCTCCGCTGCGCACTCCGGGGACAGCTGCGCACCGGCCCAATAGCCGGCGGCCGATCGCGCCAGTGCGGGCGCCGGTCTGCGAAGCAGACCACGCAGCAGCCAGGCGATCACTGCACCCAGAAGACTCATGAACGGTTCACCAACAGGCATCAACGTGCTGCAACGCGACTCACTCGACACGAACGCCGGAAGATGACCACAATCGCCGGCGTACGAATTCGTGCGCCGCCCAGCTTCCCCGGAGTCCGCGAGACGATCTCCCGCATACCAGCAGGTTTTCACGGGTTGAAATGACAGCAACCGTGGAAATCTGTGGAAACGCGGCCCGCCGGCTCCGTCGGTAGCGCCAGAACCAGTGAACCGGAGTGCATCGTACCACGCTGCGGCGCGCGATTCAAAGCAACGGAAAAAGCCGTCCGCTTTCAGCGGTCTGCCATCAGAAAACGAGCCGCGGGGTTCCTCCCTGTGGCAGATTCCACCCAGTATCGGACACAGAATCTCCCCCTGTCCCCCGCGAACGGCGTCAATCCCTCGGGCGACATCAATCGGGGGAGAGGGCCGGGGTCAGGAGTCCAGTAAAGGTGTGCAGTGCCCCCGCAGGTCTTTGATCCGATTCAATTCGAGCCGATCCTCGCCGCCGAACTCGACGAGATCGGGATCGGCGGCCGCGTGCTGGTCGGCGTCTCCGGCGGCGCGGACAGTGTGGCTCTGTTGCGGGGACTCGTCAGCCTCCGCCGAAAACATTCACTCGAACCGATCGCTGCCCACCTCAATCATCAGCTCCGTGGCGAGGAATCCACCGCCGACGCCAACTTGGTCCGAGAATTGTGCCAGACGCATGGCGTTCGCTTCGTCGAACAGATTTCTGACATCCGCCGCATCGCCGCGGAACAGTGCATCGGGATCGAAGAAGCCGCTCGCAACGCGCGTTACGAGTTTCTGACAGCGACGGCCACCGACCACGGTTGCCCATGGGTTCTCGTCGCTCATACCGCCGACGATCAGGTCGAAACAATTCTCCACCATATTCTCCGCGGCACAGGCATCGAGGGCCTCCGCGGCATGCTGCACTCACGCCCGCTCACTACAGGGATTCGTATCGCGCGCCCGCTGCTCAACGTCGGCAGGGCCTGCATCGAATCCTATCTCCGCTCGATCCCGCAGGTCTGGCGTGAAGACGCCTCCAATCGAGACACCGGCCTCACCCGCAATCGAATTCGCCACGAACTGTTGCCGCTCCTGCGCGCCCGGTTCAATCCCCACATTGAAGCGGCGATCACCCACCTGGCTCATCAGGCCGTAGACGTGCAGGCCGTCATCGATCCGCTGGCCGA
>JAXMBS010000043.1:0-48698 GCA_046349775.1 Planctomycetaceae bacterium | reverse complement strand
CACCCGCTTCAAATCGCTCAACGCCAACCCCTCATGTCAATTTGTCCCGACAGACGCCGGGCCTGGAGAACTTCTCACTTTGTGGCCGGTTGCCTCGCCCCGGGGGCAAAGTACAACACCTCGGCCGGGATATTGCACAACACCGGCGCCAACTCGCGCCCGTGTGTCGGCGCGGGAACCAGCAATGCTCCGATCTCCGGCCGATTATGGCACCAAGCCGCGGCCTTTTCGAGTCCCATGACATAGAAAGCCGTCGACAGCGCGTCCGCCTGGGCAGCGGTGGGGGCAATCACGGAAACCGAGAGCAAAGTATCCGCCGGCCAACCCGTTCTCGGATCGAGCAGGTGCCCGTACCGCCGTCCCTGATGCCGGAAATACTGGATGTTGGACCCGCTCGTGGCGAGCGCCTGATTCCGCAACAGCAACGTGGCGTAACGTTCCTCAGTGAACAGCGGATTCTTCAGGCCGATCGGCCAGCCCCCCTGCCCTCCATGATCTCCGCTGGCGAGGACACTGCTGAATCCGCCATGCAGGACGAAATCGGTCATCCCTGATTGCATCAGCACGTCGGCCGCCCGATCGACGGCATAGCCCTTGCCGATCGCCCCCAGGTCGAGTCCGACTCCCGGACGGTCCAAGGCAATCGTCGAATTGGCCGCGTCCAGACGCACGTGCTGCGATCCCGTGGATTTCAGTGCGGTTGTCAACTCGGCTGCGGACGGAATCCGACCGGCTTCGCGGCACTGTCGCCAGAGCAGGATCAGGGCGCGCACGGCGATGTCGAACGCCCCGTCCGTCTGCCGCCACAAGTCGAGACATTGCGACAGCAGCGCGTGCAGCGCGGGATCGAGGGCCTGCGGCACACCGGGCTCCAGCCGGTTGATTCGCGAAATGTCGGTGTCTTCGCGATACACCGAAAGCTGCCCCTCCAGTTCGTGCACGAGACTGAGTGCGTCGGAGGCGAGCATCACCCGCTCCGGCGCTCCCGGTTCCAGGATGACGGACCACGTCGTCGCCATCGCCCGGGTTTCGAGCCGCAACGTGTCATAAGCCCGCGGTTCCGGCTCGCCGAGCGCATTGACGAACGCCTCGACGGCCGCCTCGCCCGTCGTAGCGACAGCCTGTTGCAGCGCCCGGCCGGTCAGGAAATCTCGGCGGCTGCTACCGGGAGGGTTGTCGGTGATCGGTGGTCGGCCATCGGACATGAAGTGGTTTATCGTTGATGGTGCATCGTTTATCGACTGGAAGTGCGCGTCTGCCCTTCGTCCCCTTGTCACTTGACCCGCCACCCCTGGCCCTGTCGATAAACCATAAACCATAAACCATAAACGATGGCAGCCTTTCAACCGTCGTTGAAATCCGTTATTCCGGCCTTTCAGACAATTCACATCTGGCGTCCCGGACCGTACTCCCTGATCGCATGAGCGACGAATTTGTCCCGGCCACACAGTCGGAACTGGCCCGATTCGTCGCGGACAATGCGCGCGGCGGGCGGCGGCCGCTGAATGCCGTCGGCGGCCGGACGACGCTGCGCCTCGGATACCCTCTCCCGGCTGACACGGTCACGATCGACTTGAACGGCCTGTCGCGCGTCGTCGACTACCCGGCGCGCGACATGACGATTACCGTCGAGGCAGGCGTCCGTATGGAAGACTTGCAAAACCTGCTGAGTGCGGAGAAGCAGCGGATTGCCGTCGATGTGCCCCAGGCCCATCGAGCGACGCTGGGAGGGGCCATCGCCACGAACGCCAGCGGACCAGGCCGGTTTGCCAACGGCACGTTTCGCGACTACGTCATCGGCATCTCGGCGATCGACGGTCAGGGGCGATTGTTCTCCGCCGGCGGGCGCGTCGTCAAAAACGTGGCCGGCTACGACCTGTGCAAGCTGCTGGTCGGCTCGCTGGGGACGCTGGCCATTATTTCACAGGTCACGCTGAAGTTGCGCCCGCAGCCCGAGACACGGCGTATGGTGTGGGCGGCTTTTCGCGATCTGCTGGCGATCGATGCGGCCGTCGAAGACCTGCTGCAGTCGCGGACCCGCCCAGCGGCCGTCGAAGTCCTGAACTCCAAGGCCGCCCGGCAGATTCGTTCCGAGATTCAGCAGGATCTGCCCGCTGAGCATCCGGTCCTGTGTCTCGCATTTGAAGGGAGCAACGTCGAGACCCGCTGGCAGGCCGAGCGCATCCGCGAAGAACTCGCGGCTCACAATCCCCTGGAGCAACAGGTGCTTGCCGACGACAGTGCGGAAGCTGTGTGGCGCGCGCTGATTGAATACCAGGCGGCGTCGGACGATCCGTTGACGTTTCAGGCGACGCTGCCCCCCTCACACCTGGCGGAATTCCTGTTGGTCGCGGATGCCGCCGGAATCGCCCTGCAGGCCCGGGCCGGCAATGGAGTCGTCATTGGCCATTTCCCCGATTCGTGCACGCGGCCCGACGACGCCTCGTGCGGCTCAATCCCCTCCGCGCCCGCGCCAGTCGTCATGGTGGGGAAGGGCTGGTCGTCTGGACCTGCGATTCCAGCTGGAAATCGCAGTTGGACCTGTTCGGCCACTCCGTCGGACTCGACCGCGGCTGGCTGACGGGATTCGCGGCCTCTCCGATCCGCACCGCGTCCTCAACGCGGCTTCCTCGGCCGCAATCCTCGAAATAGACTCGTTGGCGACCGAGTTTTGCCGGGTTGACTCAAATCGGTAAATCCGTTCCGCCGTTAAGGTGTATTTAAGCTGGGTCAGACCCAGCCAACAGGTGATGCCGCAGTTGGTTGCCGCCACCCTCCCCTATGATGAAGCGGAACACCAACACGCCGACTCATGCCACCCGCCACTAAATCGTCTGCTTCTATTGCCCGACCGCGTCGCAGCAGCGAGGATCGTCCATCGAGCCGACAAGTTCCTTGACTGCGTCCGTGCGGCTTGTGCACCGCCGCGTGCCCCGACGTACCTCGAGACCGGCAATGAGAACGATAGCCCCGCAGCCGCATCTACTTAATGCGCGCCCGTCGCCGATCGCCCGGGGATTTCACTCAGCGATACCGTGTCCAGGCACTTGGATCATGTCTCGATTGCCGCAGTTGCGAGACGGCGTGTCCTTCGGGGGGTCTGTTGCAGGCGGCTCATCGAGCCTTCCGCGTCGATATGCGCCGCGCGGGCAACAACAGACCGGTGCGGCCCCCGGCTGGTTCGAACGCTGGATCCTGTACGGGCTGTTCCCGTATCCGCGCCGGTTGCGTTGGGCGCTGGCCCCGGCCCGCGTGATGCAATGGCTGCGACTTGATCGGTTGATGGAAGCGATTGGCCTCGATCGCCTCCTGCCGGAAAAGTTGCGACGCATGCAGCGGCTCTTGCCCCGGCTCCGACCGCGCGGCCCGGAGCTGCCAGACTTTCTGCCGGCCGTCGGCGAGAAGCGGGCTCGCGTCGCCTTGTTTACCGGTTGTGTTGCCGATGCGATGTTCCCGCATGTCAATCGGGCGACCGCGCGGGTTTTGCAACTCAACGGTTGCGACGTGATCATTCCGCGCGGCCAGGTCTGCTGCGGCGCGATCCATTACCACAGCGGGGCTGGAGAGGAAGCGCTCCGGCTGGCCGAAGCGAACGCGGTCGCTTTTGATGCGGAGTCCGTCGACGCCGTGATCATTAACGTTGCCGGCTGCGGGTCCATGCTCAAGGACTACGCGCACGTCGCCCACGAATTGCGTCCGCAGGATGATGCCGTCTCGCAGCGACTGGGAACCTTCGCCCGCAAAGTGCAGGACGTCTCCGAATTCCTCATGCGGCTGGGGCTGCGGCCGCCGGTAACGCCGGTTCGTCTCAAGGCGACTTATCACGATGCGTGCCATCTGGCCCACGCCCAGCGCGTCCGCGAACAGCCGCGCGGATTGCTGCAACTGGTCCCCGGCCTGGAACTGGCGCCGCTGGCTGAGTCCGACATCTGTTGTGGTGCGGCTGGAAGCTACAACCTGGTTGAACCGGAGATGGCCGACCGTCTCGGGGAACGAAAACGTCGCAACATCGAAGCCACCGGCGCGGAGGCCGTGATCTGCGGCAACGCCGGCTGCACGCTGCAAATCGCCGCCGAATTGCGTCACCGCGGCCGTGACATCCCGGTTCTGCATCCGGTCGAGGTCCTGGCGGCCGCATACGAGCCTGAGAGCGCCTAGTTCGTCGTGACCTGATGGGGCGGGCTCGCCTGCCCACGTGCACCGCGAGAGTGCTGTCACTGCGAACTGGCTTGCCGTTTTCCCGCGTGGAACCAACGCGAAAGGCCCTCTGTGCGATGACAATAGCCGCGGGGTTGATTCGCCCCAATACGTACTTTTCGAAGTGGAATGTAGCGCAGGTGTGACACCTTCTGTCATAGGGGCCGATAACGTGTTCCTGGATCTCGGAGGAACACATGGAAACCCCGCTCGACCTTTTCTGTCCGGCCTGCGGCGCTCCGCTGACTCCCCGACTTGGATGCCACAGTTGCTGCGTCAAACTCGCAATTCATCTACAGCTGCGCCGCTTTGGCACAGAGCTGGATTGTCGCGCCTGTGGACGGCGACATGTTGTCCGGGTGACTGACATTCCGGGCGAGCAACTGTGGTTTGGTGCGATTCGGACACGGGACGATGCTCGCATTCTCAATGGTCTTGAGCCGCCGGGCGAAGCTGCCGGTGACCAGCCCCCGTCGCCCTTCGGCGACCAGCCTCCATAGACGAATCGTCGTCCGTCGCTGCCGTCCGTTTCCCGCCTCGGGCCAAGAGAGCAGCAATGATTCGCACTATCCTGCTTGATGACACGCCGCTCGTTCTGGAGGCCGTCGCCGATCGCTTTCGCAGGGAGCCGGGCTTCGAACTGGTCGGGACTGCATCGGACTGCGACTCGGCATTGCCGCGGATTGCCGAAGTGGAGCCGGACCTCGTCGTGATGGAAACCAGCCTGCCCGGACGAGGCGCATTTGAACTGGCGGCCGAAATCCTGCGAACCCACCGGGCCACACGCGTCGTGATTCTGACCGACTGCCTGTGCGACGTCTTCATCGATGCCGCACTGCGCGCCGGCGCGTCCGGCTACCTCCTCAAGGATGAATCGTTCGAGACGTTGTTCGACAACCTGCGTCGCATCGCGCGCGGCGAGCGAAAGTACTCGCCCAAGGTGCTGCGGCGCCTCAACCGGAACGCGCGTCAAACCTGGCTGCAGTCGCAATCGGCGGCCTGCTTATCGGCGCTGACACATCAGCAACTCGAAGCAGTCCGGCACCTCGCCCGCGGCGACAGCGTCAAGGAAGTGGCCGGCAAGCTGGATCTGTCCCCGCGTTCGATCGAAGGACTCAAGTACCGCATCATGCAGCAACTGGGAGTCCACGACCGCGTGGCGCTGGCGCGGTTCGCAATTCGAGAAGGCCTCACGCTGCCGTAAGAGAGGACTCAGGAACTAGCAGCTAGGAATTAGGATGAAGAACTCCTGGTGTTTCTGATTCCTGTTTCCTGACTCCTATTTCCTAGTCGAGATACTTCTTCGCCACCTTCGCGGCGACCGTGCCGATGCCGTAGTAGCCGACCGAAATGCGACCCACCTGCGTCAGCAGATCATACGCCTGCCAGCGGTTCCAGCCGTAGTCGGCTTCCATCCACAGGATCAGCTTGCCGTAGGCTTCGGCGATCGAGCGTTCCATCGGGGAGCCGGAGGCGACAGCGGCGATTTCGTCCGGCAGTTCGATCCGCGGCCCGGTCAACTGTTTTCCGGGAAGCAGATCGACGGTGACGATCGTCTCGGACGCCATCTCCAGCGCGGTCGCCGAGAGTTCTCCGTGCCCCATGGCGGCGTGCGCGTCCCCCAGGTACAGCCAGCCGCCGTCGACGAACACCGGCAACATCACGCGGCTGCCGGGGCGGACTTCAATCAGGTCCATGTTTCCGCCGTGCGGACCGGCCGGGATCGTGGTGGCGACGCCCCACTCCGGCGCCGTGCCGATGCAGCCCAGCATCGGTTCGTAGGGAATCGTGATCGTGTCGCTCCAGTGGATCAGTCCGTCGCGGATCGGACAGACGTGGGCCCCATGCGGAACGTCGGTGCCGAGCCACTCGCTGAGCAGTCGCGGCGGACCGGTGTAGGTCGCCGCCTGGCCGTCGCGGGGACGGATTTCCTGAATGGTGACTGCCAGTGCGTCGCCGGGCTTCGCGCCACGTACGCAGATCGGCCCGGCCACCGGGTTTCCCTTGGGGATCTTCGTTTTGTCGCGGCGATCGCCCGGCCGGCGAATCTGGCCGGAGAGGGCATCCTCTGCTTCGACGAGAATCGTCTCGCCAGGATCAATGGTCGCGCGCGGAGGAAGATGCCGGGTAAATTCATACACCAGCGGCTGGGCGTTCACGCGTTGCATGGTCACCGGTCTCCGAACGAAGGCACTGTTTTCCGTGCAGGAGTGTGCCCGAACCGCAGCGGAATTGCCAGCCGTTCCAGCCGAGTGTCCTGAACCGATGTCATTGATTCGTTCAGTTGTGCACCGGCTTTACAACCACGAGGGCGAGGTTCCTGCCGAGCCGGTGAGACCGGAAGACTCTTTTGTCATCGCGGCACTCCCGATCGGTCGGAGTCATCCTCACGTGACGCTGATCGTGCGCATTAAAACCGATTAATGTCAGGAACCGCCGATTAATCCTGAACACAGGTCGGTTGCGGTGCGCAGCCGTGCCCGCATATCGTGAGCACCAGTCCGATTTCACCCAATGTCACGAAGTTCGAGAATTCCATGAAACGCTTCCGGTTGCTGATGGCCATCACGTTGCTCTTCGTGTGCGGTTCGCTCATCGCGTTCGCTGCCGCTCCTGCCAACATCAGCGACAATGCGACCGTTGACGACATCGTCCAGGAGGCGGACGCAAAGATCAAACTGCTCGGCGGTCTGCTGGAGACGCCGGAGAAGTTTGAAGCCGCCAAGGACAAAGACGCCTGGCAGGCATTCGGCGTGCTGTCGGTCCTCGGGCAGTCGCTGGCCGAGCATCCCGAACAGGCGACGGCCGGCTTCAACGGAGCTGCGCTCCGCGACGCAGCCCTCAAGTATTCTGGCCGCAAGGCCACGTACTCCGAGGCCCAGGCGGCCCTCGAAGCCGTGAACGCAGCGCGCGAGGGTGAAGGCGAAGGAACCGCGGATTTCGCCTGGAACAAGCTGATCCGCATGCACCCGATGATGGAGGAGATCAACGCCCGCAACGCCAAGCTGGTGCCGATCCTCAAGAAGCCGCGCGGCAAGCCGGAAGAGACCCGGCATGCGACAACGATCGCCCTGCTCTCGCTGGCAATGGAGATCGACACTCACGAGGTGAAACACGAAGCCGATATCCCGACGTACAAGGCCCTGGCCGTCGAGTTTCGCACAAAGATGCTCGGCGTGGCCTCCGCCGTCCGCGAAAAAGACGCCAAGACCGCTCGAGAACTGTTCGACCAGGCCAACGCCGCCTGCGACAACTGTCACGAAAAGTTCCGCGACGCAAAGTGAGTCGCCGGCGTCCGGCCCGGCTGCTTCCGGCGGCCGGGTTGCTTTTTTCCACCGCCGCACGACGGGAGACATTCCATGCGCCGAACCGTGTTGGCCTTTTGTTTCGCGGCGATCTCGCTCAACGTGTCAGCCGAGGATCCTGCTCCGATCGCCAATCGTCCGCGGGTTGCCGGTACGCTGCTGCTGCACGCGCGCTCGCGCGACGCCCAGAGCGGGCTGGCGGTCGTCCAGGACGTGAAATGGCAAGCGGCCGAGACGGCAATCATCATCTGCGACATGTGGGACAACCACTACTGCCAGAATGCTGCCCAGCGGGTCGGCGTGATGGCGCCGAGGATGAATGAGGTCGTCACTACCGCCCGCGCGAATGGCGTGATGATCATCCACGCCCCCAGCGGCTGCATGGATGAGTATGCGACGACACCGCAGCGTCTGCGGATGCTGCAAGCTCCGCACGTGGATGCGCCGTTTGAGTTGACGTGGTGCAACCGGGTGGAAAATCGCGAACCGGAGATCGGGATCAAGGTCGACGTGAGTCCGTGCGACGACCCGGTCGTCGGTCCTGCGGTTAAAGTGTTCACGAAGCAGCACCCGAAGATCGACATCATCGGCTACGACGGCGTGAGCGACAGTGGGCAGGAGATCTGGAACTTCTGCCGGGCCGAAGGGATCAGGAACATCGTGCTCATGGGCGTGCACACAAACATGTGCGTCCTCGGGCGCTCTTTCGGCATTCGACAGATGGTCAAGCTGGGGATGAACGTCGCCCTGGCCCGAGACCTGACTGACTGCATGTACGACCCGCGCGAGCCGCCACAGGTCAGCCACGCCCGCGGCACCGAAATCGTCATCGAGCACATCGAGCGTTACTGGTGCCCGTCCATCGAGGGGGCGGACCTGATGCAGGTCGTTTACGGGTCCGCCGGCCCGGAAATCACGGTCAAGCCACGCTCCGCCGCGAACAACTGACCCCGGTTTATTTGGGAACCACGGAACACACGGAAAGACACGGAACAACCCCCGATCAGGGCAACCGGCTGATCCGCTAAAAGGAAACAGCAGAACCGCTAATACGCGCTGATGGACGCTGATCTTCGTTGTTCGGATCTGCGGCAAGCTTCCGTTCTGAAAT
This sequence comes from Planctomycetaceae bacterium, assembly GCA_046349775.1. GTDB lineage: Bacteria > Planctomycetota > Planctomycetia > Planctomycetales > Planctomycetaceae > JAEUIG01. Next base: position 40,085 of record JAXMBS010000043.1, on the reverse strand, counting down.
GAGCGTTCATGAGCGGTTTCGTGTCTGTGCTGATTTCACGGTTTTCGCGTCTTTCGCGGTTCCCTTCCGCTTCTTCCGTGTATTCCGTGGTTCCTTTCGTTTCGATCGGCGGGGGATACCCGTCCGCCGACCGACTCGCTATCCTGCCCGGCGAATTGATCTTCGCGACCGCAGGAACCACGCATGCGTATCGGAATTGTCGGCTACCAGGGCACGGGCAAAAGCACGGTTTTCGAACTGCTGACCGGCGTTAAGCCGGACCCTTCCAAGCATCACGTCGGGCAGGTCGGCATTACCGTCGTCGCCGACGAGCGGTTCGACCGGCTGGTGGCGATGTACAAGCCGAAGAAGGAAACGCCGGCCAAGATCGAGCTGTTCGACACTCCCGGCCTCGATCGCCGCGACCAGTCGCAGAACGCGCAGCGGCTGGGGATCATCCGCGAAGCCACCGCGCTGGCGCAGGTCGTCGGCGCCTTCGGCGGTGGCGACCCGGTCGCCGAAGTCCGGGACTTTGTCACCGACATGGTCCTCGCCGACTTGCAGGTTGTGAACAATCGGATCGAGCGTCTCAAGGATGTCACCAAGCCCGTCCCCAACCGGGCGCAGAAATTCAAGGAAGAGCTGGATTCACTGGTGCCGATTGCCGCGTCTGGAAGGGCGAGACGCTGCTCGACTTTGCATTCAGCGAGGTGCAGGAGAAGTCCACCCGGTCCTTCCAGCTCCTGTCGCGCAAGCGGCATCTGGTGCTGCTCAACACGACCGATTCCAATATCGATGCCCGGCAGGTTGCCGCCATCGAAGCGCTGGGGAATCCGGTGGTGGCCGGCCCGTTTGGCCTGGAACTCGAAGTGGCCGCACTCCCCGAGGAAGACCGTGCGGTTTTTGCCCAGGAAATGGGACTGGGCGAATCATCCCGGACCCGCGTGTTGCGGGCGATCTTCGAACTGACCGGTTACCTCACGTTCTACACGTGTGACGAGAAGGAAGTGCACGCCTGGCTGCTGAAGCGCGGTTCGAACGCCGTCGAGGCGGCCGGCACAATTCACACCGACCTCGCGCGGGGATTCATCCGGGCCGACGTGATGTCGACCGCGGACCTGCTGCGGCTGGGATCGGAACGCGAGGTGAAAGCCGCCGGCCTGCACCGCACGGAAGGGAAGGACTACATCGTGCAGGACGGCGACGAGATTGTCATCAAGTTCAGCGTGTGATCGTCATCACACGCCACTCTTGAGCAGTTCCTCGAGCCGGTCGAGAAACACCGCCTGCTCCGGGTGGATTCGCTGGCGAGCTTCTTCCATCGGCAGGAATTCGGCCCGGTCGACCTCCCAGGACGCGCACCGGGCTGTCGCATCGACTCGAACCTCACCTGCAAAGCACTCGATCCGCTTGCGGCTGCGCGTGTAAACCATGTGGCCCAGGTGCTGCAGATCCCCGGCGGCGACGCCGGTCTCTTCGAGTGTTTCGCGTCGCGCAGCCGCCTCGGGCGGTTCACCGGCTTCCACCAGCCCCTTGGGGATGCCCCACGGCGCGCGGCGGTTATATCCGCCCGAGGGATGCACCAGCAGCACGTCCAGTCCGCCGGGGCCGCGCCGATACAGCAGCGTCCCGGCGGAAACTTTCATGCGTGGTCACAGCGCAATCGCAGGCCACACCCGCGGCAGGCGCTAGTCGCAGCCTACTTCTTGGCCGGGGCGCCCTTGGCGCCTGCAGCGGGCTTCGCTTCGGCCGCGGCGGCCGGAGCTGCTGCGCCCTCTGCACCCTCGGCGGCTTCTTCCTTCTTGGGCTTCTTCTTGGCGGCAGCTTTGGCGACGCGAATCTTCGGCAGCCCAAACGGGCTGCGCCCCTCCGCCCAGCGATCTTCTTCGCGCATCTTCGCAATCCGCTCATCGCGCGACAGCACGCTGCGAGCGCGGGCCAGACGGCCTTTCCCCTTCAAACTACGATCGAGTGTCACGCCAATTCACTCCAGATTCCGGGCGGCACGCGACTGGGGGCGGCCGATCAAACTGAGAAGGCGCGCAACAACAGCGCGCACCCTAACCTCCAAGGAATCTTAGTGATGCGCAGGCGGCCACGCAACCGGTCTACGACGCGCGCCGGGCCGCCAGCAGCGACTCGTCGGTGGTCGCCTCGGGGATGTCCGACCCTTCGACCGCCGCCGCCTGCGGGAAACTGATGACAAATTCCCCGCTGGAGTGCGTAGAGACCGGCGCCGCCGAACGGCGTGCCGCCTCCGCGAGCGCCTGGGCGCCCAGGACCTGGCCGGTCTCGAACTCGTCGATCTGCCGTTGCCCGGCTTCAATCAGCGCTACGAGTTCGGTCGCCGAAAGTTGTTCCAGCTCGGCCGCCGACCGCGGAATCACGGGTTCCTGTCGCGGCACGGCCTGGAGCGACGCGTGCGGCTGGGGAACATGCACCTGAAACTCGAACTTGCCGATGGAGAACACGTCGCCGTCGTGCAGATCCACCGATCGCTGCGGGCGACCATTGACGAGCAGTTGCGGCGACGGAGCGACCGCGTCGATATGCGCGCCGTCTTCCTCCACCAGCAGGATGCTGTGCAGGATCGGCACGTCTCCGCCGCCCAATTGCAGTTGGCAGTTGCTGCCTGCTCCGATCAGGAACCGCCGGCCCCGAATCTCGCGGCGTGGGGCGCGCGTGCGGCCGCGGCGGACTTCGAGCCACGGTTCGTTCGGCATGGCCAGTGCAGAATCTTCCGGCGCGAGTGACGTGCGCATGGTGCTGCTGGGAGTTGTGCGGTGCCGCCGCCGGGTTGGCGTCCGGGCTGTGCACGCTGCAGGCAGACGTGTTCCCCCGCGGCGTCGAGGCCCACGGGGTCCATCAGAGATTTTCGACTTGAAACATCGCTCGCATCACGCAATCAGGACGGCTCACGCCGCAGTCCGGCAGCCGGTCGCGAGCCCCTCTACCCATGCGGCTCTATCGGCAAGATTTGCCGCGCCCGTTGTAAAACTGCGCGACATCCTCCGGTTCTGCCGGCGCGGCGTTGCGGATGGTCCGCAGGAGCTGGCCGCCGTGCAAACGCCTGCCGAGGATCGCCGCATGTCAGAAGCGCCGCGTCAACGCCAGCATGCGCCGCGCCCGCTCCTGGGCATGCTGCTTGGCGGCTGCGGCCTCGTCGGTCGTCGCCACGAGCTGGTTCGCCTGCTCCAGCGCCTGTTGCGCCGCATCGGCACTGAGCGCGCTCGTCGGCTTCGCTTCGTGCGTCAGCACCGTTACGACGCTGCCCTTGATCTGCAGGAACCCGCCGTCGATGAAGTACCGCTGCGTGCCCCCGTCTCCGTCGAACCGCAATTCCCCGGTGCCGAGCCGTCCGACCGCCGGTGCGCGCCCGGGCAGCACACCGAACTGCCCGTCGAACAGAGGCAGCATGATCGACCGCGCGGGGGTGTCGACGAGCGTTGTCTCGGGGGTCACCAGGACCAGTCGCAGTTGAGTGGCGGCAATCATTGTGGAAAATCCGAAACTCGAAACTCGAAATCCGAAGGGCTTCCAATGACGACATCCCTAATTTCGGATTTCGTCATTCGGATTTCGGATTTACCCCTGCATCTTCTTCGCCTGTTCGGCGGCTTCCTGGATGCCGCCGACGTAGAGGAACGCGGATTCCGGCAGGTGGTCCCACTTGCCGTCGCACAGTTCCTCGAACGACTGGATGGTTTCTTCGATGGAGGTGAACTTGCCGGACTTGCCGGTGAACGCTTCCGCCACGAAGAACGGCTGCGACAGGAATCGTTCGATGCGCCGTGCACGGTTCACGACGTTCTTGTCGCTCTCGCTCAGTTCTTCGACGCCGAGGATGGCGATGATGTCCTGCAGTTCGCGATACCGCTGCAGAATCTGCTGCACGCGGCGGGCGACGCGATAGTGCCGTTCGCCCACGACCTGCGGGTCGAGCACGCGGCTCGACGACGCCAAAGGATCCATTGCCGGATAAATGCCCTTCTCGGCGATCTTCCGTTCCAGATAGATGAACGCGTCGAGGTGGCTGAACGCGGTCGCCGGAGCGGGGTCGGTCGGGTCGTCGGCCGGCACGTACACGGCCTGCACCGAGGTAATGGCCCCCTTGGTCGTGGACGTAATCCGCTCCTGAAGCTGGCCCAGCTCGGTGCCCAGCGTCGGCTGATAACCGACGGCGCTCGGCATACGGCCGAGAAGCGCCGACACCTCGGAGCCGGCCTGCGAGAACCGGAAGATGTTGTCGATGAACAGCAGCGTGTCGGCGCCGGTCGCATCGCGGAACCACTCGGCCATCGTCAGGCCGGAGAGAGCCACGCGCAGACGCGCACCCGGCGGCTCGTTCATCTGACCGAACACCATGCAGGTCTGCTCAATGACCGACCGGCCCGTGTTGCCGATCTGCGTGTGCTGCATTTCGAGCCACAGGTCGTTTCCTTCGCGCGTCCGCTCGCCGACGCCGGCGAACACCGAGAAGCCGCCGTGCTGGCGGGCAATACGCGCGATGAGTTCCGTGAGAATGACCGTCTTGCCGAGACCCGCTCCGCCGAACAGCCCGGCCTTACCGCCGCGAACGAACGGCGTCAGCAGGTCGATCACTTTGATGCCGGTCTCGAAGACTTCCGTCTTCGATGACAAGTCGGCCAGCTTCGGCGGATCGCGGTGAATCGGCCAGTGCTCGGCCGCATTGACCGGGCCGCGACCGTCGATCGGTTCGCCGAGGAGGTTGAAGACGCGGCCCAGCGTCTCCTTGCCGACCGGCACCTTCACCGGTTCGCCCGTGTCCTCAACTTCCATGCCGCGGACCATGCCGTCGGTCGAACCGAGCGCGACGCACCTGACGCGCCCGCCGCCCAGGTGCTGCTGCACTTCGCCGGTCACCTTGAGATGGATGCCCTTGATCTGCTTGTCGACCTTGATCGCGTTGTAGATCTCCGGCAGGTTCTCCTCGGCGAATTCGACGTCAAACGTCGAGCCGATGACCTGTGTGACGCGGCCGATGTTGGTGGCGGTAGCGGTTGCCATAGTTGCTTCTCTGTCCTCTCGCAAATGATGCGAGGAATTAGGAGACATGAGTTAGGAATTAGGCCCGGACTCGAGCGACGTTCTTAACCCCGTCAGCATTCTCCCGACTTCCTCGAGTTGTCTTGTGATCGCAGTCGTGCTGCTTACTTCCTTTGAGGTATCCAAGCCGCAGGGACAATCCCTACTCCAGTGCTGCGGCCCCGCCGATGATTTCCGACAGCTCGCTGGTGATCTGCGTTTGGCGTGCCCGGTTGTACTTCATCGAAATGTCGCGGATCATTTCGTCCGCATTTTCAGTGGCGGCCTTCATGGCGACGCGGCGGGCAATCTGCTCGCTGACGGCCGCATCGAGGAACGCTTTGAAGAACCGTGCCCGGAACGCCGCCGGCACGATGTCGTCGAGGATCTCCTGTGCACTCGGTAGGAACTCATAGTCGATCGGGCGATGATTTGTGGCGTCCGACGAAGTTGTCGCGAGGTCGCCGATCGGCAGAAACGTCTCTACGACTGGCGCCTGCCGTGCGGCCGACTCGAACCTCTGGTATGCGATGTCCACGCGATCGACTCGGCCGGCAAAAAAATCGGCCACGTAACGCTGGGCGACTTCTTTGACTTCGTCGAAAGTCGGCTTGTCTTCGAAGTGCGAATACGCCTGGCTGATCGGCGTCCCGTCATACTTGAAGAACGCCTGTCCGCGTTTGCCGCTGACTTCGAGCGTGACCGTCTTCCCGTCGGCCTGCAATTCGCGGAGCCGGGCCCGTGCCAGACGCAGGATGCCGCCGTTGTAGCCGCCGCACAGGCCGCGGTTGGACGTCAGCACCAGCAAGGTCACGTTCTTTTCTTCCGCCGGCTTCTGCAGCAGCGGATGCGAGAACGACAGGTTTGCCTGCGCCAGGTCCGCGACAATCTCGTTGATCTTGCGGGTGTATGCCGCCGCCTGCGTGGCGCGGTCCATGGCCTTCTTGAATCGCGCGGTCGCGATCAATTCCATCGTCCGCGTGATCTTGCGGATATTCCGGACCGCCTTGCGGCGTTTGACGAGTGCTCTGGCCTTTGCCATTTCAGATGCTGCTTTCGACACAGAGCCGCAAAGACACTGAGACGCGCAGAGACGTCAAAGCGCCCTCTGGTGTGTCCTCTGTACGTCTTCGTGGCTCCGTGACTCTGTGTCAAAACCCAAAAACTTGGATGCCTGCTGCTGCCGTCGCGCGTCACGCGCCGGCCATTGCCGGTTCCTTCTTCGCGTGCGCCGCTGCATAGCGCGTCTTAAACGCCTCCAACGCACTCTTCAGCGCCGCTTCCGTGTCGGCCGACAGTTCCTTCGTATTGATAATCGCGTTGCGGACGTCGCTCTTCTCGTCCCGCATGAACTGCAGCAGTTGCTTTTCCGCCTGGGCCACTTCGCTGACCGGGATCTGATCGAAGTACCCCTTCGTGCCGGCATAGATCGAGATGACCTGGTCGGCGACGTTCAGCGGCTCGTACTGCGGCTGCTTGAGCAGTTCCACCATTCGGTAGCCGCGATCGAGCTGTTGTTGCGTGGCCTTGTCGAGTTCGGTGCCGAGCTGGGCGAACGCTTCCAGCTCGCGGAACGCCGCGAGGTCGAGTCGCAGCGAGCCGGCGATCTTCTTCATCGCTTTTGTCTGGGCGTTGCCGCCGACGCGCGACACCGAAATACCGACGTTGATGGCGGGACGGACGCCGGCGAAGAACAGGTCCGGCTCCAGGTAAATCTGGCCGTCGGTGATCGAAATCACGTTCGTCGGAATGTAGGCCGACACTTCCCCTTCCAGCGTCTCAATGATCGGCAGCGCCGTCATCGAGCCGGCGCCGTGCTCGTCGCTGAGCTTGGCGGCCCGTTCCAGCAGTCGCGAGTGGCAATAGAATACGTCGCCGGGATACGCCTCGCGTCCGGGAGGACGTCGCATCAGCAGCGACAACTGGCGGTACGCCTGGGCCTGCTTCGTGAGGTCGTCATATACGCACAGGGTGTGCTTCCCCTGGTACATGAAGTATTCGGCCATCGATGCGCCGGCATACGGGGCGATGTACTGCAGCGGTGCCGGATCGGACGCCGTCGCCGAAACGACGATCGTGTAATCCATCGCGCCGGACGCCTTCAACGCTTCGACGATCGTCCCGACGGTTGAGGCACGTTGTCCGCAGGCGACGTAGACGCAAATGACGTCGCCCCCCTTTTGATTGATGATGGTATCGACGGCGATCGCAGTCTTGCCGGTCTTGCGGTCGCCGATGATCAGCTCACGCTGGCCGCGCCCGACCGGGGTCATCGAGTCGACTGCCTTGATACCGGTCTGCAGCGGCTCTTTGACCGGCTGACGTCCGGCGACGCCCGGCGCCACCGTTTCCAGCGGGCGACGATGCGGGGTGACGATTGGTCCCTTGCCGTCCAGCGGGTTGCCGAGCGGATCGACGACGCGGCCGATCAGCGCCTCGCCCACCGGGACGGAGAGCAGTTCGCCCGTCGTCTTGACCTCGTCCCCCTCCTGAATCTGGAGGTAGTCGCCGAGAATGATGATGCCGACGGAGTTCTCTTCGAGGTTGAAGCACATGCCCATGGTGCCGCTGGAGAACTGCACCATCTCACCGGCCATCGCGGAGCTCAGCCCGACGGCGCGCGCGATCCCGTCGCCGACTTCAACGACGCGGCCGACTTCCGAGGTCTGCATCTGACCCCGGTAGTCTTCAATTTCCTTCTGAATGACTGAAGCGATTTCGTCCGCTTTGAATTTCATGGACGTACTTCTCTTTCAGGCGATTGCCAAGATTTTTGAGTCGCGTGCGGACGGAACCGTCGTGGACGGTGTCGCCGACCTGAATCACAAGGCCGCCGATCAGACTCGGATCAACGGCCGGGAGTACAATGGGTTCATACGGCAGCGTCGCCGCCAGCCGGGACTTGATTCGTTCCAGCTGAGCGCTCGTCAGCGGCGCGGCCGAACTGACCGTGACACGGCGCTTGCCGCTGCGCTGTTCGAACTCGAGCCACGCCTCTCCGAGGATCAGCGGCAACAGGTTCAGCCGCTCGTGCCGGCCGAGCACCCGCAGGAAATTCGTAAACAGCGGCGTGCCACGTGAGGCGACGACGCGCTCGATCAATTGCAGCTTGTCTTCGCGGTTTGTGATTTCGCTGGTGAGCAGCCGGTCGAATTCCGGGAACTTCTCCAGCACGTCGTCGACGAACGACGTGAACTCATCCAGCGCGGCCGCTGTCCCGCCCGCCGCATCCAGGTACGCCTGGGCGTACATCTGTGCGACAGCCTTCGCGCTGGGATCCTCCAGCACGTGTTCGGGACGGGTTTTCAGTTGTTCGTCGGCCATCGGTGATTGCCGTGCTACTCGCTATGCGGACTTTTGTTGCCCGGCCGCAAAATCCGTCAGTGCCGCGTCGATCAGTTTGTCCTGTGCGGCAGAATCTAGCCGGCCCTTCAGCCGTTCCTGGGTGGCATCGACGATCCGCTGCGTGAAGTTCTCAAACAGCTCGCCGAGAGTCTGGTCCTTGACGCGACCGATTTCCTGTTCAGCTCGCGTCTTTGCGCTGGCAGCGTCGCGATCGGCTGCCGCGCGAATTTCTCGACGGGTCTGCTCTGCGTTCTGACCGCCGGCAGTCAGAGCTGCCCTGACTGTCTCGTCGAGCGCTTCCATCTGGCCGCGCTGCACTCGCAGTTGATCCGCCGTCTGTCGACGCAGGTCTTCGGCCTCCTGGATCAAGCGACGCTCTTCCGCTTCGCGGGCATTCATCCCAGAAGTGAACGAGCCCCAGCCCAGTTTCTTGATCGCAAAAATGAAGCCGATGAACGCCACGATGCCCCACAGCGGCAAATCGTCCTTGAAGCTCGTCGGCCCGTGCTCACCGGCATGCTCCGCCGCGCCCTCGTGCTTCGCACCGGCATCAGCATGCGCAGCTCCTGCGGCAGAGGGGGGCGCACCATGCTCGTCGTGCGCATGCTGTTCCTGCGCCAATACCGAGCCGGCGTACATCGCGATCGCGACGGCCGCGGTCAGCAGCACCGTTGCTCGCAGACTGCTCAGCTTGTGACGGGTTTGGTTCATGTCACCCCAGACCAGCGATAGCGGGTCCGAGCCCGCGCACGCATTGCCAGCGAAGCATCAGCTTCGCTGTCAGTTCAGGCGAAGCATCGGCTTCGCACTCAGTTCAACCTGTGTCCGAGGACCTGCTCGGTCGCCAGACCGACCTGCCGATCCACTGTTGCCAGCAGTCCGGCCATGGCTTCTTCCCGCGCCTGACGAATCTCGCCCAGTGCTCGCTCGCGCAATGCCTTCGCCTCGGCTTCCGCTGCAGCAATTATCTGCGCCTTTTCTGCGTCGGCCTGTTGCCGGGCCTGTGCGATCATCCCCTTCACCTGCTCATGAACCTCAGCCATCTTCGTTTCATGGGCAGCGAGCAGATGTGCCGCATCGGCCTTGGCCTTCTCGGCCTCAGCATACGCTTGATTGATGCGCCCTTCGCGCTCGTCCAGTGCCCGAATCAGCGGTGCCCAGATCATCGTCCGCGCGACGACGAGGAAGCCGCAGAACAGGATCAGCGAGTAAACGAACAGCGTGCCCAGTCCGGGCGCCGAACCTGGCAGCGGAGGCTTGTTGTAATCCACCGCTTCGTGGGCCGGAGCCTTGTGACGGGCGGGCATGTCCACGTCGCCCCCCGTCGCTGCCTCCACCCCACGTTCGACCGCAGACTCGACGGACTTCTCTTCGTGATGCGCCGCAGGCGCATCCTGCCCGACGGCAGCTCCGCTGCGCGCCGCGATGCAAACGAGCGCGGCGAGCAGCGGCAGAAGGATCGAGCGTAGAGTTGAACCGGTCATGTCGCGAGGAAACATGGATTACACGGCGAAACCTCGACCACGGACGGCGTCATCGTCCGGCCGTCGTCGCACGACTTTGCGACGACGGTCCAACGACAGCCGCGCCGACAGTTACGAGAAGATCGCAATGATGCAGACGATCAGGGCGAAGAACGTCGCACCTTCGATGAGGGCGGCCGCGAGGATCATGCCGCCGCGGATGTCGCCCGACGCTTCCGGCTGACGGGCCATGCTCTCGACGGCCGCCGCACCGATCTTGCCGATGCCCAGTCCGGCGCCGAGGATGATGATCCCCGCACCGAACGACGGCGAGAAGCTGATCGACGTACCGGGATCCGCAGCCAGCGCCGGCGCGCCCAGCGCCAGCACAGCGCCGGCGATCGTTCCGCACAGTTGCACAAAACGGTTCACTTGAGGTTCTCCTGCTCGATTCCGTGGTTAACAAGGTATCCCGTGGATTGCGCCGCACACACCGCAGCCAATCATCAATGTTCGTGGAGCGACATCGCAATAAAGATGGTCGCCAGGAACACAAACACATACGCCTGAATGAAGGCCACCAGCAGTTCCAGCAGCCCGATGCCGATCTGACCAGCCACGCTGCCGGGCGCGACCAGCCACCAGATGCCGCTGTGCGATACCTGCGCGATGAACGCCAGGATCACGCCCAGCACGGTGTGGCCCCCCATGATGTTTGCGAAAAGTCGAATGGCCAGCACGCCGTGCTTGATAAAGAACCCGACGACTTCAATCACGAACATCATCGGGATCAGAAACAACTTGAGCGGGCCCGGTGCGTCAATCGCGGGCACCAACGCCAGCCAGAATCCGCCGAACCCGTGAATCTGCGCGCCGTACAGGTACGTGGCAAAAAACGCCACCAGGGCCAAGGCCCCCGTGACAGCCACCGAGCCGGTTGCCGACCCGAGGAACGGGAACGCCCCCAGCAGGTTGCAGATCAGAATGAAGAAGAAACAGCTCCACACGAACGGCAGATACTTGTCGGCCGGATGCCCGCCCGTGGGCGCGTGCGAGTGACTGTGCGTCGCGGCCACCGGATGCAACAGCTCGTGCACCGACGGTTGATGCCCCGTCATCGGCTCACTGTGCTCAGGATGCTCGTGGTCGTGGCCGTCATGTGCGTGGGGGTCGCCGATAATCGGGCGAACGACCTCATCGCGGATGTAGATCGCCAGCATCTCCCAGAAATTCCACCACCAGCCGCTGGCGACCTGTCCGCCCTGGATGCGCTTCACCACTCCCCGGAAGATCCAGAGGGTCAGCAGCACTGCGACCAGCTGCAGCACCATGAACTTGGTGATCTGCAGGCCAAGCACGTTCGGCAACGGCACGTTGATCCCGAACGGGAATTCAAAGTGGTCGAAGTCGTAGACGTGATGGAATGTGCCGTGTTCCGCCAACAGCATCGTCGCTGTCCGTCTCGTGTTCGCCGCTCATTCCGAGCGGGGCGGCCGGATTCAGACCGTCGGTTGCCCGATGCCTGAAGTGCGCCGCGTTTGTGCGTCATCCGCGAGTACTTGCCGCGTTTCCACGGCGAGAGTCACCAGGTAACCCACCACCAACCACAAATAAAACTCACGCGGTCCCAGGTCAGGGCGAACCAGCCGCAACACCAGGATGCCCGCGAACACCACTCCCATCCTCAATCCGAAACCAAGCAGCATTGCTTTGAGCGCCTGGTGCGGATCATCTTCAGATTTCAGAATCTGCAGCGTGACGACCCCCGGGGCCAGGCACAGCAGCAGTGCGTACGTCAGTCCTTCCAGTCCTGCCGCACCTGCCAGCAACCACGCCGGCACGGCCGCCGCCAACCACAAACAAACGGTCGCCAGAATCAGGCGCCGCATCCGTGACCATGAACCACTCATGCCGACTTTCCGGGAGATCGGGGCGGACTCGACTTCGATTCCGGAGTCTGCTGCTTGATCAGCTTCGCAAACTCCAGCATGGCGATCGTGAACCCGACGCACGCGCCGGCGATGACGAGCCAGGGCCTCGTCCCCCACTTCCCATCCAGCCAGAAACCAATCAACGGCGGAATCGCCATCGAGAATCCGACGGAAGAAATCCGCGTGGCCCAGTACATTCCGACGGCCACTCCCGACTGCCCGTGATGTCTCGGGCGCGGCACGGAATTTCTCCGCCAACGGACCGTTTGAGAATGCAGCCGACGCCTACTCTCGCTGGCCGCTCAACTCAACTTTCGCGGAAGTCTACTGGTGCCTCTTGCGAGTGTCAAAGCTTGGCCACATTCTGGCTAAAACTTTCTCAAGACTGGACACCCCGGTTCCCGGCCGGGGGAAGTGCCGAGACAAACCTCGTCTTAACTGCCGGTCCCCCTGGCCGCGCCCCTCTTCGCCAGCAGGCCTTTCGCACTCGTATCTCCGGCTCGGACACGACTCTCTCCTCTCATCCTCCCCGGACGGTTGCGTCACCGCCCGCCCCCCCGCTAGAACGGCGCCACAAACCCGCTTGTCATGACCGGCTTCCGCTGGCCGTCGTGTTTTCGACCTTTGCATCTCGGATCTCCCCTGCCCATGAAAGCTCCTCTCCGCATCGCGATCACCGGCGCGGCCGGCAACATCGGCTATGCCCTGACGTTTCGCCTCGCGTCCGGCGAAGTGTTCGGGGCCGATCAGCCGGTCATCCTGCACCTCGTCGAAGTCCCGCCGGTCGTCAAGTCGCTCGACGGCGTCGAAATGGAGCTCGAGGACTGTGCATTCCCCACGTTGGCCGGCGTCAAAAAGGCTTCCAGCGACAAGCTGGAAGACGCGTTCGCCGGCTGCAACTGGGTGCTGCTCGTCGGCAGCATTCCCCGAAAGCAGGGCATGGAGCGCGGCGACCTCATTCGCGTCAATGGACCGATCTTCACCAGCGCGGGCAAGGCGATCCAGGCCGCAGCCGCCAAGGATGTCCGCACCCTGGTCGTCGGCAATCCGTGCAACACAAACTGCCTGATCGCGATGCACAACGCCCCGAACATCCCCCGCGATCGTTGGTTCGCGATGACGATGCTCGACGAAAACCGCGCTCGCGCGCAGCTCTCACGCAAGGCCGGTCGCCCCGTCGCGTCGGTCCAGCACCTCGGGATTTGGGGGAACCACTCCGCCACGCAGTTCCCCGATTACGCGCATGCGACGATCGACGGCAAACCGGTCACAGACGTGATTAAGGATGAGAAGTGGCTACAGAGCGACTTTATCAGCATCGTTCAGAAGCGCGGCGCGACGGTGATTGAAGCCCGCGGCGCCTCCAGCGCCGCTTCGGCGGCGAATGCCGTCATCGACAGCGTTAAGGGGATCAGCCGCCCGACCGCAAAGGGAAACTGCTTCAGCGCCGCGGTCTGCAGCGACGGTCGCTACGGCATCGACGAGGGGCTGATCTTCGGCTTCCCGCTGACGACCGATGGCCAGAAGTGGCAGGTCGTCGACGGTCTCAAGCACTCCGAGTTCGCGCAGTCGAAGATCCAGGCGACGCTGGCGGAACTCCGCAGCGAGCGGGATACGGTGAAGGACTTGCTGCCGTAACGTAGAGCAGGCGTCTGTGCTCAGCTCGCGCCGAAAGTTCGTCCAGTCAGCGTGGCTGGAGTGAATTCGTAGACTTCCGCGGCACACGGAAGAACCTCTCGACTGCGTCGATTGACGCGCGGGGCTGTATGCGCGCACGATGGGCCTTTCCAGCGGTTCTCATCAGTCTCGCAGCCTGCAAAAGGAAAGCGCTCTCATGATCGCGGCAATCAAGACGATACGTAGCGCGTGGTCGGCCAGGATCGCATTCGTCGTGGCTGTTGGCCTGTCGGTTTCGGCGGGGCAGATCCTCCGCGCCGCGGATCCCAAGGATGAGAAGCAAAAACTGACCAGGGCCGACATCGACTCAATGATGACGTCGCTGTCGAATTGGGGCCGCTGGGGGAAGGACGATCAGCGTGGGGCGCTCAACCTGATTACGCCGGAAAAACGGAAGCAGGCGGCCGCGCTCGTCAAGGAGGGGGTCACAGTCTCGCTGGCGCATGAAGTGGTCAAAGAGGAGTGGGGCGGCTCGCCGCCGTTTCTGCACAAGATGGTGCTACCCAAAGACGAGGAGATCACCGCCGCGTCGGACGAATACACCGTTTCGTATCACGGGTTTACGCAGACGCACATGGATGGCCTGTGCCATCTGCTCTACAAGGGGAAGATGTACAACGGATTCTCGCAGAAAGAGATCACCGAGCGCGGTGCGGGGAAGCTGGCGGTCGCCAACGCGCGAGAGGGAATTTTTACCCGCTGTGTGCTGATGGACATTCCCAAGCTGTTGGGAGTGCGGTTCCTGGAGGGGAAATTCGCCATTTATCCCTCGCACCTGGAAGCCTGGGAGAAGGCGGCTGGAATCAAGGTCGAGAGCGGGGACGTGGTGCTGATTCGCACGGGGCGGTGGTCGCGCGCCAAGACGGAGGGTCAATGGGATGTGATGACAAACTCGGCCGGGCTGCACGCGTCGTGCCTGCCGTGGCTGAAGTCGCGCGACGTGGCCGTCGTGGGGAGCGATCTCGCGCTGGACGTGCTCCCCTCGGGCGTCGAGGGGTTCGAACTTCCCGTGCACTGGGTGGTCGTCGTAGCGATGGGAATGCCGATTCTCGACAACTGCGACTTTGAGGCGCTGAGCGAAGCGTGCGAAGCGCGGCAGCGGTGGTCGTTCCTGCTGACGGTCGCGCCGCTGGTTGTCCCCGGTGGGACCGGTTCGCCGATCAATCCGCTGGCGACGTTTTGAGACGCCGGATTGGTGCAGCGATCAGCCGCGCACAAGGCGTTCCGCCAGGTTGTTATCGCCGCCGACGTCGGTCAGGCGGCGATAACGGCCTTCAAAGAGGTACGTCAGCCGCTCATGGTCGATGCCGAGCAGGCCGAGCATCGTCGCGTGCAGGTCGTTGACGTGGACTTTGTCCTCGACGGCGGCGAAGCCAAAATCGTCCGTCGCCCCGATCGTCTTGCCGCCGACGATCCCGCCGCCGGCCATCCAGGCGCTGAAGCCGTACGGATGGTGATCGCGGCCGTTCGATCCCTGTCGGATGGGAGTGCGGCCGAACTCACCGACCCACACCAGGAGCGTGTTCTCCAGCAGTCCCCGCTGCTCGAGGTCGGTGATGAGGCCGGCAATCGGCTGGTCGACCTTCTGGCCCTGTGACTCGTGGTTGCCTTTGCAATCGCCGTGTGCGTCCCAGTCGCCGTTGATGAGCTGGACGTAGCGGACGCCACGCTCGACCATTCGCCGCCCCATCAGACACATCTTGCCGAAACGCGCGCTCGGTTCGCGGTCAATGCCGTACAGCCGCTGCGTCTCGGCCGTTTCCTGTGAGAGGTCGATCAGTTCCGGTGCTGCGGACTGCATGCGGAAGGCGAGCTCGTAGTTGGCGATGCGGGCGTCGAGGCGGCTGTCGCCGGGACGCGCGTCGCGGTGGGCGCCGTTCCAGCGGTTGATCTGGTCGAGCAGCCTGCGCTGGTGCGCCGGGCTGATGGCATCGGGACGGGAGAGATTCTGGATCGGCGCGCCCTCGGTCCGCATGTCGGTCCCCTGGAATACCGCCGGGAGGTAGCCGGAGGAGTACATCGAGGACCCGTTGCGGAACACGCTGTCGGTCATCGCGATGTAGGCGGGGAGGTTGTCGCTCTCGCAACCCAGCCCGTACACGACCCAGGCGCCAATGCTGGGATGTCCCAACAGCTGCGTGCCGGAGTGCATCATCGTCATCGCCGAGCCGTGGATGAACAGCTCGTGGTGCATCGAACGGATGATCGCCAGTTTGTCCGCGTGCTGCGACAGATAGGGGAAGATGCCGGAGATTTCCTGGCCGCTCTCGCCGCATTTCTGGAATGGGAAGATCGGCGCCATCACCTTGGAATCGGCCGTGTTGATCTGCGCGAGGTCGTAGTTGCGTAGGCTCTCGGGGAGCAGCTGGCCGTCGAATCGCGTCAGGACCGGCTTGGGGTCGAAGGTTTCGAGTTGGCTCGGTCCCCCCTGCATGAACAGGAAGATCACACTCTTGGCCGTGCCGGGCAGGTGTGCAGGCCGCGCCGCCAGGGGGTTTGCGGCCGCCGATGCGGCGCGCGCCTCGGCCGACAGCAGGCTGCCGAGTGCCAGTGCGCCGAAGCCAAGCCCGGAATCTCGGAGGAAGTCGCGGCGGTGGAGGAAAGCTAGCGTCATTGTCGTACAAGCGTGGGGAACCACGGAATACCCAGCGCGGCCAGCGGCCGCAACCAAAACGGTCTGCCACCGAGGTCACAGAGGACACCGAGCAGAGCGGGAATGGTTCTTCTTCTCAGTGTCCTCGGTGATCTCGGTGGCAACAGGCTCAATATACCGTTTGTCTGATTCGGAAAATTTGCACAAGAAAACAAACCTCGATTCGTTGGTAGCACGTACGAAACGAAAACATGTCTTCTCTGGCGATTTCAGTCGACGAATCCGAACTCGGACAGGTTGAACAGGGCCAGACAGAATTTGGAGAGCGCCTGTGCCTGCGCGGGCGGAATGCTTTTGAGGGACTCGGGGGTATTCTGCAAATCGGCTTCCGGTTCCTGCGCGAGATCATTCAGCAAGGCGAGAGCTGCCGCGGATTCATCCGCCGTGGGCGCGCGCCCCAGGGCGATCTTCCACGCGCGTTCAACCTGCGCCCCGGGCTCGGCACCGGCTTCTTTTGCAACGCGCCCGGCGAACTGGACCGCCTGATCGTAGACGGAGCGGTTGTTGAGGCCCCACAGCGCCTGCGGCGCAACCGTCGTCACGTCGCGCGTCGGACAGCTCACGGAATTCACCGGCGTGTCGAACACTTCGAACATCGGGAACGGGAAATTGCGCCGCACCAGCACATAAATTCCCCGCCGCGTGTGCTGAGCCGGATCGGCTGACACGACCCAATGCCACTTGTCTCGCAGCGAGGCGATTTCATCCGCAGCCAATGGCGGCACAACCGGCGGTCCCCCCATGGCGAGGTTGATCGTTCCGGCCGCCGAGTGCACGGAATCCCACAGCGCCTCGGATTCCAAGCGCCGGCGGTTCATGCGCCACAGCAGCCGGTTTTCCGGGTCGGCGGCCAGCTGTTGTTCGCCGGCGAACCGGCTGCTCTGGCGATAGGCGGCCGAGTTCATCATCAGACGCTGCAGGTTCTTGATGTTCCAGCCATCCTCAATGAACTTGACGGCCAGCCAGTCGAGCAGTTCGGGATGAGACGCGGGTTGCCCCATTTTGCCGAAATCATTGGGCGTTTCGACAATCCCGCGTCCGAAGTGCCACTGCCACACGCGGTTAGCGAACACGCGCGCCGTCAGCGGATGGTCGGGTTGCGTGAGCCACAGCGCCAACCCCTTGCGGCTCCCCTGCGGGACGGAGAACTCGGGTGGCGTTGCGGAGATGGCGGCCAGCGCGACCGGCAGTGCGGGTTGCCGCTGTTCGCGCGGCCGGCTCAATTCGCCGCGATCCAGGAGGTGGACCGGCTTGATCAGGGCCGGATGTTCGCGACCGAGCACATTGGCCATTGGGATGTGCATCAGTCCGACATAGTCAATGGGATTTTGTCCGGCCGCTCGCTCCGGCAGCGCCAGCACCGCATTGGCGATCGCCGTCAGCAACTCCTGCTTCCGAGTCTGCTGTTCCGGCGTCAGTTCCTTCCCGGCGGCGTCTTTCTCAAACTGGCGATAGGCGCGGCGGGCCTCTTCGACGGCCACAACGCGCGGATAATGCTGCCGCCAGTCGGCCTCTTCCATCGAATGCCACAGGGGCCATTCGACCTCGCGCGCCTCGGCAAAGATCGCTTGCAGCGAGTAGTAATCGTCCTGGGTGAACGGGTCGAACTTATGGTCGTGGCAGCGCGCGCAGCCCAGCGTCAGGCCCATGAAGGCGGAGGCGGTCGTGTCGACCCAGTCGGTCAGGTTCTCGTACGCCAGCCGTTTGCCGTCGAGGCCCGACTCATGGACGCGAGGACCGAGCGCATAGAAGCCAGTGCCGATCCGCGCCTGCTGATGCCGCCGCTGTTCGTCTGTGACGACATAAACGTGGCGCGGATCGAGATCAAGATTCTCCGGCCACAGTTCGTCGCCGGCGATCTGTTCCTGCACGAAGATGTTATATGGCTTGTTGTCGTTGAAGCTCTTGACGACATAGTCGCGGTAGCGCCAGGCGTTGCGATAGAAGATGTCAGTCTCGTAGCCGCCGCTGTCCGCGTATCGCGCAACGTCGAGCCAGTGCCGGCCCCAGCGCTCGCCGTAGTGGGGGGACTCCAAAAGCGTGTCGATCAGTTTCTGCCAGGCCTGCGGCGAGTCGTCGTGGACGAACTGTTCCACCTGTTCCGGCGTGGGGGGCAGGCCGAGCAGATCGAAATAGGCGCGGCGGACCAGGGTGTCGCGATCGGCGGCGGGCGCGAGTTCCAGGCCGGCGGCTTCGAGGCGCGACAGCAGGAACTGATCGATCGGGTTGCGGACCAGATCGGCGTGCGCCTGGACGGTCACGGCGGGCGGCTCGACGGCGACCGGCGTGCGAAACGCCCAGTGCCGCGCGTCGTCTGCCGACGCGACAGGAATCGCGGACAGCAGACTGAGGAGTGTCGGAATAAGCCCGCGCATGTCGCACATTGTTTGAACCGGGTGCGATCGTCAGGAACAGCCCGGATTATACCAGCTTGCGAGACGGCCTGTATGCACCAGGCGAGTCGCTTCGCGAATTGGCAAAAGCGCACGAAACCCGGAAGTTGCTGCTGTCCCTGCCCACCAGACGAGTTGCGGATCGCCGCATTGAACTCCGGCGACTCAGCGCAAGCCTGCCAGCAGTGCTTTCGCGTCGATGATGTCGCGCGTTGCGGGATCTTCCGAGCAGGCTCCCAAAACAGTCGACAGTGCTGCGTGTGCCTCTTGGCGGTGTCCCTGTCGTTGCCAGAGGCGAGCCAGACTCATGGTCGCCCGGAGTTCCCAGGCCTGACTCTGCTGACGGCGCGCCGTTTCGATCGCACGACGGAACCAGACTTCGGCAGCGCCGAACTGCTCGGGCGACTCAGCCAGCAGAAGTTCTCCGGACAGCCGCTGCAGTTCTGCCTCGTGACAGCGATCGTCATTCTTCTCGACAATTGCCAGCCCTTCATCAATCGCCATGCGCGCCTCGTCGAGGCGACCCAATTGTGTGTACGCCTGGCCCAGCATCCCAAGATATGCCGGAAGACGGAGTTCCGCGCCGGTTGCGCGGAACGCGCGCAGTCCCTCGACGAACAGCGGCAATCCGTGTTCATAGTCCTCGCGCAACAACATGCCGGCAGCCTGATGCAGCGTCCCCAGCGCGCGCCAGAGCTGAAAGCCCTGTTCCGTAGCAATCGCCAGCTCCGCTGCGGCCGCTGAGAGAACCTCGGCATCCAATCCGCAGTAGAGAGTGAGCAGAGCGGAAAAGTCGAGTGCGTGCCCCAGACTGAAAGCGTGACCGATCGCGCGCGCCAGCTCGCACGACTCGCCATTGAGGGCGAGTGCGCGATCGGGAAGGCCCAGATGCCATAAGGCATGCGCCAGGTAACAGCGATGGGTGACGCCGGCATCGTGGCCGGAATACGCGCACCAGAACTTCGTGCGTTCGCGGTCATCATACGCGGCCAGCGCCTGCTCAAAGCAGCCGCGGGCCGCGGCGAACTGTCCCCGGTAGTAGTGCGTAGTGCCCTCCATGAACAAGGCTTCCATCCGCATGCCGGGATCGTTCAGACGTTCCGCCAATGCCATTCCGTCCGCCGCCAGATCCACCGCCAATCGCAGATCGCCCCGCACCAGCCGCCACTCCCACATGCCGAGCATGATGCCGAACTGTTGTCCGGAGTCCCCGACCCGTTGAGCGAGCTCGCACGCCCGCTGCAACACCGGCCCGATTTCGGGCGCGGCATATCCCCGGACGGCGATGTATGACGAGCCAAGAGCCGTGACAAACTCCAGCTCGCGTCGGTCGCGCTCGGGACTTTCTGGAGTTGCGTCGAGAAGCCGGCGGCCCTGCAGCAGGTGGGCAATGGCTTCAACATCGGCCGACTGCCGCTTCGACCGCAATCCCGCTTTGAGCCAGAAGCCGATCGCCTGCTGCGTCTCGCCGGCCTCGGTGAAGTGGTGTGCCAGCAGCTCCGGTCGGGAGTCGGCCGTTTGCGGAAATTTCGCCGCGAAAGTTTCTGCGATCCGACGATGGCAGCCCTGCCGCTTCTCCTTGATCAGCGCGTTATACAGGGCGTCTTCCAGCAGCGCATGCTTGAACATGTACGTGCACCGCGGCGGCCTGCCCTTCTGCAGCAGCACTTCCGCCTTGACCAGTGAATCCAGTTCGGACTGCAGATTCGCGCCATCCGTCGCCGCCACGGCCGCAATCCATTCATGACTGAACTCGCGGCCGAGGGTGGCGGCCAACTGCGCCAGTTCGTGTGCGCCCTTCATCCGATCGAGCCGCGCACTGATGAGGTCCTGCAGCGTGGCGGGGATTTCGTGCGCCGGCAGGACTGCTGATCCGCTGCCGACTGCTGCCGGCTCCTGCAGCGTCTTCGAGTCCCGAATCATCTTCGTAAACTCTTCCACGAAGAGCGGCACTCCCCCCGACCTGTCGTAGATCTGTTCGATCAGCGCCTCGGAGATCTGTTCGCCCGCCTGCCGGCGCATCAGTTCGCCGGCCTGACGTCGGGTGAGCCGACTTAACGCGAGGCTGGTCAGGTTTTCGACGGCCGGCCACGGCGCCTGGAATTCGGGACGGCAAGTCAGCACGGTGAGGATGCGATCGTACTGTCCCTCCGCCAGGAACTTTCCGAGGAACTCCAGAGTGGACGCATCCACCCAATGCAGGTCCTCCACGACGAACAGCACCGGCCGCCGCGCGGCACGGGTGTGCAGCCAGTCGATCATGGCACGGAACGTTTCCTCGCGCTGGCGGACGGGTGTCAGCGACAAGGGGGGAAACGTGTCCGGCGTCGGGAGCGACAGCAGCGACGCCCACAGCGGCACGGTCTCGGGGTGAGCGAGGTCGTACAACTCCAGACGGCGCAGCAGTCGATCGAACCGCGCCTGGGGCGGCTCCTCCCGATCAATGGACAGAGCGCGCTCGTAGAAGTCGATGGCCGGAAAGAGACCGGTATTCTGGAACTGCGGCGAGCAGCGCCACTCGATGACCGGTGCATCGACAGTCCCTTCGACAAGCGGACCGAGGACATGCTCTTTCAGCGTGTGCACCAGGCGCGATTTGCCCAGTCCCGGTTCGCCGATCAGGAGCACAACCTGTCCCAATCCGTCCTGGGCACGCTCCCAGCGTTCCTTGAGCAGACTCACCTCGAGGTCGCGGCCGGCCAAGGGACTGAGACCGCTGGAGGCCGCTCGTTCGAAAACGCTCCGGGACTCGTCGACACTCTGGATCGAGAACAGATCAATCGGCCGGGCGACCCCTTTGATTCTGCGGTCGCCGAGACCGGTGCAATTGGCGCGGCTCCGAAACAGGCGGTGTGTGTCGTCCGTGCAGATGACGTGTCCGGGCACCGCGACACTCTCCAGCCGGAGGGCGATATGACGCGCCTCTCCGACCAGTGAGATGCCATCTGCGTTCGCTTCGACGACCGCAGGCCCTGTGTGAATCGTGCACCAGGGTTGCAGCTCCAATTGATGCTGATGGCGGAGCTCATCGGCGAGCGATTGCAGACTTTCGATCAGGCCCAGACCGGTCCGAGCGGCGCGGAGGGCCGCATCCTCAAATGCCACCGGGTACCCGAAGCACGCGAGCAACCCTTGTTCGTTGCATTGCACGGTCGTGCCGTCGAAGCGACGCACGACCAATTCGCAGTGTTGCTGCACCAGTTGCAGGACACGGGCCTGATCCTCCGCGTCCAGTTCCAGATAGGCTTCATCCTCAAATACGCGGCAACCGCACACCAGTACGGTCACCTGGCGGCGCTCCGCGTCACGGACGCGATGACGCGCCGCAGAGGACGAGGGAACGGTGGTGGTGAGAAATGAGTGGTCTGGCGATCCCAACGGAAGCTCGACGGACACGCTGGCAGACGTGCCGGCGGACGGCGGTCGCAATGAGGTCGCCGAGGATGAACAGCGCCGACTGCGCGACTCGCCGGAGATCGTCGGCGAAATCAGCCGCGGTCGCATGGCGGTCCTGCAATTTCTTCGCGAGCCGCTTTGAGGCAGATGCGTTCGAGTTCGGGAGGAACCTGCGGGGCGAGTTGGCGGGGGGGCTGAGGCTCGTCGTCGCGGATCTGCCGCAACAGCTCGGGAATCACCGTGGCACGGAACGGCAGACGACGACACAGCATCTCGTACAGCACCACACCCAGGCTGTAGACATCGGTGCGCCCGTCGATGCGGTGCGCAGTCCCCGCGATCTGCTCCGGGGCCATGTAGGCGGGAGTGCCCGCCACGCGTCCCAATTGCCGTCCTCCCGCCGAGGCTTCGTCGAGCGCCAGTCCAAAATCCACCAGTACCGGTGCGAGGCTGGTCGTGAGAATAATGTTGGCAGGTTTGACGTCACGATGAACAGTCAGATGCGCATGCGCGTGCGCCAGTGCATCGCCCACCGCCGCGACAATGAGCGCGCTGTCCTGCCAGCTTGGAGAGTTCTGCGTCAGCCAGGCCGCGAGTTCCTGACCGTCCACGTAATTTGCGACGATGTACAACTGCGCGTCGTGCGTCCCGACATCGTGCACGGTCACGATCCCCGGATGTTGCAGCCGGGCCAGCTTGCGCGCTTCCAGCAGCAGCCGATCCGTCTCGGTCGGCGTGCCGCCGCGCCCGCTATGCAGAACTTTGATCGCGACGAGTCGGTCGAGCTGTGCGTCGTGGCACAGATAGACCGTACCAAAGCCGCCGGCGCCCAAAATACGGCGGACCGCGTACCGGCCGATGGCGGTCGGGAGTTCCAAGTTCAGCTCGGCCAATGCCGGAGGGAGCTCCCCCGAGATGAACGTCTGCTGCGATTCCGCGCCAGTCCCGGTTGACGCCACTTCCAAATTGGGCGCAACAGTCAACGATGGATCGGCAGCGCTCTCCGGCGGATTTCGAGCAGCGAAATCCTTCATCGACAAGGTCTCTGCAATGGCGGCAGGTTGGCTGCCCGCTTTTGCTGCAATTGATTCTTTGTCTTATTCTGCCGAGTCCAGGCGGGAACGTCGAGTTCGGGCTGAATAATAACGGCGGAGAAAACGGTCCAAATATGTTGCGTTCTTAATAATCGGCTGGCGCATGAGTGAAATGCCGGCTCAGAGGTGGCGCACGATCCAGTCGACAGCGTCGGGAACCCAGGTGGGCGGGAGACGATGTTTTCCGTCGATAATGAGTGGTTTGAAGTGCGGGCCATCCTGCAGCGCGTGCCGCGCCTGGGCGTGTGCGACAGGGCACAATTCGTCCTGGTTCCCGACGATGGCCAGGAACGGCCGCTCGCCGATTCCGAGCAGGAAATTCTGTGGCGCGATCGGCGACCACTTGGACTTCTCCGCCGGCGCTGCCACGGCGACGGCGACTTTGATGCGCGGCTCAGAGCCTGTCAGCAGGTACGTCTGCTGGCCCCCCATGCTGTAGCCCAACACTCCAATGCGGGCCGCGTCGATGTCCGGCCGTGACTCGAGATAGTCGATCGCCCGGCGGTAATCGCGCGTCGTCTGAATGTAGATCTCGTTCTGCGTGAAGTACCCCTTGCGCGGGTGCGGGTCTCCCTCCGCCGCGAAGTGGTTCACGGGAGCGAAGTCGTTCTGGGAAATGCGATCGCCATGGCACTGCGCGTCCAGCGCGAGGACAGCATACCCCGACTCCAGCAATGCGCGGCGGACGTTGCCGCCGCTGATGTAGTTGTTGTCCTGCCACCAGCTCTCCTTGGAGCCGGACCAGCCGTGCAGCAACAGGACGCAGGCGCGTGGCGTGTCGCCGGCCGCCGGGTATTCGAGATAACCCGGCACGAGGTACCCCTGCACGCCGCGAAACACGATCTTTTCCGCTTGCGATCATCGCGTTCGCGCACGCTCGACGATTCGGGCTTCCAGGGGAATCGAGCAGTCGTATTCGTAGACCTGCGCGAGCGCCTGTGCGGCTTCCTCGCCCAATCGCTCGACCTGCTCGGGTGCGCCGGGGTCCGTCGGCGGCGTCTCTGCACCCAGGACAGGGATCATCAACAGGATGAGCGGCCACACGTAGATCAACAAAGATCGTGTTCCGATGAGAAGTTGTCGCGAATACGCCATCTCGATTTTCCAGATGTGGGATCGGGTTTTGACGAGAAAGCAGGTCGGCTGCTGGAGAGTCGACTCGGATTGGCAGACCAGCGCACCAGCAGCCGGCCTGCTGGGCGCCGGTCCTGTGCGCTGCGTTAGTGATATCGGGCCCACACAAGTTCGTGAACGGTGCCGTCGGCGCGCACCAGGCTGAGCGTCAGCGTTCCGTCGGCGAATCGGAAAGTGCGAACCAGGTCGGTGCCGGACCAGTTGGGAAACGTCGCGCCCTCCACATGGTGCGTGACAGTGCTGTCGGCCTCCTGCACGGTAAACGACCCGAAATAGGACAGGAAATCACGATACGCGGCGTCGCGTTCGGCCGGCGTCGCTTCCAGACGGTTTTCGGACACGAATCGAGTGCGCTGGCGGCGCATCAGGCAAGCGGACATCCGCCCTTCCGGCTGGTAAATGATCTGTCCCAGGGGCTGCTCACCGTACGGATGGCTGATCAGCCCAGCGGGCGATACGGCCCGCCAGGAGACGAGCGACCAGGCGCCGATCAATTGCTGAAAGACCGAGTTTTCGCGGACTGCCATCAGAGGTACCTTTGCGGATTGCGCGAGAGTTCTGCGAGAAAATCAGCCACCATGGATTCCAGGTCATACGCCGGCCGCCAGCCCCACTCGTCGCGGGCGAAGCGATCGTCGATGGGTTGCGCGGACTTGTCGAGGCGATTCTGAATGTCTTCCGCAACCTGGAATTCAATGCAGGCGCCCGGGACCTTCGCCGCGACCATGTCGGCCAGTTCCTGTGCCGTCGGTCTCGGTCCACCGAGCAGGTAGTTGACCATCCGGATGTTTTCCGCCGGAGCATCCGCCAGAGTCACCAATGCCAGAGCGGCGTCCTTGATGTACAGCAGCGTCACGCGCGTGTCCGGTCGGACCCAGACCACGAACGGACGCCCCTGTGCACAGTCCTCGATCACGCGGGAGGTGTACTGCACCGAGCCTTTAGTCCGCACGCCAGGGCCGACGATCGACGGAAATCGCACGCCGCGGAAATCGATGCCGTACTTCCGTCGGTAGAAGGCGCCCATGTGCTCGCCGAAGACTTTGCAGGCGCCATAAAACAGCATCGGCCGCTGCAACGAAAGATCGTCAATCGGTCGCTGTTCCAGGCCGAGACAATAGGTCCCGATCGTGCTGCTGAAAATGACTTTCTTGACGCCGAAAGTCCGGGCGGCTTCGAGCACGTGATAGGTCCCCAGCACGTTGGCATGAAATGCCGATTGCGGATCCTGATCGGAAGGCAACGACAACATTCCTCCCAGGTGATAAATCACGTCGGCACGCGATTCGCGAACCGCGTCCAGGACCTGGCTGAAATTTCCCAGGTCCCCCTTGCGGATTGTGACCTGAGTGGCGACGTCGTCGAGACGCTGCGTCGACGTGTTGATGTCGAAGACCGTCACGTCGGTCTCGCCGCGCTGGATCAGCGTGCGCACCACTTCGGCGCCGATGAAGCCCGTGCCGCCGGTAATCAGGGTTGCCATAAGAGTGACATCAGTCTTTGCGATGTGGCCTCAGTAGAGTGGCCCGTCCATGTGCCCAGTGCTGTTCCGACTCCAGCCGCTGCATTCCCTGCAGGAAATACAGGTCCGGCAGCGAGTCCAGATATTCGCGGTAACGGGAGTCTTTCTGAACGGCCCACTCGGCGATCGGCGAGACAATGTGCAGGTCGACGAGCTTCTCCGCCAGCGCGTCGGCCAGCGCCTGATGTCCGGCGATGCTGGGATGCACATGATCCACGAGCCATTGGTCGCCGACGAGTCCATCGCGGCTGCGGCTCTCAAAAAAGGCCTGCGCATCAACCAGGGGAGTCCCCGTTTCTCGCGCGACCTTGAGAATCGCTGCGTTCATGGGCTGCAGGATCCGCAGCGGGCAAATGTCGAGATCGCGGGCCTTCTCGAACATCTGTCGTGCATCATCCATCCGATGGGCCGCCAGGTAGCAATGGCCCAGATGGTAAAAGGTCATTGCGTATTCAGGATCGATCCGACAGGCCTGCTCGAGACACGCGATCGCGTCAGGAAGCTCGTCGTCCCCGGCATCCATGTGGGTTCCCGCCGCATTGCACAACGACTCCCATTCCTGCAGTTCCTCGGCGGTCAGTTCGGCTCGATGTTCGGATTTAAACGGCGGGAAATCCCGCACATTGCTGCAGGGATTGACGAGCACCAGGGGAATGCCGGCCTCGCGCGCGATCCGCACAAAGATCGATAGATTAATCTCGAACTCCCGGATGACATCCGCACGCCAGGCATCGTCCCGGTGGTACTCCTCCAGGCCCCCTTTATAGTCCAGAAGTGCGTCCACCTCGGCGGGCAACAGCGGACGCCCCTCGGCGGGGTCGCTCAATGACCGGCCGTTCAGCCGGAGGTACTGCTCCCGGATCATCGTGAACGTCCGGAGTTGGGCGGCCGTGGCCAGGACTGCATTCACGACCGTGCCACGGTCCCGGAGCTCGTCGAACGTCCGCGCTTCGAGAAACTCATTGTGGCCGATGTCGAGAATGACCAGGTCGGCAGCGTGCGTCAGCGCTTCTTTGAGGATCGGGATCAGCCGATAGCTGGCGTACGACACACCGCCGCAATTGATGACGTTCCAATTTCGCTCCGGCTGCGCGGCATTCAGGCTCAACTCGAGCCAGGTGGTATACGAGGTTTCGATCGCGAACGGCCGGCCTTGGACCGTGGAACCTCCCAGGACGAAGATGCGGACGTCGCTCGCGGCTTTGCGGACCGGGAACGACTCAGGGCAGAAGAACCTCTGCCGGGACTTCGGTATCTCGTAGCGAGTTCCGTCTTCGTTCGGCACGAACAGTGGTTGCACATCGCTGAATCCGAAAAACGGATCGTCGTGCAGGGCGGGACGTCCCCAGTCGCACAGGCGGCACAGCCCCTCAAAGGCGACGAGCGGGGAGAGGCCCAGGATCAGGGCCGCCAGTCGAAACGACCAGCGCCGCCCCAGCGCCGGTTGAGCAGCGTTTTGCAGCGCGGGTTCGTCGGTGGGAAGCGAAGCGGCCGTCATGATTCCCGCGTGCGCAGTTGGTTCCGGCAGGGCGAACCATCAGAATGAGTGCATATTAGCAGTTTGTCGCCACAGGCCGACCGACGGCAACCAATGAGACCGCATGACGGCCATTCTGGGGATCTCTGCGTTCTATCACGACTCGGCCGCCGCACTGGTGGTCGACGGCGAGATCGTCGCTGCCGCGCAGGAGGAGCGGTTTTCACGGGTGAAGAACGATCGACGGTTTCCCGCGGCCGCCATCGGCTACTGTCTGGAGACGGCGGGCATCACGGCCCGCGAGCTTGATTTTGTGAGCTTCTACGAGAAGCCGCTGTTGAAATTCGATCGCGTGCTGGAGACCAATTTTGCCGTGGCGCCGCGCGGGTTCCGGTCGTTCGCACGGTCGATGCCGTCCTGGTTGAAACTGAAGCTGCACGTCACTCGCGAATTCAGACGCCATCTTCCGGAGTTCGCGCGGCGACCGTTGTTTGCCGAGCATCATGAAGCACATGCGGCCAGCGCATTCTTCCCCTCGCCATTTGAGGAAGCGGCGATTCTCACGGTCGACGGGGTCGGAGAGTGGGCGACAGCAACGATGGGAGTCGGACGCGGCAACCGGATTGAGTTGCTGCGTGAACTGCGGTTTCCGCACTCGGTCGGACTGCTGTACTCCGCGTTCACATACTACTGCGGATTTGAAGTCGACTCCGGCGAGTACAAGCTGATGGGGCTGGCGCCGTACGGCGAACCCACATACGTCGATGTCATCCTGAACCGCATCGTCGACTTGAGACCGGACGGCTCGCTGTGGCTGGATCTTTCGTACTTCGATTACTGCCATGGCCTGCGGATGACATCGGCGAAGTTTCACCAGCTCTTCGGCGGTCCGCCGCGAGAACCGGACGAACCGTTGCAGCAACGACATCTCGATATCGCCGCTTCGATTCAGCGCGTGACGGAAGACATCCTGCTGCGGATGGCTCGACACATCCACTCGCAGACCGGAAAGCGGAGACTGTGCCTGGCGGGGGGCGTGGCGCTGAATGCCGTGGCCAACGGCCGGATTCTGACCGAAGGACCATTTGAAGACGTCTGGATCCAGCCGGCGGCGGGGGACTCGGGCGGGGCGCTGGGAGCGGCGCTGCTGGTGTGGCACCAGTTGCAGGAGAGGCCCCGCACGCCGTCGCCTGCCGACTCGCAGCGTGGATCACTGCTGGGACCGGAGTTCGCTGCGGATCAGATTCGCACCTGTCTGAACGAGCGCGGCGCGGCATTTCGGGAACTTGCGGATGAAGCGTCGCTGTGCACGGAAGTGGCCCGACTGCTCGCGGCGCAGAAGGTGGTCGGCTGGTTCCAGGGGCGGATGGAGTTCGGCCCGAGGGCGCTCGGGAATCGCAGCATTCTGGCGGACGCACGCAATGCCGGGATGCAGGCAGTCCTGAATCAGAAGATCAAATTCCGCGAATCGTTCCGGCCGTTTGCGCCGGCGATACTTGCGGAATGCGCTGTCGATTTCTTCCAACTCCCGGCGACGTCGTCGAGTCCCTACATGCTGCTGGTCACTGAGCTCCAGCCATCGCAGCGAACCCCCATCTCGAATCCCGAGCCACAGGGGCTGGAGAGACTCAACATCGTGCGATCTCAGATTCCGGCCGTCACGCACGTCGACGATTCCGCCCGGCTGCAGACGGTCGACGCGGCGCGCAACGCGACGTTCGCTGCGCTGCTGCAAGAATTCCGCCGGCAGACCGGTTGTCCGCTGCTGGTCAATACCAGCTTCAATGTTCGCGACGAGCCGATCGTCTGCTCACCCGCGGATGCGTACGACTGCTTCCTGGCAACGGACATGGATGTGCTCGTCCTGGGAAAGTTCGTGCTGCTCAAGGAGCAGCAGATGCGGACTGCCGTGCGTCCGCGGCCGCCTGGGAATCGATCGCGGCAATCGCCGACGCCGGCGCTGCTGGCCGGCGAAAGGTTCTTCGATCTCAACGAAACCGCGACGCCGCGGCAACTGCGCGTGTTCGGCATGGGACTCCTCGTGCTGACTGGGCTCCTCCTGCTGGTGGCAGTCCGATCCAGCACCTGGACGATGCCGTGGTGGACGCTCGCAGGAGCAACGGCCGTAACGGCGGCGGTCTTTGGTGCGCTTCCCGCTGCGCGGCAGTCGATCTATCGGATTTACTCGCTGGCGGCGTACCCCGTAAGCTGGGCTGTCTCTCTGTGTGCGCTGTCGGTGATCTATTACCTTGTTCTGACACCCATCGCCCTGTGCCGACGACTGTGTGGACACGATGTCTTGCAGTTGCGAGCGGATCGTTCGGCGGCGACATGGTGGCGCGAGCGCCGTACGACGGTCGACCGCGAGCGGTATCTACGGCAGTTCTGACGAGCGGAGTCGCTGGGATGACCGACGAAGTGCGACGTCAGGAAACCGAGCGCCGCGACCTTCGCGAACTGGTCGAGTCGCCGCAGCCGGGGTTGCTCGCCGAATTCTGGCTGTTTCTGCGGGAAAACAAGAAGTGGTGGCTGTTGCCGTTGCTCTTGGCGCTGCTGGTGCTGGGTTTGCTCGTGGTTCTGAGCGGGACGGGACTGGCGCCGTTCATCTATCCATTCACTTAAGGCCTGGTTTGGCGCAAATGTCAGATCACCCAGCGGAAGCCGGACAAGAAAATGCACTCTCTCGAGGAGTATCCGGAATCTCCCGCTGCGGAATGCGAGGTTTATCGGTACGAATTCGATGGATCGGGGTTAAAGTACCACTTGCCGCAGCGACCGAGCTGCGCCGGGATCCCTGCGGCTGTACCGTTGCGTTTCCAATCCCTTCTGCGGAGAGCTCTTCCATGCGCAAACTCGTTTTGTGGGTCGGTTCGGCCAGTCTCGCGTTGACCACGACGGTCGCATTTGCCCAGCTTTCGGGTGGTCAGGGGGGTGCCGGTGGTCAAGGGGGTGCCGCGGGTCAGGCTGGTGCTGCTGGTGAAGGCGGCGCGGGCGGTCAGGGAGGTGCCGGAGGCCAAGGGGGAGCCGGCGGCGAAGGGGGCGCTGGTGGGCGAGGTGGCGCCGGCGCCGGCCCGGGTGGCTTTGGCGGCGGCATGGGACGGATGAATCCGCTAGTGGGCGCGCTCGACACCGATGGCGACGGCGAAGTGTCGGCGGCCGAGCTGGAGCAGGCGACGGCGTCGCTGAAGAAGCTCGACAAGAACGCGGATGGGAAGCTGACAGAGGAGGAATTGCGGCCGCAGTTTGGCGGCGGCGGCCGCGGTGGCTTTGGTGGAGGAGGCGGTTTTGGCGGCGGCGGGGGCCGCGGCGGCGAAGACATGGCGAACCGCCTGATGGAATATGACACCGACAAGGACGGCAAGCTCACCAAGTCGGAACTCCCTGAGCGAATGCAGGGGCTGCTCGAACGCGGCGACGCGGACAAGGACGGCGCGCTGACCAAGGACGAGATCGTCAAGATGGCGCCGGGGGGCGGCGGTGGCTTCGGCGGCGGATTTGGCCGCGGCGGACGCGGCGAAGGGGGTCGGGGAGAAGGACGGCGGGGCGGCTTTGGTGATCCCGCGGCGTTTGTGGACCGGATGATGGAACTCGACACGGATAAGGACGGGAAGCTGAGCCGCGACGAGCTCTCAAAAATGCAGTTCCCCGGTTTTGGCGGCCCGCCGGGAGGCGGTCGGGGTCGGCCGGGAGAGGAAGGTCCTCCGCCGGAGGGTGGACGTCGGCCACCGCGCGGCGAGCGACCCCCGGTCGAGGAGTAGATCTCGACGCTGCCGTTGTCGTCTCCGAGAGCTCGCCTGGAATGGCCGAATTGCGACGGCTCCAGGCGGCTCCTCTTTGTATCGACTCGTTGTCCCCTCACGACGGAGCTGACGTGCGCCACATATCGAGAGCTCTTGCGGCCGTGCTGTGTCTTGTGCTGTCGGCCGCTGGAGCGGCCAGCGACTGGCCGCGTTTTCGCGGTCCCAACGGGACCGGCGTCAGCCCCGACTCCCAGCCCACGCCGACGACCTGGAGCCCGACCGAGAACCTGAAGTGGAAGACCCCGCTGCCGGGCGAAGGCGTTTCCAGTCCGATCGTCGTCGGCGAGCGCGTGTTCGTGACGACGTACTCCGGTTACGGGTTCGAGGAAGGAGACCTGGTCGACCTCAAACGGCACCTGGTCTGCCTCGATCGCCAGGATGGAAAGGTGCAGTGGAAGGAGACCGTCGAGGCCGTGTTGCCGGAGGACGCGTTTGCGGGAATGGGTGTGCCGTCGCATGGGTACGCATCGCACACCCCGGTCTCAGACGGCGAGCGAGTGTATGTATTCTTCGGCAAGAGCGGAGTCATCGCGTTCAGTCTCGAGGGGAAAAAACTCTGGGACCACGGCGTCGGGACGGACTCGGACCCCCGCCGCTGGGGTTCGGCATCGAGTCCGATCGTGGTCGACGGCCTGGTTGTGGCGACAGCCGGTCCGGAGCAGCGGGCGATCGTGGCGCTCGACTGCCAGACGGGAAAAGAAGTCTGGAAGGCCGAGGCGGATTCGCTGGGAAACGTGTGGGGGACGCCGGCGGTCGTGCAACTGCCGGACGGGCGCAAGGAAATCGTGATCGGCGCGCCGTTCGAGATCTGGGGTCTCAACGCGAAGACCGGCAAGGTGCGCTGGTACTGCGATGCAGCCGGCGAAGACAGCTTCAACACCAGCGTCGTGGTGCATGATGACGTTGTGTTCGCCGTCGAAGGCCGCAGCGGCGGCTCGATCGCCGTGAAGGCCGGCGGCAAGGGGAACGTCTCAGAGTCGCAGGTGCAGTGGTCCGGGCGCGACGCGAACCGGTTCAGCACGCCGGTATACATTAACGACCGGCTGTACTTCGTCGCCAATGGCGCGGTGCACTGCCTCAATGCGAAGACGGGCGAGCAGGTCTTTCAGGCGCGGCTGCCGGGCGCCCGTGGCGGACGCGGAGGAGGCGAAGGCGGTGGTCGCGGAGGCTTCGGCGGGATGGGAGGCGCTGACTATTCGTCGCCCGTCGCCGCCGGGGACAAGATCTATTACGTGATGGGGAATGGCACGACGCACGTGTTCCAGGCGGCGGACAAGTTCGAATCGCTCGCCGCGAATCAGGCTGACGACCGACGACGAGACATTCGCGGCCACGCCGGCAATCAGCACCGGCGAGTTGTTCCTCCGGTCGAACAAGCACCTGTATTGCGTGTCCGGCGCGGCGAAGTGACAATCATTCGGCGGTCGCGACAACGGCGGGAGGGCGAGGCTTCTGCCGAGCCGCTCGTGTGCAAATGCAGTCGATCAACGGCCAAAACACGAACGGAATCCGACCCTGATCAATTCCGATTTGAGGCCGTCTTACGCCAGAATCTCAGGCACCACGCGACCGTGAATGTCCGTGAGACGGTAGTCGCGCCCCTGGAACCGGTACGTGAGGCGCGTGTGGTCCATGCCCAGCAGGTGCAATAACGTCGCGTGCAGATCGTGGACGTGGACCGGATTGCTGGCGATGTTGAACCCCAACTCGTCCGTCTGGCCGTGAGTGTGACCGGACTTGATGCCGCCGCCCGCCAGCCACAGGCTGAAACAGCGGTTGTGGTGGTCGCGGCCGTCCTTGCCCCCCTGCACCATCGGCGTACGGCCGAACTCGCCCCCCCAGATGACGAGCGTGTCGTTCAAGAGGCCGCGCTGCTTGAGGTCGCTGATCAAGGCAGCGCTGGCCTGGTCGGTGTCCAGCGCGTTTTTCTTGACTCCCTCCTTCAGATTGGTGTGCTGGTCCCAGACTTCGTGGAAGAGTTGCACGAAGCGGACGCCGCGCTCAACGAGCCGCCGCGCCAGCAGGCAGTTGCGGGCGAAGCTGGCTTCCTTGGCGGACTTGACCCCGTAGGCGGCGAGTGTTTCGGGCGTCTCCTGGCCGAGGTCCATGAGTTCTGGCGCGCTGGTCTGCAGCCGGTACGCCATTTCGTAGCTCTGAATGCGGGCGGCGATCTCCGGATCGAGGGTCGAGTCGAGCGCCTGCGCATTGAGCGCATTCAGCGCGTCCAGCGAGGCGCGCTGCGTCTCCGCATCAACGCCGGCGGGATTCGAGAGATACAGCACCGGTTCCCCCGCGCTGCGAAAGGGAATGCCGCCGTACATCGTCGGCAAAAAGCCGCAGCCGTAGTTGCTGGCGCCGCCGCTGGTGCCGCGGGCGCTCGTCAGCACGACGAAGCCGGGCAGGTCGGACGACTCGCTGCCCAGTCCGTACAGCGTCCACGAGCCAAAGCTGGGACGGCCGAACTGCTGCGACCCGCTGTTCATCATGATTTGCGCGGGCGCGTGGTTCACCGCTTCGGTGTGCATCGTGCGGATCAGGCACAGCTCGTCGGCGACCGATGCGGTGTACGGGAGCACTTCGCTCAGTTCCATCCCGGACTCGCCGTGCCGCGCAAACCGGAACCTCGGCCCCAGCAGGGCGGAATTCGGATTGATGAACGCCGTCCGATATCCGTTCAGCAGTTCGGGCGGAGGCAACTGGCCGTCGCGGCTGGTCAGCTCCGGCTTGTGATCGAACAGCTCCAGATGGCTGGGGGCGCCGGCCTGAAAGATGTAGATCACGCGGCGCGCCTTGGCGGCATAGTGCGGCCAGTGCGGCGACAACGGATTCTCCGGTCGCGGCGACTGCCGCGCGGTTTCGGCGGCCAGCAATGACTGGGCGGCGATTCCGGCCAGGCCGATGCCGCAGTCGCGCAGAAACCACCGTCGCCGGAGGAATTGTGCCGTGGCATCGCGAAGTTCGTGGGAGACGTTCATCGTGCAGTTCACTTCTTGGAGATGGTCTCGTCCAGATTCAGGAGGACGCGCGCGGCGAGCGTCCAGGCGGCCGCGTCCTGCGGAGTCGTACCGGCCGGCAGGTCGGGGAGTCGCGATGGATCGCCGGTCGCGACGTCGCGCGGGTTCAGCCAGCCTTCGGCGAGTCGCTGCCGGCGCGATTTCAGCAGCGTGAGGATCACGTCGCGCTCGGCGGCCGTCGGGGTGCGGCAGGTGCACAACAGCCAGGCGTAGTCGGCGCGCTGGCTCTCGCTCGGACCCGCCTCGCGCAGGACGCGCAGCGCGAGGGCCCGTGCGGCTTCGACGAAAATCGGCTCATTGAAACTGGTCAGAGCGGCGAGCGGCGTGTTCGAACGGATGCGGCGCGCGCAGGCCGCATCGGCGTTCGGTGCATCGAAGTTCGACATCACCGGGTCAGGCATTGATCGCTTGCGAAAGCCGTACACCGCGCGACGATAGCGTTCGGAACCTTCCGCCGGCTTCCAATACTCGGGATAGACGAAGTTGTAGTCCAGGACGTTCTGGGGGACCGGCGGAATAATGCTGGGACCGCCGAGCTTATCGGTCATCAGGCCCGCTACGCTCAGGGCGATATCGTGGACCACTTCGGCCTCGGCGCGAAACCGCGGGCCGCGCGCGAGCCAGACGTTGCGCGGGTCGCGCTGGAGCAGATCGGGGGACGCCTCGGAGGTCTGGCGGTAGGTGGCGCTGGTGACAATCGTGCGAATCAGGTGCTTCTGGCTCCAGCCGTGTTCCATGAAATCGACGGCCAGCCAGTCGAGGACGTCGCGGTATTCCGGGACGGCGGAGCGGGTGCCGAAGTCTTCGGCCGTCTCGACGAGTCCCGTGCCAAAAATCGCCTGCCAGATTCGATTGACAGCGACCCGCGCCGTGAGCGGCGACTGCCGATCGGTCAGCCAGCGAGCAAAGCCGAGGCGGTTTCGCGGCAACTCGGGCGAGAACGGATGAAATGCGGCCGGCGTCGTGGGTTCGATGACCTCAAGTTGTCGGTCCCATTCGCCGCGCTCCAGCATGAACGTCCGGCGATGTTTCCCCGGTTCCTGTTCCGCCAGGTGCAGGATCGATGTGGCGGCCTGTGGGAACGCCTTCCACAGCGCGTCGATCTCGTCGTTGATCGGCTTTGCTGCGGGAACGCCGGCCCGCCAGGCGGCAAAGATCTCGGCCTGCTGCTCGGCGGTGCGCGTCTCGGCCGGCGACTCCAGCGCCAGAATCGCCGCGTGGTTGATGCCGGGCGCGGTAGGCGCCGGCGTCCGAGTGATGCAGAACCGGCAGCAGCCGAGCATGTCGGTCGTCCGCCAGACGAGTTTCAATTCCGTGCCCGCCGCGTACTGCAGCGGCTTCTCAAGCTGCAACACCGCGACCGAAGGCTGATTGCGGCGTCCGACGCCGCGGTCGGCGTTCCAGGTCGTGTCATCGGAGCCGTCGATCAAGTGCGCGACGGGGCCGGAAACTTTCTTGCCGTCCGCCTGCTTGACCTCCGGCTCGGAGAAGTCCGCTGTCGCGCTCGCGAACTTGACCTTCTCCCAGTCTTTGGCGTCCGGCGGTTTCACAAAGGCTTCGATTTCTGAAACGGCCCAGGTTCCGAGCTTGCTGCGGCCGGGTCCCCGAAACGGCAGGTTGGTGTTCGTGAGCGCTTCCAGGCGCAGACCGGTGACGCCGTCGAGGGTGGGCGTCGAGATCATGAACACGTCGTCGCTGGGATGCCCCTGCATCAGGATTGAGTTGTCAGCCTCCTGAGTCGGATGACACAGTCCGCTGATCGTCTCCAGCTTCGTGGCGATCAGCGGCTCCCAAACGGGTTGCTGTTGCTTGAGCGATTCCTCCCACGCGGCCAGCTGCATAGACCAGTCCGGCACAATCTGACGCAACCGATCTTCGGCGGCTCGGACGTCGGCGTGCAGTTTGGCAATCTGCTGTTCCTGCTCAGGCGTGTAGATCCAGGACTGGGCCTCGTACGCGGAGTTCAGGAACGCGAACATGCCGTAGTATTCGCGCTGGGTGAGCGGGTCGAACTTGTGCGAGTGGCACTGGGCGCACTGCGTCGACAGGCCGAGGACCGCCTTGCCGAGACAGTCCATGCGGTCGAACATCTCGACCATGCGGAACTGTTCGGGGACGATAGCCCCCTCTTCGTTGATCATGCTGTTGCGCAGGAAGCCGGTCGCGATGATCTGCTGCTGCGTCGCATTCGGCAGCAGGTCTCCCGCCAGTTGTTCGATGACGAACTGGTCGTAAGGGAGATCGCGGTTCAGCGCGTTCACGACCCAGTCGCGCCAGGCCCACTGTTCCCGCCGCAGATCCTTCTCGTAACCGTTCGTGTCGCTGTAGCGGGCAACATCCAGCCAGTGCCTCGCCCACTTTTCACCATACCGCTCGCTGGAGAGCAGTTCATCGACGGTCGCCTCGAATCCTTGTTGCTCGAACGCCTGCAGTTGCTGCGGCGAGGGGGGGAGGCCGATCACATCGAGATACAACCGGCGGCACAGCGCGGCGGCCGGAGCTTCCGGGGCCAGCGACAGGTTTCGTTCCTTGAGCCGCGCCAGGACGAACGCATCGATCGCGTGCGCTGTGCCCACATTCGGCATGTCCGCCTGCCGTGGTGCGGTGAACGCCCAGTGCGACGCGTACGGTGCACCCTCTGTGACCCACTGTCGCAGCGTCTCAATCTGTTTGGCCGACAAAGGCTTGTTGTGGCTGGGCGGCGGCATCAGGACATCGGCGTCCGTCGCCGTGATGCGGCGCATCATCTCGCTGCTGTCCGGGGCGCCGGGAACAATCGCCGGTTCGCCGGATTCTCCCGCTTTAAGCGCGCTCTCGAGCTGATCGAGTCTCAGGCCGGCCTGGCGGTTGTTCTCATCGACCCCGTGACACTGCGAGCAATGGTCGGTGAGGATCGGCAGGACTTCGCGCTGGAAATCCACCGGCGGAGCAGCGGCGGCGGGAACAGCCACCGCGACGACCACGGCAGCCAGCATGCCGGTAAGTCTGGATCGCATGAGAGAGCTTATGGAAGGCGGGACGTAGTGAGCCGTTGGGATAAACAACACTTTATCTTACCGCGAAGCGCTTGATTCACCTACGGTTGCGGGATTTCGCCGCAGGCTTCCAGG
Source organism: Planctomycetaceae bacterium (assembly GCA_046349775.1). Classification (GTDB taxonomy): domain Bacteria; phylum Planctomycetota; class Planctomycetia; order Planctomycetales; family Planctomycetaceae; genus JAEUIG01. Next base: position 3,051 of record JAXMBS010000043.1, on the reverse strand, counting down.
GCCAGAATCGCGTAGCCGGTACCGGAATTGGACGGCAGATTGAGCGTCCGTCGGCTGTACGTCGGTGTGAACCACCGGCCGCTCGCTCGCTGGTGCGACTTCAGCCACGCGATGCCGCGTCGTACGCGGGGATCGTCAGCGGATACGCCGGCCTGGCGGGAAATGAAGATCACAAAGCCGGTCCCGTACCCGTCGGTTGACCGCTTGTCGGCGAACTTGCCCCGTTCCCATTCCGGGTCGTCTTCGAGCAGTTCACCCAGCGCCCAGCCCCCGTCGTCACGCTGCAGTTTGAGCAGCGATTCGACCGCTTGACGCTGCTTGCCGGCATCCCAGATGCCGCCGATTTTCACAGACGCCCAGGTCAACATTCCTGCTTCATACGGATAGCTCGACCGGTAATTATTCAGGTAACGACGAATCGATTCGAGGCTGCCGGCGGCAGCTTCCGATGCGGCAAAGTCTCCGGGTGCCGTGACGATGCCGAGCCCCGCGAAGACCGTCTCCTCCATCTCACGGATGAATGTCCTTTCGGATCCGCCGATGCCGTCCCAGCCGCCATCCGGCCGCTGATGCGTCAGCATCCGTTCGAGGGCCTTGCGAGTCAGTGGATGGAGGCGGCCGTTGCGGTTGTCGTCGAAAGCCAGCGGGACGGAGACGACCGTGGCCTCGGACGGGTACCGCAGTCCCACCCTCTCCCAGCGCTGGCCGACCAGTTGCTCGAACAGGTCTCGGACTTCGGATGGCACTGGCGCGACTTTGGCGAGCGCGGGACGGGCCAGCAGGTACATGAAATTGGCATGGCACTGGCAACATTTGTTGGTTCGTTGCCATTCGCGCGCCGTGGTGTCGAGCGAGATCGCTGCGCGCTCCAGCGAAAACTCTCCGTAAGGCTCATCGGGGCTGGCCGGCACGAATGCCGGCTCATCGGCGACGGCATTCGCACTCAGCACGCAGACGACGAGCACCAGCTTCGGACAGAACACGGCGTCACTCCGCAGTTTCGATGCGATAAAGTTGCGTGTCGGTCCTGAGGTACAACGCCCGCCCGGCCACGGCCAGCGATGCCAGCGTCTGGCCCGGGAGGACGTTGGTCGCCAGCAGTTCGAACTTCGGTCCCGGCCGGACGACATAGGTCGTGCCCGTTTCGTTCAGGAAGTACAGGCGGTTATCGCCGAACACGGGCGACGCCGAGTAGTTCCCATCCAGCCGCTCGCGCCAATGCAACGCTCCGGTCAGGGCGTTGACGCAACTGGCAACTCCGTTGTCGCTGATGAAGTACAACTCGTCGCCGACCAGAATCGGCGAGGGGTTGAGCGGCGCCGATTCGCTGACGTGCCAGACAACGTGCGAATCAGTGACGTCTCCCTGTCCGTCGGGACGAATCGCCCAGACTTCGGGATTGAAGTATCCGCCGCTGACATACACCAATCCATGGCCGAAGACCGGTCGTGGGACCTGGGCATAATTGGTCTGGCGAACCCACCACAGTTCGCGGCCGGTCTGCGGATCAAAGGCGATGATCCGATCGGCCTGACTGCTGACGAGCTGCGGGCCGTGCTCGGTGTCGATGACCAGCGGCGTTGATTCCGCGTTCCGGCCTTCGAACGACTGCTTCCAGCGTTCCTCGCCGCTGTTTTTGTCGAGTGCAATCAGATATCGCACGTCGGTCCCGAGACAGGGGACGATCAACAGGTCGCGGAACAGGACGGCCGTGCTTGATGGTCCGTACAATTGCTGATGTGGCAGCGACTTGTTCCAGAGGATGTCGCCTGCGGAAGACAGGCACGCGGTGGCATACGGGCCGAAGTGCACGTACACGTGGTCGCCGGAGAGAATCGGAGTCGGCGATGCCAGCGAGTTTTTGCGGTGCACCCGCGCGGTTACAGCAGGCTGCGCGACAACGCTGTTGTGCACGAGGGTACCGGTGTCCCGATCGAGACACAGTACTCGCAAGATCGTGGGCTCGACATCGGCAGTCGTCAGCCAGATCTGGTTGCCCGAAATCACCGGGGATGACCAACCCAGGCCAGTGAGTTCCACCTTCCAACGAATGTTCCGGTTTTCATCCCAGGCTAGCGGCAATCCATGAGCGACTGCATGCCCTTGGCCGTCCGGGCCGCGGAATTCAGGCCATTCGGAGTCCGCTGGGACGGCAGCCGGCACAGGTTCGGCCGCCTGCAGAGAGACTGTGACTAAGAATGCACTGGCGCACGCGATCAACCGCAACATGCATCTGACTCCGGCACGCTGTCCTGGATTTAAGGCGTTCGCCCCTGGGCCCCAAGTCAGCGTACCGCGCCCGCGGCTGTCGGGAAACCGACGCTCAGTCCTGCAGGCTTGTCTCGACGACCCCGGCATCGAGCGCCGTTGGCTGCGACTTCGGTTCCGGGGCAACGGCCTTGGCGATCCAGATCGGGACGTTCGTGCGTGGCAGCCGTTCGAAGCCGTCCCCCTCTTCAAAGTAACGACCGTTCACGCACACACCGAGTTCCTGCATGAGCTGCCGGTTCGTCTGTCCGTCGTACTTGGTTCCGGTCTTCATGAACGGGACGAAGTTCGCCGCGTTTTGCGCGTAGTACAACAGGTGCCCGTCGAGCGTCTGCGGCGCTACGAGGAACTCTTCGACTTCATATTTGTCGGAGTGTTCCGAATACGTCCCATAGACCCAGTAGTCTGCCGGCGCACCGTAGACGGTCTTGCGGTTTCGCCGCGCATAGATCGCCTGCATTTTCGCATGCCCCAGGTGGCGATTGCGGGCCAGCTTGACGGTATGCGGGTTCTTTACGCAACTCGTCGCCAGCAACTGCACGTCGATAAGGTTGTCCTCAAACAGGCAGTCTTCGACCGCAAAGTCGGACCAGCCGCGATCGACGACGCCCGTCTGAAACCGGCGGAATTCGCAGCCGGCAACCACGACGTCATGCACCTTCGTGCCGGACGGCGACCCCGAGTACGGTCGATAATCGGTCGACAGCTTGAGATTTCCGTCAAACCGGCAACGGCGAATGTCGAGGTGGCCGATGTAGGTGCCATTGATCCCGCTGTCGACGT
>JAXMBS010000042.1:0-49140 GCA_046349775.1 Planctomycetaceae bacterium | reverse complement strand
GAGGGATACGGATTCGACCGCCGCCATGTCGTGTACAGCCCGCGACGATAGCGGTCTTCGCCGTCGCTGGTCTGCCAGTCGATGCCGGAGCCGAACGCCGCCGACAACCCGATGTTCGGTTGCGGCGGACGGACCGGCGGGCCGGCGAGTTTGGGACTGAGGAGTCCGGCGGCGGCCAGCGCCTGGTCGCGGACCATTTCGGCCGTCATGCGCACGCGCGGACCGCGGGCGAGGAGCGCATTGTCCGGGTCGCGTTCCAGCAGTTCGGGGGTCACGCGTGATGACTGCCGGTACGTGGCCGACGTCGCCAGCAGCCGCAGCATGGCCTTGATGTCCCATCCGGAATCCATGAACTCGACGGCCAGCCAGTCGAGCAGTTCGGGATGCGTCGGCAAGTCTCCTTGCGAGCCGAATTCTTCGCTCGTGCGGACGAGGCCGTCGCCGAACAGCTTCTCCCACAGTCGATTGACCATTACGCGGGCGGTCAACGGGTTGTCGCGTGAAACCAGCCAGCGGGCCAGCGCCAGCCGATCGACCGGCGCGCCGTCGGGCAATGGCGCAAACGCCGCCGGAACGCCCGGACCAACTTCCTGCGCCGTTTGCTGGTAATTGCCGCGAATCTGGACGTTCGTCTTGCGCCGGGCCGTTTCCGGCAGTTCCTTCATCACCGGCACCGTCGTGTACGGTTTGTAATCTGCCTGCTGCTTGCGGACGGTTGCCAGCTCGTCGCGCTGCGGCTTCAGCAGTGGCGCGATGCTGCGGTAGTGCTCAGCGAGCCGCGTCCGCTGCGCGTCGTCTCGCTGTTCAGGCGCGGTACGCAGGATCGCCGCGACATCGGCCGGCAACGCGGCGAACGCATTTGCACGTGCATCGCTGGTGGCGGACAGTCGGAACCGCGCCAACGTGTAATTCGGCGTGGCGAACCGTTGCTCGATCGTCACTGCCAGCTCAGCGCCAGCCGGCAGCGCGACCGGCACGTCGGAAATCAGCGTCAGCGTATGTGGGCGGTCGATTTGTTCGCTGACGCTCCAACCCGTCGTGTCGGGATTGGCGGCATCCAGCACCTTTGCGGCTTCGTGTTCCTTGTAGGCGTAGTCGGCAAAGGCGGCGGCCAGCTTGATCGGACGCGGCCCGCTGATGGCCAGGTCCGCGCTCGCCTGAGGCGCCTCGGCCAGCGTCTGTTCCCAAATCGTCCCGCGCTGCTCGTCGAGCAGTCGGATTTTCGCGCCGTTCAGTCGCGACTGGAGGTTGTTGTCGGTTCGGTTCCAGACGGTGATTCGATCGACGACTTGCACACTGCCGAGGTCGACTTCCCACCAGGGGTCCGTCGATTCCGCGGAATGCGTGGTCGACTTCGCGCCGTTGTAGTCGCCATTGGTGTTCCCATCGATTGCCAGTTTCGCGGGTCCGTCGAACGCATCGCTGCTCTGGGTGGCCGTGCCCGTGACGGAAACGTTCGTATCACCGTGGAACACCTGCACTTCCGCCAGTGACAGGATCCGTTTCATGCCCGGCAGCTCAATTCGCACGTACCGTCCGGTCGTCGGTGCTCCCGGCGGCGGAGTCACTGTCGCGGAAATCTTCGTGATGACGAAGTTGCCGCCCGCGAAGCCCGCGCCTCCTCCCGGCAGCGCCGCGTCCGGCAGCGTCTCCAGCCGCAGCGCCGTGAGAGACTGCTCCGACGGGACGGGAACCTGCAACGTGTAACCATTGTTCGCAGTCGCGGTTGCCGCTGTGATGATGCCCGCATCGTCTGCCGCCAGACCCGCTGCAGTCTCGCTCTTCAACTCCGTCGGCCTCAGGACCGACCACGTTGGCTCAGTCGCCAGGTCGGCCGCCCAGGCCGCTTCCGCCGCGGCCAGTTCCGGCGTCGGCGTGCGCAGCGTCTCTTCGAGCTTCGCAATCTGCGCCGCCCAATCCGCCTTCTGCTGTTGTTGCTCAGGAGTCCAGATTTCCAGGAGCGGGCTTTCGTCGCGCTGGTCCGCGTCGGCCGAGTTGTTGAAGAACGCAAACAGCCGGAAGTATTCCTCCTGCGTCAGCGGGTCGTACTTGTGGCTGTGACACTGGGCACAGGCCATCGTCGTGCCCATCCAGACCGCCATCGTCGTGTTGACCCGGTCGACAATGGCGACATTGCGGAACTCTTCGTCGCTCGTCCCGCCTTCGTTGTTGGTCAGCGTATTGCGATGGAAGGCCGTGGCGATGATCTGGTCTTCGGTGGGATTTGGCAGCAGATCTCCCGCAATCTGCTCGATCGTGAACTGGTCGAACGGTGTGTTCGCGTTGAACGCCCGAATCACATAGTCGCGATACGCCCAGATCGTCCGTGGCGGATCGTCCGCATAGCCGGCCGAGTCCGCGTACCGCGCCAGGTCCAGCCACATCCGCGCCATGTGTTCGCCGTACGACTCCTTCGCCAGCAGCCGGTCGATCATCTGTTCGTAGGCATCGGCGGATGAATCGGCCACGAATGCATCGACCTCTTCCACAGTCGGCGGCAGACCCGTCAAATCGAGCGCCGCTCGCCGGATCAGGGCATAACGATCCGCTTCCGGTGACGGTGCCAGGCCTTCCCGTTCCAGACGCGCAAGGATGAATCGGTCCAGGTCGCTCCGCGGCCAGTCGGCGCGTTGAACAGCGGGGGGGGCTGCACGCAGCGGCGGCTCGTACGACCAGTGCTTTGCGAATTGTGCGCCCTGCCGAACCCATGTCGTCAGCAATTCGATCTCGTGGGGCGTGAGCTGCTTGCCGGAGCCGGCCGGCGGCATCCGCACGTCCGGATCGGTGCTCGTGATCCGCACGACGAGTTCGCTGTGCTCGGAGTCCCCCGCGACGATCGCCGCATGTCCACCCAGATCGGCAAACGCGCCGTCCGCGCCCTCCGCCCTGTCAAGCCGCAGTCCGTCGCTGCCCCCCTTGCGTTCGTCTTTGTCCGGCCCGTGGCACTTGAAACAATTGTTGGAGAGTATCGGCCGGATGTCGCGGTTGAAGTTGACCGTGGGCGGCTCATCCGCATTGGCGTTCACCGCAATGCAGAGCGCGACCGCTGTCGCAGTTGCCACAGACAGCGGGCGGATTAGCATCGGCTTTCGGAATCGGACGTTTCGCATGTCGCTCGATCTTCGTGCGCAAAGCTCCTTACATCGGCGCCAAGCAACCGCCCGCCGCCCACGAAATTGTATCCCCCGATGCGTCTCGAAGCGACCGGATTGCCTGATCGCTTCAGCGGGGCAGCAACAACGACTCCGCTTCCAGGTCAGCCAGTGCGAACACGCGAAACCCCCCATTCTGATACACCGGCAGCGGCTCGATCGGTCCCATCCGGCTGAGCACGATATGCGTAATACCGGTCTTCTCGTGCAGATCGGCGAACTCCGCCGCCGTGAATACGCCGTCGCCGGCCGCAGCCCGCTTCCAGTCCGCCAACAGCACGCGCCGCTCGTACCAGTCGATGGTTCCGCGCGCGTCCTGCGGGCAGTCCTTGAAATTCACGTACTCCGGTCGCTCGGCGAACCACTTCACGGCCCAGTCCTCATCCGGCGTCCACAGCACGCAGTCGTGCGGCGTCTTGGCGGCAACCCAGCCGAGTGCGGCGATCCAGTCAGCCCGCATCTGTGGCGACATCCGCGAGGGGTTCTTGTCGACGCCGGGCCAGAGGAGGGCTGCCACGAACGCTGCCGCGAAACCGCCGGCGACGATTGTGGCGCGGAGTAGCGAGACACCGCCGGCAATCCGCGCGGACGCAAGCTGGGTGATGGACACAGCCAGCGTGAATGGCACCGCGAGGTCGGCGATCCGGAACGGATACAGTTTGAGCAGCTTGATTCGCCATTCCATCCACGGGAGATACGTGACCGGCCGCGGACCGGCCGCAGCGAGCCAGCCCAGTACGGCAACGGCAATCGCGATCCAGGTGAATGCATCCAGCCAGAGCGACGCACGCGTCGCTGCCACCATGCGGCGTGCGATTAACCACGCGACGATCATTGCCGCGTAGTACGCGTACGCCCGCCACGGGAACATGTACGGATCGAGATGATGGTCGAGCCGGACGGCCACCATCAGGATGTCCGCCCGCAGCGTCGTCGCCGGGTCGGCTGAGGTGAGCATCTTCGCCGCCGGAATCAGCCCCGGCAGGCTGCATGCGAAACCGCAACCGATGGCGGGGACGAAGTTTCGTATGAGCGGGCCCAAGGATCTTGTCGTGTCCGCCGACATCGGGCGACGCCGATCCACAATGCCGCGCAGCACCGCCGCACCGGCCAGACAGATGATGCACCACGCCCCCACCACCGGATGAAAGCTGACCGCTGCTCCCAGGAGCGCGCCCCCTGTGTTGAGGCGACCGGCGAGCAGCGCGCCGCAGCCCCACATCACGAGCGCGTACGCCACCACCTTGGACTCGACGCCACCGACCAGCCATTCCCCCGCGAAGTTTCCGCACGCCTGCAGGAGCAGAAACAGCCATGCCGCCGCAACGGAACTCCAGCGACCGCAGAGGATTTGCGAGAGCATCCGGTCCCAGCCAATCGCCAGCAGCAGCAGGACCAGGATCCGGCCGATCAGTGCCGCGTACTCGAAAGGCAGCGTCGCCGGCAGCCAGCCAATTGTCTGGTAGAAGACGACATGCGGATTCGCTGACTCCAGGAACAGGTCGCCGCGGCACCACTCCGGCTGCCAGTAGTGTCGCGCCTTGACGAGATAATGCGGCTCATTCACCGCCGGAATTGGCGCGCGAATCAGCGAGCACGCCAGAAACGACAGCCACAGCCCGAGGATCGGCTGGAAGCTTGCAAACCGGGAGCGCGATGGAGCCGCCATGAACCACGGAATACACGGAAGTCACGGAAAGGAACAGCCGCGGACAACGTTCACTTCGTAGTCGCCGACGCCCCCGTCAATTGGGAGGGTCGATTCTCGAGCCGGCATTTTTCCGCGTATTCCGTGTCTTCCGTGGTTGCCATCCAGAGCAATCGGCGGCGCTCACTTCCGCTTGGCGGCCTTGGTCTTGCCGGCCGGCTTTTTCGCAGCCGGCTTCTTCGCCGCCGACTTCTTCTTGGCAGTCCCCTTGGCGGCCGGCTTGCCGGCGTCCGCCCGCTTCTTGCCGCCGAAAGCCTGCTCCCAGTTTCTCCAGAATTCCGGCGTCGCGCCGGTGCGGACAATTGGACCGCTCGTAGGCATCGTCAATTCTCGCTGTATGGCTGATGGGACTGAAATCGGCTCGTCATTCCAACTTGCAGTATGTTGCCGGGCCCACTGTGGATGTCAAGCGCGGCGGCCGGCGACCAGCGTCGCCACCGGTGGGAGTGACAAGCCGGCAAGTCACGGGACCGGCGTCGATCCCCCCGAATCACCCGGTGACAGTGCTCCCCGGGCGGTCCTCCAACCCGGTCTCGACGCATTTTCCCCTTCCGCCTAGACTCCCGCCCCTTCGACCCACAAATCACTACCAACGACCCTTTACCCACACGTCCCATGTACAAGCTGCTGCTCTCCAGTCGCTACCTGCGGACGCGGTTCATCGCGTTGGCGAGCATCATCAGCGTGATGCTCGGCGTGGCGACGATGATCGTCGTCAACAGCGTCATGGCCGGCTTCAGCAGCCAGATGAAGGATCGGCTGCACGGCATCCTGGCCGACCTGATGGTCGAATCGACCAGCAGCGACGGCTTTGACGATCCGCAAGAACTGATCGCGGCCATCCAGGCCATCGTCGGCGACCGCGTCGAGGCCATCACTCCGGCCGTTGAAATCTACGGCATGATGACCTTCGACTGGAACGAAACCCAGCTCACGCAGCCGGTTACGATCGTCGGCATCCTGCCGCAGGGCAAAGACCTGGTCAGCCCGCTGCGCGAATATCTCATGAGCCGCCAGGCGCTCAAGGACGAAGGCAAGGTCATCCGCCCGCCGCTGCGCGACATTGCCGCCGACCTCGACTGGGAACTGACGGAAGAAGGCATCAAGCATCGCGCCGAGTGGCTCGACCTCCAGCGGATGCGGGCCGAATACGAAGCCACCAAACAGCAGAGGCACAACGGGGCAAACGTCACCGAGAGCGCGAACACCGGTGCCGTCGCGGCCGAATCGCCGCTCATCAATCCGTTCGATGCCGAAGCCGGCGGCGCCGCAGACGAACCTGCGCCCCATGAGTTGTTCGGCCCGTCGCAGGCAGTGCCGACTGCGGCCGCTGATCGTAACGCCGCCTTGCCTGCCAGGGTCTACATCGGCTGCGGCCTCGTCAGCTACCCCTATGTCGACGCCAATGGCAAAACGAAGACGATGATGCTCATTCAGCCGGGTGAGGACGTGAAATTCACGACTGTCACCGTCGGCAACCCGGAGCCGGCACGCTTTGCAGCTACGTACGTCGACGCCTTCAAGAGCGGCATGAGCGAGTACGACGGGAGTCTCGCCTTCTGCAACCTCGCCGAACTGCAGTTTGCCCGCAAGATGCTGCTGTCCCGACCGACCAGCGACGACGACTGGACCAAAGGCAGCGTCACCAGCTTGCAGATCAAACTCAAGAACTACGACGATGCTGAAGTCGTCGTCCAGCAGTTGCTCGCCCGGCTCCCCGGCGTCGAAACCGGCCGGTTCCAGATTCGCACCTGGGAACAGAAGCAGGGTCCGCTGCTCCAGGCGGTCGAAGTCGAATCGGCCATCCTGAACGTCCTGCTGTTCCTGATCATCGCCGTTGCCGGGTTCGGCATCCTGGCGATCTTCTACATGATCGTCGTCGAAAAGACGCGCGACATCGGCATCCTCAAGGCGCTCGGCGCCGGCTCCGGCGGCGTGATGTCGATCTTCCTCGCGTATGGACTCGGCTTGGGTGTCGTCGGCAGCGGTGTGGGCGTCATGCTCGGACTCGTGTTCGTGTGGAAGATCAACGAAATCGAAGACGGCCTCTCGTGGTTCACGGGGCGCAAGGTGTTTGACGAAGCGATTTACTACTTCGATCGCATTCCGACGGACGTGCACCCTGGCATGGTGCTGTGGGTGGCGTTCGGCGCGATGGCGATTGCCGTACTGGCCAGTGTGCTGCCGGCGCGCCGCGCCGCGCGGCTCGACCCGGTTCAGGCGCTAAGGTACGAATAGGCGAGCCGACGGGTTTAGCCCGGCGGTACGGCGGGGCTGAACCCCGCCGCTCGCGTGCGAAAAGGACTTCGCCATGTCGGTGATCAAGATGTCCACGACCGCCCCGCGGTCCAGTTCGGCTCAAAAGCCGGTCAAAGGTCCGTTGCCGACGCACATCTCCGCCGTCGCGCTGCACAAGGCCTATCGCAAGGGGGACCACAAGGTTCCCGTCCTGCGCGGGGTCGACCTGTGCGTCGGGCGCAGCGAGTTTCTGGCGATCGTCGGCAAGTCGGGCTGCGGCAAGAGTACCCTGCTGCACCTGCTCGGCCTGCTCGACACCACCGATCAGGGAGAAGTCCGCCTCGAAGGCCGCCGAATCGACGACCTCCCCGCCAGCACGCGTGACGAACTCCGCAACCTCGTCTTCGGCTTCGTGTTCCAGTTTTATCACTTGCTCCCCGAACTCACGCTGCTCGAGAACGTCCTCGCTCCGTTGATGATCCGCTACTCCGCCTGGGAGTACTGGAAAAAGCGCAAGCAGTTGCAGGACGACGCGGCCGACATCCTCAAGAAGGTCGGTCTCGACCACCGGTTGCAGCACAGGCCATCCGAGCTGTCCGGCGGCGAAATGCAGCGGGCCGCGATCGCGCGGGCGCTCGTCGGCAAGCCGCGCGTTTTGCTGGCGGACGAGCCGACCGGCAACCTCGATTCGCGCACCGGCGGTGAGATCATGGACGTTCTGGCCCGATTGAACGCGAATGAACAGCTGACTATCATCATGGTGACGCACGACGAGCGGCTCGCGAATCAGGCGCAACGGATCGTCCGCCTGAACGAAGGCCGCATCCAGACCCTGGAAGAAGCGGCCTAGACGTCACAATGAACCACGGAGTTGATCTCCGTGGACAGCGGGCGCCACTGGCTGTGCCAGTGCCCGCGAACCCGCTCGCGGCGCCGCGTGTCCACCGACCGCACCCTTCGCAGCGAAGAGCGCGCGACCGCCTGAAGGCGGAACTCCAACTTTCGCCCGGCCCGAGCGCCGGGCGTTTTCGCATCCAGAACCGGCTTCCCAATCATGTCGCTGAAGGTCTACATCGACGGCCAACTGATCGACAAGGAACACGCCAGGCTCAGCGTGTACGACCACGGACTCCTCTATGGCGACGGCGTCTTCGAGGGGATCCGCGTCTACAACCGCAAGGTCTTCCTGCATGCCGAACATATTGACCGGCTGTACGAAAGCGCTCTGGCGATCCGTTTGACGATCCCCATCAGCAAGCCGGAAATGATCGCGGCCGTCGAAAAAACCGTCGCCGCCAACGGCATCGTCGACGGCTATGTCCGGCTCGTGGTCACGCGCGGCGCCGGCTACCTGGGGCTCGACATCCGCAAGACCAGCCATCCGCAGGTGATCGTCATTGCCGATACGATCACCCTGTACCCGGAGGAGTTCTACCGAGACGGACTGGCGATCATCACTGCCAGCACCCTTCGCAATCATCCCGGCGCGCTCAGCCCGCGGATCAAGTCGCTGAACTACCTCAACAACATCCTGGCGAAGATCGAAGCCACCGACGCCGGGTGCCAGGAAGCCCTGATGCTCAATCACAAAGGGGAAGTTGCCGAATGTACCGGCGACAACATCTTCATTGTGAAGAAGAGGGTGCTGAAGACTCCGTCTACGGAGGCCGGCATCCTCGAAGGCATCACCCGCAACGCCGTGATCGGCCTGGCGAAAGACGCCGGCATTTCCGTCCAGGAAATCCCGCTGCTCCGGCACGACATTTTCGCAGCCGACGAATGTTTCCTGACAGGCACGGCGGCGGAAGTGATTCCGTGTGTCAAGCTCGACGGACGCCAGATTGGAGACGGCAAACCTGGCCCGATCACTCAGGATTTGCGCGCAAGATTCCAACGCCTGGCCCGCGGCAATGCGTAAGCACAGAAGATGCAGAAGGGGTTTACAGAAGGTCACGAAGGTCACGAAGGACACGAAGGGCTAGAATTTGAGGTGTTCGCCGCGACTCGTGGTCCTTAATTTGACTCCACAATCTTCTGCTTTGTGGCCTTCGTGACCTTCTGTTCAGTTTTTTGTGCTGCCTGACGTGCGGAGGCAACCAAATCTGCAAAGTGTTGCAGGTTTTCCCAAGTGGGCTTGCAGCGAGCGGAGTGAGCTGTTCATGTTGGATTCACGCTCCCGTCGCGGTTGGTCGGCATCGCACGCGTCGATTGCAGCGCTAGTTCTGTCGTTCTGCGTACTTGCGGTTGCAGATGAGACGGCCCCCAAGTCCGACGTCGTCGCCGAAAAAGCCGCGCTCGCGGCCCTTAATGGCCTGATCGGCGACTGGCGCGGCGCCGGTCAGATTCGACGCGGGTCCAACCAGGGGGCCTGGACGGAGACCGCCGCCTGGGTCTGGGACTTCGAGCAGGGCGTCGCCATTCGCTACGACGTCGCCGACGGCCAGCACATCAAAACGGCGCGACTGACGTACGACCCGAAGTCTGAAAAGTACCAGTTCGCGGTCACGCTGCCCGACGACTCAACCCGCACCTATTCTGGCAACTTCGACAAGGACAAGCTGATCGCCGAATCCGACGCTGATTCCGCCGGCGATCTCCATCGCGTCACGCTCACGCAGCTTAACGAGAAGCGTACGCTGATCCTGTTCGAGAAACGCCGCGAGGCGCAGAAGACCTGGCAGCGCGTGGCGGAGGTCGGCTACACGCGGGCCGGTACGCGTCTTGCCGACAAGGATTCCAACGGCCCAGAGTGCGTTGTCACTGGCGGCCTCGGCACGATCACGGTCAGCTACAAGGGGCAGACCTACTACGTCTGCTGCAGCGGTTGCAAACAGGCCTTCGATGCTGATCCCGAAGGTATCCTCGCGGAGTATGCCGAGCGCAAGCGTGCTGAACGCGAAGCGGCCGATGCGAAGCCGTGATTTGGTCAATTGTTAGTGGTCAATGGTCGATTGTCATTCATTTCCGGCGTCGTCGATTAACCATTGACAATTGACGATCAACAATTGACGAATCGCCTCACGCGATGTGTTCCGTCGCTCCCCCGGTATTGAACTGCCGGTCCCCCGCGTCGCCGAGCCCCGGCACGATGAACTTCCGGCTGTTGAGTTCCGGATCGACGGCCCCTACGTAAATCTGCACATTCGGAAACTCGCGCTCGACCCGCTCCACGCCTTCCCGAGCCGCTATCACCGACAACAGCTTCGACTGCGGCACGCCCCACGCCTGCAGCTTTGCCAGCGCGGCTGTCGCTGACCCGGCGGTCGCCAGCATTGGGTCGAGGACCAGGGCCACATCGGCCGGATGCTGCTGCGGCAGCTTGCTGTAATATTCAACCGGCTGTGCCGTTACCTCGTCGCGATAGATTCCGAGATGCCAAACCTGTGCCTCCGGCAGCAGTTCCAGCAGCGGATCGACCATCCCAAGGCCGGCGCGGAGAATCGGCACGAGGGCGACCGACTGTGTGAGGACGTGACCGGTCGTTCGGCACAGTGGCGTTTCGATTTCGACTTCGCGGGTCGCTAGATCGCGCGTCGCTTCACAAGCCAGCAATGTGACGATCTGGCGCAGAGCGTGGCGGAATTCCGCCGGCGGAGTCTCGGCAGACCGTAAGTGGGACAGCGAGCACTGCCCCAGGGGGTGGTTCAATACATGGAGCGACATAGCTGCTCAATGGACGAGCGACAGTGGACCAAGGACCGTTAATACCGCGCCAGTTCACCCCCTGGCGGACGCAGGTTGAGACCTGTCGCCCATTGCTGGGCCGTGACGCTCATCATCCGCAGTTCGCTTCCGAGCGCGATGAACTGCCAGCCCTCGCCGATCCGCTTCTTCACGTCGTCCACCGACTGCACATGCAGGCCGACCGGTGTACCGACTTTCTTTCCTGCGGCTAGCACGCGCTGGAGCATCGCCTCCAGTTCAGCCGGCGACGGATCAACGCCGTCCGGACTGCGCATCTGGGCCGTCAGGTCGTTCGGCCCAACGAAGATGGCGTCGACTCCCGGCAGGCTGTAGATCGCCTCGGCATTCTCGACCCCCTGCGGGGATTCCGTCTGCAGGACGACCAGGATTTCGTCGTTCGCCTTGCGATAGTAGTCCCCCGGCGTGGCGGCGAAGTTGAGGGCGTGCAGCGTGCCGCCGAGCGAACGGTTGCCGACCGGCGGATACTTGGCGGCGGCGATCGTTTCCTTCGCCTGCTCGACGGTGTTGACCATCGGGACCACGATCCCGAATGCCCCGGCGTCCAGCACCCGCTTGATGTGGTCATGGTCGCCGCGCGGCACGCGGGCCAGCGGGACGCAGCCGGCATCGGCGATCGCCCCGAACAGCATTCCGGCCGTGCTCCAGTCGATCGGCGAGTGCTCCAGGTCGACCGTCAGCCAGGGAAATCCGACGCGAGCAATCACGCGCGTGGCCATCAGGTCGCCGGTGGAGAGCCAGGTGCCGACCTGCGGCTGTCCGGCGCGGAGGGCCGCTTTGACGGGATTCTTTTTCATGAGGAGGAAAGGATTTCAGGAGCAAAGGATCAAAGGGGACGGAGCGTCAAAGTGGCATTGGATACAGGTCTCCGCCAGTTTGCCACTCTGTCACTCTGCCACTTCGTCCCGTCCCCCTTTGCTCCTCTGCTCCTTTAATCCTCCCATCGCTATACTCCCGGTCATTCACGAAAGGAGTCTTCTGCCATGATTCCAGGCTACGAACGGGAACTGGCGGCCGGGATTGAGGCTGTCACGCTGGCGGCGCGCGTCTGCCAATCGGTCCAGTCGCAAATCACGCAGGATGTCCTCGAAAAGAAGGACAAAAGCCCCGTCACCGTGGCGGACTATGCCAGCCAGGCGGTCGTCTGCCGCGGACTGGCCGCCGCCTTCCCCAATGATCCGATCGTGGGCGAAGAAGATGCCGCCGCCCTCCGCGAGCCCGATCAGCAGCCATTCCGCGACCGGGTGCAAGCCGAGCTCGCAAAGGTCGGCATCACGGCGGATGCAGCCACCATCTGCGGCTGGATCGACCGCGGCGGTCATGATGCGGCCGGTGGCCGCTATTGGACCCTCGACCCCATCGATGGCACCAAGGGGTTCCTCCGTTCGGAGCAGTACGCGATCTCCCTGGCCCTGCTGATCGACGGCCGGATCGACGTCGCGGTCCTCGGCTGTCCCAACCTGCCACCGTCGTCAACCGGCGACGGCGGCAAGGGGTGCCTGTTCACCGCGATTCGCGGTCAGGGGGCGTGGGTCCGCAGCCTGGCCGGCGGAACGCCGCAGCGCGTTCATGTCAGCGCCACCGCCGATTCGGCGCAGGCCCGATTTTGCGAGTCGGTCGAGTCGGGTCACAGCTCGCATGATCACTCGGCCCAGGTCGCGCAGATTCTGGGGATCACGAAGCCCGGCGCCCGGCTCGACAGCCAGGCCAAGTACGGTGTCGTTGCCCGTGGCGAAGCGGACATTTATCTGCGGCTGCCGACGAAGGCCGATTACTTCGAGAAGATCTGGGACCACGCCGGCGGCGTGCTGGTCGTCGAGGAAGCCGGCGGCATGGCGACCGACGTCGGCGGCCGCCCGCTGAACTTCCGGCTCGGTCGCGAGCTGCGCGAAAATCGCGGCGTCGTCGTCACCAACGGCAAGCTGCACGAACGTGTCCTGGCGGCACTCGCGCAGGTCGGAGTGAAATGAGGAGCAAAGGATTCAAGGACCAGAGGAGCAAAGGGAAGTGACGGAGTGGCGAAGGCTGTCCAGAGATGTTTTCCCCTCTGCTCCTTTGATCCTGTACTCATTTGCCCCTCATAACCGACAACCGATAACCAGCGACCTCCGTGCTATCGATCGTCATCCCCGTCCTGAATGAAGCCGACAGTCTGCTGGAACTCCACCGGCAGATCGATGCCGCGTGCTCGGCGCAGGCCATCGACGCAGAGGTGATTTTCGTCGACGACGGCTCGACCGACGGCTCCTGGAAGGTCATCACGGAGATCGCCCGCCGCGATCCGCGCGTGTCGGGCATCCGCTTCCGTCGCAACTTCGGGAAAGCGTCCGCGCTGACCGCCGGTCTGCAATCAATCCGCGGCGACCTCGTCCTCACGATGGACGCCGACCTGCAGGACGATCCGGCCGAGATTCCGCGGTTGCTGGCGAAACTCCACGAAGGCTACGACGTCGTCAACGGCTGGAAGCAGCGGCGGCTCGACCCCTGGCACAAGGTCTATCCGAGCAAGGTCTTCAACGGCATGGTCGGCGCACTGACGGGCCTGAAGCTGCACGATCACAATTGCGGACTGAAGCTGTTCCGTAGCGAGGTCGCTTCGGAGATCCGCTTATACGGTGAGCGGCACCGATTCATCCCCGTGCTGGCGCACGCCCGCGGCTTTCGGGTGACGGAGCTGCCGGTCAATCACCGGCCGCGCGAGCATGGCGTTTCCAAATACGGCGTGCGGAGGTTCCTGCGCGGCTTCCTCGATCTGCTGACGATTTCGTTTCTCACCAGCTTCTCACATCGGCCGCAGCATCTGCTGGGCGCCTGCGGATTGTTCAGCTTTGCCCTGGGCGGACTGGGATTGCTCTACCTTGCCGTCACGTGGGTGCTGATGCACGTCTTCCATTGGCTCGAGGTTGAACCGATCGGCAATCGTCCGCTGCTGATCTACTCGGCCGCGCTATTGCTGCTCGGCGGCCAGGCGCTCTCGCTGGGGCTGCTCGCGGAACTCATCGTCTCGCTCATCGGGCACGAACGCGAGTCATACAGCATTCGAGAACGAGTGGGAGAATCCAAAATCCAAAATCCAGAATCCAGAATCGCGAATCCGCCAGCGTGATGCTGGGGGATCTAGCGCCTTCGCTGACCTCCGACGCCTCCCCTCACAGCTCAATCTTCGCCCAGTACAGCCGCTCGCGGTCGCCACGCACACGCAGGTCCTCCAGCAGCACGCCGAGATCGGGCCGCACGATCTCCGAGAACTTCCCGTTCTTGCCCTTCAGGTTGACGGTGATGCGCTTGTCGAACGTCACGAGGTCCGGCGATAGCCAGATCGTCGTCTTGCTGCCCGGATGCTGGACGTAGACGGTGTTCGCCTCTTCGTTGGCCGTGAATTTCCCTTTGATCATCAGCGGAGACGGGTTTTTCTTGGGAGCGGAGTCCCACAGGATCGGATCGGACAACCGAGACGGCAGTCCGGAAACTTCGAGCCAATGGAACCGCGTATCGAACGGGCGGAGGATGCCGACTCCCTCATCGTACGACTTGCCGGTCCCGATCTCGCGCGGCTGCGGCTCGCGGCGATGGGCGGCGAACCAGTCAAAAATGCGGTTGAATTCCTCGAAGTAGGTCTCGAACCCCCGCTTCTTGAACTCGCAGTACAACACGTCCTGGCCGGCCTTCATCATGTAGTTGAGGTTATCGGCGTTGAAAGACAGCGCCATGCCGTTCTGGTCGCCGTGCAGTTCGCCATTGACGACATACCACGCGGCCTGGGGGTCGTTCAGGCGGTAATAGCGGCAAAAGCGGTCGATGATTCCGTCGATGGCTGCGATCCCGGCAAAGACGCCCGGGTGCGACATCCCCAGGTCGAAACACGCATTCCCGCCGATGCCGTGTCCGGCCAGGTAAATCCGGTCGGAGTCGATCCGATACCGCTTCCGGGCATCGTTGATGCTCTCCATGACGGCCGCATGGTTGTCGCTGCTGTAGTCGTACCGCCGTGTCTCCCCTTCCGCGAAGTGCGGGGCGATCGTCACGTATCCTCGCGCAAATGCCGGCCCCGGCTGGTCCGGCGTGCCCGTCCAGAGCGTCAACTCCTGCTCCGGCGACATCCCGCCCGGGTGCAGTACGACCAGCAGCGGATACGCGTGCTGCGGCGAATACTCGCTCGGCAGCGACACCGTGTACTGGCGGCGGACATTGTCGTACGCATCAATCACGTCCACGACGGCCGGTTGGCCCGGCGTCAGCGTCGGCGGCGTCAGCGGCGGCGGCATATTCGCAATCATGTCGACGACCCGCGGCAACGTGACGCCGTCGATCTTCAGCAGTTCCTCGACGAGCGCCTCGCGTTCCGCCGGATGTCCCTCGGACCGCAGATATTCCAGGACCAGAAACCGCGCGTGCCACAGCCGGATCGCCTCCTCCAGGTCCGTCACGGCATTGCCGCTGCCGATCAACCAGCCCGAATACGCCAGCGCCAGTTTCTCGGCCGGCTTGAGCCCTTCGTCTTTTTCGGCCCGCAGGAACGGATCGAGCCGCGGCAGGCTCTCCGGGTGCAGTTCCGACACTACCGTGGAATGCATCGGCGCCAGTTGCTGCGCCTGTTCCTGCGGCAGCTCCGCCTGGAGCAGGTCCAGCAGCGAGAGCACATGGTTTCTCCGCGCCAGCAGGCCATCGAGTTCCACGACGAGATCGCGGGCTTCACGCATGACGTCGGCGCTCACCTTGTCTTCGGGCACCGCGTTCGCAAATCTGTACGCCAGCAGATACTGCCCGGCTGTCAGCCGCCGGCGGATTTCCTGCAACGCAGCCAGCGCCTCCAGATGCTGGATCTCGGTCCGCGTCACGTCGGCATAGCTGTCAGCTCTCCCAGTCTGTTCCGGGAACTTCGCGGCGATCTGCTCGACTTCCGCCTTGGCCTGGGCGTACCGGCCGATCTGAATGAAGAACGCGACGACCGCCTTCAGGTCGTCGATGCGTTGCGGATCGATCGACTGGCCGATGATCTCCCGCAGCAGCTCCGGCGGGATCGTCGTGACATCGAGGCCCATCACCCAGTTGTGGTCGGTCGATTCGACTTTGAGGTACTCCGGCCGAATCTCGGTGATCGCCTGGTTGACCGGCTCCTTGCCGCGCGGCGTCTGGAGCTCAATCAGTCGCCGGCCGTACTTGTCGAAGTCCGTCTTCTGGTAGAGCCCGAGCGTCGACGGGATCCCTTTCGATCCGCGGCGCTCGTGCGTCAGTAGAAACAGGATGCCCCTTGTGAGGTCGGCGTCGATGACGTCGGGCGCCTGCCGCCGCTGCACGAAATACCGGCGGACGCCATCATCGCACATCCAGTACGTGGCAGCCGTCACGTCGGCTCGGTTGTTCTGACCGATTGTGCGTGAATTCAGCCCGGCGCTCTTAAGCACGGTGCCGCGGAGCGTAATGCCGCTCTCGAGCAACAGGTCGTCCGCAGCCGCCGGACCGCCACCATGCCAGCGCCCGCCAGCACGATCTCCCAGACGCGTTGAAGGAAACCGCTGGCTCGCCAAGACATGCATTCGTCAGACCGCACAGGCCCCCCACAAATCATCGCACGCGGCCGGATTTCCGGCAGAGTTTTCCCGCGCGGCACAGTTTACCGGACCGGAGCTGAAGTTGGGGGCGGTAGCATAGCCTCTTTGCAGAGGCTGTGCGCTTTTAAAGCGCCGGAAACCGTGACCGCGCAAATCAAACCGGGGCATTAAGTCCGGTTCGAGCGCGCAAAGCAAGCTTCCGGTGCTGCGCACACAGGTTGTTCCAACCCGTGCTATCCACTGCAATACCTACTTGAACAGCATCTTTTGCAGATGTTCCCTGTACAGCCAGATGCCGCCCCAGATGGCACCGATCACAATGCAGGCGACGATCGCCAGGTACAGGATCAGGCCGACCAGCCCCATCGTTCCGTCCCGGAACCTGGCCAGCAGCCGCCACCACTTCTGTCTGCGGTATTGCTTCTCAATCTTCGCATACTGCCCCGCCAGCGTTTTCTCTTTGGACTTCGATTTGGTTCGTGTCGCCAGCTTGTGGGATTCAGCGGCAAACTCGGGGAATTGCGCGAACGGCACAAACGGGTCTTTCGGGTCCCGCGCGATCCTTGCGGTCGCGTCGAGCCGGTCGCTCTTCATCGCCGCCAGCACCTGCTGCGTGCTCCACCGGCTGACGGTCGTTCGGCCGTGCGCATCGGCATGCCGGACAAACCAGCGATCGGCTTCCTCGTCGCCGCCAGGCGCCGTCGACTTGCGGCTACGCTCCTCGGTCGGCGGCGGCAGGACCGGCGCCCGCGTCTGCTCGGCAAAGCCTGGTCGTGTCGAGGCCAGCGAAGCCCCTCCGCTCCCGGCGCCGCGCCGGACGACCTCCCGATCCGGGCTGTTGATGAAGCTCAGCGATTCGCCTGCGAGCTTCAGCCCCTCGAGATCGCGGATCACCTCCGCCATCGACTGGTAGCGGTGCTGCGGATCCCGGGCCATCATCTTGTCGATCATCAGATCGAGCCGTTCCGGGATCTCCGGATTGAGCTTCTTCGCGTGCGTGAAGCTGCCGCGCTCCTTGTTCGTGATCAGTTCGACGATCGTGTCGCCCTTAAACGGCGTCTGACCGGTGAGGAAGTGGTACAGCGTGCCGCCCAGGGCATAAACGTCCGACCGGTGGTCCACATATTTCGCATTGCGGGCCTGTTCCGGCGGCATGTAATGCGGCGTCCCCAGACCGGTGCCGCTCTGGGTCATCGACATGTCGTCGTCAATCGCCTTCGCCAGCCCCAGGTCGGAAACCTTCACCGCGCCGCGCTTGGTGATCAGAATGTTGTCGGGCTTGATGTCCCGGTGGATCATGTTCAGCTCATGCGCGTGCTTGAGCGCTTCGGCGCACAACAGCGTCACGTGCAGCGCATCCGCCACGCTGAGCTTCCCCAGGTCGTTCAGCCAGTTCTGCATCGACTGGCCGTCGATCAGCTCCATCGCCACGTAGTGCAGTCCGCGCGCCTCCCCCACGGCAAAACAGCGGACGACGTTCGGATGGTCGATCTTCGCCCCGGCGCGGGCTTCCCGTTTGAAGCGTTCGACGAAATTCGGCTTTGCGCCGAGTTCCTTCGACAGCACCTTCAGCGCGCACTTGCGATCGAGACTGATCTGGTGCGCCAGATAGACGGTCCCCATCCCCCCCTGGCCGAGCTTCTTCTCGAGGCGGAAGTCCCCCAGCACGTTGGACTTCTCCCCCTTCTCCTTCTCTTTTTCGGCGGCGTTGGCCTTCGCCGCAGGGGACGGCGCCGCGCTCCGCGGCTGTGAGCTGCGCGTTTTGCCGCCGTCAGGGGGTGCGGAACTGTTCTCGGCCATCGCCGGTGTCCTTTCCACGTCGATCCTGCCCCGACATCCGTGGGACCGTCGATCGATATCCGCAAAGGCCCGCGCGGGAAACCGACGCCGGAAGGGAGGAGTTCAAGTGTCCCTTAATTATGCCGTCCCGATCCGTCCGACGCTACGGAATTCGGGGTTTTGGCGGGCGGCGTGCGGCGGTTCACCTCCTCATGGACACCCCGTTTCGGGAGGAGATATACTTCAAGTACAAGAACCCACCGCGCCCGCCGCTACTCGGTCGACCGAGTCCCACAATTCGGCGGGTCCATGACCGACCCTGCCGACTGCGCAATGCAGTCTCCGACCTCCCCGCCGTGATGCAGCACTCCACATCACGCCTGTCTCAGTTATCGCCGGCGCTCCTGGGATTCTGCGCCTGGCTGGCCGCCTCAACCGTCCTGGCGGCCGAGCCGATTCCCGACAATCTCGAGGCGATCCAGCCGTTTCTCGAACGCTACTGCGCCGACTGCCATGCCGGTGACAATGCGGAAGCGGGCGTTGACGTCCGCCGCTACGCCGACGTCGCCGCCATACACTCCGATCGCCGCACCTGGACGCGAATCTACGACCGGCTGCGCGTCAAAGCGATGCCGCCCGATGATGCCGCTCAGCCCGGCGAAGACGAACGGCAGCAGGCCGTCGCCTGGCTCAAGCAGGCGCTGTTTTCCGTCGATTGCACGCAGCCGGTCGATCCCGGCCAGGTGACGATCCGGCGTCTGAACCGCGTCGAGTACAACAACACGATCCGCGATCTGATCGGCGTCGATTTTCGGCCCGCCCGCGATTTCCCGTCCGACGACGTGGGCTACGGGTTCGACAACATCGGCGACGTCCTGTCGGTCCCCCCGTTGCTCATCGAGAAGTACCTCGCAGCCGCCGAACAGATTACCGACCAGGCGCTGCTCACCGAGGATGAGTACAAACTGCATGCACTGCTCCGCGCCCGCGACCTCAAGGCGGATGGAGGCGTTGAAGACGGCCCGCGCGAAACCAAAGCACTCTACTCTCGCGGAACGGTCTCTGCCCGGTTCGACGTTCGCGTGCCGGGCGAGTACCTGATCCGCGTCATGGCCGGCGCCGATCAGGCCGGCGACGAGCCGGCCCGGATGGAACTCAAGCTCGGCGACACGGTACTCGCCACGCTCGACGTCTCCGGCGACCGCAATCCGCAGCCCTATGAGCACAAGTTGGCCATTGAACCCGGCGCACGCACGGTGGCCGTCACGTTCATCAACGACTTCTACAACCCGGACGAAAAGCTCGACCGCAATCTGTACGTGCAGTCGATCCTGATCGACGGTCCGCTGTCACCCCCGACGTTTCCGGAATCGCACACACGGATCATGCGCGCCGTGCCGTCTGATTCTGTGACGGCAGAAGCCGCCGCGCAGACCAACCTGGCCGCCTTTCTCCCCCGGGCGTTCCGGCGGCCGGTGAGCGACGACGAACTCGCTCCCTACGTCGGCTTCGTCACGCAGGCCGTCGCCCGCGGCGATTCCTTCGAGCGCGGCATGCAGACCGCCATCCAGGCGGCGCTTGTCTCGCCGCACTTCCTGTTCCGCGTCGAAACGGACAAGCGCGCGAACTCGCCGGACGGACGCCAGTCGCTCAGCAGGTTCGAGCTCGCTTCCCGACTTTCGTACTTCCTCTGGAGCAGCATGCCGGACGATGAGCTCCTGCGTGTCGCTGCCGAACAGAATCTGCACGACGACGCCGTGGTGTCTCAACAGGTAACACGGATGCTGGCCGATCCGAAGTCACAAGCCCTCATCGAAAACTTCGCCGGACAGTGGCTCAATCTCCGTCGACTTACCTCGGGCGACGTCTCCCCCGATCCCGGTACCTTCCCCGAAGTCGGCACGCAGCTTCTCCCCGACATGCGCCGCGAAGCGGAGTTGTTCATCGCGTCGATTTTCAAAGAAGACCGTCCGCTGACTGACCTGCTGACGGCGAAGCATACGTATGTCAACAAGCGGCTCGCGCGGCTGTACGGCATCGAGAACGTCCCATGGACGGACGAGAAGAAAGAGGACGAGTTCGTCCGTGTCGATCTGCCCGAAGGCCGCCGCATCGGCATCCTCACGCAACCCGGCATCCTCACGCTGACCTCGTTTCCCACGCGCACGTCCCCGGTCAAGCGCGGGCAATGGGTGCTCGAAAACCTCCTCGGCGACAAACCCCCGGATCCGCCTCCGGGAGTGCCCGCCCTCGAAAAAACGCGCGAGGCCAACCCCAACCTCACGATGCGGCAACAACTGGAACTGCACCGCACCAATCCGACCTGCGCCTCCTGCCACGCTTTGATGGACGATATCGGCTTCGGTCTGGAGAATTTCGACGCCATCGGCCGATGGAGAGATCAGGACAGCACCGGGCCGATCAACGCCGCCGGCACGCTTCCTTCGGGAGAATCGTTCGCCGGCCCCTTGGAACTCGTGGCCATCCTCAGTGCCCGCGAACGGGATTTCGTCTCCTGCGTGGCTGAAAAACTCCTCACCTATGCGCTCGGTCGCGGCCTGGAGTATTATGACCAGTGCGCTGTAGATGCGATCGTCGATCGCACGGCCGCAGGTGGAAACCGCTTCACTCCCTTGGCCACAAGCATCGCCCTCAGCAGGCCTTCCGCCTGGCACCCCCGCCTGACGTACAATTGAGTCGCTGACCCACCCCCACCCCCGAATCCCGCCTGAACGCACTCGACAGTCGTTCCGCCACTCTGCCCCAGGAGCCTCGTGATGCTGACGCTTCCCCGTCGCACCTTTGTCTGTGGCGTTGGCGCCGCTCTGTCGCTGCCGCTGCTCGATGCGATGCTCCCCCGCGCCGCTTGCGCAAATGAGGCCGCGGTCGCTCCCAAACGGCTGGCCTACTTCTTCTTCCCCAACGGGGCCATCATGCCGCACTGGACTCCGACGGAAGTCGGGACGCAGTTCACGCTGCCGCAAACGCTCAGTCCCCTGGCTGCGCACCAGTCCGACCTGCTCGTCATCAGCGGGCTCAAGCACGATAAAGCCAATGCAAACGGCGACGGCGCCGGAGACCATGCCCGGTCCTGTTCGGCGTTCCTGACCGGTGCGCAGCCGCGCAAAACGGCTGGCGCCGATATCCACGCCGGTCCGTCTGCCGACCAGCTCGCCGCCAACCAGATCGGCCATCTCACCCGGCTCCCGTCGCTGGAAATCGGAATTGAGGAAGGCCGTCAGGCCGGCAACTGCGACTCGGGTTACAGTTGCGCGTATTCCTCGAACATCGCCTGGAAGTCGGCCGAAACGCCGATGGCCAAGGAGATCAACCCGAAGGCAGTCTTCGAACGGCTGTTCGGGACGGGTGTGGGTGACGCCCGCGCACAAGCCGAGCGGGATTTCTACCGCAAAAGCATTCTCGATTTCGTCGCGACCGACGCCGCGAAGCTCCGCGACAAGCTCGGCGCCACGGATCGTCGGAAGGTCGACGAATACTTCGGCAGCGTGCGCGAGATCGAGCAGCGTATCGCCCGCGCCGAGCAGCACACGCGCGCGGAGTTGCCAGACCTGCCGCCGCCGGTCGGTGTGCCCGAGATCCAGTCCGAGCACCTGCGGATCATGTACGACCTGCTCGCGCTGGCCTTCCAGACCGATTCCACGCGCATCGCGACGTACATGCTGGCGAACGAAGGGAGCAATCGCCCCTACCGCGAAGTTGACGTGAAAGAAGGGCACCACGAACTTTCGCACCACCAGGACGACGCCGAGAAGAAAGCCAAGCTGCAGCGGATCGACCAGTTCCTCATTACGCAGTTCGCCTGCTTCCTGGACAAGCTCAAGTCGATCCGGGAAGGAGACGGCACGCTGCTCGACAACTGCATGCTCGTCTACGGCTGCGCCATCGGCGACGGCAATGCCCACAATCACAACAACTTGCCGATCGTCATGGCGGGCCGCGGCGGCGGGACGATCGCCACCGGCCGCCACCTCAAGCTCGACGACGGCGGCGTGCCGATGAATAACCTGCACCTCTCGCTGCTCGACCGGGTGGGGGCGCAGGTCGAGTCGTTCGGCGACGCTACCGGGCGCTTCGACGCGGCTCAGCGCGTCGTAAGTCTGCCGTAGAGCGGGTATGCCACTGCTGGCTTGTCGAGCAGTGCGAGCGTGTGCCACCGGCTCTGCCTGTCCGTCCGGGGTGAAGGCGCCGGGTTGTCACTCTTGGCTCGCCCAGCAGTGCGAACGTCTGACGCTCGCGGGCGACAATCACCTTCGACGCACTCCCGCCGCACAATCCATTTGACACGCACCGCAGCGTTCGGGGAATCTATCCCGATCGCTTTGACGCTCGCGCAACTCCGCATCCTCCCCGCGCATCCCGTTCCGATGCCTTCTGTCGATCCTGCCCACGACCACTATCTCGCGCTGCAGCGCGTCGGTCGCTGCCGGGTGCTGTCACGAATCGGCCAGGGGGGGATGGGCGCCGTCTATCGTGGACACCACGACGACCTCGATCTTGACGTTGCTATCAAGTTCCTGCATCCGCATCTGGTCCAGGGAGGGGATGGAGCGGACCGCTTCCTGCGTGAAGGACGGCTCGCGGCCCGGCTGAACCATCCCGCCATCGTCCGCGTATTCGACTGCGGCGAGTCGGCCGGTCACTACTTCATCGTGATGGAGTTCATCGCCGGCGAGAGCCTCGCCGCTGCCATTACGCGCGAGAGACGACTTGCCGTCCCCCGCGCACTGCGACTCATCGAGACGGTCGCCCAGGCGCTGAACGACGCGTTTGAGCAAGTCGGCGTCATCCATCGCGACGTGAAACCGGCCAACATTCTGCTCACCAGCGCCGGCCAGGCAAGACTGGTCGACCTCGGCCTGGCCAAGATCATCGCCGGCCAGGGCGCGTCAACCGCCCACACCGCGGCCGGCACGACGCTTGGCACGCCGGCCTACATGCCGCCCGAACAGTTCGCCAACGCCAGCCAGGTCGATCAGCGGGCCGACATCTATTCACTCGGCGCGACCCTCTATCACGCCATCGCCGGCCGGCCGCCGTTTTACGGGGACACGCTGATCAGCATTCTCAAGCAGGTCGAGTCCGACGACCCCGCTCCGCTGCCGCGGTCCGTCCCGTTGCCTGTCGAGCAGCTCATCGCGCGGATGATGGCCAAACGTCCCGCCGACCGTTTCCAGTCCTACGCGGACTTGATGGACGAACTCCGTACGGTCCTCGAATCGCTCGGCGACAGCGGTCGCAATTCGACCGAAACGGTCATCGGCATGTTGCCTGGCGACGCTCCGTTGGCCTCCACTGCCGCGACGTCGATTCCGGAGGTGAAGACGATCGGGCGTGTCCTGCGGCCCGCCGCTCCGACCGAAACCCGCGTCCTGCTGGTTGTCGACATTCAGAACGATTTCTGCCCGAAAGGTGCACTCGCGGTCCCCGACGGCGACGCCGTCGTGCCGATCATCAACAAGCTCGCGCGGCGATTCGCACACGTGATCCTGACCCAGGACTGGCACCGCGACGATCACCTGTCGTTCGCATCGTCGCACCCCGGCAAGAAGCCGCTGGAACGGGTCGAGCTCTCCTACGGGCCGCAGATCCTCTGGCCCGACCACTGCATTCAGGGGACGCCCGGCGCTGAATTCCATCCGCAGCTCGACATCGAGCACTGCGAACTCGTCATCCGCAAGGGCTATCACCGCGAGATCGACTCATACTCGGCGTTTTTCGAGAACGATCGCGAAACTCCCACCGGCCTCGCCGGCTACCTCCGCGAGCGCGGGCTGACGCAACTGTTCATCGTCGGCCTCGCAACGGACTTCTGCGTTGCGTACTCGGCGCTCGACGCCCGGCGACTCGGCTTCGATGTCACCGTCATCGAAAACGCCTGCCGCGGCATCGACGTCGACGGCTCGCTCGCCGCAGCGTGGCAACAAATGGAAGCCGCCGGTGTTCTGCGCGCGTGAAAGAACTGCGAATGCATGACCTTCCGAGAAACGTGCGTTTACTGCCGTTGTTGCTGGCGCTGGTTCTTGTCCACACAGCCCTGCCGGCGGCGGAGCCATTGCGGTTGATCGCGCACCGGGGTGGGGTGGTCAACGAGTCGATCATCGAAAACAACCTCGCGGCGATCGAAGAAGCGGCGAAACGCGGGTACTGGATGGTCGAAGCGGACCTCCAGTCCAGTCGCGACGGCGTACCGGTCGTGCATCACGATCAGACGCTGGAGCGGTTCTACGGCGAGCCGCGCAAGCTCACGGATTTGAACTGGCCGGAAATCGCCAGGCTGCGTTCGACCCCAGGCAACGAACACCCGTTGCAGTTTGCGGAGTACGCGGCGGCCTGTAAGGGGCGCCTGCAGATCATGCTGGATATCAAGGGAGATGAGCCGGCTGCGGAGTTTCTGGACGCGATTGAGGCGACGCTCGTTGAGCATGATCTCCTGAATGGCGCCTACGTCCTCGGCAGCGACCGGACGAAACGACACTTCCACGACAAGGCCCGCATCAGCGCCAATGCTGAAGCGCTGTTTGCCGCGGCCGAGCGGGGCGAACCGGTTTCGCAGCGGTATTTTCTGTTCGACCGCGGCAGCCGCCTGACGGCGCCGATTGTGAAGCGCGCCCAGGCGCTAAAGGTTCCCGTGGTCGCCGCCATCAATCGCATCCGCTATCCGGATGACGATCAGGAAGCGCTCACTCTGGCCAAGGCGGACATCGTGCGGCTCCGGGAGTTGGGTGTCACCCGGTTTCAGATTGACTCTCAATACGACGTCTGGCTGCTCGATCCAGCCAGAAAGTGATTCGCCTGCGGTCGCCCGTCACGCAAACTGCGGCCGCCGCGGAGCGCCGCTCGGAACGTTGACAGCCGACAGCGGCAGCCGCGATCATCAGCCTCGGTGTCATTCGAACCGGCTTCCCAACGTTCCTGAAGCGCCCCACATGCGAAATTCTCTGTGCCTCGCAATCGCCCTGATCGCCGGATCACTGTCGCGTTTCGCATTCGCGGACTTGAACCTCGCGAACGCCCGGATTGTCTCCGCCGCCGACGAGTTCCGCATCCCGGCCCAGGTGCTCAGCGAGGAAGTCGCCCACCGCACCGGGTTGCAGTGGCCGACTGAGAAGACCGCCATCGGGGCAGCTGTGACGTTTGCGAGGGCGGACGCGCAGGTTCAAACTGGCCGAGATGGATTCCGCATCTCGATAGCGATCAGCAGTCACCCAGATCACGATCTATGCCGCGGGTCGTCGCGGCGCCCTGTTCGCTGTCGGCTATCTCCTGCGTCATCTCGACTGCGCCAAAGGCCAAGTCATGCTTCGGGAACCGATCCACACGACGCAGACGCCCGAATACGCCATTCGCGGTCACCAGCTGGGTTATCGCGCCCAGGCCAACAGCTACGACGCCTGGGACGACGCGATGTTCGACCGCTATATCCGCGAACTGGCGTTCTTCGGCACGAACGCGATCGAGAACATCCCGTTCCATGACGACCGGCCGACGCCCGTCATGCCCCTCAGCCGGCCGGAAATGAATCGTCGCATGGCCGCCATCTGCGACAAGTACGACCTCGACTACTGGGTCTGGACGCCTGCGGACTTCGATCTCACAAACGCCGAGAAGCGCGCAGCGGCGATCAAGTTTCACGAATCGTTCTACCAGGAATGCGTTCGACTCGATGCGATTTTCTTTCCCGGCGGCGATCCCGGCGACAACCATCCGCACGAGGTCTTGCCGTTCCTGGCCGACCTGTCCGTGATCCTCGCGAAGTACCACCCGCAGGCCCGCATCTGGATGTCGCTGCAGGGCTTTGAGGGAGAAAAGACCGACTATGTCTTCGAGTGGCTCAAAGAACACCACCCCGACTGGCTCGGCGGGCTCGTCGCCGGCCCGAGCAGCCCGCCGCTCCCGGATCTCCGCGCCCGGCTGGACCGGAAGTACCAGCTCCGCGATTACCCGGACATCACACACGTGGTCCGCTGCCAGTACCCCGAACTGAATCTCGACCAGGTCTTCGCCCTCACCGCCGGCCGCGAGCCGATCAACCCGCGTCCGCTGTTTTACGCCGCCGTCTTCGCCGAAACCGCTCCGCACACGAATGGCTTCCTCAGCTACTCCGACGGCTGTCACGACGACGTCAACAAGGCGCTCTGGAGCGCGCTGGCGTGGAACTCGAAGCAGAAACCGAGAGACATCCTCGTCGAGTACGCCCGCTGCTTCTTCAGCGGGCAGGATGCCGACTCCATCGCCGACGGCATCCTCGAACTGGAGCAGAACTGGAACGGCTCGCTGCGCGACAACGCCGGTGTGCCCAGGTCGCTCGCGCGCTGGCAGGGGCTGGAGCAGTCGCACCCGGAATTGAAAAACGACTGGCGCTGGCAGATGCTCCTGACCCGCGCCTACTACGACGCCTACCAGCGCGAGCGTCTGGCCTATGAGACAAGTCTGGAGCGCGACGCCAATGGCGCACTGGATCCTGCCTCCGGCCGTACGCCAACCGAGGCCATCCGCGCCGCCCGCGCCATCCTGTCCCTCGCCGAATCCGAACCCGTCCGTCCCGACCTCCGCAAACGCCTGTTTCAGTTGTTCGACGACCTCTACGCGACGTGCAAATTTCAGAGCAGCGTCGAGAAGTACCACGCCATCCATCCACAGCGCGGCTGTATGCTCGACTTCGTCGATTACCCCTTGAACAATCGGTTCTGGCTGGAAGACGAATTCGACAAGGTCCTCACGCTTCCCACGCTCGAAGACCGAATCGCGCGCCTGAACGAACTCCGGAACTGGGAGAGCCCCGGTCCGGGCAGCTTCTACGACGACATCGGCAACGTCGGCCGCAGCCCCCATGTCGTCGGCTCGGCGGACTCGGACCGGAGTGCGGGATCCTATTGGTGGGTCGACAACGGCATGAGCCGCCGCCGCTTGTCCTGGCTGGTCACCGGCTCGCCGACCGCCCTCCATTACGACAATCTCGATCCCCAGGCGAGATACGTCCTGAAATTCGGCGGCTTCGGCGATCTGAAGCCGCGCGGCGACGGCGAGTCGCTCAAGGCGACCCGTTACGAGACCGACGAGAACACGTTCAAGGAGTTTCCCGTGCCGCCGGAGCTGATCCGGGACGGCCAATTGACCGTCACGTTCGACAGCGTGTACCTCCCCGGCGTGAATTAGCGCCGGCAGCCGCGCCTCGCCGAAGCCTGCTCAAGCAGCCGTGATGTACTCGAATTCCGCCGCCAGACATTAGCATCACCGCCGACGCCGCTGCACCAGATGGCAGGTCTTGCACCCGCGCAATTGCCCGTCTCACAGAGAACCCCGGTCCATGCTCAGCATTCTTGGCGGCAGTTCGCAGCTTTGCGACGGACGGACCCGTCGCGAATTCCTCCGCGCCGGCGGACTGTCGCCAGTTTCGGCCTCGCCGCCGGGGTATGCGCGGCGGACAGCACACGTCTCCGGCTGGGCGGCACTCCATCGCCCCGCATCCGCTCGGTGATCCTGTTCAACCTGCTTGCGCCCGAGCCATATGGATATGTTCGACCTCGCCGGAAGCGCCGGTCGAGGTCCGCGGTGAGTTCGGCCCTATCTCCACCTCGCTTCCCGGTCTGCAGATCTGCGAGCACCTGCCCAACACCGCCCGCTGGATGAACAAGGCCTGCCTGATCCGCACGATCTCGCACTCGCACAACTCGCACGATCCGTTGCTGATCATGACCGGTTTTACCGGCGGCAATCCGCAGCTTCCCGCACAGCCGACCGACCCGCCCGATATCGGCGCGATCTGCCAGTTCGTCGGTCTCGCGGCGCGCGACGTGCCGGGCGCCGTCTGCCTTCCCGTGCTATCCCGGCTGGGGGCAGGAGGGCTATCGCCGCGGCGGACCGTACGGCGGGTTTCTCGGGAGCCAGTACGATCCCTTGTTCTCGCTCTGCAATCCCACGTTCGCCCGCGAGCCGGCACAGGCGAATTACGACCCGGTCCTCCCGGAAGGGGAACCCTACCTGCCAGGTCTCAACCAGCAGTCGCAGATGACGGCCGATCGGTTCCACAGTCGGCGCTCGCTGCTGCAGCAGATTGACGCCGAGTTCGAACGGGTTGATCGCCGCAAGCGCTACTGCGGCTCGACCGCCTGTGGAGAAAGCGTTTGACTCGATGACGTCCGGCGGCACGCGCTGCGTTCGATCTGTCGTGGAAAGAGCCCGACGCCATCCGCGATAGATACGGCCGCAACCTGTTCGGGGCAGTTTTGCTGGTATGCGGAGGCTGGTGGAAGTCGGCGTGCCGTTTATCAGCGTGCATCAGGAGATTTTCCGCCACTACGGCACGCTTACGCATGCACGTTGAACAATTTCGGCATGCCTGAACATGAACCCGCCGGTGCTGGACGCGGCATATCCGGCCTTGATCGAAGACCTGGAGAATCGTGGCCTGCTCGATTCAACCCTGGTGATCGTAATGGGCGAAATGGGCCGCAGCCCGCGCGTCAATAAGGCCGCTGGCCGCGATCACTGGCCGCAATGCGGTTTCAGCCTGCTCACGGGCGGCGGCACCCGTGCCGGGATGATCCACGGGGCCACCGACCGGCAGGCGGCCTGGCCGATCAGCGATCCGGTGCACCCTGCCGACCTCGTGGCGACAATCTACTGGCTGCTCGGTATCGATCCGCACCTGGTGGTTCACGACCGGCTCGGACGCCCGTCTCCCATCGCACGTGGCGGCGACCCGATCCTGCCGATTCTGGCCTGACGTGCTTGATCCACACGCCGTCTCGGCGAAAATGCGCCCTGCCTCGACCTCAGAAGGAACGTCCGCTTTCAAGATCTTCGCTGTCAGCCGGCAGCGCGGATCACTTGGTATCGTTTTTCCGACTGTCAACGCCGCACCCAGTCATTCGCACAACTCCAACCGCCGACACAGACCGATGACGAATGCTTTTTGCCGATGCTTCACTTCCGGAACCTGCCGTCGGATCATTCCCGGCTGCGCGGTGACACTGACACTTCTTGTCATCGCCGCCGCGCTCCGCGCCGACGAAGGCATGTGGCTCTACAACCAGGTTCCGGCCCAGCGGCTCAAGGAGAAATACGGCTTTGAGCCGACGCAGGCCTGGCTCGACCATCTGCGCCTGTCCAGCGTGCGGTTCAACAGCGGCGGCTCAGGTTCGTTTGTGTCATCGAACGGCCTGGTGATGACGAACCACCACGTGGCCGCCGACGCTCTGCAGAAGCTGAGCGACGCCGAGCACGACCTCCTCGCCACCGGCTTCTATGCCAGGACCGCCGCCGACGAAAAGCCGTGCGTCGATCTGGAACTCAACGTCCTGATGAACATCCGCGATGTTACCAAGGAAGTGAATGCGGCCGTGAAGCCTGAGATGTCTCAGGCCGAAGCCTTTGCGGCCCGCCGGGCGGTGACGAACACCATCGAAAAAGACGAATTCGATAAGACCGGCCTCCGCAGCGACGTGGTCACGTTGTTTCAGGGGGGCGCATACCATCTGTACCAGTTCAAAAAATACACCGACGTCCGGCTCGTCTTCGCTCCCGAGCAGGCAATTGCGTTCTTCGGCGGCGACCCGGACAACTTCGAATATCCGCGGTACGACCTCGACATCAGCTTCTTCCGCGTCTACGAGCACGGACAGCCGGCGAAGATCGAGCACTTCCTCCGGTGGAGCGACGCCGGCGTCTCCGACAACGACCTCATCTTTGTGTCGGGCCATCCCGGGCGCACCAACCGGCTCAACACCGTCGCGCATCTGGAATACATGCGTGACGTCATCTTCCCGGACCGGCTCGATCTGATCCGTCGCGTCGAAGTGCTGCTGGACACCTACAGCGAACGCAGCCTGGAAAACGCCCGCCGCGCAAAAGACGCGGTGTTCGGCTACAAAAACAGCCGCAAGGCGCGTCTTGGCGGCCTCGCCGGATTGCAGGATCCGGCCGTCATGGACCGCAAGCGCGCGGAGGAAAAAGCGCTCCGCGACGCCGTCAACCGCGACTCCAAGCTGCGGGAAAAGTATGGCACGGCTTGGGCTGAAGTTATCGCGACGCTCGAAGTCGGCCGCCGGATTCGCACCGAGTTCGGCCTGCTCGAGAACGAGCAGGCGTTTCATACGATCCTGTTCGATATCGCCCGCACCCTCGTCCGCATGGCGGAAGAAGACGCCAAGCCGAATGCCGAACGCCTCGACGAGTACGGGACCGCCGGCCGCGAATCGCTCGAACTCGAGCTCTATTCGACCGCCCCGATCTACTCCGACCTCGAAATCGCCACCCTCGCCGATTCCCTCGGCCTGCTGATGGAAAAGCTCGGCGGTGACAATCCGCTGGTCAAGCAGATCCTCGATGGCCAATCCCCGACCGCCCGCGCCGCCGCCCTCGTGAATGGCACGAAGCTCGCCGATGTTGCTGAACGTAAGCGGATTGCCGCCGGCGGCGCCCAGGCGATCGCCGAATCCCAGGACCCGATGATTCTGCTCGCCAAACAAGTCGATCCGCGCTCCCGCGAGCTGCGGAAGGTCTTTGAGCAGGAAATCGAAGAGCCGCAGCGCCAGGCGTATGCCAAGATCGCCGCCGCGCGGTTCGCCATTCTCGGCAGCTCGACGTATCCCGATGCCACGTTCACGCTGCGTCTCGCGTTTGGCGCCGTGCGCGGCTACGAACAGGCAGGGAACCAGATTCCCCCCTGGACGACGATCGGCGGCGCCTACGAGCACGCGATCGCCCACGGCAGCGTCGACCCGTTTGAACTGCCAAAGCGCTGGCTCGACGGCCGCGCGCAGCTTAACCTCGACACGCCGTTCAACTTCGTGAGTACGGCCGACATCATCGGCGGCAATTCCGGTAGCCCCGTCGTGAACAAAGCCGGCGAACTCGTGGGCATCATCTTCGACGGCAATCTGGAGTCGCTGGTTCTGGATTTTGCCTACACCGATGACGTCGCCCGCGCCGTCAGCGTCGACTCCCGCGCCATTCGCGAATCCCTCCGCAAGCTCTACGACGCCACACCCCTCGCCGACGAACTCGGCCGCTGACTGTCCACACGAAGCAGAAAAACCGCTAATGAACGCTGATAAACACGAATTTCATGAACTCACAGACGATGATCACCGGCAGAACTGAATCAGCGTCCATGAGCGTTCATTAGCGGTTCCTTTGTTCTTCCCTTCCGTCATTTCCGTGTATTCCGTGGTTCCTTAAATGCTTCGCTACGACGCCATACCTCACTGGGAGGAAGTCCCCAACGGCTGGACCTGGACGGAAGTCACTGCCACGGCGGTGGACTCGCGCGATCGCGTGTTCGTCTTCAACCGCGGCGACCACCCGGTGATGATCTTCAACCGCGACGGCTCACCGTCTCGCCCTGGGCGAAGGGCAAAGCCGCGCGGCCGCACGGCATCACGATCGGCCCCGATGACTCGGTCTACCTCAACGACGACCTCGACCATACCCTGTCCGAAAGTTCACGCCCGACGGCAAGCTGCTCCTCACGCTCGGCACCAGCGGCAAGCCGGCCGACACCGGCGCGACCAGCATCGACTACCGCACGATCCGCCGCGCCGGCCCGCCCTTCTACTTCCCGACCAACGTCGCCCTTTCCGCCGCCGGCGAGATTTTCGTCTCGGATGGTTACGGCAACGCCCGCGTCCACAAGTTCTCGCCGAATGGAAAACTGTTGCTCTCGTGGGGCGAACCAGGCGCGGGCCCCGGTCAGTTCCACGTCCCCCACGGCATCGCCGTCGCTCCGGACGGTCACGTTTACGTCGCTGACCGCGAAAACAGCCGCCTCCAGGTGTTCTCGCCGAACGGCGAATTTGTCCGCGAGTGGCCCGACATCGCCCGCCCCTGCCAGGTCGCGTTCGATCCCGCGGGGCGGCTCTACGTTGCGGAACTCGGTTACCGCTCGGGCATGTGGCCCGGCACCGTCGCGCCGAGTCCCGACGCCACCGGCGGCCGCGTCAGCGTGTTCGACCTCGGGGGTGAGCTTCTCGCCCGCTGGGGGGGCGGACTCAACCCCACGGCCCCCGGCGATTTCTACGCGCCGCACGACATCACGATCGACTCACACGGCGACCTGTACGTCTCCGAAGTCGTCTGGTCCGCCGGCGGCAGACACGGACACGTCGATCCCACCTGTCACAGCCTGCAGAAGTTTGTGCTGTGCGATTGAGACCCGACGCTCGTAGGACGACAGTGGGTAGTGGGTAGCAGCCAGTGGGCAGGAATAAGCCCTTTCGGGATTCGACGTGCAGATTTGATGTTTCCTTCGAGTCGATCAACCATAAACCATCAACCATAAACCCATTCGATGCGCGCCTGGCGATTCTACAACTTTGGCGACTTCCGTCTGGAAGATGTTCCCACACCGCAGCTCCGTCCGAGGCATGTCCTCGTCGAACCGCTCGTCGTCCAGCCCAGTGTGACCGAGGCCCAGCTGGCCTTCGGCATTCGCACGTTGGCGTACGACCGCGTCAAGCGCCGGCTGGAAGCGGATGCGCCGTTGCAACTCTTTGGCCATGAGTTTAGCGCGCGGATCGTCGAGGTCGGTCCCGGCGTCACGCGGTTCAAGGTCGGCGATCGCGTCGCCGCCCGCGCCAAGCTGCCGTGCGAGCAGTGCAACCTCTGCCTGTCCGATCGCAGCGCGCTGTGTCGCAAAGGACCCGTCATCGGATTCGACCAGCCCGGCTGCTTCAGCGAGATTGCCCTGCTGCCGGAGATCGCGCTGGTCAAGCTGGATGACTCCATCTCGGACAGCGAAGGGGCCTGCCTCCAGTCTCTCAGCGACAGCATCGCCGCCGTCGAGACGGCCGGCATCCACATCGGCGACTCAGTCGTTATCTTCGGCCAGGGAAGCATGGGGCTGGAGTGCCTGCAGATCGCCCGCATCAGCGGGGCGGGAAAGCTGATCACCGTCGACGTCCGCGACGAGTCCTGCCGGATCTCGAAAGAGTTGGGGGCGGACTACGCGCTCAACGCCAGGACCTGCGACGTCGTCGCCTCGATCCGCGACCTCACCGACGGTAACGGCGCCGACGTCGTCTTCGAGTGCGCCGGCGGCAGTCCCAAGCAGGGCCTTGCCGGGACACAGACGCTCCGCCAGGCGATCGACTCGGCACGCTCCGGCGGCAAGGTCATTGGCGTATCATGGTTCGGCGCGCCGCTGGAACTCGACGTTGACCTGCTGCGAGAGCGCAGCCTGCGGTATTTGTTTCCCGATATCAGCACGCAGGCCCATCTGGAGCACACCGTCCGCCTGGCGGCGAGCGGACGCGTCAACCTGGGACCGACTATTACGCACGTCCTGCAGGGGATCGAGTCGGTCGCACAGGCTTTTGAAATTACCGCCAACAAGGGAAAATATCAGGCGATCAACCCCGCGCAAGTCGTGATGCGATGACGCGCAGCGAGGCCCGCGGACCGCCGTCCGTGGGCTTGCTGCGATGTGCGCTTGAAGAAATTGAATCACGTGACCCCCATGCGGCTCGTCCAATTCCTCACCACCGACAGGCAGCGGCGCATCGCCATCCCCACGGCGGACGGCCGCGATCTCCAGATCCTGCGCGATGCGACGCACGTCTACCACCTCGCGCAGGAAGCCCATCGCCAGCACACGCCGCTCGCCGCCCTCGCGGCGGCACATGTATCGGATGAACTCGAAGGCTATGACGCTGTCGTTGCCTCCGGCCGAATCCTCGCACCGCTCGATCACCCGACTGATCCGGCGCACTTCTACGTCAGCGGCACCGGCCTCGACCACAAGGGGAGCGCGCTCGCCCGCAACGCGATGCACAGCACGCCCGGCAGCGCCGAGACCGACTCGATGAAAATGTTCCGGCTCGGCCTCGAAGGGGGCAAACCGCCGCCGGGACGGATCGGCGCCGTCCCGGAGTGGTTCTACAAGGGGAATGGCAGCATCGTCGTCTCGCCCGAACAGCCGTTGGAGTGGCCTCCCTACGCCCTCGACGGTGGCGAAGAAGCCGAGCTCGTCGGCCTCTACCTGATCGGCGACCACGGCGAAGTCCTGCGAATCGGCTTCGCACTCGGCAATGAGTACGCCGACCATATCCTCGAGCGGCAGAACTATCTGTATCTTGCGCCCTCCAAGCTCCGGCAATGCTCGTTCGGTCCCGAACTCCTCGTCGGCGATGCGCCGGAATCGATTGAAGGCCGAGTCTGCGTCGTTCGCGATGGCGAAACGCTCTGGGAGCACTCGTTCGCAACCGGCGAAATCCACATGACGCATTCGTTCGCGAACCTGGAGCATCACCACTTCAAGCATGCGATGTTCCGCCGCCCTGGCGACCTCCACGCGCACTTCTTCGGCGCGTCGGCCCTCAGTTGCGCCGCCGGTGTCCGAACGCGGCCGGGGGACGTGTTTGAAATCGAATCGCCGGAGTTCGGACGGCCGTTGCGCAATCCGCTGCACAGAACAAGTGAGTCTGAATCGCAAGTTGCAGTGCAACCCCTTTGAGGAACAAAGGAGTCAAGGAGCAGAGGAACGCGGGAGACGGAGGCGGCAGATCTCCCTGTGTACCATTGATACTCTGCTCCTTTGCTTCTGTTTTGTTATGCTGTGAGACCCGCCCCTAAACGCCCCGGAGATTGCGCATGACCGCGGCTGTTCAGCACATCGACTACGGCATGTTCATCATGCCGTTCCACCCCCCGGAGAAGCCCCTCGCTCAGGGCTATGACGAAGACCTGGAGCTGATCGTCCGCGCCGAACAGCTCGGCTTCAAGGAGTTCTGGATCGGCGAGCATCACACGATGAAGTACGAGCCGATCGTGATGCCCGAGATGTTCATCGCCCGCGCGCTCGGCGACACCAAGACGATCCGCATGGGCCCGGCACCATGCTGTCTCAATCAGCATCACCCCGCGCATGTCGCCAGCCGGCTCGCGTTCCTCGACCATATGTCGAAGGGACGGCTGAACCTCTGCATGGGCAACGGCAGCGTCACCGCCGATCACGAGGTCTATGGCCTCGATCCGAAAAACGGCGGCGAGATGGCGCTCGAATCGCTCGATTGCATCCTCGACCTCTGGTCGCACGGCCCCCCCTACTCGCATAAGGGAAAGTACTGGCAGTTCGAGTTGAAGAAGACCGTCGATCCCGAAGGACTGATCGGCTACATCCACCAGCCGTATCAGTTGCCGCATCCGCCGATCTCGATTCCCGGGATGAGCCGCAACTCCTTCTCGATGAAGTACGCCGGCCAGCGCGGGTTCCAGCCGTTTGCGCACTGCCTCGTCGCCGGCAACGTCGTGGCGGACCTGTGGAAGACTTACGCCAATGCGGCGGAAGAGGCCGGACGCAAGCCGCAGCGGAGCGATTACAAGGTCGCCCGCTCGATCTTTATCGCCGATACGACCGCCGAGGCCGTGAAGCGCACCCGCACGAACTCGCTCGGCCGCAACTATCAGTACATCGGCGGGCTGTTCGATAAGGGTCTCGGCCGCCGCATCTACAAGCGCGACCTCGACATGCCCGATTCCCAGTGCCAGCTCGACTACTTGATGTCCGAGCAGATCATCGCCGGCGACGTCGACGAAGTGCTGAAGCGCCTGCTGCGGTTGATCGAGGAGACCGGCGAGTTCGGCACTCTCGTCCTGATGAGCTATGACTGGGACGACAAACCGTCCTGGCTCCGCAGCATGGAACTGTTCGCGAAAGAACTCATGCCGCGGCTGAATAAGGCCGTGTGCGGCTGAGAGAGAGAGGATTCAGGAGTCGGGATTCAGGGGAAGAACCGACAACCGATGACCGACAACCCTTGACCGCTGGAAGCTCTCCATGATCAGCACCCACATCAACAAAATGCGCGAAAAACTTCGCGCCGGACAGATCGTTCTCGGCTGCGGAATCTCCGTGACCGATCCGGCCGTCACCGAGGCCATCGCCCCCAGCGTCGATTTCGTCTGGATCGACCTGGAACATAACGCCATGACGACCGAGTCCATGCTCGGTCATCTCATGGCGGCGCGGGCCGGCGGCTGCGCCTCGATCGTGCGGATCCCCAACAACGACGTCGCCTGGATCAAGCGCGTCCTCGATTCCGGCGCCGAGGGGATCATCCTGCCGCGGTCGTATTCGGCGAAGGAAGTCGCCTCGTTCGTCTCGGCGTGCCGCTATCCTCCGATGGGCACGCGCGGGTTCGGCCCGCGGCGGCCGATGCAGTACGGGCGGCTGGAACAGCAGGCCTACCTGCAGCAGGCGAACCGCGACCTGTTCGTCGTGGCGCAGGTCGAAACGAAGGAGCTGGTGGCGGAGCTGGACGAGGTCGTGAAACTGGAGGGCCTCGATTCGCTCGTCCTCGGTCCGCAGGACCTGTCCGGTTCGATGGGCCGGCTCGGCGACGTGACGCATCCGGACGTGGCCGCGGCCATGCGGACCGTCTGCACGAAGGCGCGGCAGGCCGGCAAGTTCATCGGCTCAGGCTTCGGGGCGAATCCCGAATTCGCGAAGTTTCTGATCGACCTGGGCACACAGTGGCTGCAGGCCGGCAACGACTTCGAGTACATGATCCGCGCCTGCCACCAGACCTTCGCCGCCATCCGCGGCGACTCCGCCGCCCCCGAGCGCGATTCCTACGGCCAGCGCGTCGGCCGCTGATGCGCGACGTGGACCGAATCGGTCAAGATCACTCTCTGTGGCTTTGGAGACAGGACTCAGGACCCGTCCTCACCTTCGCCATGACTTTCGCTGCCAGCAGGGGTGTGCCACCCAATCGCCGTCCCTGGATCTTCCCCTACTCCCAGTGATCGACCAGCCGCGTCGAAAACTCCCCGCGGCGCTGAATCTCCGCGACGTCCGCTGACGTCACTTCCAATTGCAGAAACTGCTGCGACACAAGCTTCCCTTCGCTCCAGGTCACAATCGCAAAACACACATCATCTGGCCGATAGTGCGATCGCTGGCCGTCCAACAGCCCCCCAACGTAGGGCGACCTGACGCACGGGAACCCATTATCGAAATAAATTTCCGACGTGCCGTGCGGCAAGCCGTCGATGATGTCCGTCTTCGAAGCCAGGAGCCCGTTGAGGAAGTACACATACTCGGTCCCCTGTGCGACTCCATTGTCGAATCGCAGTTCGCTGAATCTTTCTCCATTTGGATAGAAGCGCTGCCGCAGACCGTTGAGCACTCCGTTCCGGTAGTGCTCGATCGAGATCACTTTTCCGTCAGCCGACACGCTGCGCACTTCCCCGTCCGGTTTGCCGTTCACGAACGTCACTGACACCTTTCGCGCCGGCAGGAAACGGTCCGCCCCGACCTCGAACTCCCGCTTGACCGCACCCGCGCCATCTGCCGGCAAGTCCGTTGGCATCGGAAACGACGCCAGCGGTTGCAGACTCTCGAGATCAATCTTCGCAGGCAGCAGGTAGCCCGCCGCGCTCCGGTCCCGAAACAGTGCCGAGCCGATCAGACACAGAAATATCACGGCCAGCCCGACGCCGATCGCCGTGCGAATCCGCATTCCGGCATCGTCGGGAAACAGCGCCGCGCGCCGCTCCGTCTGCCGCGCGCGCCGATTTGCGATCTCCATCCGCAGCGAGAGCGCCTGCCGATGCTGTTCTTCCACGGCCGGCGGCGACTTCGCCGACTCCAAAAACGGCTCCGCCAGCCGGGCGCACAGTCCGCGGATCTCCGCGTCGATCCCCCGCGTCGATTCCTTCGCCGCGGCAAAGCTCTTCCTTCTCTCGCGAAGTTCCGCCAGCCGGGCCCGCAGCCCCGCGTCTCCCAGATCGACTTCGACCAGCCGTTCCCCCAGGGCGATCTGCGCCGCCAGCGTCTTTGCTTCCAGCCGCCGCGACGTCCACCACGATTTGCCGAACAGCAGCAGCCTCCGCGATTGCGCCCACACGGCCCGTGCAGTGAGCTGGGCTTCGCGCCAGGCGATGCGGCCGATGTACGTCAGCCGCTCCCGCAGGTCCGCGAGGTCGTTCGGATCGGACGCGTCGTCGCGCGCAGATGCGGCGCCGTCGCCCGGGGAATTCGGGGATGTGGGACGCGGACTCATGGCCGGCGGGCGCGGCTCAGCTTCTCGTAGTACTCGCGAACGAGTTCCGAGTATTGCTCCGGAACCGGATCGCGATCAATCGGCACCAGGTCATTCTGCGGACGCCGACGCGCAATTTCCTCTGCCACCCGCGTCTGCAGTTCCAGCAGCGGACCGTAGATTTCGGTTCGTACCAGGTTCCAGTCGGGCGTCTTGGAGTGGCGTTTGAACTCTCGCCGCACGTCGCGGGCGCGTTCGCGAATTGCGCCCGCCTGCGCCCGCAGCTCCGGCAGCGACAGCATCTCCTCCACTTCGCGAAGCTGATCGGACCAGCCGGTGAAGTCCTGCCCGGTCAAGGGCTGTCCGCCGGTATTCGTGCCGGCTGCTTCCTGGCCCCCCGTCTGAAACAGATTGGCCAGCGCTGCGCCTTGGGATGGCGAGTCTTCGACGCCCGGCTGGGCACGGCCACCGCCTTGATTGCGATTTCCCGAACGCTGCCCCTGACCGCCCCCTTGACCTGGCGAACGGCTCTCCGACGGTTGTTGGCCGGGCTCATTGCCGGATCCTTGCTGCTGGCCGGAACCTTGTTGCTCGCCACGTGGC
The DNA here is from genome assembly GCA_046349775.1 of Planctomycetaceae bacterium. Taxonomy (GTDB): domain Bacteria; phylum Planctomycetota; class Planctomycetia; order Planctomycetales; family Planctomycetaceae; genus JAEUIG01. The sequence goes on along the minus strand of JAXMBS010000042.1, from coordinate 10,403 downwards.
GTCTCAGCCTGCTGCTGACCGTCTTGCGGGCTCGATTCCGATTGCGAACCCTCGCCACCTTGACCGGTTTCCGGCGGCGAACCGCGACCCCCCTGTTGTTGCTCGTCACGATCGGCCTGATCCGCGCGGCTGCTCCCTGCTCCGTTGCCGGTTCGATCTCCCTCGCCGGCCTGTTGCCCGGGCTTGCTCCCCTCGCCTGCTTGGGGACGCTCAGCGTTATCTTGAGAAGGCTGCGATGGTCAGGCGCCGGGCTGACCCTCTGACTCGTTCCCCGCGCCGCGCTCGCCGCTGCGCGTGGCCCGCGGATCGGACTGCGCCAGTTCGTCATCCAGTGCGCGCGCCAGATCGGCCACCTGTGCCCGGGCACGCTGCAGCGTCTTCAGTTCGTCCCCCAGAATGCTTTCCGCCGCTTTGTTCACGCCCTGCTCCAGCCGTTCGATGGCGCCGCGCGCCAACTCCTCGGCTTCTGTCCCCTCCTTGATAAACCTGCGCGCAACAGTTCCTGTGCCATCCGCAGCGTTTCGTCGGGCTGACTCTGCGCGACCTGTGGATCGCGTCGTACAGCTTCTGCGACAGCAGCGGTTCGCTTGCCTCGGACTGCTGCACGACATCGCGCATCCGGTCCATGAGCGATTTCAACCGCTGTTGCTGTTTCCAGCCAGCGATTGTCCCACTTCCTCCCGGCGATCGCTGTCGCGCAATGTGGGACGCCCCCCGTCGGCCGGGGCGCTTCCGGATGCTCCAGTTCCCCGGCCGATCGCCCGCTGCCGGTCCGCCAGTTCCTCGCATCCCGCTGCAGATCGCGGACGGCTTCGTCGAAAGAGCCTGCCGAACGCCGGCGGAACTCTTCTTCATTTCTTCCAGCCGCTGCTGTGCCCGCGTGCCCGCCGTCAGCGCCCGCGACGCCTGCCCCGCCTCCAGCGCCTCCGATGCCCGCTGCAGGTCCGAACGGGTCTGCTCCAGTTGCCGTCGCGAGTCCGCCATCTGCCGCTGGTTCTGCGGTTGTTGCATCTCGCCGCGCAATTCGTCTGCGTCCCGCAGCAGTTCCTGCTGTTCGTCGCGCAGCGCTTCAGCTCGCGTTCGATCTCCTCCTGTTCCTGGTCATTCTTGGCCGCCGGCGGTCGTCGAGCTCCTTGATCCGCTTGTTGAGATCAGCCTGCCGCTGGGCCAGTTCCTGCAGCCGATTGAGGGCCTGCAGTTGTTCCCGCCCCTGAGCGGCGCGGGCCTCCGGAGCCTGCCGCTCGGTCTCGTAACGATTGCGGTCATTGCGCAGTTCCAGTTGCGACAACTGGCGATCCATCTGGCCGCCGCCGCCCCCCCTCCTCCTCCGCCGGCTTGGGCTTGCTGCACCACGTGCAGGCGATCCCGCAGTCGCAGGAGTTCCTGGTACGCGGACTGCGATTCCGTTCGCGCCGGCGTCAGCGGCTCGGCCGAACCCTCTTTCTCCGCCCGTGCGAACTGTTCGTGCGCGGCGGTCATGTGTTCGTCGGCCAATGCAGCATGCTGCTGCGCGGCGGCGTCCTGCAATTCGGCGGCAAGTTCGGCCAACTGTTCCTGCGCGGCCAATTGCGATTCGATCAGCACCTTCGTCGCGTCCCGGTATTTCGAGAGCTGCTCTCCAACCTTCTCGGCAGGCCACGCCCGGAACGAATTCCACGCGGCGATCACAATCTGCCGTTGCAGGTCGACCAATTGCTGCGCCGGGTTCTGCTGCCCGCCAAGCGCCTGTCCGCCGCCGCCTCCCTGCCCCTTCCGCTCCCGGTACTCCTCGTCAAAGTGCCGCACCTCCGCGAAAAATACATCGCCAAACGTCCGCCGCACCGCGCCGTTCGCATCGAGGTCATCGGCATAGAAACTGTACGACAGCAGATCGCGAGCCAGAGGCGACAACTTCTCGAGCTCCAGCAGGTGCGACAACTTGGCTTCCGAGCCCTGCTCGGTCGCCGCCGCACCGGTGTCGTCGCCCAATGGAATTGTCTGCTCCTTGCCGTCTGGCATCCGCACGACGACGCCGTATTCCTTAAGGCCGAAATCATCCCACGCGGTGGCCTCGAGCGCGACTTCCTCCAGCGGTGAAACCTGCACGTCACGCGAGGGGAACGTGGCGGTCAGTTCCGGCGGCCGGTTCGGCAGCACCTCGATGTGGAACTCGACCGGATCGCGCAGCCCGCGCCCGGCGTCGTCCGTCAGGATGAGTTCGAGCGTCTGCGATTCGGCCGGTTGCCACGTCACGGCGGCGACAACGTCGTCGGGATCGTCCTCCGTGTCGGCGGCCGGCGCAAACGGACCAAACGCCAGTCGCTCGCCGTGCCTGGGCTGCAGCGCGGCCGTGGCCAGCGGCTTGTTGAACCGGCATTCCAGTGTCAGCGTTGAACCCCGATAGATGCTGACTCGCCGCACGTCCTCGATGCGCTGCTCAGCGCGCTCCCGGAATACTCCGGCAGGATAATCGCATCCGCCCGCAGCAACGCGGGGTACTCGAAGGTCGTGATTCGGAAATCGTCGGAACTGCCGGCGTCCGATTCGACGCGGTACGTGAGATCGGACGGAATTTCCGGGATGCGCCGCCGAACAGCGGATCGTCGAGGCTCTGCGACAGCGGGGCCGCTGCTCGCTGCCAGCCGCGTCGGTCGTCACGAGCACGCGCTCGACGGGGTCGCCGCCGAATCGCGCGGTCACGATCAGGTTCGCCCGCGCTCGACTTCGGTATCGCCCGGTTCGACAACGACGCCAGTCACCGATCTGCCCGCGACACCAGCAACATCCGCCGGCAAAGCCGTGCTGTCGGCACTCCCGCCGCGCGAGACCCACACCGCAGCCGCCAGGGACGCCGCCAGCGCCGCCAACTCGGCCGTCTGCCAGGCGCGCAGCCGACCGGTCGGCACAACCTCAGACCACGGATGTCGCCGCGCGTGCTCAACGGTGCTCGACAGCACCTGTTCCTGGAGATAGCCGTACGTATGACCCGGCTCGCTGGGTTCTTGTCCCAGCGCCGTCAGCAGTCGCGAGTCGAGTTCCGGATAACGCTGCTCGATCGCCGCTGCGGCAGTCCGTTCGTCCGACTCGCGCGCTCGGTGCAGCCAACGGCCGCAAATGAGGACGATCGCCAGTCCGCTCAGCGTCCACCACAGCGAAATCGGAAGTGAAACGGCACGCAGCAGCACGCACCCCGCAGCGATCGCCACAAACACGCCGGTCAGCCACCGCAGCCGCGCCAGCCGGCGCTGTCGGTACGAAACGGCCTCGAGACGCCGCACAAGACGGGGGTCCGACATCAGCGGTCCTCATCCAAAGTCTGTGACGTCCTCCGCGAGCGCTGCCGCCGGGACCGATCGGCCCGGGAGTGGCGGCACTTGTCCCTCGATTCTAGCGGCTCTCCCCACGAAGAACATTCCATTTCGACCGCATCGTCCGCGTCGGCAATGGCACGTTTCACGGCCAGGTCGCTTAATCGATCTCTTTCCATCCGGCGGCAGCGATGGTTCGCCGCACGAACACGTACGCGATTCCGACGGCGAGCGACTCCAGCACCAGAAACGGCGCCAGCCATCCGAGGTGCCAGGCAGCCATCGCCACTCCGGACAGCGCCATCGTCGCCATCATTGTGACGAACATCGTCACCCGCGCGACGCGGCTTTGGCTTGTTCGATCGGCTGCGACAGCGGCACCGCGCCCCCTCTCAGATTCGGGATCAGCGCCACCAGCGGCAATACGATGATCCCCGGCAACAGCAGCAGCATTTGCGAGAGGTCGTGTTTCAACACCCAGCGCTGGCCACAAACACGCAGACCAGCGGCAACGTCAACAGGCACAGCACGGCTTTCCAGGCGCCGTGACAGAGGGGCCGCCGGTCCGGTCAGCGGTATGCTGCCCGGAAGATGTCGGCCGCCCGCCACTGTTGCGAGAACTGCAGCAGGTGCACGGCCATCAGCGGCACAACTCCGACATACGCACTGGAGAACGCAAGGCCGAAACCGTCCCCTGGGCCGCCGCGCGATGTCCCCTCGCGAACCAGGAACACCACCGGCAGCACGAGAAACGGCCCCAGCGCCGGATACACGCGCAATTTCGTGTCGCGGTCACGCACGATATACGCCGCTGTCAGCAGAAACGCGGCCCGCTCTCGGGGATCACGCAGCCACCACCGTAGTGGCGGCACGTCTAATAACCGGTCGAGCCGCCGCTGCCCGCGCGCCCCGCGCACTCGGCCGACGTTTTCGTTCAACACCTGCAGCCCGGCTTCAAAGTCCTGCGCCAGTTTGCCGAATGCCATCCACAACATCACCGTTGTGAGGCCGCAGCCCACGAGCGCCAGCAGCCACGATTCTGCAGATCGGCTCCCGGCAATTGCGTCATCAACGCCCGCAAACCATGCCGGCGGCAGCAGCCACGCCCACCAGCGCACGCCCGTCGCTTTCGCCCCGTTCCCGAAGAAATTCATGATCTCCGGCAGCAACTGGCCGCTCAGGACGGCCGCAATCGAGAGCAGCACCTGGGCGGTCGTCATCAGCCCGTCCAGCCGTTCGCGGCCGAACCAGCGCAGACACAGCTGGTACAGCAGTACGACGCCGCTCGTGCAGAACAGTGCCTGTAGCGCCATCGATGCGGCGTGGGCCGGCACATACAGCCAACCCGCATCCGTCGCGCTGGCGCCGACGATTGTCCCCGCCAGATTGAGCGAACCGGCCAGCCACAGCGAGACCTCGACCAGCACGCGCACCTTCGCCCACAGCAGCACGCGGGGCTCGATCGGCCGATGCATGAGGATGTCCGCTTCCTCGCGATTGAACAGCACTTCCCCGGCAGAGGAGGCCACGAACATTCCCAGGAACATCAGCGACAGCCCGTGCAGATAGGCACTCAGCAGGAACACCGACTGCCCGCGCAGCAGGATCGCCATCATCCCGAACAGCGCGTTGATCAGCAGCACTCCCGCCAGCTTGTGCGCGACGGATTTTGGCGCCGTCGATTTCTGCAGTCCCCGCGCACTGTGTCCTCGCAGAAACAGCGTCAAAAACAGCTGCCGCAGGACGGCGGCCGCCGATGGGGGCCGTCCATTCGCGGATCGCAGTTCGGTTGTCATGGCGCTTGACCGTCCGGCGCCCCCGGGTCCATGAACGTCTTGGCAAAGACTTCCGCGCGCCGTTCCAGTTCCCCGCCGCCGGTCATCTGCGTAAACAGCCGCTCCAGAGTGCCGGCGTCGTGGGCCGCGACCAGCTCGTCCGGTTTTCCGTCCAGCAGCAGTTTCCCCTTGTCGATGATGATCACCCGGTGACACACCCGCTCGACGACGTCGAGGATATGCGAGCTGTAGACGATCGTCTTCCCTTCGCGGGCCAGCGTCTGGATCAGCGCTTTGAACCCGACCGCCGCGTTCGCGTCCAGTCCGTCCAGCGGTTCGTCGAAGAACACGACCGGCGGGTTGTGCAGCAGGGCGGCCGTGATCACCACCTTCCGGCGCATCCCCTTCGAATACGCGCCCAGCAGTTTCTCGGTCAGCGTTTCGAAGCTCAGATCGAAGAAGGCCAGGAACTGCCTGATCCGCTCGCGCGCCGCCTCGCGTGGAATGCCGTACAGCGCCGCGACCATCTCCAGATATTCCAGGCCGGTCAGTGATTCGAACACCGCGCCGGACTCGGGGACGAATCCCACGTGCCGTTTGACCTCCAGGGTCTGCCGGCTCAGGTCGAACCCGCACACCGTCGCGCTGCCGCTGGTGGGCTGAACCATCCCGGTCAGGATTTTCAGGGTCGTCGATTTTCCGGCGCCGTTCGGCCCGAGGAATCCGACGATCTGCCCGGCCGGAATGTCGAACGTGAGCGCGTCGACTGCCGTCTGTTGACCGAACACCTTCGTGAGTTGAGCGACAGAAATCATCGACACCCCGTGTTGCACTTGGCGGCGGCGGACAGTGCCTCCGCACGCTCAGTCACTCTATCGGTTGCCCGGCGCTGCGACAATTCGCCTGCAATCCTGTCAAACAGTCGGCGCATCATTTACGCGCGCTCTTCACGCCCCGTTGCCTACATCCCACAATGGCCGTCATCAAACGTCCAGGACTTCCATGCTCGCACGATTCGCGTCCCTGCTGATCGGTCTCGCCAGCTTGGCATCCGCTGTCGCCGCGCCGCCGAACATCGTCATGTTCGTCGCCGATGACCTCGGTCAGCGCGATCTCGGCTGCTACGGCAGCACGTTCTACGAGACGCCTCATTTGGATCAGCTTGCGCGGGACGGTGTACGCTTCACCGACGCGTACGCCGCCTGCCCCGTCTGCTCGCCGACCCGCGCCAGCATCATGACGGGCCAGTGGCCGCAGCGCACCGGCATCACCGACTACATCGGCGCTGCCGCGCCGGAGGACTGGAAGCGCAACACCAAATTGCTCCCGGCGGCGTACCGCGATCGCCTGTCCCTCGATGCCCCCACCCTGGCGAAGGCCATGAAAGCCGCCGGGTACGCCACGTTCTTCGCCGGCAAGTGGCACCTCGGACCGGAAGGCTGGTGGCCGGAAAACCAGGGCTTCGACTTCAACCTCGGCGGCACCGAGAAGGGAGGCCCGTACGGCGGCAATAAGTACTTCTCCCCCTACGGCAATCCGCGTCTGGCCGATGGTCCTCCGGGCGAACACCTCCCCGATCGGCTCGCGACCGAAACGGTGAAGTTCATTGAGGCCCATCAGGAGCGACCCTTTTTCGCGTACTTCTGCTTCTACGATGTTCATACGCCGCTGATGGCCCGTGCCGACTTGGAGAAGAAGTACGCAGACAAGCGCGCCCGACTGCAAGTCACCGAACGCTGGGACCGCGAACACGAGCGGGACGTGCGGCTTGTCCAGAACCATGCCGTCTATGCGGCGATGGTCGAAGCGCTGGACCTCGCTGTCGGCAAAGTGCTGGCCAAACTCGACGAACTCGGCTTGAGCGACAATACGGTCGTGATTTTCACCAGCGACAACGGCGGACTATCGACCAGCGAAGGCTGGCCGACGTCAAACATCCCGCTGCGCGGCGGCAAAGGCTGGCTCTACGAAGGGGGCATCCGCGAGCCGCTGCTCGTCCGCTGGCCGGCCGTTGTCCAGGCCGGCACGATCATCCGCACCCCTGTCAGCAGCCCCGACTTCTTCCCGACGCTGCTGGAAGTCGCCGGCTCATCGCCGCAACCCGGCCAGACGCTCGACGGACTCAGCCTCGTTCCGCTGCTGAAGGGAAAATCCCTGCCGGAACGTGCGCTGTACTGGCACTACCCGCACTACGGCAATCAGGGGGGCGCCCCGGGGGCCGCCATCCGCCGCGGCGACTGGAAGCTGATCGAGTGGCAGGAGAACAGGCTCGTGGAAGTCTTTGATCTCGCCCACGATCTCAGCGAGCAGTTCAATCTGGTCGGCAAAGCGCCGCAACGCGAATCGAACCTGGCCGACGAACTCCACGCCTGGCAACTGCAAGTCGGCGCTCAGTTCCCCGCGCCGAATCCAAATTACGATCCGGCGAAGCCTAGCGGCCGCGCCGCCGAGCGAAAACCGACGCCTTGATCTATGGCCGGCGCCGCAATTGCCACTGCTCATCAAAGAAATCGGCCGCCGCGATTCGTCCTGGCGCAATTGCATCCGGCGGCTGCGACAGATCGACCACCGCCCAGTCCGGCAGCTTTGGGTTCTGCAGCGAATTCGTGCGATCGTGACCTTCCCGAAACGTCGGCCCGCTGTTGAGCACCACGTACCGGCCTGGCGCATCCGGATTGGGATAGATCATCGTCAGCACATGACCGGCGGCAGCGAACGGCTTGTCGCCAATCGCGATGGCGTCGGAGGACCAGCGAATCGGCAGTCGATCGGCAATACGCTTCAGCACCGCGTTTGAGGTCGGATCGCCCCACAGAATGAGATGATATCGGCTCATGTCTTCGGTCGTGACATCGGTGTCGCGCTTCACGCGCGCCCGCCCGCGGAACAGCGCTTCCCAGCGGTCAAGAAAATGCTGCTGCTCAAACTCGACCCACGCCTGCACGCCGGCATGCGGCGAACGCCCCGATGGAACGACAACGAGAAACGGCTCGAGAAACGCATCATCGAGCGGTCCCTGGAGTCCCGGCTGCTTGGCGATCGCCTGTGCATCCAATGCGCCGGCGCTCCACAGGCCGTTTTGCCGGACCAGCGACACCGATCGCAGGGCATCGCCGCCCGACGATACCGGCGCGACAGTCAGCGTCTGGCCGTCGATCGTTACGGGGACACTTTCGTTCAGGTTCTCTGGTTTCAGCCGCAGTGCCGTAACGTTGCGGGTGCTGATGTTCAGTGAGCCATCGTCGGCACGCACCGCATCGATGCGCGCATCCTGCCAGTGCTCCTGCAGTCGCTGCACATCGACCCAATGCACGCGATGGTACCGCAGCGTCCGCGTCTGCAGCGTCACCCGTCTTGGCGACGAGTTCAGACCGCGATCGCAATCCGCTTTGAGGCTCTCCAGAATCGCGGCCAGAGTCTCGGGAGCATACTTATGCCCCATCCCCGGTCCGATGCGGTGATCGAGCTTCTGTCCCTCCGCCGCATATGCCGCTTCCATCATCTGTGCGGCTTGAATCTGCTTGTCGGTCTCGCCGCTGTAGGCGACGACCGGCAGGTTGAACAGGTTCCGCACATAGTCCGGAACATCGTACATCCCCCACAGCGAACGTTCGTACCAGACCACGTCGTCCGGATTGATATTCTGATACCTGGCGGTCTCTACGAAGCCCGCACCGGGACTCATGGCGACCCAGCGATCGGGGTAATGCGCGCCGATGTGCCAGCAGCCGGCACCCCCCATCGAAAAGCCCATCAGGACGATCCGCCGGGAATCGATGGGGTACTGCGAGGCGACGTGCGCGACCGCCTCGAGCACATCAATCTCACCGGCGGATTTGTAACCGAGGCAATGCCGACCAAACGGATGCAGCACGATCGCCCCCGCCGGCGCGATCTGGCCCGGCTGCTTCTGTCGCTGGTAAAGGAACTGGAGATTGGTCGTCTTGTCGCCGCGGCCATGCAGCCAGACGTACAGCGGGACTGGCCTGGTCAGATCGATATCGTCCGGAATCTCCAGTCCATACGGCTGGACCGACTCGTCGATCGACGAACGATACCCGCGTACGAGCAGGCCGCGCGCTTCCGTCCAGGGGGCCGTACCGGCCTGCAGCGCGTCCACGCGCGTGCCGGCTGTGTTGAGCAGTTCCAGCGCACGACCGGCGTCATCCTCGCTGTAGAACTCGTCGAACTTGAGGGCGGACTGTACCGCTGTGAGCAAGATCTCGACGTCCGGCGCCAGCGCATGGCCCGTATGCGGTCGGAATCGATCTTCGACCAGCCGCAGGCGCTCCTGCAACGGCGCGCGCACAGCCGGATCGAGGGTGATGCCGCGCGGCGGGAGCACGCGCTCGATCGGCGCAATTGGTTCAGCCTGCCCTACGCTCACAAGGGTCGTTACTGACAACACTGCCAAAGTCGCCCTCAGCCATCGCTGCAGCATACGGTGTCTCCTGACGTCGCCTGTCGGCCGCAACCACAAGGCGGTCCCCTGCGGTTCCCGGCCATACGCTGTCGGACCGCGACGAGTCTCGTTGCCTGGGCGCCGGTTCGCAAGCAATCGACGCAATCTGGCCGACTCTTGCTATCCTACAACGCCGCCGTTGCCGACCGCTTTTCTTCTCTGGCCATGCAGCCCGAAGCACTCTCTCCCCTGGAACTCGCTTTTGAACGCTGGCGAATGCGCGCGGGCGCCGTGCTGGCGCCGCTCGCATTCGTCGTGGTGCTGTTTTCGCCGCTGGATCTGGACGCGCCGCAACATCGCCTGGCGGCCGTCATGTCAGCGGTCGTCGTGCTGTGGGTCAGCGAAGCGCTGCCGATGCCGATGACAGCCCTGCTGGGGCCGGCGGCCTGCGTCGTCCTGCAGGTCGCCCCGGCGAAGGAGGTCTTCGCCCCGTTTGCCGATCCACTGATCTTCCTGTTCATCGGATCGTTCATGCTCGCGCGGGCAATCTTCCTGCACGGGCTCGACAAGCGCGTGGCCTATGCGGCGTTGTCTCTTGACTGGGTCGGTGCGCGACCGAGCCGGATCCTGTTCGCCTTTGGCGCCGCGACCGCCACGATTTCAGCGTGGATCTCCAACACCGCGACGACGGCGATGATGTACGCCATCGGCCTGTCGCTCGTGAACTTTCTCTACGCGCCGCGGGCCGGCGCAGCGCCAGTGGTGCATCCGCGGTTTGCCACTGGACTGATGCTGATGACGTCGTTCGCCGCGTCGATCGGCGGGTTGGCGACGCCCGTCGGGACGCCGCCGAACATCATCGGGATCGGGCGGATCCGCGACGATCTCGGCATCCAGCTGCAGTTCTTCGACTGGTGCCTGATCGGTGTCCCGGTCGTC
>JAXMBS010000041.1:0-51618 GCA_046349775.1 Planctomycetaceae bacterium | reverse complement strand
CTCCTCACGGTCCTCCAGGAGGGGCTGTCCAGCGCGAGCTATCCGGCGCACACGCCGCCGGAGCTGCCGAAGTAGGTTGGAATACTGCCCGGTTTGCATTCGCGCGTCAGCGGATTACGATGACTGTTCCCTGCCGGCCTTTTTCGACTGCGCAGCCATCGACTCCGGCGGAGCGGAGGTTTTCCCGTCGGGACGACGCCGATCAACCTTAACGACAGGAGCCAGACATGACCCCCATCCGCATTGCCGCGCTCAGCCTTGTCGCCGTGACGGGCCTCGCGGCGCAGGCCGCCGCACAAAACCGCGACCCGACTCAGCCCCGCGTCGTCGCGGAGAACTTCGACAATCCGACCGGGATTGCCGTCCACCCCAAGACGGGCGACGTCTTCATCGCGGATCGCACCGGCGTCACGCGGCTGCACCGGGATCCCAACGCGCAGGGCCAGGGTCAGGGGGGACGTCGCCGCTTCCAGCGGACTGCGGAAATTACCGGATTCCCGAGCGACATTTACGGCAAGGGGCCGATGTTCGACATCGGTCCGCTGGGGCTGGCGTTCATGGACGAAGGACATCTGATTGTTGCCGACGGCAGCCGCAAAGACGTCGATGAAGTGATTCTGGTCTACGACATCGAAGAGACACCGCCGACGACTCCGGCGAAGGCGGATTCGGCCGAGTATACGCTCGGCCCCCTGGGACCGAATGACAAGAATCAGGCGGAAGGAAATTACTACGGCGTCGTCGTGGCTGCCGGAGCGATCTTCGCCACGGCGAATGGCGACGACACCAAGGGCTGGATCGTCAAGTCCGAGATCAAGGACGGTCATCCGGGTGAGCTCACCCGCGCGATCGCCACCAAGGAAGCGGTCAATGTCGATGCGCCGGTCGCGCTGACCGTCGACAAGAGCGGCAACCTTGTCGTCGGTCAGATGGGCGAGATTAACAATCCCGGTGACTCGTTGCTGTCGATCTACGATCCAAAGACCGGCAAGCTGCTGCACAATTACCAGACCGGACTGAACGACATCACGGGTCTGGCCTACAGTCCGACGACCGGCAAGCTGTATGCGACCGATTTTGCGTGGATGAACACCGCCGACGGCGGCCTGTTCGAATTGACGATCGACGGCGACAAGGTGACGACGCGAAAAGTGGCGTCGCTCGACAAGCCGACGGCGATCGCCTTCGATCAGCGTGGGGCGTACATCACCGTGATCGGTACGAAGAAGGAAGGCGCCACCGAAAAACCGGGCCAGGTGATCCGGATTCGGAACGAAGGGCTGTAATCAGCAGACGTCTCGCTCCGCGAGACGCTTCCGTTCGCTTCGCAGCCCGGCTGCTGTATCGGCAGCCGGGCTGCTCTTTTTTTGCGTTCAGGGCGTCACCGCAGGCACCCACCACTTCAACGCTTCGATGCGGTCGAATTCGGCGTCAATGTCGCCTCCCTCATAGAACGACAGCCAGCCGCGGATGGTGCGGGACTCGCCCGCAGGACAGTCGGGGAACTTCGGATCGGAATGCAGGCACGGGCACTTGGCATTCGCCCAGGTGCGGTGGTTCGGCTTCCAGGCGGTAACGATCCAGTGATCGCCGCTCACATTACGGGCTGCCATATAAGGCTGGCGGCTGACCTTGTTGTCGTTGTCCTGTTCGTTAAACCCCTCGGCCGATTTGAGCATCACGCAGTTCTGGACCCGCAGGTCGCTGAGTGTGGCTGCGGTGCCGTTCGTCAGCGTGATCTGCATCGCGACGTGGTCTTTGTGCGGGACAATCTGCGTGCTGAAGGCGATGCCGTTGGGCAGTGTGCGCTCGAGCGTGTACGTGCCGTCGTCGTGGCGCGACCATTCGAGCGCGGGGAGTGCGACGCCGGCCTTGGTCCACAGAGTTGGCACGTGCGTATGCGCGAGATACGTCAGGCCAAGGTTCGACCAGATCGCTTCCGGGACATCGACGACGACGTAATCGGCCCGGGAGTGGTCGGCCGGCTGCCAGGGAGTGAACACGCTGACCTTGGTCTCCCGTTGCGGATCGATGGCCCCTTCGAGGAATCCAACTGCGGGTGCCGGCCCCCCGGATAGGGGAGGACGCGAAGGTGGTCCGCATGTTCCGTGGGGCATTCGCCAGAGGGATCGATCCGAGCCGCTTGCAGGCAGCGGTGACTTCAGCGCAGTCAGCTCCCAGCGAAGGCGGAGGTCGGTCTCCCGGCGGCCATGTAGAAAACCGATGGACCTGCAGTGCACGGAGCCAGTAACCGAGTTCCTCGTCATTTATTGGACGGCGTCCCGTAACAGGAAATTCGTCGGCCGAGCGGCCGCAGTCGCGAGTGCGACGATCAGGCTGGCCGTCAGCAGGACCACAACGAAGCGTCTCATTGTCTTCCCAGTGCGTAGCAGGGCCGGACCGGTCCACCCGAGCGCAGACCGGTCCACGATACAGCCAGCGCGGCCTTCGGCCGCAACCAATGAGGCAAACTTATACTTGCCGCGACCGTGAGGGAGCGAAATCCGGTACGACCGCTTCCTGACGGGCGCCGCTAGTCAGCATGAAAGTTCAACAGCGACTGTGGCCGATATGCGTCAGGCGACACGGGCCGTCAACGGGGCGGCCTCCGTCGGCTGCTCGCCGGTGCGCTGCGCCTGCAGGCGTTTCAAGCCTTCGCTGAGCATCGGCATGGCGACGCACAGGGCCTTGCGGATCTTCTTCGTCTGCAGCGACGTCTCGCCCGCGCCGAATCCCTGCGGCAGTTCGACGAGGGTCTGCTCACGGCGAAGCGTGAGCCAGGGGAGATCAAACTGGTCGGCAAGTCGCTGGGCGAACAGCATGGGGCTGACGCGCTCGGCGCCGGCGATGTGATACGTGCCGATGAGGCCTTCCTGCCAGGCGCGGTCGATGATCTCGGCCAGGTCGGTGGCCAGGATCGGCGTTGCGTGGCGGATGCAGTCGCAGTCGAGTGTGCGGCGGTCCTCGATGCTGCCGAGGAGCCGCTCGATCCACCCTCCCTCAGAGGTCGGCGCCCAGCCAAACGCGTTGGTGCGGATGATCAGGGACTCTCCCCCGGCGTCGCGGACCAGCTTCTCGGCGTTGCGAATCGTGGTGGCTTCAGGGGAGCGACAGACGGCCAGGCTGTCTTCGTCGTGGAAGATCCAGGGGCCGGTGAAGACGGCGTCGGAAGAAATGAACGTGAACGGGACGGCGGCGACCTGGGTGGCGGCGGCCCAGCGTCCGGCGGCCGCTGCACTGCCGGCATTCAGGGATGCGGCGGTCTCGGGATCCCAGCACGAGCGGGATTCGGGGCCGCAGTACAGGACGCGCTCGGGGCGGGCATCGGACAGCCACGCCTCGGCGTCGGCGGGGTTGTCGAGATCGAACAGATGCGTTTCGCAACCGTCGATCTGCACGCCGCTGTGCGACGAAAGACCGACGACCGATTGCCGTTCGGCGAGCCGGGCGGCGCAATTGGCCCCCACAGTGGTGTCGACACCGACGACCAGGATCGTATTCACGCGTGGCCTCCGTGCACTGGCGTGCGCTGGGACGGATGTGGCGTCCGTGGATCAGCGCGATCGCGTAGGTCTGATGGGTTTCATCCCGCGAACCTGTGTTCTTTGCGCCGTCCAATGGCGCAAGGGGGGCGGAGTATACGCCCCGTCCGGAAAAGTCGCCAAGTCCAGTTTTGCGAAGAGCCAGGGGTTGAGGGGCCAGGGCTAAGGGGCAGGCCTCAGCCACCGACAACCAACAACCGACTACTTTCCGAATGCGTGGTCGAGAACGCGGGGGCGGCCGTCGAATTCGATCGCCTGCGACTCAACAAGCACGCTGCCGACGAGACCTTGCGGCTGGTCGAAAAAACTGGCCAGGATGCTGTTCAGGTGGAGATCGAGCGGCTGTTCTGAATTGCGCGACAAATGCCGCGACAGGAACAGAATCTGATAACGCCCGGCAGGTAGCTGGAGCACGTAGCGGCCGTGAGCGTCAGCGATTGCATAATCGCCGCCCAGTTTGCGGATGGCGTCGACGGCGCGTTCGCGGTCGACCGACACGGCGCCGGTGCGGTATCCGGCCGCGGACAGCGGCGGGTCTCCGGGGGGCTGCTCAGGGACGGCGATAATGCGTGCGCGCTGTCCGGAGCAGCGCTTGCCCGTCGGCGGCCTGCCAGGAGAGCGTGCCGCCGATGCGAGCAGAGGAACGCGCTGGACGGCAACACCACGGGAGCGGCGGCTTCGGCGGACACGCAGCGCGGTTCTGGCGTGCAAGGCCAGGATCGGTCGTCGACGGACCGGAACGGCAGCATCGTGCCGTCCAGTCGGCAACCCGGCCATGAAAATGATGGCGACGATCAAGACCACCGCCGCAATGCGGAGTTCTCTGGGAAACCCGGTACGACGTGCGCGGCGAGGTTCGGTCACTTCGGCGGCGTGGGGTCGAAGTCGATCAGCGAGCTGGGAACCAGATCGCGCTGTCGTCGCGGGTGTGGGCGTTTGGGGCGCGGGCAGCACGAGTTCCAGGTTCGAGCAGGCGTCACAGGGACGGCGGCGACCGCGACGGGCGGCGGCGGCCAGGTGATCGTTGTTGCTGCCCGGCGGGGGCGAGGGCGAAGGTCGCAACCGATCCCGAAGTCGGCCGGAGCATGGTCAGGCCGTCAGCGATGGCGGGGGGGAAGTTGCGCGGCGCACGCGTCGGCTGGGGATCAATCTTCGCGGCGGGCAGGGCGCGACCGTGCCGTCGAGGTTTGGCACGCGAACTGTTCGTCCGCAGGCGGGACAGTCGGACAGTTGACCCGCCTGGTCAGGCGAGATGCCGAGGAACTGGCGGCAGTGCGGACAGCGGAATTTGATCGGCATCACCGAATGGAATCGTGATCTGCCGATTTTACGCTGAGCAGGCGATGGCAAATCGACGATGGCATCTGGGCGGATGACGATGACGGGTCGAATCCCGTTCGGCATGCGGAAGCTCAATCGGATTTCTGGCGCACTTCGAAGGCGGCTCGGCGGGAGCCTCGCCCTCCCGAAAGCACTCGCCCTCCCGACTAAGCCGCTCCCATGCGCTTGAGCAGGAAGACGAGGACGCCCCAGCAAGATCAGCCAGAGACCGGCGGCGAACAAGACGAGGCCGTGGGCAACTGCGGCGCTGTGCCCGTCGCCGAGCAGGGCGAGAAGTCCCCAGAGAACTGCGGCCACAGCCAACACGAACGTGGCACCGAGCCAGGCGATGCAGGCGCGCCGGATGAGCCAGGTTCGGAAAAGTTTGGGTAAACTGGGAAGCACGGCGTATTGGTCTCTTGTCCCTGGTCCGTTGTCAATTGTCAGGTAGGACATTGAAAAAGCCCAGCGCGGCCAATGGCCGCAACCCAAAAGGGGCTTGCCACCGAGATCACAGAGGTCACCGAGAATTCAATAGAGATTTCTTCGTCTCAGTGTCCTCGGTGATCTCGGTGGCCCAGATCCTCTCGTGATCTTGGTTGGTGGCGGGGAAAAACTTGCGCAAGTAAGCAAACTTCTGATCGTTAGTAGCACACTGGACCATGGACTGGGGACAATGGACCTGAAAAAGTCGGAATTGAAAGCGTGCGGCGTGCTGGTGACGCGCGGGGAGTCATTCCGCGAATTCCTGCTGATGCGGCATCCGACGCGCTGGGACCTGCCGAAGGGGCACCTCGATCCGGGTGAGACCGAATTGCAATGCGCGCTGCGCGAGTTGTGGGAGGAGACGGGAATTCCAGCGGACGCGATCGAGATCGATCCGCAGTTCCGGTTCGAACATCGATATGCGGTCCGCTCGGAACGGACCGGCGGTGAGCTATGGCCCAAGACGCTGGTGATTTTCCTGGGACGGCTGACGCGGCCGGTGCCGCTCAAGATCAGCGAGCACGAAGGAGTATCGGTGGTTTCCGTGGCGGCCGCCGCGTGATTCCAGGGGCGGTGGAGTTGATCCGCTGTTGGCGGCGGTTGAACAGTGGCAGAGTGGCAAAAGAAAGGTGAGTGACGGCGACGCCGTGGCGAAGATATCGAGAGCAGGCCGTGCGTGCCGGCATTTCGGAACGCTACGGCTTCGGCGGTTCAGGCGATTGGATGAAGGCGATGACGTCGGCGAGGTCCGCAGGGTCAGGTCCTTTTCGAGGCCTTCGGGCATGTGAAGGACTTGCCGGAACTTTGAGTTCCTCGACCTCAGTACGCAGGATCGTATCGCGCGTACCGTCCGATTTGGCGATCGTCAGGCTGGAGGCGCTTTCGTCGGCGATCAGTCCGGTGATCACGCGACCGTCTTTAGCCAGAATGTTGTACGCGACGAACTTGTATTCGACGGCACGATTGGGATCGAGGACGGCCGTCACGAGGAAGTCGGCCGTCTTGTTGGAGAGTGCGCTCAGTTGAGCACCGACGTTCGTGCCGATGCCGTGATGCTGGTGGCAGGCAGCGCAGCGCTGCTTGAAGACGTCCGCACCCCGCTTGGGATCGGCGGACAGGTTGTAGACGGACTCGTAACTGGCCATGACCTTGTCGCGGTCGGGTGACGTGGGAGCCCCCAGCAGTTCTGCGGCTCGGGTCCGTACTTTTTCGGAGGAGTTGTCGGTCAGTCGCCGGCGCGAGGCGGCGTCGAGGTCGGCGGCGGTCAGGCGGCCGTCGGCGAGGGCGGCGACCAGCGCTTCCGTCCACGCGGATCGAGAGAGCAGCGTTTCGAGAATCCGCGCACGAAGCTGAGGCGCGGCACTCGGCCAGTATTCGAGGAGCAGGCCGGGGACGTCGTCGGTCTGCAATCGGGCGAGTGCTTCGATTGCTGCGGACTGCAGGTCTGCGTGCGATTGCGGTGCAAGCCACGCGGCCAGCAAGGCGCGGTCGGCTGCCTGCTGGTCGGCGCCGCGTCCCAGCACGACGGCCGAAGCGAGACGGTCCTCGAGCGTGGCGGAGGCGTCGCCGGCCGCCGCGCGTGCCGCGGCAAACAATCGCTGCGTGCGGGCGACAATGTTCGTGGAATCGGTGGAGGCTGCGAGCCGGGTCACGTCGATCTGGTGACGCCAGAGACCATCGAGGCAGGCCGCCAGCGCGGCCATCTGCCAGTTCTCGACAGGTCCCGCATCGGTCGGCGCGATCGTGTCGAGCAAACGGTTGACTCCCGCCAGCGGGTCATCGCCGAGGGCCGTCGCGACAAGTCTGGGGATCAGTTCCGCACTCGGTCCGCGTCCGTGCGTCCTCCGCAGGAGAGCCGCCAACAGGGCATCGGCCTTGCCGTTCGCCGAAGAGGCAATGGCGGTCAGCAGCCATTGCTGTTCGTCCGGCTGCGTTGCGATTTCGGCGAGGGCCTCAGCGGCCTGTGGGTCGTTTGAGAAACCCAATGACAGCGCGACCTGTAGCCGGACTTTGGCATCGGCATGGTGGGCCAGGGGCAGGACCGCAGCGAGGATTTCGGGTTCGTCGAGACGGGACTCGGCGACGCGAACGGCTTCGGCGGCGACGAGTGGATTGTCGGTTTCGAGAGCGGCGCGCAGCTCGCCGGCGTTCAGGACCTGACGGCCGTTCAAAACGTTGAGTGCGTGAACCTGGGCCAGCGGCGATTCGTGACCGCGTGCCATCGCTTCCAATCCGGCGACTGCGTCCGGAGACAACGGTGCAGTCTTCTGGACGAGCAGGAGCTGGGCCGTATCGCGGCGCCAGCCGTTGGGATGGTTCAATTGCGCGGCGAGCTGGACGTCATCGATCCGGGTGAAATCGGGGATCTCAAACACCGGGCGACTCCCCTGCTCCGCCGGCTGTTGGTAGACGCGGTAGATGCGGCCGCGGTCATGGCCGGCATAGAGGTCCAGTTGTGCCTGCCACGTCTCAGGAATCCACTGCGGATGCTCGATCACCAGGCGGTACATGTCTGCGATCCAGAGTGCACCGTCCGGGCCGGTTTCGAGGTGCGTGGGACGGAACCAGTTGTCGGTCGAGCTGAGGAACTCGGAGGCCTGTTCGTCCGGATGCCGCCGCCACTGAAAGCTGACTCCTTGAGGCTCAAGCAGCATGCGGGAGACCAGGTTGTGAACCGGCTCGCAAACCAGCACTGCCCCGTAGACGTCTTCACCGAGCGAGTTGTCGCGAAACACATGCGGGCTGCAGGCGGACGTGTAGCGGTTTTCCGTGTAGAGGTCGTTGAAGCGATCGACGGTTCGGCTCGTCGGGAACACCGGCGGCGGCGGGGAATTCAGGTCGTAGAGTCGCACAAACGCCGAAGGCGCCGGCACGAACGGATTCCGACCGGAGTACCGGCCCGACCACAGGAAGCCGTACAGCGGCTCGCTGTTCGAGTTGCCGAACCAATGGCCCCAGTCGTCGCGCGTGCGGCCGAACTGCGAGCGGCCGGTTTCCGGTTCGAGCTTGTTCCGGTCCGGGTCAATCCGGCAGTCGCTACGCGCCAGTTCCACCTGCGCGCCGGTGCGGACGCAGGCGACCTGGCGGCTTTCACTCCCCGCCAGATACAGCCAGTTGTCGAGGCCCAGCCAGAACCCGTTCACGCGGTGCTGTGGATTCCCTTCTTTGAAGCCGGTGAACAGCGGTTGTTGCTGATCGGCGCGGCCGTCGCCATCGGTGTCTTCAGCATAGAGAATGGACGGGGCGGCGGAGATGAGCGCGCCCTTACGCCAGGGGATGACGCCCGTGGGGAAGGCGATACCGTCGAGAAACGTGATCGCTTCGTCGTACCGGCCGTCGTGATCGACGTCGGTGAGGACGCGGATGCTGCCGCCGGGCTGCCCGTCGTCATGCGCGCCGCGGGGGTAGTCCCCCATCTCGACGACCCACAGCCGGCCGTCCGGGCCGACGGAGAAGTGGATCGGATCGGTGATCAGCGGTTCGGCGGCGACGATGCCGATTTCCAGCCCCGGCGGCAGCTTGAACAGCGGCAGCGCCGCTTCGGGGGTGAGCGGACTCTGGGGGAGTTTGTCCTCGTACAGTTCGTGGACGCGACGCAGAATGACGTCTTCCGTGCCGGTGCTCCAGCGGCCGGGCTGGTTGTAATAGATCATCGAGAAGTCGACTTCGTAGCCGCCTTCGTCGCGCATGCGTTCGGAGGCGACGTAACCGAAGACGTCATTCGCATACGCGGTGACCCAGGCGGGACCGAGCGCGCCGTCATGAGCGAACTCGCGCTTGATCCGCTGCGAGTATTCGGCGACGACTTCGCCGCCGAGGAAGAACATCGCGTACTGCTCGCCGAAGCGCCAGACCTGGATCGGCATGGGGCAGGTTTCCGGGATGCGGCCCATGCGCCGACGGAGCGCGAGCATGTTTTCCGCATGTCGGCGCACCTGCGGTGACTTGTCATTGAGATGTTCCTGAAGATCGTTCGTCGAGGGGCGGTCGATCGGCAGACCGGCGAAGCCGTAGGTGGCGTGCAGGGGCGCGGTGATTTCGCGCATCGGGCCGGCGAGCAGGCGGGTGATTTCGTCCGAGAGTTCGCGGCCCTGTGATTGCGCCAGCGCGAGGGCGCGATCCGGTTTTGCGTCACGCTGGGGATTGGCATCCGCGCCGCAGCCGATCGTGCAGAGTGCGACCGCTTCCGGATGGGCCTGTTCCAGGTACTTCGCCGAGTAGCCGGCCCAGTCGCCATTGACCCGGTTGTAGTCGCCGGTGAATGTCGTGCAGTGACAGGCGTAGTTGTAGATCAGGCCGCGGATCGCCTGGCCGGAGGCGTCGGTGATTTTGAGAATCGGCAGGGCGTGATCGACCGGACCATCGGGGGAGATCCCGAAGTCCGTCCACTTGCCGTTCTTGATGACGCGGCGATTGGCGGCGAAGTGGGCCGCGCCCTCCGACGTGAACAGCCGACCGGGGGCCAGATGGGCGAGAGCATCGCCCACCGCCTGGATGACGCGATCGCGGACGAAGTCGGTGTAGGCGACCGTGCGTGCGCGTTCGTCATCGGATTGCGGCTTGTTGTAAAGGTTGTCGAGGCCACGGCCGAGGTGCGGCGACGTGTGCGAGTGCGTGCAGGCGAGAGCCAGGTTCGCACGCGGGAGTTTGTGCTGTGCTTCGACGGCCTCGAAGACCTCGCGAGTGAGGGCGCCGGGGAAGCCGATGGTGTCGACGGAGACGACGACACACGGGAGACTGTCGCCGGATTTCAGCGCCATCGCCCTGACGAAGAGCGGTTCGTCGATGCCCTCGTAGGCCTGGTCGCGGTTGGAGTAACCAGACAGGCGAACCGGCTCGGTCGGGGTGATGTCGACTTTGGCGAAGCCGAACTGGAAGTGAGCATCGTCGGCTGCAAACACCGGCGGGGCGATGACGAGGACCGCGATCAAAGCCGTGAAGAGTGGCCTTGCACAACCAGCATTGCGAGTCGGCATGGTTCAATCCGGTGGAAGAGACCACTTCGGATCGTAATCCGGTCGGCGCGGGATCGCCACGGCCGGCCGCCCAGACCTCACGTGCCGTTGACGACTGGCGGACGCAGTTCGAAGGCGCCGATTCGACGCGACCGGCGCATTCTTGGCTGCGGGAACGGCTTTGCGACCCGGCATGGACCTGCTAGATTGCGGCGGGGCGGGCGGCGCCACACCGCTGCCGCAGCGGCCAAAGTCTGCTTACCCGGTAGTGTAACGGTAGCACAACAGGTTTTGGTCCTGTTCGTCCAGGTTCGAATCCTGGCCGGGTAACTGCCGATTGGTCGATGGCGGATGGTCGATCGACGGGGCCAGCAGGGAGGGTCAAGAGCCGAGGGGACATTGATGAACCTCGTTCCGATTACTGACACCAATGGAAAGCTCTGGATGGTGAATCCGACGAACGTGGTCGCGGTCACGGAAGAGGAGTGGGAGAATCGCGAAAAGCTGGTGACCGCCATCCTGCTGAATTCCGATCGGGTGCAACTCATCTATACGGAGTCGTCGATTCATGGCGTGAAATCGGAGATCGAGCGCGGCGCTTCTCGGTGAGCGTGAATTGAGTTCGCCTCTGGCCGAATCGCATCTGCCGGTGCCGCTCCAGAGTCAGAGACATGGTAATCGGGATGGTGACGAGCGCCGTTGGCGAGTGGTGCGCTCGAGACTGATACGGACGAACCGATGCAGGACATTTCGCCGCTGGTGGTGTACGTCGCGATCCTGGTGGGATTCGTGGCGGTCAACCTGATTCTGACGCACCTCATCGGGCCGCGGAAGAAGACGCCCGTCAAGCAGATGCCGTATGAGTCCGGGATGGATCCGGTCGGCGACGCGCGGCAGCCGTTCGACGTGCGATTCTATCTGGTGGCAATTCTGTTCCTCGTGTTCGACGTGGAATTGCTGTTTCTCTATCCTTGGGCCGTCAGCGCGTACGTGGACGGCGTGATTCCTCGTGAACTCAGTGACGCGGTGTTCGCGATCATGCTGGTGTTCATGGGCACGCTGACCATTGCCTACGTGTACGCGTGGCGGAAGGGAGTGTTCCGATGGCGGTAGGCCTGCCGGACAACGTGTTCCTGACGCGGCTGGATGCGGCGGCAAACTGGGCGCGGGCGAACAGCCTGTGGCCGATGCCGTTCGCCACCGCCTGCTGCGGCATCGAACTGATGGCGACGGCGTCGTCGCGGCATGACCTGGCCCGGTTCGGGGCGGAGGTCATGCGGTTCAGCCCGCGGCAGTGCGACCTGCTGATCGTCGCCGGCCGGGTGGTCATGAAAATGATGCCGGTGCTGCAGCGAATCTGGCAGCAGATGCCCGAACCGAAGTGGTGCATTTCGATGGGCGCGTGCGCGTGCACCGGCGGTGTCTTCGACACCTATGCCGTCGTGCAGGGGGTGGACCGGTTCATCCCGGTCGACCTGTACGTGCCGGGCTGTCCGCCGCGGCCGGAGCAGCTCATCGCCGCGCTGATTGAGATGCAGAACAAAATCAAACAGACCGGGACGATCACAGGTAAGGAATTCGGAGTCCGCACGGAGCCGACCGGTCCGCCGCGGTTCGACCTGGACGAGATGCGCCGCATGCGCGAAGCGGCGCCGGTGGAGGGGGTGGAGGTGTATGCACCTCCGCAATGGAACTGAATCTTGCGAGGCGCCGGCTTACGGTCGGCGGACGGCGGGAGCGATCCCTGCCGCTCGCCCGCGAAATACCTAGGGGCGATGATAGACGCGACTGCGGTTCAACAGGCGACGGGGGCAGAGATTACCGAGTCGACGTTCCGGGACAACCGGCGTTGGGTCGTGTCGGCCGAGCGTCTCTATGCCGTGCTCAAGGAACTTCGCGATGTGCACGGGTTCGACATGCTCGTGGACATCACGGCCGTCGATTATCTGGAGTCACCGGACGCGGCCGACCGATACGGCGTCGTCTATCCGCTGCTGAATACCGTCAGCGGCGAGCGACTGGTGATCAAGACGTTTGTGAACGATCCCAATCCGGAGCTGCCGACGGTCACGACGTTGTGGCGGGGCGCCGACTGGATGGAGCGCGAGGTGTACGACATGTTCGGCATCCGGTTCCGCGGGCACCCCGATCCGCGGCGCATCCTGATGCCGGACGAGTTTGTCGACTTCCCGCTGCGGAAGGACTACCCCCTGAAAGGCCGCGGCGAGCGGCACAATTTCCCGGTGATTACGCGGGCGGAATCGTAACGGCTCCTCTACGAGTCGCGGCAAAGCAGTAACCCACTACCAGCGATCCGGTACTCACTGTGCCCTTAACAGTAGCCGACACCCTGCCGACCGACGCGCCCGAACAGGAATACCTGTGGACGCTGAACTTCGGTCCGCAGCATCCGGCGACGCATACCACGCTGCGGCTGGTCCTGACGCTCGACGGCGAGAAGGTCGTCGATGCGGTGCCGCATATCGGCTATCTGCACAGCGGCTTCGAGAAGCTCGGCGAGCATCTCGACTTCAATCAGTATGTGACGATCGTCGACCGGATGAACTATCTGTCGCCGCTGGCGAACGAGATCAGCTGGCATCACGCGGTCGAGAAGCTGCTGGGGATCGAGTTGACGCCGCGCTGCAAGTACGTGCGGACGATCCTCGCGGAACTGATGCGGTTGCACGACCACCTGCTGAATATCGGCGCAGTCGCGCTCGACCTGGGGGCGTTTACGGCGTTCCTGTATGCGTTCGAGCAGCGGGAGCGGATTTACGACATCGTCGAGTACGCGTCCGGGCAGCGGTTCCACACGAGCTACACGCGCGTCGGCGGGGCGCTGTTCGATGTGAATAGCGCCTGGGTGGATCGCGTTCGCAAGTTCGCCGCCGAGTTTCCGCAGACGCATGCGGAGATCCATCGGCTGCTGACGAGGAACCGGATCTTCATCGACCGGACGAAGGGGATCGGCATGCTCAGCAAAGAGGATGCGATCAGCTTCAGTGCGACCGGTCCCATGGCGCGCGGCAGCGGAGTCGTGCGTGATCTGCGGAAGGACGAGCCGTACCTGGCGTATCCGGACTTCGATTTCCAGGTCGTCTGTTCCGACGCGTGCGACTGCTACGGCCGTTATCTGGTGCGGATGCAGGAACTGCTCGAGAGCCTGAAGATCATCACGCAGGCGATCGAGAACATTCCGGCGGGGCCAATGAACATCGCCGTCGACAGTGACATGGTGCTGCCGGCGAAGCCGTCGGTGTACCGGAGCATCGAAGGTCTGATCCAGCACTTCGAAGTGCTGATGCCGAACCGCGGCTTTGATGTTCCGCAGGACGAGATCTATGCGGCGACGGAATCGCCGAACGGCGAACTGGGATTCTACATCGTCGGCGACGGCACGACGCGGGCGTACCGGGCGCGGACGCGGCCGCCGTCGTACATCCACTTTGCGATGTTCCCGCACATGATTCGCGGGCATCAGCTCAGCGACGTCGTCGCGGTGCTGGGGAGTTTGAACATTATCGCGGCGGAACTGGATCGATAGAAAAAGTGGGTAGTGGGTAGTGAATAGTTGGTAGGAAAACAGGCAGACGCGCTATTCACGGACAATTTCAACACTTAATGCTACCCACGACCAACTACCCACTGTCCACTCCTTCACCTTAACCATGCCGGCACTTACCGAAGAACTTCGCGAACAGATTCGCCAGGCTTGCACGCGGTTTCCGAGCAAGCAGGCGGCGACGCTGCCGGCGCTGCACCTCGTGCACGAAGCGCTGCGGTGTGTGCCGACGGAAGCTGTGGTGGAGATCGCGGCGCTGCTGGACCTGCATCCGTCGGAAGTTCACGACACGATGACGTTTTACGGATTCTTCCGGGACGAGCAACATCCGATCGGCAAGCGGCGGGTGTGGGTGTGCCGGAGCATTTCGTGTGCACTGCGCGGTGGTGAGGAGCTGCTGACCGAGTTGTGCGAACGGCTGCACGTGCATCCCGGACAAACCACGGCCGATGGTGCAGTGACGCTGGAGTACGCGGAGTGCCTCGGAGCCTGCGAAGGGGCGCCCTGCATCCTGGTGAACGACGAGTGCCACATGAACATGACGGCCGACTCGGTGATCGCGACGGTGAAGTAGCAACGAACATTCATGCCTGAGTTTGAACCAGTTCTGCTGGCCCGGATCAACAAGCCGGATTCGACTTCGCTGGAGTCGTATCGGGCGGACGGGGGCTATGGCGCGCTGCAGAAAGCGCTCGGCATGTCGCCCGTCGAGGTGACGACGCTGGTGAAGGACTCCGGACTGCGCGGGCGGGGCGGCGCGGGATTTCCCACCGGCCTCAAATGGACGTTCCTGCCGAAGGACCATCCCGGTCCGATATATCTCGCGGTCAACGGTGATGAGAGCGAGCCGGGGACGTTCAACAACCGCATTCTGATGGAGCAGGATCCCCATCAGCTGCTCGAAGGGATCGCGATCGCGTGCTACGCGATCAAGTCGAACACGGCGTATCTGTACCTGCGGTACGAATACGGCCGCAGCTACCGCACGCTCGAGAAAGCGATCCAGGAGTGTTACGCGGCCGGGATTCTTGGCGGCAATGTGCTCGGCAGCGGATTCAAGCTCGATGTGCACCTGCACCGGGGCGCGGGGGCGTACATCTGCGGCGAAGAGACCGGGCTGATCGAGAGCCTCGAAGGGAAGCGGGCGTGGCCGCGCATCAAGCCGCCGTTTCCGGCCGTCGAAGGGCTGTTCCGTAAGCCGACGATCGTCAACAACATTGAAACACTCTGCTGCGTGACGCAGGTGCTGCGGCGCGGCAAGGAGTGGTTTCAGTCGATTGGCGTGCCACCTGATCCGAACAATCCGCGCGACATGGGGAGCTACGGCCCCAAGCTGTACTGCATCAGCGGGCATGTGAACAAGCCGGGCTGCGTGGAACTGCCGCTGGGAGTGACGGCGCGGGAGCTCATCGACAAGCATGGCGGCGGAGTGTGGAAGGGACGACAGGCCAAAGCGGTCGTGCCAGGCGGGATTAGCATGGGGTTCTTCTCCGCCGCTGAACTGGATACGCCGCTGGATTTCAACGGGCCGGGAAAAGTCGGCTGCTTGGGACTGGGGACCGCGGCCGTCGTCGTCATCGACGACCAGACCAACATGGTCGACGTGCTCTACAACTGCTGCCGGTTCATGTCGCACGAATCGTGCGGTCAGTGCACGCCGTGTCGTGAAGGGACGAACTGGATGACGCGGATCCTCGATCGGATCCGCTCCGGCAACGGCAAGACCGAGGACCTCAACCTGCTGGTCGAAGTCGCCGGCTCGATGGGGATCATTCCGGGAACGACGATCTGCGGCCTGTCGGACGGCGCCGCATGGCCGGTGAAGAACGCCATCGCGAAGTTCCGCGGCGACTTCGAGGC
Source organism: Planctomycetaceae bacterium (assembly GCA_046349775.1). Lineage (GTDB taxonomy): Bacteria > Planctomycetota > Planctomycetia > Planctomycetales > Planctomycetaceae > JAEUIG01. The sequence goes on along the minus strand of JAXMBS010000041.1, from coordinate 35,890 downwards.
GTACATTAGCGAGGGACGGAAGACGCGCTCAAAAGCCGATGAACTGATGGCCGTCCATTGAACTGTTGTAGAAAAGTGGAACTACGGAAGAAGCGGAAAGAAGTCAAAGCGATGAACTGTCGTGTCGCTGGAAATTGGAAAGCAAAAGCAAAGGGAAAGAGAACCGCGAAAATGGCGAAAGGCGCGAATTGAAACTCCTGAATTTCGCGTCTTTCGCCCCTTTCGCGGTTGGTTGAAATCCTTTTTTCCGTGTCCTGCCGTGTATTCCGTGGTTCCCTGATCGAACCGTCAACTTATGCCCACAGCCTTCGTTAACAACCAGCCGGTCGAGTTCGGACCCGACGAGCGCCTGAATTGCATCCAGGCGGCTCAGAAAATCGGGTTTGAAATCCCCAGCTATTGCTGGCATCCGGCGCTGACGGTCGTCGCCAGTTGCCGCATGTGCCTGGTCGAAGTGGGGGACAAGAAGCCGGACGGCACGGTGGCGATGCAGCCCAAACTGGTGCCCGGCTGCCAGACGCCCGTGAAGGACGGGACCGTCATCATCGCCAACAGCGACAAGGTCAAGGCGGCGCAGAAGGCGACGCTGGAATACCTGCTGCTCAACCATCCGCTGGACTGTCCGACCTGCGACCAGGCGGGCGAGTGCTTCCTGCAGGACTACAGCTACAAGTACGGCCGCGGCTACAGCCGGCTGCAGGAACCAAAGAACATCAAGCCGGACAAGGACCACATCGGCGACCAGATCACGCTGTTCACCGACCGCTGCATCATGTGCACGCGCTGCGTGCGGTTCACGCGCGAGGTCAGCGGCACGGCCGAGCTGCAAGTTGTCGGCCGCGGCAGCCACGAAGAGATCGATATCTTTCCCGGCACGCCGTGCAACAACAAGCTGGCCGGAAACGTGGTCGACCTCTGCCCGGTTGGGGCGCTGTGCAGCAAGGACTTCCTGTACAAGCAGCGAGTGTGGTGGCTGAAGACGGCCGACAGTGTCTGCCCCGGCTGCAGCACCGGTTGCAGCGTGCACGTTGATCAGAATGAAGACCGCGTCTACCGGCTGACGCCGCGTCCGAATCCGCTCTCGCAGGGGCACTTCATGTGCGACGAGGGGCGGTTCGGCTGGAAGTACATCCATGATGAACGACGATTGGCGTTCCCTGAACAGCACGTCGATGGCAAGGTGACGACACGGCACTGGGAGCCGATCCTGACGGCGATCCGGTCGGGGTTCACGTCTGCGGCCCAGAAGTCGTCGGCGTCGCGGCGGTGTTCTCGCCGTGGATGACGGTCGAAGAGGCGTACCTGCTGGCGAAGTGGGTGACGGAAACCGCGCCGCAGGCGACGCTGGCACTCGGGCCGGTGCGGGTTGTCGGAGAAGACGACACGTATCCGAAGGACGTCCACGGCCGGCCGGCGACGCCGGTGAAGTTCACGATCCGGGCGGAGAAGTGCCCGAACCGGCGCGGCGTCGAAGCCGTGCTGCGGCACTTTACGAAAAACGTCGCGAACCTGGGCGACGTCCTGGGCCGGGCAGCGTCCGGAAGTCTGTCGGCGGTCTATCTTGTCGGCGGCGATCCGTCCGGCTGGATCGATGAGTCGCAGGCGGAAGCGCTCGGTAAGAGCGGCACAGTTGTCGTGCAGGACATCCTGCCGTCCGCGGCATCGGCGAAAGCGACATTCATCCTGCCCGGCGGTTCGTTCGCCGAGCGCGACGGCACGTTTGTGAATCACGCCGGACTGGCGCAGGCGATTCACCGCGCGGTGCGCGGCCCGGGCGAATCGCGTCCCGACGGTCGCATCCTCTGGGAACTCGCCGGCCGCAAGGGGCTGTTCCGCGCGGCGACGGTGCGGGAGGAAATTGCAGCGACGATTGCCGCGCTGGCGGGACTTGCCGGCGAACTCGGTCCAACTGGCCGCAAAGTTATCAGCGATTGATTCAGGACCACCAAGCGCCAAACGACCAGACACTCCCTGAAATTCAATCCGCCAGCTGACGCCTGGCGGCTCGCCAAGAAACGATTGCCGTGTTCGACGATCCTGGACTCAATTCGCTGGCCATCACGCTGTTGACGATTGGCGTCGTCATGGGCGGGATCCTGACGATCTGCATGTACCTGATCCTGCTCGAGCGGAAGCTGTCAGCCTGGATGCAGGACCGCGTCGGTCCCAACCGCGTCGGGCCGTTCGGGTTTCTCCAACCGCTGGCGGACGGGGCGAAGTTCCTGCTGAAAGAGGACGTCATCCCGGCGCACGTTGACAAGGTGCTCTACGTCGTGGCGCCGACGATCTCGTGTCTCACGACGATGCTGGCGTTCGCTGTGGTGCCGTTTGGTCCCGTGGACGAAGCGCCCGACTGGCTCCGGTTCATCATCGCGCCCAACGTCGATCTAGGGCTGGTGTTCATCTTCGCGGTGACGAGCCTGGCGGTGTACGGGATTATCCTTGGCGGCTGGGCGTCGAACAACAAGTACAGCGCGCTTGGTTCGCTGCGGGCGAGTGCGCAGGTCGTGAGCTACGAGATTCCGCTCGGCATGTCGGTCCTGGGCATCGCGCTGCTGAGCGGCACGCTGAACCTGGAGCAGCTCGTCGCGCGGCAGGCGGAGGCAGGGCTCCTCGGCTGGAACATCTGGTACCAGCCGCTGGCGGGCCTGATCTTCTTCACGGCCGCGCTGGCGGAGTCCAACCGATTGCCATTCGACCTGGCGGAATGCGAGCAGGAGCTCGTCGGCGGTTTCCATACCGAGTACAGCTCGATGAAGTTCGCGCTGTTTTTCCTGGGGGAGTACACGCACGTCGTGACCGTCAGTTTCCTGACGTCGGTGCTGTTTTTCGGCGGCTGGCATTGCCCGTGGATCGCCGACGCGTCAAGTACGTACGTCGGCGCCTGGGCGGTCAAACTGCTGGTGCTGCTGACCAAAGTGTTGCTGTGCATCGTGCTGATCATGCTGCTGCGGTGGACGATTCCCCGCTTCCGGTTCGATCAGCTCATGGGGATGGCGTGGAAGGTCTTGATTCCGCTGTCGCTGGCGAACGTGGTGCTGGTGATGTGCGTGCTGCAGTTCGGCTGGAACAAGTGGTGGTTGCCGGCCGGGTCGCTGATGCTGTTTGTAACGGCCGGCGTGATCGGGGCGAATGCGTCGCGGTCGGAGATCAGCCGCCGCGGACACGTCGGTTCGACTGTGCCTAAAGCGATGAGTCCCCCCGCTGCGATGTCGGCTCATTAACCCGGACTATCATGTCAGGCACAACCTGACCTACACGACTATGCCGATTGCCGAAAAAGACGTGCTGTGGGTCGAAGAGCCCGCGATGGGTTTCTGGGAGGCGACATTCCTCCCGGCGATCGTCGAGGGACTCAAGACGACCCTGCATCACGTCACCAACTACCAGCCGGTGACGAGACAGTACCCGGAGGAGAAGCCGTCGCTGCCCGAGCACTACCGCGGCGTGCACCGGCTCAATCGCGACGAGCAGGGGCGCGTCAAGTGCGTGGCGTGCATGCTGTGCGCAACGGCCTGCCCGGCGCACTGCATCCATATCGAGGCGTCCGACGCCCCGCCGGACTGGCCGGACCGGGATAAGTTTCCGGCGTCGTTCGTGCTGGACGAGCTGCGCTGCATCTACTGCGGGATGTGCGAAGAGGCCTGCCCGGTGGATGCGATCGAGCTGACGCATATTTATGATCTGACCGGCCAGACCCGACAGGAACTGGTCTACGACCGCGAGAAGTTGCTGGCGATCTACGACCGGACGAAGGACAACCCGCGCGACCCAGTGCGCACGCATCGCGGCAAGCTGGGACCCGCGTCGGCCTTTGAGCAGCTCCCGACCTTGGGGCCGGCGACGGCCGTGCCGACCGCCGAACGTGCGGCCCGGACAGCGACGCCAGGCGTGATCGGTATTGATCCGCAAACCATTCCGGAGACGAACCGGCCGTGAACTGGCTGCAGCAGAATGGAATTCAGGCTTTGGTGCTGGTGCTGCTGGCGGCCGGCATCTGCGCGCTGATGCCGCGCGCCGGCTCGCGATCGCGGACGCTCGGTCTCTTGCTGTCGCTGGTGGGCACGGGGGTGGCGCTCTGGTCGCTGCCGTCTCCGACGGGGCCGGAAGCGGACCGGGTTCTGTTCTGGCTGTTTGGCGCGGGCGCTGTGTTCTGCGCTGTCCTGATGATTACCAGCCGCAACCCGGTGTATGCGGCGTTGTGGTTCGCCCTCGTCACGCTGGCGACGTGCGGGTTGTTCCTGCTGCAGTCAGCGGCCTTTCTCGCGGCGGCGACGATCATCGTCTACGCCGGCGCGATTATCGTCACGTTCCTGTTCGTCATCATGCTGGCCCAGCAGGCCGGCGCGACGGTGTATGACCAGCGTTCCCATGAGCCGCTGCTGGCATGCGTGGGAGCATTCGTCATGCTGGGAGCGTTGCTGGCGACGCTGCGGACCGGCGCCTGGCCGGCTCCGACGGATGCCAGCGCGGCTCAACAGACGAATGCCGCGGCCACCGATCCTGCCGGGATCGTCGCGGCGGCAATACCGGCCACTCCCGCCGACGGCCGGATGCAGTCACTGGGGCAGTCGCTGTTCGGGGAGTATCTGTACGCGGTGGAACTGGCCGGAACGGTGCTCCTGGTGGCGAGCATTGGCGCCATCGCGATCGCGCCTCGGCGGGCGCAGGGGACGTTATGAGCGGCGATTTCGAGGGATATCTGGCGATCGGAGCGGCGCTCTTCGTGCTGGGAGCGCTGGGGTTCCTCACGCGCCGAAACCTGATTCTGATGATGCTGTCGGCCGAAATGATGTTGCACGGCGTGTCGCTGACGCTGGTCACGTTCGGCCGGCTGCACGGAACACTCCAGGGGCAGGTGTTTACGATCTTCATCCTGACGATCGCGGCCTGTGAAGCCGGACTGGCGCTCGCGCTGATCCTCGCGCTGTATCAGAAAGTCAAGACGCTCGACATCGAAGACTGGACCAACCTGCGGGAGCCGGACCTGCCATCGCCGAAGTCGCCAGGGGAACGCGTGGAACCGCCGCCTCCGGACGAAGTCCTGCACTTCCCGCACCTGACCCCTGCCGGTCGCGCACCGGAACTGCACGACGGCGACAGCGAGCCGCCCACGAACGGAAGGCCGCACGGTGCGCGCGAAGAAGTCGGCGTCCGGTGAGAACGCGGTCGCCTTCGGCTCCCGGCTAAACAGTTACCCACTATCAACTATCCACTCCGGCCCTGAATGTCCGACGAAGTCCAGACAATTCTCCTGTGGCTGATACCCCTGGCGCCGCTGCTGGCGGCGGTGGCGATCGCGCTGTTTGGAAAACCTTTGCTCAAGGAGCGCAGCCACACGCCGTGCTGGCTGGCGCTGGCGATCTCGTTCGCAGCCGCGCTGGTGTTGTTGACGAAGATTGTGCCGAGCGGTTTCGCCCAGCACGGCGGTCACGAGGTAATCGCCGCCGGGTACCAGTGGCTGCAGGTCGGAGAAGTCGAAGTGCGGCTCGATCTGCATGCCGATGCGATGTCGGCCATCATGTTGTCGATGGTCACCGGAGTTAGTTTTCTGGTGTCGATCTTCGCTGCCGGATACATGCATCACGATCCGGGCTACCCGCGATTCTTCGCAGCGTTTTCGCTGTTCGTGTTTTCGATGTGCATGCTGGTGCTGGCCGGCAACTTCCTGATGCTGTTCATGTTCTGGGAAGCGGTCGGGCTGTGCAGCTACCTGCTGATCGGGTTCTGGTTCGCGAAACCCAGCGCCGCGGCCGCCGCGAAGAAAGCATTCGTCGTCAATCGCATCGGAGACTTCGGATTCCTGACCGGGATCTTTCTCGTGTGGCTGACGTTCAGGACGCTGGACTTCGACAACATCCTGGGTCTGCCGGAAAAAATCGCCGCGATCGCCGCCGCGTCGCCCGGGCTGATGACGACGATCTGTCTGCTCCTGTTCGTCGGTGCAATGGGGAAGTCGGCCCAGTTTCCGTTGCATGTCTGGTTGCCGGATGCGATGGAAGGCCCTACTCCGGTCAGTGCCCTGATTCATGCCGCGACGATGGTCACGGCCGGCGTCTACATGGTGGCCCGCTGCACGCCGCTGTTTATTCATGCACCCCAGGCACAGGTGGTCGTTTCCGGAATCGGCGCGGCCACGGCGCTGATCGCCGCGCTGATTGCGCTGACGCAGACCGACCTCAAACGCGTGCTGGCCTATTCGACCGTCAGCCAGCTGGGCTACATGTTCATGGCGCTGGGAGCGGGCGCCGGCGGCGAGCAACTGGCGACGCTGGCGGTCACGGCGGCGATGTTCCACCTGTTCACGCACGCGTTCTTCAAAGCCCTGTTGTTTCTCGCGGCCGGCAGCGTGATGCACTCGATGGGGGACGTGATCGATATGCGGCGGTTCAGCGGACTAAGGCGCGTGCTGCCGATTACGCACATCACATTCCTGTGCGGGGCGGGGGCGCTGGCCGGCGTGCCGCTCCTGGCGGGGTTCTGGAGCAAGGACGACATCCTGGCGGCGCTGTCGGCGGCGTCCCATCATGCCGAATACGGGACGTACTTCCGCGTCATTTTCGGCATCGCCGCCGTGACGGCGCTGCTGACGGCGTTCTATACGTTCCGCGCGTATTTCATGACGTTCTGGGGACCGGAGAAGATTCCCGAGGAGGCGGGTCATCATCCGCACGACGCGCCGCCGGTGATGGCCTGGCCGCTGCGGCTGCTGGCCGTGTGCGCCGTTGGCATCGGACTGGCGGTGGGGCCGACGCACCTGTTCGGGAACTATCTGGAACACGCAATCGGGCTGCCGGCGGCCGAAGAGCATGGACTCCACTGGGGACTGATGACGCTCAGTGCGGTGGTGGCGCTGGCCGGCATCGGCATCGCCTGGCTGATGTACGTGAGCGCGCCGGAGACGCCGGGCCGGCTCGCGGCGGCCTTTGCACCGCTCTACAAGCTGTCGCTCGGCAAGCTGTATTTCGATGAGCTGTTCTGGGCGCTGGTCGTCGCGCCGCTGCGGCTCCTGGCGACGCTGGCGACGCTGATCGACGTGCATGTCATCGACCGGATCATTGACGGGCTGGGGGCGCTCCCACAGCGATTAAGCAACCTCCCGCGCCGGCTGCACGGCGGCTTGGTGTCCTCGTATGCACTCGTCATGTGGCTGGGAGTGATCCTCGGGGCGCTGATCATGCTGGGGGGGCTGCAGGCGATGGATCACAGCGAGGCGCCGCCGGACAGTGAAGCGGTCATGAGTGTGGAGTGAGATTCATTCAGCAAGTTTAGCCGCGACTCGCAGAGGAGCGCTGCAGTGGACAAGACGGACGTATGATCAATCTGCTGTTGCTGACACTGGCGATTCCGGGTGCCACGGCGGCGCTGCTCATGCTGCTCGGCGGCTCGGTGATCGGCCGCACGGCGAGGTGGATCGCGCTGGTGGGGACGACTGCCGCGCTGGCGACGTCGCTGATGGTACTGAGAGAGTACCGGACCGTTGCGAGTCACAGCTCCGAGTTGAGCGGCAGCCACGATCTGGACAAGGGGGGCGACTCGCCGGTGCAGCCGCGCGCTTCGATCGTTCACGAGTGGTTTTCGTCCGGTCCGCCGACGGACCAGCTGGCCAAGCCCGTACGACTGCAGTTCATTCTCGGGTTGGATGGCATCAGCGTGGCGCTGATCGTGTTGACGACGCTGCTGACGGTATCGTGCGTCCTCATCTCTTGGGAATCGATTCGTGAGCGCGAGGCCGAGTTTTACGCGGCGCTGCTGATCCTGGAGACCGGGTTGATCGGCGTGTTTGCGGCGTTCGACCTGGTTTTGTTCTACGTGTTCTTCGAATTCACGCTGATTCCGCTGTTCTTTCTGATTGCGATCTGGGGCGGGCCACAGCGGCGGTTCGCCGCTGTCAAATTCTTCCTGTACACGCTCTGCGGCAGCCTGGTGACGCTGCTGGGGCTGGTGGGGCTGGTGCTGCATGTCGCCGCCGAAGGTTTGGCGACCCCCTGCTCGATTCCGGCCCTGGCCCTGTGGCTGAAGATGCATCCGCTCGATTCCTCAATGCAGATGCTGTTCTTCCTGGCGCTGTCGGCCGGATTCCTGATCAAGGTGCCGGTGTTCCCGTTCCACACGTGGTTACCGCTGGCGCACGTCGAGGCGCCGACAGCGGGAAGCGTGCTGCTGGCGGGCGTCTTGCTGAAGCTGGGGACGTACGGTTTCCTCAGGCTGTGCCTGCCCATGTTCCCGACGGCGTGCCTGGACGTCGGCTTGCCGATGATCGGCGTATTATCGGTGGTCGGAATCATCTACGGGTCGCTCTGTGCGCTCGCCCAGCGCGACATCAAGAAGCTCGTCGCGTACAGCAGCGTCGCGCACCTCGGCTTTTGCACGCTGGGGCTGTTCGCCTTCAACATTGAAGGGCTGTCGGGCAGCGTGCTGCAGATGATTAATCACGGTCTGTCGACGGGCGGGCTGTTCCTCCTCGTGGGCATGATCTACGACCGGTACCACACGCGTCAGCTCGACGATCTGGGCGGGCTCGCGAACCGGCTGCCGTTGATCGCGTGCGGAATGGTCTTCATTTCGATGTCCAGCATCGGCTTGCCGGGGCTGAACGGATTCGTCGGCGAAGTATTGTCGCTGATGGGGATGTTCGCCCGGCACAAGCTGTATGCGGTCCTCGGTGCTACGGGCGTCGTCCTGGGCGCCTGGTACCTGCTGACGATGTTGCAGCACGCGTTTTTCGGCCCGCTGAAGGAGCCGCACCACGGCGACGAACACGTGACTGACCTCAATATCCGGGAACTGCTGGCGCTGGGGCCGATTGTCGCCGCCTGCCTCTGGATCGGTTTGTACCCCACGCCGGTGCTCGACCTGATCCGTCCGGACATCACGGCGGTGGCGGACCTGTATCCGGTGACTGAGTTCGGCCCGGCCGCGGCTGTCGCGGTGAACACCATCGCTCCCTCCAAAGTCGCCGATTCGGCCAAGGATGTCGCTGCCCCCAACCCGGAGAGCGCTCCGTTGAGGGTCGCGGCGAAACAGATTGACATTTCGCCCCTGAATTCTGAATCCCGAATCCTGAATCCTTCCCCGCTCGATGTCGATTGACCAAATCCAGCAGGCCGCCGGCCTCGTCGTTCCCGAGATGATCCTGCTCGGGACGATGTGCGTGATGTTCCTGGCGGGGCCGTTCCTCGTCAGCGAGGCGGGAACCGCTGCGCAGGGCGTGCGGCATCGGTGGGGTGCGCTGTCGCTGGCGGCGTTGGCCGCAGCTTGGTTCGCCTGGCGGCGGTCAACGGTGCAGGACGACGTGACCGGACCGTTCCGCGCCGATGAGCTGGTATGGTTCGTGCGCGGGCTGACGCTGGTCGTCGGCGCCGTCCTGGCGCTCCTGGTCTGGAATCAGATCGATGACGGCCATGCGGCGGAAGCACACGCCTGCCTGCTGGCGATCCTTGCCGGAGTAAATCTGACCGCGGCTGCCAACGATCTGGTGACGCTGTTCCTGGCGCTGGAGCTGGTGAGCATTCCCACGTACGTGCTGCTGTATCTGCCGCGCCGCGACATCGCCATGCGCGAGGCCACGCTCAAGTATTTTCTGCTCAGCATCTTCTCGTCGGCGCTGCTGCTGTACGGCATGAGTTGGCTGTTCGGCGCGGCGGGCACGACGAGTCTGGCCGGCATCGCCCGGCAGGCGCTGGCCGGAAAGCTGTCGCTCGACGCCGGTCCCGTGCAGATGGCCGTGGCCCTGATGGTCGCGGGCCTGGCATTTCGGATCACGGCCGTGCCGTTCCACTTCTATGCGCCGGACGTGTTCCAGGGGGTGACTTCCTCGGCCGCGGCGATGCTGTCGGTCGTGCCGAAGATCGTCGGGTTTGTCGCGCTGCTGCGCATTCTGCCGGCGGTGGCCGGTGTCGCTTCGCTCGATGCGTGGATGCCGTCCCATAACGTGCAGCAGCTCCTGGCGTTGATGGCCGTGCTGACGATGTTCGGCGGCAACCTCCTGGCGCTCAGGCAACGGCAGTTGCACCGGCTGCTGGCGTATTCCAGCGTGGCACATGCCGGCTACATGCTGGTAGGACTGGCAGTTGGGGGGCAGCGGACGGCAGTTGCCGGGCCAAGTGCACTGCTGTTCTACCTGAGTGCGTACGGGCTGATGACGATCGGCGTATTCGCGTTCTTCGCAGCGGCCGGCACCCGTGGAAAAAGCCTGACGACGACGGCGGAACTGGCGGGACTGAGCCGCCGCCGGCCGGTGGCGGCGCTCTGCCTGGCGGTCTGCCTGTTCAGCCTGACCGGACTGCCGCCAACGGCAGGGTTCCTCGGCAAGCTCAACCTGTTCCTCGCGGCCTGGTCTTCGGAAAGCCCGCTGGGGCAGCCGCTGGCGGCCGTGCTGGCGCTCAATGCTGCGATCGCCGCCTGGTACTACTTGCGGCTGATCGGCGTCATGTACTTCGAGCCGTCGGAATCGCCGGCGGCCCCGGCCGAGGAACCGGCCGCCTGGCTGGCGGGAACGGTCTGTGCACTGGCGACGATCGCGCTGTTCGCCGCGCCGCAATGGGTGTGGGACGCCGCCCTGCGGGCGAGCGTGGCGATGTGAAGACCGTGCTTTTGACACAGAGACGCAGAGGCACGAAGACGCACAGAGGCAGAATAGTGAGTCAGTATTCGCCTTCGGCGCTGACTATGTGCATCTATTCTGTCACTTGAGAGAGCTGGATTTGGTTTCGAACTCTGGCGCCCCCGGCCCCTCTCTGCGCGTCTCAGTGACTTCGTGCCTCTGTGTCGATCCTTGAGCCGAAGTAGATCAGATCTCCGGGCTCAGAATCCGTCGCGCCCAGAAGTACGCGAGGATGTTCAGGATCGCCGCTGTCGCCAGCATCATCTGGCCGGGAAGCTCGGTGAACAGCCGGGAAGTACTCTCCGGGTCGAGGAGGAAGTAGTACACGAACAGGAACGCCGGCGGCGCCAGCGACATGTAGAACGCCGACGCACGGGCCTGAGCGGTTTCCGACTGGATCTTCCGCTCCAGTCGCTGCAGTTCGCGAACCGAATACGCGATCCGCTCCACGGTTTCGTTGAGCCGGCCGCCGCTCTGGCGGCTGGCTTCCATGGCGGCGGCAAACAGGGCAAAGTTCTCGCTCTTGAGCCGGGCCTTCGTTTCGACCAGGCACGTTTCCAGCGTCTTGCCCATCTGGTACTCGCCGTAAATCTGCTGGAACTCCTGGGCAATCGGCGGCGGGCACTGGCGGGCGAGGATTTCCATCGCCTGCGCCAGCGACAGGCCGGCCCGAATCGCGCTCGACAGCGACACCATCGCATCGGCGAGCTGGTCTTCAATCTGCAAGCGACGCTGTTCGGCCATGCGCCGGAGGTAGAACCACGGCACACAGAACAGCAGCACGCCGACCAGGAGGCCGATGATGGGCATACCGAGGGCGATCCAGATCACGGCCGCCGCGGCTGCCGTGACCACCAGCCAGCCGACGAGCACCATCCGCAGATTGCGCGGCCGGATGCGCATCCGTCGCAGCTTATCGGTGAAGTCGTTCTCCATGAACGCGAACGCCCTCCCAAACTGCTCACTGCCCGACCAGGCGGCACAGCCGAGTCCGGCGCCGACGAGCAGGCTGGAGAGGAGCGACAGGTCCATAAGGTAGTGGGTAGTGGGTAGTGGGTAGTGGGTAGTGGGTAGTGGGTAGTGGGTAGTGGGTAGTGGGTAGTGGGTAGTGGGTAGTGGGTAGTGGGTAGTGGGTAGGCGATGGGGAAGCTTTTCTTGCTACCCACTATCAACCACCTACTACCCACTATCCGTAAAGGAACTCCAGCTTCAGCAGGTCCTTCTGCATCAGCTTGTCGATGAAGCTGGGCATGTAGCCGGTGGGGGTGAGGGTGGTGCCGTTGCGGTAGTTGAAGATGTCGTGGATCACCAGCTCCTTGCGGTCGGCGTCATAGCCGGCGACTTCCGAGACTTGAGTGACGATGCGCTTGCCACCCGGTCCGCGCGTGATCTGCACGATGACATCGATGGCAGACGCAACCTGCCGATGGATCGACGCCACCGGCAGATCGAGCGCCATCAGCACCAGCACTTCCAGGCGCTTGATGACTTCATCCGAGCTGTTGGCGTGGACAGTGGTCATCGAGCCGTCGTGGCCGGTATTCATCGCCTGGAGCATGTCGAGTGCCTCGGCACCGCGGCATTCGCCGACGATGATCCGGTCCGGCCGCATCCGGAGGGCGTTCTTCACCAGGTCGCGGATGGTGTACTCCCCTGCCCCTTCGACGTTGGCCGGCTTGGATTCCAGCGTAACGACGTGGTCCTGGTGCAGCTGCAGCTCCTGCGTGTCCTCAATGGTCACGATCCGGTCCCGCTGTGGAATGAAGCCGGATAGAACGTTGAGCATCGTCGTCTTGCCGGTGCCGGTGCCGCCGGAGACGAGTACGTTGCGGCGATCGACGACGCAGGCCCGGAGGAACATGGCCGCCGCGGGAGTGATCGAGCCGAGCTCGATCAGGTCGTCCATCGTGAAGCGGTACGCCGGGAACTTGCGGATCGTCAGGCATGGTCCCCGGATCGCCAGCGGCGGAATGATGGCGTTGACGCGGCTGCCGTCCGGCAGCCGGGCGTCGACCAGCGGCTGGCTCTTGTCGATGCGGCGGCCGACCTGAGCGACGATCCGCTCGATGATCGATTCGGTCACTTTGTCGGAGATGAATCGTCGGCCGGACAGCTCGACCGTCCCGTCGCGTTCGACGTAAATCTGATCGCTTTTGACGACCATGATTTCGCTGATCGTCGGCGCGCGGAGGAGGTCCTGCAGCGGACCGAAGCCGAAGACGGTGTCCTTGAGGTCTTTCTTCAGCGTCCGCAGGATCAGGTAGCGCCGCAGCTCCTTGTGCAGGTGCGGCCGGACGAGCGGAAACACTTCGGGGAAGTGCGCCTCGGTCTGGCGGATTTTCCCGCTCAGGTCGGGCTGCTCGTTGAGTTTGAGCCGCTCGGCCGTGAAGTGCAGCAGGTTCTGGAGCTCGGTCTCGCGCTCGGGAACGAGCGTGGCCGGCACGTCGAACTCGTTCCACGTGAGATGATTCGTGCGGAACCGTTCGTCATCGCTCTCGAGGATGAGCTGGTTGATGACATAGTCGCGGAGCGTCAGCCCGATCAGCTCCTCCAGCAGCGGATCGTTCTGCTCGGCGAACAGCCGCATTTCGCGGCAGACGTCCTCGATGTGCCGCTCCAGGAGCAGGATGCTGTCCTGGTTGCCGAGCTGGTTGTGTTCCAGCTCGTACAGGTCAAAGCGTTCGAGCAATTTGCGATGGACCCGCGAGGCGAGGTCCGACATGAGCGAACGGAGGTGGGCGTCGAGCTGCTGGCGGCTGATCGGCGCCGCTTCCTCCAGCTCGAAGTTGAGCGTGTACGGCCAGATGCGGACGGTTTCGCCGAGCGAGAACGTCCGCGTTTCGCCGCCGAGGACTTCGGCGTCTCCGACCATGCAACTGTTGATGCCAACGTTGGTCAGCGTGAACTGGCCGTTGTCGCGGCTGACGATCGCCTGCCGCTTGGAGACCAGCGGGCTTTTGAGGATCAGCGTGTTGCCCGCGTCGCGGCCGATGGAGATTTCGGCCCCGTCTGCGACTTCAATCATCGCACGGCGTGAATCGTGGATCTTGTTGAACCAGATTTTCACGAACGGCTGAGGGTCTAGGGCTGAAGGGAATAATTGGCAGTACGCAATCTGCACGTCGCAATGGCTGATCGGTCAACCGCGGCGGGGATTGTCCTTGGTGCGCGAAGAGTGCAACTGCACGCCGACGCCCTGTGTGCCGAGCGTCCGCAGTGCTTCAAACAGGTTGGCAGCGATGGGGTCATACTCGCCATTCGTCATCTTGACGACGATGGCGATTGTGTTGGTGGCGGAGCCGCCGCGCGGACGGGTGGCATCGGCGACGTTGGCCGGTTCGCGGCGGCCCCCCAGCGCGAGGACGCGAAACGGGCCAATAATGCGGGGCTTGCCCCCCATCCCGGCCGGCGTCGGACCCGGAGTGCCGACGTCGAACGACACCATGTCTCCAGGATTGATCTGTTCGGTGACGACCGAGCGGGTGTCGATCGGCACCCAGCGGGCGACTTCGTCGTCCTGCAGCGTGTCGGCCAGGTTCGGACTGCGCGTTCCGTGTCCGAATTCAGCAGGATTTCACCGCCGTGGAACACCCGGTTCGCGCCGTAGCCGAGGATCGCATCGCGGGCCGACCAGAGCGGCGCGCGTTCAATCAGCGTGCCGGCGCGATCACGCGGGATCGGCACAGGCTCCAGGTCGGATTCCTTCAGCGGATCGCCGACGTTGAGCTGCACGCCGCGCTTCACGCCAATCAGCGAGACGGTCTCCTGAGTTGCGCCGAGTTGCTGGAGATACAGCCAGTTGCAGATCGCGCCGACGATTCCGAGTCCGGCGGCGATCGTGAGTCCGAGAGCGCCCTTCATTGGCAGGTGTCTGGTGAGTGGTGAGCGGTGAGTAGTGAACTGGCGAATCTTAAGGACGCAGTTTCTTGCTATTTGCTTTCGCTCGTTGCCTTCGCCATTCGGCAGGTTGCGGGTCACGTTGTCGGCGTCCCGGGCCAGCGTCGCATCCAGTGTGACCGTGTGACTCTTGCCGCTGCGCTCCAGCGTCCCCCGATCGCTGGTCGGTCTCGGACCAGTCCCCGGCACGAGTCCATCCTGCCGCCGTCAGTTGCTGATCCCAGTCCGTCTTCAGTTTCGACAGAGATCCGTCGCTCATGAACGTCGTCACACCGTTTCCGTCTTCAGAGCGCGCGTGCAAGAGTCGCTGAACATGCATCGGCAGTGGAACGTCGAACCCATCCGCCGCCGCCAAACCTGCGGCCGTGTGACGGGCGGTGTACATCGTCCATGACTGCTCCGCCTGAGGAAGTGCGAACATCCAGCATACCACACGCGCAGTGTCGTTCGCACCGGAACCGATCGTAGCGACGATCCAGGGCCACGGCCCGCCGAGGACGAACACGCGTCCGGCGTTGTCGGTCGTGCTCACGGGCGCCCATTCGCGCAGTTGCGCGAGCCACTGCTCTTCTGCGGCGGTAGGCGGGGGGAGTTTCGCAGGCTGGGTTGAGGCGACAATCTGCCGCGCCTGCTCGACGGCGTCGGCGGTGACCGCTTCAGCTGTTCCATTGGCGGTTGAGCGTTTCAGGATCCAGTCGCCCGCCTGCAGATCGACCGTCAGGCTTGGAGCGGGATCCCACAGTGCGAGCGGTGCCGCGTCGGCCGGTCCGCCGACCGCCGTTGGCGGCTCGGTCCGCCACCAGCGCGTCACCTGCAGGCCGATCGTCAGCGCGACGACGACTATGAGCGCAATCGCAAACAGGTCGGTCGTGCGGCTGGAAATCCGGCGAGCGAGATCGGCGAAGTCGCGAGGCTGGCGGGGTGAAGGGGGCGGGGAGGGGACCGTTGAATCCATCACTGTGAAGGTTCAGCAGGCGGCTTATCGCACTTGCACGTGTGTGCCGTCATCAAGAACGAATCCGGGACGGTTCGCATCGGTCACCGCGATTCGATTGTGACATCCGACAATGCAATGCAGTGTTGTTGCGTCAGGATCCCAGGCGTACTGGCCGCATGTGGCGCTCAAAGTGACGCTCTGGAGAAACGGATCGTAGCACCATCGCACGGGACCAACCCATTTCACGCGGAAAAACACCCCCGTGCAAGTTGGGTTACTGAAGAACTGCACTTCCCGGATCGTCAAAGCCGGCGGTCCAACGATCCCCAGCAGTACGATCGCCCAGCGGAGGCGTCGGCGCAGTTTGGCTGCGCGAAAAATGCGCTCCGGATCGGATTCTGTAATCGAGGCCGCATTCATCTCAAATCCATTCAGATGAACCACGTCAGCGACCCAGCTTATTTCAGGCCCGTGGTTGGACCCGACACCAAACCACCAGGCATCCAATACCTAGATCATAAAGTCCGTCTTCTGGCCGAGGACGCGGTCGATCAGATCCTGCGGCAGATCGACGGACGGGGCGGTGGAATCGTCGAGGTCCGTCGGATTGATGCCGCAATACATGGACCACGGGCCGAGATGCCGCCAGCGACCCGCGCGTGGCGGCTCGCTCGGGAGCACCGGCGTCGTGCAGCGGTTGCAGCCGATCGTCGTGAAGCCCTGCTCATGCAGTGGATTGATGATGACGTTGTGTTCCGTGACGTACGCCTCCAGTTGCTCATCCGACATGTTGGCGAGCGGATTGACGCGAATGGCGTTCATTTCCGGGTCGACCGCGACAATGGGGCAGCCGCCGCGTTTCCCCCCTTCGGCGCGGCGGAGGCTGCCGATCAGACCGTCGAATTCGCCGGCGATCGCCCGCAACGGCTCGACCTTGCGCATGTGGCAGCACTGCTTCTGTCCCTCTACGCTCAGGTACAGGACGCCGAATTTCGCGGACTGCTCGGCCATCGACATTTCGGACGAGAGCGTCCGCATCTTGAGGTTGTACTCACGCTGTATCCGGTCGCGGGTGTCGAGTGTCTCCTGGAACATGACGCCGGTGTCCACGAACACGATCGGAATATCCAGCTTGAGCCGATGCACCATATGGCAGATCACGCTGCCGGCCTTCTGCATGGCCGAGATCGCGGCGACGCGAGGCCCGAAGGTCTCACGGCACCAGTGGAGCAGTTCTTCGGGGCTGCGATCGTCGAACGACTTGTTGAGATCCAGCAGCTTGGCCTGCGACAGACGTGGCATTGAAAATGGTTGTCGGTTGTCAGTGTTCAGTTGTCGGTCGTGAGTTTGCCGGTCGTTGATGGTCAGTGATCGGCGAGAGGTGCTGGGCGCCGGGTTGCCCTTGCCAAACACCAAGTACCGAGAGTCCTTCGCCGGCGAGTGTAGCAGTCGGCGAACGTGGGCCTCAATCGACGCATTGCAGGTCGGAGGCTAATCTAGCCGGGGACCGCCGGTGGCCCAGTTTCCGGAGACCAAATGCCTGCGATTTACGTGCATCAACTGACGGTGCGGCCTGAGGAAATCGATGGATTGGGACACGTCAACAACGTCTGTTACGTGAACTGGATGCAGGATGCCGCCGTCGCCCATTCATCCGCCCAGGGCTGGACACCTGAACGTTACCATGCGGCTGGTTATGGCTGGGTTGCCCGATCGCATTTCATCGAATACCGGTCCCCGGCGTTCGAGGGGGAGCGGATCGTGGTGCAGACCTGGGTGTCGGACTTTCAGCGGGTATCGTCGGTGCGACGGTTTGAGATTCGGCGGGAGGCGGACGAGACGCTGTTGGCCCGGGCAGAGACAAACTGGGCGTTCATCAGGTTCGCGGATGGTCGGCTGATGCGGGTGCCGGCGGAGGTGGCCGAGGCGTTCATTGTCGTGCCGGGGCAGTCGATCCGGCGTCGCGGGGAAGGAGATGCAAACCCGCAAGCGA
Organism: Planctomycetaceae bacterium; assembly: GCA_046349775.1. Classification (GTDB taxonomy): domain Bacteria; phylum Planctomycetota; class Planctomycetia; order Planctomycetales; family Planctomycetaceae; genus JAEUIG01. Next base: position 18,457 of record JAXMBS010000041.1, on the reverse strand, counting down.
CTTAGGTGTGCCCGGCGTCTTCGGGAAGCCTGCACAACCGTATTGTTCGCCGGGACTTTTGCGTTGTGCCCGCAAAACCGGCAGAATGCATCAACTCCGGTCGATGCCTGGGCCGATTCCGCACTGAGATTGCGCCGCCTCCCGACAAGAGTCTTGGCAGGGGTAGCGGAGCGGAGCTAGGCTGGGGTTGGCCGGAATCGGCACATTTCTCCCCGTTCGCCTGTTGGAAGGAACACCGCCGTGAGTCGGATGGCGCTTGCTGGAACTTCACTGGTGGCTGCGATTCCCTCCGGAATCCTGGCCGTGTTCGCCATCATGGCCCTGCTCGGTTCGGCCGGCGACATGAAGCCGATGATCCTGGGGGTTGTCGCCGCGCTCGCAGTGGTGGGTGTGCTGCTGGCGCTCATGCCGGTGATCATTGTCGTCGGCAAGCGGCAGGCGCCGGTTGCGGCCAAGGCGGCAAAGTCCGAACCGGTTCCGACCGGTCTCTCCGGCGCCCAGACCGCCGAGATCGTGGCGGATGCTGGCTTGGACGCAGCGGATTCGGAGGAAGCGGAAGCCTTCGCCGAAGACGTCGAAGACACCGAAGCGTTGGAAGAGGACGTCGGGGCGATGACCGACGACTTCCAGTTCGAGGACGACGCGTTCTCCGGGGATGAACTCGCGGAAGCCGAGCCAGAGCCCGAACCGGAACCGAAGAAGAAGAAAAAGAAGAAGTAGCCGCTGGAGTTCCGACGTATCTGCGTCAGCGTCGCTAATCGTCGTTCGCCGGGCGCGGCCATTCTCTGCCGGCCGCATCGTGGTTGTAAGCTTCCACCTCGAACGGGTTGTCGAGGTACGGATCGAACCCCCGCAGCCACAGCCAGGCGGAACTGAGCAGATAGGCCGGGATGAACAGCGGCCCCCAGCGTTCGTACTGCCGAACGTGGACCAGCTCATGCTCGCGGGTGACGTCGAGTGCCTGGACGTCGCAGCCAAGAATGACGTGGCCGAGCGTCATCGCCCGCGCCTGAAACCGCCCGCGGGTCAGCACCCAGCGGACCAGCGGGCCATGGCATTCGAGCGTCGGCCCGTTGCGCCGGATCGCTCCGCTGCGGCAGGCGACCGCGGTCAGGCCCACGGCCAGACCGAGGAGGCTTCCGGGAGACGCCCAGAGGATGAGCAGTGGCCGGACCATGCGACGATTGTATACGTGGTCGCAGCTGTCAGCGAAATCGGAAGTGCTGCGACACGCGGAAAATTGCTGCGACCATGCATGTTGAATCGAGCAGTGTGGCGAAGTCTGCTATCGTGGGAGATGGCGTTCGGATCGTTGTGATGGAAGGTCCTTGTCGATGCGAGAAACGACGGCTGAGACGGCAATCGCGCGATTCTGCGGCGCCGGTGCGCCGTGGCTCGTGGCTGCGGCCCTCGTGCTTGTTGGCGGGGCGAGTCCACCAGCGCACGCCGAGGACACAGCTGGAAGCCCCAATCTGACGACACCGGCGGATGCCGACGGCCTCGCGTTCTTCGAGAAGCACATCCGTCCGCTGTTTCACGAGCATTGCCTCGAGTGCCATGCCGCCTCCGGCAAGGCGCAGGAAGCGGACCTGGAGCTGGATTCCTCCGCCGCCATCAGAACGGGAGGCAGCCGCGGGCCGCTGTACGTTGCCGGCAACCCCGACGCCAGCCTGTTGCTGCGCGCAGTGCGCTACGATGACGTCGATTTGCAGATGCCGCCAGAAGGCAAGCTGCCGGATGCAGATATCCAGCATCTGGAAGAGTGGATCCGCCGCGGAGCGCCGCTGCCCGAATACCGCGCCGTCAAGGAATCGCCGAAGCGCGGCATCGATCTCGCGGCCGGCCGCAATTTCTGGTCATTTCGGCCCCTTGCTGTGCCGACGCCGCCGAGAATTCCTGGGGACGCCTGGTCGCGCGGGGCGGTGGACCGGTTCATTCTCGACAAGTTGATAGCTGCGAAACTGCGGCCGCAGGCTGAGGCAGATCGGCGCGTCCTGATCCGGCGGGTCACGTTTGATCTGATCGGCCTCCCGCCGTCGCCTGACGAGATTCACGCCTTCGTGAATGATCCGGCCGCCGACGCGTACGAACGGTTGATTGACCGGCTGCTGGCATCGCCGCACTACGGGGAACGCTGGGGCCGACATTGGCTCGACCTGACGCGTTACACGGACGACACGCCGGACTGGCAAAGCCCGTCCGATCGCGGCTGGCTGTATCGCGACTGGGTCATCTCGGCATTCAACGGCGACATGGGCTACGACGAGTTTGTCCGTCAGCAGTTGGCGGCGGACCTGTACGAAGGAACTTCACCGCACGATCTCGTGGCGCTGGGCTTTCTGGGGCTGAGCCCGACGTACTGGAAGGAACTGCGTCTGGCGCCAGAGGTCATCATGCAGATCGTCGCCGACGAATGGGACGAGCGGATCGACGCAGTCTCGCGGACGTTTCTGGGGTTGACGGTGTCCTGCGCTCGGTGTCACGACCATAAGTACGATCCCGTGACGATGCAGGACTACTATGCGCTGGCGGGCGTCTTCGCGAGCACGCAGGTTACCGATCGTCCCTTGCTCCCGCCGGATGCCGCCGCCCCGCTGATCGCGACGAAGCACAAGATCGACGCCCTCAATGCGGACTTAGCCAAGATCGCTGACAAGAAGTCGGAGCCGGCGACGAAGTTGCAGGCGGAGATCGACAGTCTCAAGCAGACTCCGGGCTATGACGGCCTGTGGGCGCATGCCGTCGAGGAGGCCAGCCTCTATGTGATGCCCGACGGGCCGGACATGACGCGGCTCGACACCCGGCCGGGGGAGTCGCGCGATCTGGCGGTCTTCAAGAGAGGGAATCCGACCAACCTGGGGGACGTCGTCCCTCGGCGGTTCCTGCAGGTCCTCGCGAAAACCGATGCCGAGCCGTTCACGCGCGGCAGCGGGCGCCGCGAGCTGGCGGAATCGATCCTCGGCGACGCTCAGCCGCTGGCGGCTCGGGTGATCGTCAATCGCGTGTGGCGGCATCACTTCGGCCAGGGGATCGTGCGGACCCCGAGCGACTTCGGCGTCCAGGGAGAGCCGCCGACGCATCCGGAACTGCTCGATTGGCTGGCGGCGCGGTTCATTGCGGAAGGCTGGTCGCTGAAGTGGCTGCATCGCGAACTGATGTTGTCGGCCGCGTATCGGCAATCAGGCGCGAACTCTTCTGAGAACGCAGGCATCGATCCGGAGAACCAGCTGCTCTGGCGGATGAATCCCCGGCGTCTGGAGATTGAAGCCTGGCGCGACGCGATGCTGGCCGCCTCCGGACAGCTTGATCCGTCGATGGGAGGGCCGGCCAGCAACTTGGCCGAACCGGCGACTGCGCGGCGCAGCGTCTACGGCAAGGTCAGTCGTGAAGAACTCAACACCATGCTGCGGCTGTACGATTTCCCGGAGCCGACGGCCCACAGCCCCAACCGCGAAGCGACAACGACGCCCCTGCAGCAATTGTTCGTCCTCAACAGCCCGCTGGTGCTGCGCCAGGCGCAGGTTCTGGCCGAGCGTGTCGCCACAGAACAAGGGGATGACTCCGCACGCCTGAACTCTTTGTATGAGCTGCTGTACGGGCGACTGCCGGAGGAAGCGGAACGTACGGTGCTCTTGCAGTCGCTGAACGCGGCGACCGATTCACCACCGGCCGTCCGCTGGGCCGCACTGGTGCACGTGCTGCTCGGAGCGAACGAGTTCCTGTTCGTCGACTGACTTTCCAATGAACGGAAAAACTGGAGGTAGCAGAGAGAACGGAGTCGTGGCGCCGTGCTGTCGTTGCTCTAGAGAAGGACGATTGCAAATTTGAAATTTGCATTTTGCAATTGGCAATAATTCTTCACGCTGTCGGTATTGAGAATCAATGCCTCAAATTCCGCTCGCACCTCTGCACATCGCTCCGAAGGCCGGTATCAAGCGCGGTTCGATCCGAAGCGCGTGCCGCACATGTTCACCGACGTGCTGATCATCGGCGCCGGGATCGCCGGAGCGCGTGCGGCGCTGGCGATCGATCCGGCGTCGCGAGTGGTGGTCGTCACGAAGGACAAGGTGCAGGTCTCCAACAGCGCGTGGGCACAGGGGGGGATCGCCGGCGCGCTGGATCCCGAGGACACCACCCGCAGTCACGCCGAGGACACGATGATCGCCGGCGCCGGACTGTGTAATCGCGCCGTCGTGGACGAAGTCGTCAACGCGGCACCGGAGCTGATTCGTGAACTGGTGTCGTACGGAGCCAGGTTCGACGACCACGACGGCGCGCTGGCCCTGACCCTGGAAGGAGGCCACAGCCATCGCCGCGTCGCACACGCGCTGGGAGACGCCACCGGCGCGGAAGTGATGCGGGCGCTCATTGCCCGTGTCCGCAGCGAGCAGTCGATCGATGTCTGGGAGCAGACGTTCACGATCGATCTGTTGACTCACGAAGGCGTGTGCCGCGGCGCGCTCGTCTGGAACGCGAGTCACGGCAAGACGTTCGTGTGGGCGAAGCAGACAATCCTCGCCACCGGCGGAGCGGGCCGGTTGTACCGTGAGACCACGAACTCCGATGTCGCCACGGCGGACGGCCAGGCGGCGGCGTTCCGCGCCGGGGCCGAGCTGCGCGACATGGAGATGATGCAATTCCACCCGACGGTGCTGTATATCGCGGGGAGTTCACGGCACCTGATCAGCGAGGCGGTGCGGGGCGAGGGCGCGTACCTGGTCGACGCCGCGGGCTATCGCTTCATGCAGGATTACGACCCGCGCGGCGAACTCGCGCCGCGCGACATCGTCAGCCGGGCGATCACCGAGCAGATGGCGAAGACCGCCAGCCCCTGCGTGTACCTCGACCTGCGGCACATCCCGGTGGCGCGCGTGGCCGAGCGATTTCCGAACATCGGCCTGGTCTGCCGCGAGTTTGGCCTGGATCTGGCCCACGACCGGATCCCCGTCAGGCCCGGCGCACATTACATGATCGGCGGACTGACGATCGACCTCGACGGACGGACGACCATCCCAGGGCTGTGGGCCGCCGGCGAAGTCACTTCCAGCGGACTGCACGGCGCCAACCGGCTCGCCTCCAACAGCCTGCTGGAAGGACTGTACTTCGGCCGCCGTTGCGGACAACTGGCATCGGCGGCCGCTCAGCAGCAGGGGGACAGTTTCCGCGCCGTTCCGCTGAGTTCAGAGGGGATGACGTCGCAGAAGGAGGACGAGGAGCTGGACCTCGGCGACGTGCGGAATTCGCTCACGGCGCTGATGTGGCGGCAAGTCGGCATTCGTCGCGATGACGCCGGCCTGCGGCAGGCGACTGAACAGGTTGAATTCTGGGACCGTTACGTCGGCAGCCGCGAGTTCAACGCAGTCGCCGGCTGGGAACTCCAGAATATGCTGCTGGCGGCGCGGCTGATGATCGTGTCGGCGCTCGCACGGACCGAAAGCCGTGGCGTGCACTTCCGCAGCGATTTCCCGCAGCCCTCGCCGGAGATGGCGGGGCAGCATGTGGCGTTGACATCGAATGAGGTTCAGAGGGGCAAAGGTGCAGAGGGGTAAAGGGGGCTGCATGACCCAGATCCGGACGTATCGTGATCTGCTTGTCTGGCAGAAGAGCATGGCGCTTGTGACCGAGATTTATCGGGAGACGCTGGATTTTCCTCGTGAAGAAGTCTACGGACTGACCTCGCAGATGTGACGGTGTGTAGTGTCCATTCCCTGTAACATTGCTGAAGGTCATGGCCGCACAACGCGAACAGACTACGTCCGATTTCTCGACATTGCCTTGGGTTCGCTGTCGGAGCTGGAGACGCAGCTGGAAATCGCACGTAACTTGGACTATCTGAAGACGGCACCACATGACGCACTCCAGCAGAAGTGCCTCGAATTCGAACGCATGCTCTCAGCCCTGATTCGCAAGTTGCGCGTGCACGCCGCATCTGCAAAGTGATCGACTTCGCCGTCCGCTTTGCCCCTTTGCCCCTCTGAACCTCTGCCCCTGACTCAATGCCCCGCATCCTCTCCATCTCCGGCCTCCGCGGCGTCATCGGTGACGGACTTGATCCCGAATACGTTACGCGTTTTGCCGCCGCATTTGGCACGCTGTGCAACGGCGGGACGGTGATCCTGTCTCGCGACGGACGCAGCTCGGGGCCAATGGTCAAGCACGCCGTGCTGGCCGGGCTGCTGGCGACGGGTTGCCGGGTGTTGGATGCCGGAATCGCGACGACGCCGACATGCGGCGTGCTGGTTACGGAATTCAAAGCCGCCGGCGGCCTGCAGATCACCGCCAGCCACAATCCGAGCCAGTGGAACGGTCTCAAGCCATTTTCGCCGACCGGCTCGGTCTTCGATGCGGCGCAGGGACAGCGGCTGATCGACCTGATGGAGTCGGGGCGGTTCACGTACCGTGCCTGGAATGAGATCGGCGCCATCGAGACGCTGGGCGATCCGGCGGCGGCGCACATTGGCCGGGTGCTGAAACTGGTCGACGTGGACGCCATCCGCCGACAGCGGTTCAAGGTCGTCCTCGACTGCAATCACGGCTCAGGCGCCGTCGCCACACCGAAGCTGCTCGAGCAGCTCGGCTGCGAAGTCCACGTTCTGGGAGGTGTGGCCGACGGCCACTTCGAGCATGTGCCCGAACCGCTGAAGGAGAACCTGACCGGGTTGTGCGCTGCCGTGAGCGAGCGGCGAGCCGACGTCGGATTCGCACAGGATCCCGACGCCGACCGGTTGGCGATCGTCGACGAACGCGGCGAGTACATCGGCGAAGAACTGACCCTGGGACTTGGAGCAGACTATGTACTCTCTCGTCGGCCTGGGTCGTTTGTCGTGAACGGTTCCACGAGCCGGCTGAATGCAGACATCGCCGCTCGATACGGCTGTGCCTTCCATCGCAGCTACGTCGGCGAAGCGCACGTCGTCGCCAGGATGCAGGCAGTCGGCGCGGTCCTGGGCGGCGAAGGGAATGGTGGCGTGATTGAGCCGCAAGTGGGATTTGTTCGCGACAGCTTCGTCTCAATGGCCTATGTCCTGGCGGGGCTGGCGGCGCGGGGCGGAAAGCTCTCGGATTGGGTCGCGACTCTGCCGCGATACGAAATCGTCAAAGACAAGCTGACCTGCCCGCGGGAGCAGGTGACAGCGGCGTGCGATGCGCTGCGAAGTACGTTTGCCGATGCCACGGCGGTTGAGGGGGACGGCCTGCGGCTCGACTGGTCTGATCGCTGGGTGCAGGTGCGGGCCAGCAATACGGAACCAATCCTGCGCGTTATTGCCGAAGCGCCGGATGCCGAGATCGCCCGCAAGCTGTGTCAATCGGCGATGGAGGCCGTACGGGCCGCCGTCAGGGTGTAGGGAATGCGGACTGCTCTTGGCAGATCATGTATTGATCTCGCCGCACTCTAGATCAATACGAAATACGCAATTCACCCCTTGACCCTCAGCCCTCTCCCCTCGAGCCAACTAGCGGCACAATCTCCGCCGTCCGGCTCACTGTGTCCAGCAGCGCGACCGTCGGGTTGCCGAACGTCCAGCCGCTGGTCTCACCGGGGTTGATCCACAGGTGGCCGTGCTCGTCGTGCCAGATGCTCGGCTTGTGCGTATGGCCGCAAATCCCGATATCGAACGGCTGGTCGAACCCGCGGAACTGCCGTTCCATGTGAACAGCACCACACGGGTCGTGTCGGGCAGTTCGTACAGCGGCGGCGTCGCGGAGCTCGCCGATAATACGCATCCCGGCCAGCAAGCCGGTCGATTCTCGTTGTCGCCGGCAGCCGTAGAACGGGCACCCAAGCTGCCTGAGCGGCGGAACGGCGAACGTCGACACCAGATCGCCGGACAGAACGCACTCGCACTGCCGGTCGTTGAACCGCCGACGCAGGTTGTCGAGGTGGTCGTGAACGTCAGCAGACACCGGCTCGCATGGCAGGAGAAGGCGTTGATGTATCGTTTGTGGTTGATCGACGGCGTGTATGATCCGGCGATTTGTCAGCGGCGGAAGCACTATGTTCCCGATCATCCAGAACGTGAAACCGTTGCAGGCATCAGTCCGATGGCCCCCGGTAACGAGCATCGCGGCGACTGCACTGAACGCCGACAACGAGGGGAATGAAATACGGCGAATCTGTAAAGCCGGTGGGCAATCGCAGTAGACTACGGTGTGGATTCGAGGCAGAATTGCTACATCGTCGAGCGACATGTGTTCGAAGTCCGAGATTCGGTATGTGGGCAATGCCCCTGAAGTCAGTAAAAGTGCGATGCATACCCATCTCCGACCGCACTCTGGTCCGAGCGAAAACGCAAAGTACGGCACTACCGATCGTAGCGGCCGCCAATAGCACGGTGATGACAACTCGACTCGCAGTCATGTCGTGCTCCCAGTCGAACAAAACGCCGTCATCGGACCGCAATGCTGCGACAGTAACAGCCCCGTATTCGTCATTGTCGCCGCATCAGGCCGCTAATAGACTTGCGAATTAGCCACACGTTTGAGAAAGTTTCCGGCAATGCAATTTCAGACCCGTTGCGTCCATACCGGCGTCGACAAGGACTCGCAGTTTCCTGGCGTGATCACGCCGATCTACCAGACGTCGACGTTTTACTTCGACGACGTGGAGGCACGCCAGCCCTACGACTATACACGCAGCGGAAATCCCACGCGGACGGCGTTGGAAGAAAACCTGGCGTCGCTGGAAGGCGGGACACAGTGCCGGGCGACCTCAACCGGCATGTCGGCCATCACGGCGATCATGCACCTGTTCCAGGCCGGCGACCACATCATCGTCGGGCACGACACGTATGGGGGAACATTCCGACTGTTCAATAACGTCTACGCGGCGCGCGGGTTCGAGTTCTCTTTTGTCGAGATGGGAGACGCTGAGAATATCCGCCGTGAAAGACGGCCGAATACGAAAGCCATCTGGATCGAGACCCCCAGTAATCCACTGCTGCGCGTGTACGACATCGCGGCGATTGTGGAGGTTGCTCGCGAAAGCGGCGCGATCACGATCGCCGACAACACGTTTCTGTCCCCCTACCTGCAGCGTCCGCTGGAACTTGGCGTCGACATCGTCATGCACTCGACAACGAAGTACCTTAACGGACACTCCGACGTCGTCGGCGGCTGCGTGATCACGCGGCACAAGGAGCATTCCGAACAGATCGCCTACCTGGTGAACACTGGGCGTGGCGTGCTCGCCGTTCGATGCGTGGCTGGTCCTGCGCGGTATCAAGACGCTTGGCCCGCGGATGGAGGCCCATCAGCGCGACGCGATAGCTCTGGCAGATGCTGGCGGCTCACCCGAAAGTCGAGGCCGTCTACTATCCGGGACTGCCGTCGCATCGCCCTGCATGCGCGGCACGAGGCTGGCCAAACGGCAGCAGCGGATTCGCGCGATGCTGAGCTTCGATCTGAAGGGTGACCGCGCCGCAGTGGACCGGGTGCTGAAGCGATTGCAGTTGTACTACCTGGGTGTGTCGCTCGGCGGCGTTGAATCGCTGGTGTGCTACCCGGAGACGATGAGCCACGCATCGATGACGCCCGACGCCCGCCGGCGGGCCGGATCAGCGAGCGGACGATCCGCGTGTCGGTCGGAATCGAAGACCCGGAGGATCTGGTGGCCGACATGCGACAGGCGCTGGAATGATTTTAGATTTTGGATTTTGGATTGGGTGAGTGGTGAGTCGATCAACCACAAACGATAAACCATCAACCCTTTTCGGATTTCGACCTTCGGATGTTTTCACCTGATGCCTGCTGCCGATGTAGCCGACACGCTCGACACCGCCCACTGTGATGTCGGGATCGTCTGCGCGCTCAAGCTGGAACTGGCGCCGTTTCTCGAGCGGTGCGAGCGGGTGAAGTCATACAGCGGTGGGGCATTCGCGTTTCGTGGCGGGCTATTGGGCGATCGGCGGATTGCGGTTGTGGAATGCGGCGCGGGACGGACCCGCGCCCGGAAGGCGACGCTGGCGCTCATCGACGCCCATACGCCGCGGTGGCTGCTGTCGGTCGGGTTCTCGGGCGCGCTGCGGCCGGATCTGAAAATTGGCGACGTCGTGGTGGCGAACGGGATTGTCGGGCCCGCCGGCGAGTCCTTGGCACTGGACCTGTCGATGACGGCTGACCCGGCCCGCGGCTGGCATGTGGGTCGGATCGCGACCGTGGACCACATCGTGCGGACCGTGGCCGAAAAGTCGGTGCTGGCCGAAAAAACCGGGGCGCTCGCCGTCGACATGGAGAGCCTGGCCGTCGGGCAGGTCGCTCAGGACGTCCGGCTGCGGTTCATGGCCGTACGGGCGATCAGCGACGATGCCACCTCCGACCTGCCGCCGGAAGTGCTGGCGATTCTGGGGCCGACGGGTTCGGTGCGGGCTGGGGCGGTGGCAGGCGCCATGTGGAAGCGGTTCTCGAGCGTCAAGGACATGTGGCGAATGCGCGAGCACGCCATACAGGCGTCGGAACGGCTGGCGTCATTTTTGGAGGGAGTGATCGTCCAATTGCCGGTCGGGGCGTAGTAAGCTGGTTTGTCCGGGTGCCGAAGCTTCCCGCTCAGGTGCTGCCGACATCGGGCGCTGGGACGATCGAATTCCTGTTTCCGTCCTCCGGCCATCGCGCATATAATGACATGTCACCCATGCTTCCGCCCTGCCGCGTGCAAGCGGCGGAACGGAGGCCCGTCGGCCGGGCGTTCGGCCGCCGTTTGAGGTCACTGCCGTGCAAACCTTTGTCGAACCACTCGGACCGCGGATTCTGATCCGCAAGGACGAGAGCCGCCATGCGACGCGAGGCGGCATCGTGCTGCCGGATCGCGCCGAGATTCCGACCATTACCGGCCGCGTCGTCGAAATCAGCGCGGAAGTCGCCAGCGACGATTTGTTCCCCGTTCGCAAATACGACAAGGTGCTGTTCAATCCGAAGCACGCAATTCCGGTCGACTTCGAGACCGACAACGTGCTGTTTGTCGTGCCGATCGACGATGTGGTCGCCGTGTTTCGGCGATCGCCGCAGGGACAGCCGGAAGACACGGCTTCGTCCGAAGCGGACGACGTCAGCGAGTTGTCGGATTTGGACGACCTGGCCGAATGACGCAGTCCTCTTCCGGCGCGCCGCACCAGGCCGGCCGGACCGACACCGCAGGACGTGGAATGTCAGAACCGGCTGAGCAAGCGGCCGTCCGCCCGGCAACCGGCGGCGATCTTTCCGCCGTCGAAGCGCTCATTGCTCCCTTCGTCGCCGAAGGGCGGCTGCTGCCGCGGACCACCGACGAACTGGAAGACCTGCTGCCGACCGGGTTCGTCGCCGAGCTGGCAGGCCAGGTCGTCGGCTTCGCTACGCTGGAGATCTATTCGCGAAAGTTCGCCGAAATCCGGAGCCTCTGCGTGGCACGCGACCTCCAGGGGCACGGGATTGGACACCGGCTCGTTGGGGCGTGCGTGGAACTGGCCCGGGAGCGGCGAATCTTCGAGGTGATGGTGATCTCCTCGCAGGAGCACTTCTTTTTGACTTGCGGTTTTGATTTTACGCTGCCCGGTGAAAAGAAGGCGCTGTTTCTGCAGACGCGGGACGAGCCGTAAAGGGGCGGGGGTTGTGGGCCCCGGGCTGAGAGCATGCCCCGCTCGCCGCAGGCCGTCGTCGACTGGCTCGTGTGCAAACAGACACGGGCGGCCGTGGGAGGCCGCCCGTGCTGGCGTATCGACGAATCGGTCGAGAATCACTCGGCCGGGTTCAACAGTTTGGCGGGCGGAACCATCGCCGCAATCTGCTGGAAGGCGGCTGCGGTTTGCGCCTGCATTTGCGCGCTGCTCGTCCCGCCGGGAACGTTGATATAGATCCCGCCCCCGAGGTGGGCGATGGCCTGCATCAACGACTGGTTGGCATCAACTCCCACGCTCATCGTATGGATCGTGATTCCGGCGTCCACGGCCGCCTTGGCCTGCAGCAACGCATACTTAAACTGGCTGCTGGTCGTCGTATAGTCGGCGGCTCCATCGTTGTTGTAGTCGAACAGCTTGTTCCAGTCCCAGTCGGCGGGCAGCGTGGATGAGGCGCCGCTGTCCATCGTGTTGGTGTTGCCGTCGGTCATCAGCAGGATGGTGGGCCTGGCCCCGACACGCTTGTAGTTGTCGAGCAGCCACTTGGCGTCCTTGAGGCCGCCCCCCATGTTGGTGGCATAGGAGTAGTGGGCGGCCTGTTTGTGCGTGATCATGTCGCGGATGGCCTGGTAGTTGTCCGTCAGCGGCGCCGACGAGATGTTCACCGAGGGCATGCCCGCTTCATTCAGGACCTGTTCGACCCTGTGCGACGAGTCATAGCTGACCATTCCCAGGTGGTCGGAGAAATTCAGACTCTGGAGGAAGTCGGCGAACAGCGTCTCCCCCGATGTCATTGCCGAGAACGGATAGTGGTGCGTTTTCCAGATGGGCGGAGTCTCCTGGTGGCCCGAGGCAAACCGCATCACGAACTGCACCCACATCATCATGCCGAACTTGTAGCGGTACCCGTAAGTGTCGATCTTGGCCTGGTAGTAGGTGCCGCTCGTGGACGTGTCGCGGCACATCTGCACCATGGCGGCCCAACTTCCAACCGGATACGGATACGTCACGTTGGTCAGGCCCAGGCCGCGAATGATGTCGGCATCGTTGTAGAAGTCGATTGTGTACTGGTACGACGACCCGTTCACTGTGCGGACGCGCACGCGATTGATGGTCTTGCCGGAGTTCGATCCTGTCCCGGCGTAGGCGTTCGTGCCGCTCAGCAGCGAGAAGGTCTGGGTCGTATTGCTGGGGTTGAACCGCAACTCGACGATGCGGCCGGACGTGCTGGCGAAGTTCGCGGCACTGATGTTGAGATCGATGGCGGTGTTGCGCCACTTGGCCGTGATTTTGTTGTCGGTGGTGGGCACTGTGACCCAGTCAGGGGTCCATTGCAAATTGCCGTAGGTGGGCGAACCGAGATCGGTCCAGATCGTGTGCATGTTGGCCTCGAGGTCCGCCTGCGGCAGATAGATGCCGGAGTTGTACTCACTGGCGAAATAGCTGTCGAAGTTCATGGACCGTGAAAAGTCCAGCACGGTAACGATGTCGCGGGATTCGACGTACGCGACGGCGGCGGTGCGGATCGACGCGTACTTGTTGCCGCCCACTCCCGCGAACAGCATCTGCATCTGGCCGTCCGGCTTGCTGACGTCGGCGTTGTCGCGGCGGGCGACCACCTTCACGACGTTGGGTGGATCGATGCCCCACTGGATGTGGAACTGTTGAGTGCCGCTGTCGTAGACGCGGTGCCCGAAGGTCACATCCACATTCTTGTCGACATACACGCCGTTGAGCGCGGCGACTTCGACCGCCTTGTCCTGAGCCTTGCCTTTCGCGTACAGCACGACGTCCTGGACGTCGTCACCGGCGTTTTCAATGGCGTACGTGATCTCCATCGCGGCGGCCAGAGCGGCGGAGTCGACCGCACTCTGCATCCGGGTCTGCGTGAGCGACAGCATCCCGACGTCGACGGAGAAGGCGACGAACGTCATGGAGGCCATCAGGCAGAACAGTCCCAGGGTCATGAAGCTGCCGTAGCGGCGGCCGCCTCCCTGTTCGTCATGCCAGAAGCGGGAGCGAAGAGTATTGCGAGTCATGGTGCGGGTCTCTCAATGTGCCTATGTCTGTTCGATCGCTGCCGTAGTGAAAATCGCCGTGGGAGTTCAGTTGAGCGCGTTCCGGCCCAGTCGATATGCGAGCTTGGCCTCGACTTTCTGGCCCTTCATGTAGTTCATCGGGAACGTGCTGACGTCCGCGTAGCTGACCTGGGCTTTGATCGTGAACAACTGCAGGTAGTTTGCCTGATTGGACAGGTCGAAGTTCTGGCCGGCGCTCGGTCCGTCCGTATACGTGATTGTGACGGTGACCTTGTTGCCCGGAACGCCCGAGGCCGTCAGGAAGCTCTGGATGTCCTGGACGACCTTCTGATTGATTGTCTGACCGGGTTTCAGGGTGTTCTTGTAGTCCATCGACGCCAGCCGGCCCCCTTCGCGGATGGCCGCCGCCAGCTTGGTGCCGACTGTCAGCGCGTTGCCCATTTCCCAAGTCCCCAGCGCCAGCATCAGGAACAAGGGCATCAGCACAGCGCACTCGACGGCCGCAGCGCCGCGACGATGACCCCCAGTTCGTGTTGCCAATTTCTGACGACGCACCATGACGCCGCTCCTTACATACTGGGTCTGACTGATTCCGGGTCTTACTCGTGACGCATGACCGATTCACCGGTCAACGTCAGGTTTTTGGCCCAGAACGGCGGCATAATCGCGACATCGTTGTAGGCCACCTGGATGCGAACCACGTACAACTGCCGCCGCGCGGCATTTTTCAGTTCGATGACCGGCAACTGGGCGTAGTCAATGGTTGTCGGCGGCGTCGCCGAGTCGAACACGCTGGCGTCCTTGACGACGACGGTCGCCTTGTTGGAGGGGAACGCGGAGCCGAGGATCGCGTTCGCCCTGGCGACCGCGTCGGCCGTTGCGATGCCGTCGACGGCCCCGTACCGCGCGGCCTGCTTGGCGGCGGCGTTGAGCGTGCCGACGACCAGGAACGCGTGGCCGAACTCCATGATGCCCGCGAGAAACACGGCGAAGACCGGCGCCACGACCGCCATCTCCACGATGGTCGCCCCCTGGCGCTCGCCCGTCTGCCGGCGCGTGCTGTGTCGGAACATGTCATTCCCCCTCGCGCAGGTCGGCAAAGTGCCACTGTCGCTCGCGACGGAGACCGTCACGACCGGGACAGGAGACGCCGCTGCGCCTTATTTGCAAACCTAGGTCAGCAAACCGGCGCTGCCGGAGGAATTCTGAGAAAGTCTGGCAGAATGTCCGAAGTCGTCATAAGCCGGAAATGACGCGCTGTGGTCATTTCGCAACATCGCCCCATCATTCCTTGCGCATCGCGCACTGCCCGGCGAGGTTGCTGTTGGCGAGATACTTGCCGGGGATGTAGTCGACGTCCGAGAACTTGACAGACACCTTGATGTCGCACAAATCGCGCTTGAGAGCGTTGGCGACATTGTTGGCCGGGTTCGGATTGCCGGTGGCCGCCGTGACGGTGATCGTGACGGTCAGCTTGTTCGCGGGCACACCGACGGATGCCGACACGAAGTCCGTGACGACCTGCTGGACGCTGGTGTTGGTGGCGCCCGGCAGGACTGCGGCGCGGGCGCCTTCGCGGGCGCCGTTGGTCAGGAGCTGCGCCACCATCATCGCGCGGCCGAACTCGATGACACCCAGCACGACCATGAAGAAGATCGGCAGCACCAGGGCCGTCTCGACCATCGCGGCGCCGCGACGGTCGCCTGCTCCGGGTTTCCGCGTTCGTAAGACTCGCATCGCTGCACCTGTGAACCTGCCGAAGGGGTGGGAGGGAGGGGACGCCAGACCTGCCGATTACGGCACAAGCCCCGGATACGTCAGGATGCTGTCCGTCGTGAGCGGAGTGGACCCGGCGATCACCGAGAAGTCGCTGAAGGGCGCCGGCTGAATCACGACTGTCTTCTGCGCCGGGCTGCCCGTGAGTTTCACGTACATGATCCGGATGCCGACAAACTTGACGATCGTATAGATCGCGTTGTTGCCCGGGCCGGAGACCGTTGTGAACAGCGGGATCGCCCGGGGCTTGCCAATGATCGAGGCGAGTTCATCCTTGATGCCTGCGCTCAGCCCGGTATCTCCCTGAATGTGCAGGGGGGCGGTGTCCCAGCGCAACTCGGTGATCCCCTGCTGGGCCAGGGCGGCAAAATCGGCATCGTTGAGGCCGTAAACGATCTGCCGCGCGATGTCGGCCGTGCTGTTGTTCAAGGATCCGAAGTCCACTGTGCCTCGATTACCGGGAGGCAGAGTCACGGCGCCTTCCGGGTACAAATTGACTTCTTTGATACCGTCGGCTCCATTGCTGACGGTCTTGCTTGAGGAGTTGTAAGTGTAGTTGTCGGTGCCCACGCCGTTGTTGATCAGGTTATTCCAGGTACCGACATCCAGCGTGATCGGCAGCACGCCGATGTTCTGTCCGGGAGTCTTGTGGAAGCCGACGCCGGCCTGCATGGCCGACGTGGAGACCGTATGCACGCTGGCGTGCTTCTGCCCCATGATCGGGGCGAAGAACAGATCGAGCTGGCCGTCGCCGAGCGTGCTGCTCCCCTGGTCGCGGTGCAGCGTGACCTCGGCCATGTTGTACGGCTGGACGCCCCACTTTTTGACGTAACTGTTCGTGGAGGTGTCCCACGAGTAGTTGCCGACGCGGATGTCGCGCGAGCTGCTGGCATAGACGCTCGACCGGCCACCGCCCCGATTGGCGGCCGCGACTGCGACGGCCGCCGCCCGCGCGTTGGTCTCGGCCTGTGCCTGGGTCACCAGTTTGCCGGGACCGAAAGCATCGGCCAACTCGATGTTGGCTCCCAGCGCGGCCGCATCCGAAGACTTTTGCAACTCGGCTTTCGTGGTCGTGATGTAGCCGACGTCCACCGTGAAGGCCGTGAAGGCGAAGACCATCACGAGTGCGGTCGCCGACATGACGATGATATTGCCGCGACGGGTCGAATCAGCGATTCGGCGTGCGCTGGCCTTGTTTGAACGTGAGTACATGGAAGGACTCGCGGGAAACAGTAGGAGGCAGGATGACGTCCCGGTCTGCGCAGTGCAGAAATCCGGGCAGTGTTGCCGCACCGACGTGCGTGGCTCAGCCGCTGCTGCCGCTCGAGCCGGACCCGCTATCGCCGAGACCGTTCTCGATCGGGCTGTCCCCTTCATTGATCGGATCGGGCGCCACGCTGTCTTCGGCCAGCTTGTAAATGTAAGTGTCGGTCTCGTCGGTGTAGACGAGTTGATACTGGCCCTGGTCATTGCGTGTGTAGTACCGGATTTCCGCGCGCAGGAACTTGTTCACGCGGTTGGCCCCGTACGACACGCGCGAGTTGTCGATCGAGTACTGCGGATTCCAGTCGTTGAGGTTTTCGCGCCAGGTGCCCATGTCGATGCGGAGGTTCGACGAGCTGCCGAAGTCCCCCCAGGTCAGCGAATGGCCGTTCAAAATGGCCAGTTTGAGCATGTTATCGCGCACGCGGATCTGCGTGGTGAACGTGACGCGCTCGATGGCCTGGTTGAATTCCGCCGGCGCAAACTGGCTGTGGTAGCCGATCAGGTACTCGCCATACCACGCCTGGAGTTGCATGCCACCTTCGGCGAAGTCAGGCTGCGTGCCGTGATTGATCTCGAAATTCGCGTGCGTACCGGTGTCGGGATCGGCCGGACCGAACACCGTGACAACCTGCGGGCAATCCGCGTTCGGATCGGGGTCGGCCACGTCAAGGAGCCAGTCCTCCTCGATCTTGACAATGTTGAAGCCGGCCAGGGGGTTGGCAGACGGATCACCGCCGCCACTCCCGGAGCCGACTTGCGCCAATGCAATAGACGAGCACCACAGCAGGCCGGCAACAGCGCAGCCCGGAACCGCAAAACGTGTGCAAGATGCAAGCTTGAGCTGCATAGCAGCCTCCCCCCGTCGGAAGTGTCATTCGGCAGCCTGGCGATCTCGAAATGAGACCCATGGCTTTGCGTCCCTGCCTCACGGCAGGTTTGCCATTTGTCGTGACCGGGTTGGCGGAGGCGCTTGCCCCGGACGGCGGGTGGGGTGCCCGGCGTCCTCGCTTGGGCCAACAGGTCGAGTCCATCGACACCATGTGGCATTCGTTGCAGCGGTCATACGCAACCGCCGCTTCGTACGCCCTTACCGAATACGTGAAGGCTAGATTGCAGTTGGCCAGTTGAGGGCGGGATTCGCACACTTCGGGGAATTTCCGCGTAGGGCTGGTCCGGTCGTGCCGGGATGTTGCCACCGGGCAACGCAGCCGCCTGACGGCCGTTTACACCGGCCGCTTTGCCGCTTAGGCTGCGGATCGGATCAACCCTTCCCCCGCTGACCGACACTGATGTCCCGCTCAATCTGGCACTTCTGTGCTCCTGGACGAATTGTCTTTGGCTGCGGCGCCATCCGGGAACTGGGACCGCTCGCGGCACGGATGGGCCTGCGGAGGCCGCTCGTGGTGACGGACGTGCACCTGCTGCGGGCGGGAATCGTCGAGCGGGTGATGGATGCGCTGCGATCGGCCGGAATTGTCCCGTCCGTCTTCGATGGCGGGCGCGCCGAACCGTCGTTCGCCTGCGCACAACAGGGCATTGACGCCGCCAGGCGGGCTGATCCGGACGCCGTCATCGGTCTGGGCGGCGGCAGCAATCTCGATCTGGCGAAGATCACGGCCGCCGTCCTGACTCATGGCGGACGGTTTCAGGACTACGTCAGCTTCGATCGCATTCCGGGGCCCGTGCTGCCGCTGATTGGCATTCCGACGACGGCCGGCACCGGCAGCGAGGTCTCGCACGCCGCCGTGCTGACGGACGAGGAGCGGGCCATCAAAGTCAGCACACTGAGTC
>JAXMBS010000040.1:0-52638 GCA_046349775.1 Planctomycetaceae bacterium | reverse complement strand
ACCTCGCAGCGCTCAAGCAGCAGTTGACCGCCGCAACTTGAATATCACTGGTCACGATCGGAGCACGCCATGTCCTTCGGCTCCACAGTTGTCCTGTATCTGATGCTCGGCGCCGGCGCCGCCGGTGCACTCTTTGTCCGCGAAGGCCTGCGCGACGCCGCAGCCCTGTTTCGACTCGCCGCCGCCTGCCTGTTCTGGCCGTTGTACGTCCCGGTCCTGCTCGCGCCGAAATCGCCGCTGCTAACGGTGGCGGATGCGACCGGACAATTGGAAGCGGAACAGTCGCCGCGCGATCCGGTGCGGGCAGAGATTGCCCGCGTCGAAGCGGAACTCGACGGCGCCCTGCGGACGCTCGATGGCTGGACCGAAGACGCCCTGCCGCTGGACGGTGCGCGGTTCGACGAACTGAAACAAGCCTGGCGTTTGCAGGCCGGACGAATCCGAGAACTCGGCGAGTTGCTGGAAAGCGTGACCCAAGAAACTCAATCAATGCCGAATGAGAGTTCGACAGAGCCGGTCGATCGGCGTCATCAAAGCGAACGCGCACGACGGGACAATGTCGAACGGCTCAGCGACGTGCATCGCCGCATGCAAGACGATCTCTTCGGCAACCTCGCGTGGGTCCGGGAACTGGTGACGCTGATCCACCTCGCAAAATACACCGGCGCCCCGGCTTCCCGTGCGGAAGAACTGGTGGCACAAATCGCGGCAGCAGTCGAAGGCCTGTCGGAAGTCTCAGACTGGCGTACGAGCGAGCTGGCCGCCGCCGAATCGCACGCCGGCCGAACCGTCACCACCGCAGCGGATTGACGACGCCGGTGGCCAGCAGCGCGCCGAGCAAAGCGCCGCACACCAGGGTGCCGCGCAGGACCCACAGGGCGCGGACGGGACCGAGCCAGCCGGACAGCCGTTGTCCTTTGCGCGTGTGCTCGATCAACCAGGGACTGTGCCAGGCGCCGATCACGCACATGACCGCGATGGCACTTCCCATGAGAATCTGGTCGGCGGGGGGCATGGAGCGAGTATAGTAGGTGTCTGGTGTTGGGACGGCACTCAATGAGTCGCAGATGCGTGCTGTGTGAATTCGCGTTATCCTTTGGAGAATCCGCCGCCCTCACGGTGTGGCGTGCGACACAACGATGACAGGCTGAGCCGAGGAAGAACGGGATGAAGACCGTCCGCGCCAAGTGCCCGAATTGCTGGGAAACCGACGAGTGTGAGGTCGTTGAGACCAAGAACTGGTATGCCAAGGACGCTGCGGGGGGCCCAGGCGGCCCCGCGAAAGACGCTCCCGCCGGATCCGGCTACAACCTCAAATGTCCTACGTGCCACGGGATTTTCTGGCAGGAAACTCGTCCGGGCTCGACGACGTCGATGTAGCCAGACTCGTCTGACCTCTGATTCCTAACCACTGACCTCTTCAAATGGCGCGGCTGGGTGTCAACATCGATCACGTGGCGACGATCCGCCAGGCGCGGCGGACGATCGAACCCGATCCGGTCTGGGCCGCCGTCCTGGCGGAACTGGGCGGCGCCCACGGAATTACCGTCCACCTGCGGGAAGATCGCCGACATATCCAGGACCGAGACCTGCGGGTCCTCAAGGACACCGTGCAGGTGAAGCTGAACCTGGAGATGGCGGCTGAAGAAGGCGAGGCGACAAGATTGCACTCGCCGTGCTGCCGCAGCAGTGCACGCTGGTGCCGGAGAAGCGGGAAGAGATCACGACGGAAGGGGGCCTCGATGTTGTCGGGCAGCGCGAGCGCGTGGCGCGGTGTGTCGACCGGCTGCTCGCGGCCGGCCTGGAAGTCAGCCTGTTCATTGATCCGGACGAACGGCAGATCGACGCGTCCAAGGCCCTCGGCGCGCATGCCGTCGAGCTGCATACCGGGCGCTATGCCGACGCAACGACCGCGGCGGACCGCGAACGCGAGCTGCTGCAATCCGCTACGGTGCGGCCGTCGAGCGGGGCCTGCTGCTCCACATGGGCCACGGACTTACGTAACGCAACGTCGTGCCGATCGCCCGCATCCCGGATGTCTGCGAACTGAACATCGGACACAGCATCGTCGCGCGGGCC
Source organism: Planctomycetaceae bacterium (assembly GCA_046349775.1). GTDB lineage: Bacteria > Planctomycetota > Planctomycetia > Planctomycetales > Planctomycetaceae > JAEUIG01. The sequence goes on along the minus strand of JAXMBS010000040.1, from coordinate 50,559 downwards.
GTGATGGTCGGGTTCACCCAGGCCGTGCGCGAAATGCGGGAACTCATCGAAGTGGGTAGTGGATAGTTGGTAGTGGGTAGCGAAAATCTCGTAACCTGAACTTGAACGAGCCGCACACATCGATCGTAAGTATGTGATCAGACGCCGACATTCCCCTCCCTATCTACTGCCAACTACCCACTATCTACTCCCCAAATGAAACCCCCGCGTCTGATCGCCGTCCTCCCCACGATGCTGACGCTGGCCAACGGCGCGTGCGGCTTTGGGGCCATCACGTTCGCCGCCAAGCTCGGCCCGACGCCGGTCGACGGCAGCACGACGGCCGTGCAGGCGTCGTTCATCGCCGCCTCGCTGATTTTTCTGGCGATGGTGTTCGACATGCTGGACGGCAGCGTCGCGCGACTGATGAAGCAGACCAGCGAACTCGGTGCGCAGCTCGACAGCCTGTGCGATGCCGTCAGCTTCGGAGTCGCGCCGGCGTTCCTGATGCTGCAGTTCGTCACGAAAGGCGAGCTGGCAACCTACGGCGGGGTAACTTACCCGCCGCGCCTGTTGTGGACGGTCGGCATGTTGTATGCCCTGTGCGCCATCATGCGTCTGGCCAGATTCAATGTTGAAACCGACGATGACGAAGACTCGCATGCGGAGTTCAGCGGATTGCCGTCGCCGGCGGCGGCCGGCGTGATTGCAGCGTTCCCGTTTGCCCTGCCCTCCGTCGTGGAACTGATTGCGCCGCCAAACGGCGCCATGATGCAGCGCATGGCCGAATGGATCATTCCGGCCGTGCGGACGGCTTTGCCGTTGATCACGGCGGCCGTGGCGGGCCTGATGGTCTCGCGCATCCGCTATGCCCATTTCTTTGCACAGCTCTTCAGCGGGCAACGGACCAAGCGTCACGTGGTCCAGCTCGTGTTCCTGCTGGCGGTGATCTTCTTTGTGCACGAGCTGGCGGTGCCGCTGATCTTCTGCTGGTTCGCATTTGCGTCGCCGGTGCGGGCGGCGTGGGTGCATCTGATCGCAGACCGGCTGAGGCTGTACAAGCCCCGCCGCGTGTGACACACTGGACCGATGGAAGGGTGCGGTCGACGTCTGATTGGTTTGTCAGCCCGCCGTGTTGTCGAGGGGAACCTCGTGCAGCGCGCGGGCTGTTTGCGTCGACCGCCGCGAATCTGTGGTCATTGAGCGATTTTTGGACACATGTTCACCGGGTTGGTCGAAGGACTGGGGACCGTTCGCGCGCTCACACCCCGTGGGCCGGCGATCGATCTCGTCGTCGTCGCGCCGGCGCAATCGACCGGGCCAGTGTCCATCGGCGAGAGCATCGCGCTCAACGGATGCTGCCTGACAGTCGTTCGCGCGGACGGAGACGCGTGGACGTTTCAAGCCGGCGCCGAGACGCTGTCGCGGACGAACCTGGGTGCACTCCGGCCGGGCGCTGTGGTGAATATCGAACGATCGCTGAGGGTCGGCGACCGCCTGGGGGGACATTTCGTCCAGGGACACATCGACGGCACCGGCCGCGTCGAACGGATCGACCGCGACGGCGAATGGGTCCACATGCAGTTTGCCGTCGATCCGGGCCTCACTCGTCAGATGGTCGTCAAAGGCTCTGTGGCCGTGGACGGCGTCAGCCTGACGCTGGTCACGGTCGAAGTGGAATCCTTCAGCGTCGCACTGATTCCACACACCCTTGACGTCACCACGCTCGGCACGCGCCGCGTCGGCGACGCAGTCAACGTCGAAACCGACATCATCGGCAAGTATCTCGAGAAGCTGTCAGCCGTCAGTAATCCGTCGTCAGAAAAAGGCGACGGCGCGAAGGCTCAAAGCTGACTGCTCAACGCTGATCGCTGAAAGCTCTCTTCCCATGCCTGCCGAATCCCAGACGCGATCTTACATTCAGCGTCTGCTTGGTGCGCGCGGTCTGAATCCGCGTCGCGATCTGGGACAGAACTTCCTGATCGACCTGAACCTCGTGCGGTTCGTCGCTGAGCAGGCGGAACTCGGTCCTCAAGATGTCGTCCTGGAGGTCGGCGCCGGGCTGGGAAGCCTCACCGGCGAACTGGCGCCGCTGGCCGGCGCCGTGATCGCCGTCGAATACGATCCCAATCTGTACCAACTCGCGAAAGATTCGCTGGCCGGATTCACTGACCTTGTGCTGCTGAACTGCGACATCCTCCGAAGCAAAAGCCGACTGTCCGACCAAGTGCTCGCGGCTGTCGAACACCTGTTGGCCGCCGCGCCGGAACGGCAGCTCAAACTCGTCGCCAATCTCCCCTACAACGTCGCGACGCCGGTGATCTCCAACCTCGTGGCGACCGACCTGCCGTGGGAACGGATGGTCGTCACGATCCAGTACGAACTGGCCGAACGGATGCTGGCCGGGCCGTCAACGCCCCAGTACGGTTCGCTTTCGGTTTGGCTGCAGTCGCAGTGCGACGTCGAGATCGTGCGGAAGCTGCCGCCGAGCGTGTTCTGGCCGCAGCCGCAGGTCGATTCGGCGATCGTGAAGATCACGCCGAGTGCCGGGAAACGTGCATTGATCGCCGATCGGCCGTTCTTCCACGAGTATATACGGCAGGTGTTTCAGCAGCGGCGCAAGCAGTTACGGGGATTATTGACCGGCATTGCGCCAGGAATTGATAAACAGGCAGCGGCCACGATGCTGGCGGCGCTGGAATGCGGCGAGCACGTTCGTGCGGAAGAACTGGACGTGGCCAAGCACGTGGAATTGAGCAATCGGATCAGCACCCTGCACGTGCGCGCGGGGCGCGTATAATCCCGGCACACGACTGACCGCGTTTTGGAGAGGAGACTGACCATGCAAGACCGCATCATCAGCGACGGATTGACCTTTGACGACGTGTTGCTTGTCCCCGCCTACAGCGAGGTCATGCCGGCGGACGTCGACGTCAGCTCGCAGCTCACGCGCAACATCCGGCTGAATGTGCCGATCATTTCCAGCCCGATGGACACCGTCACCGAAGCGGAGATGGCCATCGGCATGGCCCAGGAGGGGGGGATCGGCATCGTGCATAAGAACATGCCGATCGATGCCCAGGCGCTGCAGGTCGACCGCGTGAAGCGGGCCGAGCATGGCGTCATTGTGGATCCGGTCACGCTGCCACCCGAGGCGAGCGTCCGCGACGCCATCCGCATCATGGACGAGCGGAACATCGGCGGCGTGCCGATCACGCAAAATGGGAAACTTAAGGGGATTATTACGCGCCGCGACCTGCGGTTTCTCGACTCGAAGGACATCTCCGTCGAGCAGGTGATGACGAAGGACAAGCTCGTCACAGCCCATGAGCACACACGACTTAAGGACGCGGAGCGAATACTCCGGGAAAACAAGGTCGAGAAGCTGCTCCTGGTGGACGATCAATATCAGTTGAAGGGGTTAATCACGATCAAGGACATCGACAAGAACCTGCGGTTTCCGCGGGCCAGCAAGGATAACCGGGGGCGATTGCGTGTGGGGGCGGCCGTCGGCGTGTTCGATCTCGAACGGGCCGGCCGGCTGATCGAGTCAGGGGTGGATGTGCTCGTGGTTGATAGCGCTCACGGGCATTCCAAAAACGTCATCGAGACCGTCCGGCAGATCAAGCGGCAATGGACGATCGACGTGATCGCCGGCAACGTGGCGACCGGGGCGGGGGCGCGTGACCTGCTCGACGCCGGCGCCGACACCATCAAAGTCGGGATCGGCCCCGGTTCGATTTGTACAACGCGGATTATTTCGGGTGTGGGGGTGCCGCAGTTGACGGCGATCGCGGGGGTCGCCCAGGCACTGGCGGGGTCGGCTGTGCCGCTCATTGCCGACGGGGGGATCCGATACAGCGGCGACATGACGAAAGCGCTGGCCGCCGGCGCCAACGTGGTCATGCTGGGAGGCCTGCTCGCCGGACTCGACGAAAGCCCCGGTGAGATGATCCTCTTCCAGGGGCGCACGTTTAAGCGCTACCGAGGCATGGGGTCCCTGGGCGCGATGGTCCAGGGGAGCAGCGAACGTTACCGGCAATCCGCCGATAATGAGGATGGCAAAGGGAAGCCGAAGCTGGTGCCGGAGGGAGTCGAAGGCCGCGTCCCGTACAAGGGTCCGTTGCACAGTCTGCTGTATCAGTTGGTGGGGGGGCTGCGGGCCGGGATGGGATACCTCGGCGTCCGCACGATTGACGAACTCCGCACGAAACCGCAATTCCTGCGCGTGTCGGCGGCGACGGTGAGGGAGAACCATCCGCATGACATCGCCATCACACAGGAATCGCCGAATTACAGCGTCGAACACGCGCCGTCAGATTCGCTGCTGTAGCCCGCGGTGGCTGCGGACATTGACGGCCGCCTGCGCGCTGGGGGCCTGCTGGCTGCTGGAAAGCGGATCGCCGGCGCTGGCTGCCTCTCCGCTTGAGCGATTGCAGCAGCGTTCGGGTGATGCACGCTGGGAACAGCTCCGTTCGCGCGTTCAGGCGGAACAGGCGCTTCCGGCAGCGCTGTCCCCCAATGCGCCGGGCCGCAGCGTGCTCGAAAGCACGATCGCTCCCGAGGCGCCGGAAGATGCCGTGCCGGCCGCGCCCGCCGAGGACAACCGTCCGGCTGTCCGCGTAGATCGCCGGCCAGCCCGCTGGAAGACGCCCTCGACGACACGCGCCGGCGTACCTCTGGAGCGGACTTTCCCGATGAGCGCGCCGCAGCGGCGACCCCGCTGCCAGCCACCACATTCATTCAGGCGGATGCCCCGGCGACGCCGCAGGCCGCCGCAGAGGAGCCGTCCGGAGCATCGCCGGTCAAAACGCAACCCATCGCGCTCCGGCCGATTACGGACATTCAGCCGTTCTTCGACTATTCGCCGGCAGGTGGAGACCCGTGCGAGTACCTGTGTCCGTCGCCGTCGGGCATTTGCCCCGACGATCCGAATCGGCTGTGCCCGACGCCGTTTGAAGCACCCGTGACGCGCGGAGCAGAGCGCTATTTCCCGCACTTGCAGTTCCAATGGGCGGCGTCCGATCTGTTCCACAATCCGCTGTATTTCGAAAACCCGGCTCTGGAGCGGTATGGCCACGCTCACGTGCATGACTGCGTCGAGCCGTTTTATTCCATGGCCCGGTTCAGCGCAGCCTTTGTCACGCTCCCCTACCAGATCGCACTGGACTCCCCCTGCCGTCGCCAATACGCGCTCGGCTGGTATCGGCCGGGAGACTTTGCGCCGAAGCTGATCTACCAGCCGCCGCTGAACGCGCGCGCGGCCGTCGGCGCGGCAGCGGCCTATACAGGACTGATCTTCTCCTGCCCTGATGCGGCCGCTCGGGTGCAGCGAAGCGAGGTCGTCTGCGGTTCCCCTTCACAGAGCAGCTGGCCCACCAGGCGGAGACTTTCTCGCAGCATTGCCTGACGTTCTGTATCTCACCGTTGACGTCTGCGCTCGCCGCAAAGTTTTCCCAGTCCGCATCCGCCGCGTGCGCTGAACCCGTAGGTCGGCTCGCCTCACGGTCCCCCCCGATTCGCTTGAATTCTGGCCGGACTGCTTCTCGATAGTTCTCCTGACCCGCTGCGCCGACGGTGCGCCAGATGGTTGGCGGGGGACTCATGGAGGAGATCCAATGTCCCGGTCTCGAGGCCGAATGACGCTGCCCTTCCCGAAGCGGGTGATCCGCAAACTCTTGCGCGGCGGACTGTTCCCGCGCGCGTGCTGGAAGTCGGCTGTGAAGAGGACGGCTGGTGCGGTTTCTGCAAGCCGGCGGGCGACAGGCGGCTGGGATCGACGACCGGCACTGGATTGAACCTGCGCTTGCCCACGTGCCGGACGTACACCAGCGTAGCCTGCGGGGGCTTTCCATTCCCCCAGCATCACTTCGATGCGATCCTGATCCACGGCTCGCGAATCTATTCCGGCGACCTTACGAATCCGGAAGCGAGCATTGCGACGGCCAACGTGCTGTCCGCAAGCTGGCGCCGCGCCGGCGGGCGATCTTCGTGGCGACACGGCTCGCGGGGGACACGCCGCTCGACGCGTGGATCACAGGGCTACAGGCGCATCTCGCGCCGTTTCCGGGGACGGTGGACGTCTCGCAATACGCAGACGGCTGGGAGAAGTGGCTGAGCCTGGAGTGGCTGATCGGCCGGAACCGAAACGTCGATCTCACGCTGGTGACGTTTACGGCGTCGCGCAAGGCGGTCTCGCGGCTGGAGTGGCACCAGATCGCGCGGCAGACGGTGCTGAGCCGGCTGCGCCCGGCGGCGTGAAGTTGCATCCGCTGCGTTGATCGCGGAATCTGGAGAGGAACGACGCCAACGTTTCCACTTCGATCCGTGAGGCTCGCGATGAAGCTGCTCACGCTCACGTGCCAGCATTGCGGCGCTCCGCTGGAAGTCTCGACAAGGGTCTCGCAATTCCAGTGCCTGTTCTGCGGTTCGCGGCTGTATGTGCAGTGGGCCGACTCTGTTGCTCGCGCGGAGGCACTGGACGACGAATCCCGACGGCCTGTGCAGCAGACGAAGACTCCCGAGCAAGTCCGGATCGAAGAGGAAATCGACCTCCTTGACGATGCCTGGATGAAAATCCGTGCCCGGTTCATGATTCCCGATCACGAAGGCCAGCTCCGGGTGCCAGACAAGTACACCATTCAGGGGATTTGTGGATTGGGTGTTACGTTGGGCATTGCCGCGATGGTATCGGGTTTCCTGCTTGGTTGGACGCGGCTGAGAATCGATCCAGCGTATCTGTCCACGAGTCACATGCTGCCGCTGGCGGGCGTGGTAATGATCGTTCTTGTTGGCGCCTGGTCCCGGATCGCCTATCGCAGAGCGGTTGATTTCGAGGTGCACCAGCACGCTTACCAGTCCGAACGCCGGCGGCTGTTTGCTGAACTTGAGAAGTCACTTGGCGCGATTACCGATGGCGAAGCCGGAGCTTCTCCGCGGCACGTTCCCGAATGAATTCCGGGAACATGGAACATACTGTCCAGCGCCCTGCTGGACCGATATGATGGCTCCCGGCGGCGGTTCGCTTCCGGCCGCTATTCCGTATACAACTGCGGTCGGGGTACGTCGTCCGGTGGCGCTGCGCGAACGCGGCCGGAGGCATCGCGGGGGGACTGCATATTCATGGCCGAATTGCATCACGAGTGTGGAATTGCGGCTGTCTATCAACTGCGCAGCGACCGGCCGGGACCGATCGTCCCCAAGCAGGGGCCGCAGGCCGTGTCGCGGTTCATGCCGCGGCTGCTGCTGGATATCCAGAACCGCGGCCAGCTGGCGGCGGGAATCACGTCGTTCAATCCGCGGCGCAATCAGCTGATCGACACCCACAAAGACGTGGGGACGGTCACCGAAGTCTTCAGCCTGAACCATCCGCACGAGGCGGAAACGCTGATGCGCGACTATGAGGGGCTGGCGGCGATCGGGCACGTCCGCTATGCGACCTGCGGCAAAGATGACAAGAGCTACGCGCAACCGTTCGAGCGGCATCACATCGAAAAGCGGAAGTGGTTCAGCTTCGCGTTCAACGGGCAGTTGGCGAACTACGGCGAGCTGCGGCAGGAGATTCTGTCACAGGGGGGCTTCCATCTCGCGCGTGAGACCGACACCGAAATCCTGATGCACCTGATCAGCCGCGAGATTTCGCGGCAGACGGAAGGGGTGGACCTGCTCGAGATGCTGAAGCGGCTGAGTGCCGAACTGGACGGCGCTTACAACATCGTGTTCCTCAACGCCCTGGGGGACATGTTCGTCAGCCGCGATCCGTTGGGGATTCGCCCGCTGTGCTACGCGGTGCAGGACGGATTCTTTGCCGCCGCGAGCGAAAGCGTGGCGCTGGCAAACCTCGGGTTTCGCGAGGAGAGCATCGTCAGCCTGGAGCCGGGGCACGCGGTCATCATTCAGAAGAAGCGCGGAGCGGACGATTCGTGGACGGCGAGCGGCGTGCCCGGAACGCCGCACAACAATTCCGGTTCATACGCGTGCGAATTGCGAGTCGAAAAGTTTGCCGAAGCGCCGCGGCGGGCGCATTGCTTCTTTGAATGGATTTACTTCGCGAACGTGTGCAGCACGCTCGACGAACGCAGCGTGTACCTGACGCGCAAGGCACTGGGCGAAGAGCTGGCGGCCCAGGAGCGGGTGCCGATCGACGATGACACGATCGTGATCCCGGTGCCGGACACGGCCAAGGCTGCGGCCGACGCGATGGCGTATGCCCTCGGCGTGCCCTGCCTGGAAGGGCTGATCCGCAACCGTTACGTCGGCCGGACGTTCATCGAGAGCACCAACCGCGCGGACAAGGCGCGGATGAAGTACACGCCGCTGCCGGAAGTGCTGCGCGGCAAGCGCGTGTTCGTCGTGGAAGACACGATCGTCCGCTCGACGACGATGAAGGCGCTCGTGCACCAGTTGCGGGATCGCGGCGGCGCGCGGGAGGTGCACGTCCGCGTCGCCTGCCCGCCGATCGTGGCCCCGTGCTTCTACGGGATCGACATGTCATCGGTCATCGAGCTGTTTGCGCCGAAGTACATGCAGGGGACAGAGCTGACGCCGCAGATCGAAGCCGCGATGGCGGCCGACCTCGGCGCCGATACGCTGCGCTATTTGCCCGTTTCGGCGATCGCGCGATCAATCGAGCGTCCCGCGGGCACGCTTTGCCAGGCGTGTATCACGGGTGAGTACCCGACCTCGTGCGGTCGTCGGCTGTATCAGCGGGCGCTGGCCGACGCGCAGGTCGTCATGGAGGGGGACGTCGACGCCAGCACTCTGGGGCGAATCGTCGAAGGTCCGCTGGTGACGGCCGTGCGGACGTAGTGGAGCGGTCAGGCGTCAGACGATCAGGCTGGCAGAATTGAGCACGGGGACGAGATCGCAGATATGTCGATTACGACTGCAGCGGGAGACTGCTGGTCGAACTATGGATCGACAGTCGCCGACTGAACTGGCAGTGTTTTGGCGGCAGCGGTGCTCTGCTCAAGCTCTTGATGAGTTGCTGAATCAACAGCTGACGCTGACGGCGTGCCAGCAGCGCTTCACGTGGAGGGTTCGCGCTGCCGCGATGTTGACCGGTGACGACCGTCGAGGATTTCGTCCATTCGGCGAAACAGCGTGATCGACGGCAATTGCCAAGGGCAAGTGCGATTATCGACCGCGGGAGAAAAAGAAGGCCAGGCCCTCTTGAGCGTCGGGCGGAACCACCGCTCTGTGTACGGTCGAAAAGGGTACGCGGCGCAAACGCCACCACTCGGTGTCTACTGCGTTGCTGGATAGACGGCGTCCGTTCAGAATCCAGCCGGACGAACAGCCCATTGCGCTCGCTCCCGATTTCCGGGATCGGCCATATAGCGTTCATAGTCGTGGAACGTTTCCAATGGTACGCGACTCCCCCGCGTTGCGATCGACGCGAATCAGTGAAGCATAAAGCGGCAACGAACCCTGCAAACCGAACGCGGCGAACGCAACGAGAATGCGTACCTTCGATGTTGCGTTGCCGAACCTGCGCAAATCTCTTAAGTCTGCGCAATCTGCGTGCCGTCAAAATCGCGAGGGGACCCCTACTCGGTCACCAATTCGGACTCCGCCCCCGCGCCGCTGTCCACGGCCGTCAGTTGTTCCGTAAGGGTCATTGACTCCTGGAACTGCGAACGGGGCGCCACGAGATTCTTCTGCTCAGTGACCGTCGTCGCCTTCCAGCTTACCAGGCCGAACGGCATCTGCGGGCTCCGCAGGAATTCCGACTGGTTCTTGGAGCGCTGCGTGCCGGTCTCCATCGCCATCTGGCCGCGGAGCAGACTGCCGGTGACTTCGCCAATCTTCGGCGCCTGGGCGGTCTGGCTGGCGGCGGCCGTCTCGAGCTCGCGGTAGTGCCGCAGCAGCGACAGGTTCGGGTATACCTGCAGAACTTCATTCGTGAGGGCCTGGGCCGGCTCGTCCCCGAGCTTGCGGAAACCCTTCACGACCGGGATGTAGGACTTGAGGATGCCTTCGTCGTCGACGAGCTTGCCGTCAATCGCCGATTCCGGCACCAGCACCTTGTAGATTACCGTGGCGCCGGGACCGGCATCCGGGATGCCTTCGACGATCTTGCCCGTGACCACTTTGAATTCCAGCCAGCGGCACGGTTCGGTGACAGACTTGCCGTCGTGATCGAGGTCGTGCGTGGCGTCCTCGCGGCCGACCGACTTGATCTCCAGGTTCCGCTGCCATTCGAGGGTCAGGTCCCCCTCGGTCGACTGCGGACGCCGGATGACCTGCTGGTACGTCCCTTCGTAGCGGACCCAGGTGCCGTCGTCCGGGAGGTTCCAGACCAGTCCCTGGGCAAGCGCGTCGGCGCCGTTCCACAGGGCGGCGGCACAGGTCAGGAGCAGGGTAAATCGTCGCATCGGGAGTCCTTCTGCCAGCGGAATTCGGCCGGAACCGGCCGCTTCCCGAAAGTTTCCCACACGCGCCGACCGGTCGCAACTCGCCCATTCCGAATGCGGGCGAATTTCGGGCCGCGCCGGCAACCAACACCGGCTGGGCAAACCCTGCCGCAGCCTCTAGAAAGCAGGGTAGCGGCGCAGTCCGGCGGCGACGTCTGCGGGGGTGGCGGCGACTTCCTCGAAGGGGAAAAGCTTGCCGGGGCAGGCGGTGGCTTTGACGTCTCCATGACGGATCACGCCGCCAGTGTCGATGTGGCAGGCCCCTTTGAGCGCGGCGACAAGTTGCCGGACGGCGGCGACCTGTCGCGGCGTCGGTGGCGACTCGTCGAAATTGCCGATCAGGCAGATTCCGATCCCGTAATCGTTGTACAGGGCCACGCCGGCATGTGCGCCGGAGGACTGGTCCTGCCAGCGGAATGTGGGTTCGATCGCTCCGTCGGGCATGCCGTTGCCATTGCCGATGACGAAGTGGTAGCCAATGCCGCGCCAGGGATTCCCGTCGCCGTCCTTGCGCTGCTGGTGTTCGGCGTGGATGCTGGCGACGCTGCCGGAGGTCGAGGCCGTGTGATGCAGGACGATGTAGCGCCACTCCTTGAGCGGCACGTCCGCAGGCCAGGCGAACGTCTTGTTTTCCGGCACCATCATCAGCGGCGCAACGGCCGCCGGCGGCGCTGCGGGAGTCAGCAGATTCTGCCCGATTCCGTCCGAGGGATAGGGCAGGGAACCCGGCGGTGGCAGCCGCTGCGGCTGGTAACAGCCGACCGAGACGCCGGCGAACAGCGCCAGCCGGCAGAGTTTGCCGCGCCATCCAGCGCGGAGACGGACCGTCGGGCGGCAGCGGTCAGCAGGCTGGGACATGAATTGGCGATCCGTCGCGAATGCGGGGCGGTCAATCCCCCGCGCGGCCCGTCCGAGGTGGCACTCTAAACCCCGGAGAGAATTCGGGTCAATTGCGATCCGGCGGGCTTCCGCTCAAAGGTCGTCTGTAGCACCTCGCCAGACGGGTTGCGGCCGCGCCGGGACGGCAATCGTCCGGTATCATCGGCCGAACCGCGAAATCGCTTGAGTGCCCGCGATTTCTCTGACAGCACCGGCGGAGCCAGCGGCACCCCACGCTTTGCCCGTGAATTCTCGTTGATCGTTAAACTCCGACCTCCGACCACCACATGCTGACCGCCGAGTCGCGCCGCCGTTCATTCCCCTCACTGGCCGGCATGGCCTATCTCAATACGGCCGCCGAGGGGATTCCGCCGCTGGAGGTCAAAGCCGCGCTCGACGAGTACTTCGCCGACAAGCAACTTGGCATGGACGGCCGGGACAAGCACTTCCCGAAGTGGGAGTCGCTCAAGCAATTGACGGGCGAGTTTTTCGGGCTTTCGGCGGGCGAAATCGGCATTTGCTCCTGCTCGTCCGAAGCCTACAACCTCGCCGCGATGGCCGTGCGATTGCGCGACGGGGACGAAGTCGTCATCAACGATCTCGACTTTCCGGCCGGAGCGACGCCGTGGCTGCAGGCCGACTCGCCGGCGACAGTGAAAATCTGGCAGGCCCGCGAGGGCCGGCTGGATATTGCCGATCTGGCCCCCCTGCTTTCGTCGCGGACGCGTCTCGTGACCGTTTCGCTGGTCAGCTTCTTCAACGGTTACAGGATCCATGTGCCGGACGTGGCCGAGGTGGTGCGGAGGAAATCCGGTTCACTGCTGGCGGTCGACGTGACACAGGCACTGGGCCGCGTGCCGCTGGACCTGTCCGAAGCCGACCTGATCGTCAGCAGCACACATAAGTGGATTCTGGCGACGCACGGCGGGGGCCTGGTCGGCGTGCCGGCCCGGCGGACGCGGGAGTGGACGGTCCCGGCCGGGGGGTGGTTCAACCTCGAAAATGCGTTCGGAGCCGAGCGATTCCAGTCTGCGGTCAGCAAGCCGGGGGCGGACAGCTTCAGCGTGGGAATGCCGAACTTTCCAGCGGTTTACGCCGTGCACGCGGGGCTCAAGTACATCAAAAGTGTCGGCGTGGACGCGATTGACGTGGCGGCACGGCCGCTGGTCCGGCAGTGCCTGGCAGGGCTTAAGGCGCTCAAGGTTGATCTTTTGACGCCGCCGGAGGAGCGACACATTGCGGGAATTCTGGCGTTCCGGCACCCGGACGCTGAGAGGATTCACAAGGCCCTGCATGCCGCCGGAGTGCACGTGATGTGCAGTGCCGGGCGGATGCGAATCGCCATCCATGGATATAACACGGAGGCGGATATTGACCGGCTGCTGAGCGCGCTGCGGGCCGCGCTGTAGGTGGGACCGACGGCTCGCCGCCGGAGCCCAAATTTGGCCGGCCCGTCGTCCCACGGCGGGAAGCGCGCCAGGCAGAACCGGCAAATTCGGCCTCACTCTTGCCCGCGTCCTTGCAGTTTACATAACCTCCAAAAGGCGTTATACCTTCGCCGTTGCCCGGAACCGCCTGGCCTGCGGCCCAGCCGTTCCCCAGGAATGCGGCTGCGGGCAAGCGTCGCAAGGACTTGCGCAAATCGGGGGAGCATCGTCATCAGCCGTGGGCGCTCACCAGCAGCGGCGTCCCATTGATGGCCAGCCGACGCTTCTCTCCCGCGAGCGCGGGAAGTCCCGCAGCTTGTCGAAACTCGACGTCCCTCCTAATCACGAACACCGGCGCGGCGATGGCCGCCGCGACCACTCTCAGCGCAGGAGACCACGTGTGGCAATCGAAGACAAGGTGATGGACATTGTGAGCGAGCAGCTCAGCGTGCCGCGCGAGGACGTGGCGCGGGACAAGTCCTTCGTCGAAGACCTGAAGGCGGACTCGCTGGACGTGGTCGAACTCGTCATGCGCTTTGAGGACACCTTCGGTGTCACCATTCCGGACGAGGACTACGAGAAGATCCGCACCGTCGGCGATGCGATCGAATATATCGAGCAGCGGGAGAAGTCGTAGCCGATGGCCAGGCGCGTCGTCGTCACGGGGCTGGGGGTCGTCACCGCCCTGGGATGCGAAATCTCGGAGCTGTGGGACAATATCTGCGCCGGAAAGAGCGGCGTCGGCAAGATTACGCGCTTCGATTGCTCCAGCTTCAAAGTCACGTTCGGTGGCGAAATCTCGGCGTACGACCCGGCCGCCGCGCTGGGCCTCCTGGACAAGGAGGTCAAGCGGATGGACCGCTTCGTGCTGTTCGCGATGGCGGCCGCCGGCAAAGCCATCCGCCAGTCGGGCATGGATTTCAACGCGGGTGACCCGTATCGCTACGGCGTGCTGGTCGGCAGCGGGATTGGCGGCCTCAATGAGATTGAGCAGCAGCACATCTCCCTGTTCGACAAGGGGCCGACGCGCGTCAGCGCTTTCATGATCCCCAAGCTGATGGTCAACGCGGCCAGCGGGAACATTTCGGTCAACTGGAAGCTGCGGGGACCGAACAGCGCCGTGGCGACGGCGTGTGCGTCGGCGACAAATGCGATCGGCGACGCGTTCAAGCTGATCCAGAACGACATGGCGGACGTGATGGTCACCGGCGGCAGCGAAGCGGCGATTACGCCGATGGGGCTGTCGGGCTTCGCGCGCATGCAGGCGCTGTCGACGCGGAACGATCAGCCGCAGGCGGCGAGCCGGCCGTGGGACAAGGACCGCGACGGGTTCGTCATGGCCGAAGGCGCAGGTGTCGTCGTCCTGGAAGAATACGAGCACGCCCGCCGCCGCGGGGCGACGATCCTGGCCGAGGTGCTGGGCTATGGCATGACTGCGGACGGCACCCACATGACGGCCCCCGATCCCGAAGGACGGGGAGCTGCCCGGGCGATGGCCGCGGCACTTCGTGACGCGCGGCTTGACACCGGCCGTATCGATTACATCAACGCGCATGGCACGAGCACGCCGCTGGGAGACAAGGCCGAAACCGTCGCGATCAAGACCGTGTTCGGCGATCACGCGAAGAAACCTGTCGTGTCGAGCACCAAGAGCCATCTGGGACATCTGCTCGGAGCTTCCGGCGGCGTGGAATTCGTGATCTGCGTACAGGCGCTGCTGGATCAGGTCGCGCCGCCGACCATAAACCTCGAGAACCCCGATCCGGAGTGCGACCTCGACTACGTGCCGCATGAGGCCCGTCGCCTGCCGGTGAACACCATTCTGAAAAACAGCTTCGGCTTCGGCGGGCACAATGCCTGCCTGGTGCCAAAGGCGTAGCTTAGAGGGAGGATTCAGGATTCGGGGGTCAGGATTCAGGGGACTGATTCGCATGCCCAGCATGCACTGGCGCCCGATTAACACGTTCGATTCGGCTTTCAAATCTCTGAATCCCGAATCCTGAATCCTGAATCCTTCGCTATTCCCTATTCCCTGTTCCCTATTCCCTTCCCACTGCGATGAGCAGTTCCTCAACCTCCCCCCGCCGTGTCGCGATTACCGGCCTGGGGATCATCAGCCCCATCGGCATCGGCCGGGAGGCGTTCTGGAGCAGCCTGCAGTCCGGGCGCAGCGGGATCGCGCCGGTCACAATGTTCGATTGCTCCATCATCCCCGGCGGCGTCGCGGGCGAAATCAAAGACTTCACCGACGAATCCGCCAAGAAGATCTATCTCAAGGCGCAGCGCAAGAGTATCAAGGTGATGTGCCGCGACATCCAGCTCGGCGTCGCGTCGGCCGCGCTGGCCATCGACGACTCCCAGCTGCCGCTGGACCAGATCAATCACGAGCGGATGGGCGTCGAGTTCGGCGCGAACCTGATGCTCACGCCGCCGGAGACGCTGACCGATCCGAACCAGGCCTGCGTCAACGAGCAGCACAAGTTCATCTTCGAGAAGTGGGGCACCGAGGGCTGGGGTAGACATGGAGCCGCTGTGGCTCCTCAAGTACCTCCCGAACATGCCGGCGTGCCACATCGGCATCAACGCCGATGCGCGGACCGAACAACTCGTTGACACTGGAAGACGCGAGCGCGAACCTCGCGCTGCGTGAGGCCGCGGCCATCATCACCCGCGGCTGGGCGGACGTCATGATCGCCGGAGCCACCGGCGCACGCGTCCACCCGGTCAAGGCGGTGCACACGCTGCTCTGGCACGAGTTCGCGTCCGAGGCGGACGATCCGCTGCACTGCGTCAAGCCGTTCGACGTGAAGCGCTGCGGCACGGCGCTGGGTGAAGGCTCGTGCACACTGATCCTGGAAGAAGAACAGCACGCCCGCGGCCGCGGAGCACAGGTGCTGGGGACGATCCTCGGAGCCGGGTCATCGGCCGTGGCGGACAAGACCGGCCGGCCAGACATCCGCAAGTGCGTGGCGAACGCGATGCGAAGGCGTTCTCCGCATGGCCGGTCTCCAGCCGACCGACATCGGACACACCGCGCACGGACTCGGCGGGAAGGTCAGCGACCTGGAAGAGGCGCAGGCGATCCACGACGTCTTCGGCGACTACGCCCGCAAAGTCCCGGTCTGTGGCCTCAAGGGCTTCTGGGGCAATTCCGGCGCCGGCGACGGAGCGCTGGAACTGGCCGCGTCGCTCCTCGCCCCGCAACAGGGGACCATCCCGTTCACGATCAACACCACCGAGCCGGATCCGGCCTGCGGACTGAATGTTGTCCGCGACAAGCTGCTGCCGACCGACAACAAGGTCGTGATGAACGTGAACTTTACGCGGATCGGCCAGGCGAGCGTGGTGATCGTGCGGGGAGAGTGACGGCGATTAAGGTGGTCATCGTGCGTGCCGCACCGATTTCGCATATGCGACAATCCGGCGTGCATTGCCATGAGAATCTCTCTATCGCTCGCGCTCTTGATCGCCGCCGCCGCGGCCGATGACGCCGCAAATCGACGCCGATTTCCCGGCGGCAATATCGTCGTCAAGCGGATCGACGGGGACGACGTCTGGGTGCACCAGGACCCGCGAGACACGCCGCGATTCTGGTTCTATTGGAACCTGCGGGGCGCGGGGAGCTGCCGGGCGGACACTGACGTTTCACTCTTACGGAGGGGAACGTCTTCGCCCGCGCGGACCGGCGATCAGCCGCGACGGAGGCCACCAGGAACTGGTTGGGGCTCGCCGCGTGCCGGGACGACAGCGTCACATGCACCATCGGAGAGACAGAAACTGAAACGCGACTGGCGTTCGCGATTCCGTACACGTCGGAGAACCTGACGGAGTGGGTACGTTCGCAGCAAGGCAATCTGCACGTCGCTGCCGACACGCTGACGCAGACCGAGGAAGGTCGGGATGTGCCGCTGCTGCGTGGGTCGCGTGGATGGCAACGCCGAGCATTCGCGTGCTGATCACCTCGTCGGCACCATGCGTGCGAATCAATCGCCAGCTACGTCGCGGAAGGCTCGATGGCTGAAGCCTCCTCGCGGACGATGATGAGGAT
Source organism: Planctomycetaceae bacterium (assembly GCA_046349775.1). Lineage (GTDB taxonomy): Bacteria > Planctomycetota > Planctomycetia > Planctomycetales > Planctomycetaceae > JAEUIG01. The sequence goes on along the minus strand of JAXMBS010000040.1, from coordinate 33,811 downwards.
GGAGCGTGGCTCCGCGAGCATGTCGAATTGATTGCCGTGCCGTTCATGGATGCGGACGGTGTCGAGGAGGGCGATCAGGGCAAGCTCCGCGCGCCGCACGATCACTGGCTCGATTATGGCGAACAGAGCCTCTATGCCGAGACGCAGGCCCGCAGCAGCGCGACAATCCGCTACCGGTCGATATCGAGGTTGACCTGCATTGCCCGTCCCAGCAGGAGACGGCGTATCTACATAGCGACCGGGCCGACGGCAGCGATCGCAGAGGAACAGCGAAGCTGTGCGCCAGCTTGCAGGCGGTGCAGTCCGGTCCGCTGCGGTACGATGCCACGCGTGACTTGCCGTTTGGTCGGGGTTGGAATGTCGCCGCGACGTACGAAGGCGTGCAAAGCTTCATGCACTGGGCGGAAGGGTTGCCGGGAGTGCGGATCGTGGCGACCTTGGAGACGCCGTATGCAACGGTCGGCGAGGCGGAGGTGACGGTCGCAGGCGCGAGACAGTTCGGTGCCGATCTGGCCAATGCGCTCGCCCGATATCTGCAAGGCGAAGCGCACGCACCCCAGTGAGTTTTTTTCGCTACATTTGAAGCGGTCAGTGGCCGGGGTTTGGCCGGGTTACCTCGCACCACGCCGAAGTTGCCCTCCGGTCCAGCCGCTGCCGCCCGGAAGACATGTCACGGGCGCTCCTTGCGGCAGCCACGGTCTCCGCACTACAGACCGTTGCGACGCCCGGTATTTTCGCGACACAGGCTGCTTTCTGCGGTCGCTGCTTGACGTTGCTCTTTGCGCGGGCGTAGCATCGTTCTGGACGGAGGAGGGTTGCCGTCGGACTTCCAACGAGCGCGCACGCTGCGGGACGCAGTGCCGGCCGCCGCTCGGCAGCAGCAGGGGGAGAGGCGATGCAGCGATGTAACCTGGTTCGGACGCTGTTGTCAGGTTTGGCTGTCATCGGGCTATGGAGCGCGGCACACGGCGGCGAGCCGCTGCGTGTGACGCCGGCGGTGCGGACGACGGTGGGGCATCAGTCGGCCACGCCGGTGAAGACCGTGGGCTGGGGCCACGGCTGGTACGGCGGCTGGGGCTTCGGCGGCGGGTTCTACGGCGGCAGCTACTATGGCGGGGGCTACTACGGCGGCTACCCCGGCTACTACTCCCTCGGCTATCAGCCGTGGGGCATGGGCTACGGCGGTTATCCCTATGGTGGCTATGGCAATTACTACTACTCCAGCTACTACCGGCCGTACGGCTACATGGCGTATCCGTACTACACGTCGGCGCCGCTGGTGACCTACAGTTCTCCCATCTACGGCGCGACGTACTACCACACCGGCGCTGTTTACGGCGCGCCGTACTACTACACGAATCCGTATTACTACGGCAGCTACATCAGTTCTCTGCCGGTGCATACGGAGCGGCCTACGGCGGATACATGGGGGGCTGCCGCAGTTGTTACTACGGACCGAGCTCGTACTACTACGGCGGCTACTCGCCGGGGTATTACTGGTAAGCGGCGGCTCGCTGAGTTCTGGAACCATCACCACGCCTTTCGCCTTGCGGGAGGGCGTGTTTTTTTGTAGCGTTGAGTCCTGCCTTCGGGCGGCCGAACGTCCATCGAGTCTGTTCCGTCTGAGGGCGGCACTTTGTAGCGCCTGCGCTGCACGGCTACTTTTGAGCCGTGCGACTCATTACCCGCTTCGACGACATTCATGCCTGCTGAACCGCTGTGGATTGCCTTCGACGCCGTCGGCACGCTTCTGTTCGCCGATCCCCCGGTCCATCTCGCGTATTACCGGATTGGGCCAGCGCATGGTTCGGCCGCCCGCCCGAGGAAGTCCTGCACCGCTCGCGGCGCTGCATTTGCCAGCCGATCAGCAGTTGATCCGCAGGACCTCGATACCAACATCGCCGAAGCGCTGCGGCAGCCGTGCAGGACGGAGAGGAACGCGCATGCCGGTTCTGGCGGAGCGTCGTTGGCGACGTATTGCCCGACGTCCGCGACGCGGAGGCCTGCTTCGAGGAGTTGTTCGCAATACCCTCGCGCGGCCGACGGCGGGCGGCTTGCCGACGTCGAAGGTATTCCTCGCCGAGCTGCAGCAGCGCCGCGGCCATCGGCTGGCGATCGCCCAACTTCGACGCAAGGCTGCATCCCCTGTGCGAGGGACACGCGCCGCTGTCGCAGATCGAGAGCGCGTCATTTCGTCGGAAGTCGGGCGCCCGCAAGCCGCAGGCGGAATTCTTTCATGCGCTGCTGAAGGCGTGCAACTGCGCGCCCGAGCAGATGCTGTTCGTCGGTGACGACTTTGAGAACGACGTCGCCGCACCGCGCCGCCTCGGCATCCGGGCCGTGCATCTGGACCGCACCGGCGCGAGCGCCGACTCGATCCGCTCCCTGACCGACCTATGGACCGCCTGAAGCATAGGGGCGCGCTACTGGCTTCCAAGGGGCGCGATGGCAATTGTGTGAGTCGACTGGGAATACATGGGCAAAGCCCTTGGCACCTGTCAACGCGCAAAAACGGCCGGCGATGTCTCGCCGGCCGCTGCAGAGCCCCACCCCTTCCCGAAGTTTTCAGGCGTCGTTCTTACCCGCCACCAGGGCCGGGCCGCCCTCTGCCGGGGCCACGGTCGGCTGTTCACCGGCCAAGCGGCCGATTCGGTTTCACCCGGCTTCGGGCATCACTCGCCGCCGGAGCCTCAGTTCCCACCCCTGTCCCGGCTCCGGATTCCTTGCGGGTCTCGACCTTCACTTCCTCCCCGGGCGCCCGGCAGAGCTTCGGCCGGCTTCGGACGTTCTGCTGTTCGCCCGACAGTTCGCCCGGAGTCGACACGCCGCAGGAGGCACAGCTCCCGCCCGACGAGCACGAGCCGTCGTTGCAGCAGACTTCGGTCGGTACCAGCCGGCAGACCTCGTATGGCACCTGCCGCTGCACGCAGCGGGCCACCATCCGGGTCATCGTGTACGGCTCTTCACGGGCGACGCACTTCGCCACCTTGTGAGTCACGGTATAGGCCACCTGTTTTGAGACACAGTGCGGCACCTTGCAGGTGCGGGTCTCGCAGATCATCTTCTGTGTGCAGACCGGAATCTGGCAGGTCCGCGTCTCGCACTCCATCCGGCAGACCTGATACGGAATCTGCTGGACCTTCGTCTCACGCACCCACTGGCAGGTGCGGATCGGCCGCTTTTCGCAGACCACTTCCGGAACGACGCGGCAGACCTGCACCGGAACGTTCTCGACGACCACCTCCGGCACGATGCGGCAGACCTGGATCGGGCAAACCTGCTTCACGACTCGCGGGCAGTAGGTCGTGCACGGAACCTGGCACTCGACCACTTGCGGGCACCACTGCCGACGACAGGTCGTGAATCCCGGGCACTGCACCATGCACAACTGCGGCCGGCCGCATGCATCGCACGTCCAGCGCGGCACCACCGGCCCGGGCTGATAGACCTGCTGGGTTGTCCATTGTCCGGACATTCGGCGGACGGTGCGATAGGTCGTCACCGGCTGCATGACCGTATAGCAACGTTCCTGATTGATCGTCTCCATCTGCTGACGCATGACGGTGCGCCGGCATTCGCGATTGATCGTCTCGTTCACCTGGCGGTAGACAGTGCGGCGATACTCCTGTTCGCATTCCGTCCAGACCGGCCGCGCGACCTGGTAGCTGCACTCGCGATAGGCGGTCTCGTACACCGGTTTCTGCACGGTGTAGGTCTGCTCGCGGTAGCTGGTCTCGACGACGGGCTTCTGCACCTGGTACTGCACTTCGCGCTCGGCCGTCTCGACGACGGTCTTGTAGCACGTCTGCGGCACGTCTTCGTAGACGGTGTCGTAGACGGTGCGGCTGCATGTCACCTGCTCCGGTTCGTAGACCGTGTCGTACACGGTGCGGTAGCAGGTCTCGCGCTGCACCTGGCAGGACGAATAGCATGCCGTCGGCGCGCAGCTCTGTGTCGGACAGCAGCTGTAGCCGGCGGCGCCGCAGCCCCAGTTGGCTTGCGTGGGCGCGGCGGCTGCCAGCCACGCCAGTCCGGCCATGGCAGCAGTGATAACGGGTCTCATGGTCAGTGCTCCTGGTTCTCTCTCGGCGGTGTCGTCGTGTGTCTGACCGGAAACTCCCGCAAGTCCGGACTGAGCATTGATGCTGTCACGACCGGTGCACACAGGCAAATGAAAACCGGCCGCAAAATGCTCACATGTTGCAATCCAAATCCGACGATGCGTGTTGGTGAGAAAAGATAGCGGCGGCCCCCTGCGCACTTTGGGAAGTTTTGACAGAGCTTGCGGTTTGACATGCGGACGCTCCGCGACATGACCGCACAACCCGCAGTGCGGATACGCTCGTTGCAAAGTGGCCCTGGTGCGGCTGCGCTCAGGTCATCTTTGAATCATCCGCCGCGTGCGAACAGACGTAACTCCCTGTCCCCTCCCACCTTTGACCTTCTGTCGCTTTGCCACTCTTTGGCGAGTCGTCTTGCCGCAAGTTCCCCGGCGGACTAGCCTAGCGGCAGGTGCGGCGATGCCGGATACCCCACGGCGCTCGTAATTGTCGCCGGGCGATTCCAACCCGGGAGCAGTCCTGCACAACGAGGACGCTCGGCCGTACGTGCCGTAAACAGGACGCTTGCCGATGATGCACAACTCGCGGTTCCGACGACTTCTCGCGATTGTGCCGGTTCTGTGTGCCAGCCTGGCCTCGGCCGCCGAACGCGATCCGAAGCTCGACACCTCCGTCTCCAAGGCGCTGGAGTTCCTCGCGCGCGAGCAGCGGCGGCAGGGGTACTGGGAAGCCAACGGCGGGCAGTACCGCGTAGCGATGACGGCCCTGGCGGGGATCGCGCTTTCGGCCGAAGGCTCGACAACGATGCGCGGCAAGTACTCCGGCAACATCGCCAAGGCCGTCGACTATCTCCTCGACGTCGCTCAGCCGAACGGCCTGATTGGCTACCAGGACGACTATCACTACACGTACGGCCACGGGTTTTCGATGGTGTTCCTGTCGCAGGTCTTCGGCGAAGAGGAGGACAACCTCCGCCGCCGCCGGCTCCACGAAGTGCTCACGAAGGCGGTCGCCTTCAGCGTGCAGGCGCAAACCACCCGAGGAGGCTGGGGTTACGTCTCCGCCAAGGATGGCAACGATTTCGACGAAGGCTCCACGTGCGTGACCCAGGTCCAGGGCCTCCGCGCCTGCCGCAACGCGGGGATCGTCGTCCCCGGCGAGGTGATCGACCGCGCCAAGGACTACATCCACGAATGCATGGCCGACAACGGCGGCGTGGAGTACAGCATCCGCGGCGGCGGCGACCGCCCGCCGATCACTGCGGCCGCCGTGGCCTCGATGTACAGCGCCGGCGAGTACGACGGCTCCAACGACGTGAAGCTGATGCTCGAATACTGCCGCAAGAACATCTGGCCGAACGCCGCGGCCGGCGGCCAGGCGCAGCACTTCGGCCACTGGCATTACATGCACCTGTACTATTCGCAGGTGATGTACCGCCACGAAGCGGACTGGCCCAAGTACTTCCGCGACATCAGCAAGCAGCTCCTGATCACGCAATCGGCGAACGGCTCCTGGACCGAAGGGCACGTCGGCCCGGTCTACGTGACGGCCATCTGCGCGATCATCCTGCAGCTCGATAAAGGCGCGCTGCCGATTTATCAGCGGTAGGTGCAAAGGGGCAGAGGTTCAAAGGGGCAAAGGGAAGGCGATGATTGATGCTCCCTTTGCCCCTCTGCACCTTTGAACCTCTGCCCCTCCGTTCGTCTTTCCACTCTCGACTCTCCCGTGCTTCCCGACGACACCATCTGCTACTGCTTTCACGTCACGAAGCGGAAGATCGTGAATCACATTCGCGTCTACCGCCCGCAACGCGCGAGCCAGATCAGCGAATGCGCTGGAGCCGGCACCGGCTGCGGCTGGTGCATCCCGTACCTGAAGCGCTACTTCGACGACGCCCAACGTCAGCAGCAGTCCGCCGAGGACTCAATTACGGCCGCAGATTATGCGCGACAGCGCGCGCAGTACATTCGCGAAGGGAAAGGTGTTCCGGCCGCCGGCGCCATTCCGCTGCCGCCGGAGGACGAGAAGCAAAGGAGCACAGGATCAAAGGAGCAAAGGGAAACCTAGACCGGCACCGCTTCTCCACCTTTGCTCCTCGACGCCTTTGATCCTTTGCCCCTCCGTCGTCACATCGTCGGCGCCGGTTCCCCCGCTCGTACCGGCACGCGTCGCGATTTTTCGCGCTCCGTCTTCGCCACCCGAATCCGCAGCACCCCCAGCGTGCATTCGGCGGTGATCGATTCCGCATCCACGCTCGCCGGCAGCGGAATGCTCCGCTTGAACGAACCGTGCGAGCGCTCGCGGCGGACCAGCGATTCATCCGCTGCCAGAATCGGCGCGGGATGGACGCCCCCCACCGTCAGCAGATTACCGGCGACTGAGACGTCGAGCTGTTCGGCGCTGATTCCCGGCACGTCCACGAGAATCAGGATCGCATCCGGCCGTTCGATCACGTCCATCGCCGGCCCCATCATGCGGCCGCGAATGCCCATTGCGTCCATCGCGCGTTCCCCCTGCACCCAGGCGACGTCCAGCCAGCGGTCGAGTTCTTCACGCAGACGTTCAGCAGAGGACCGCAGCGGACCTTCGTTCATCGAATGTTCGGCAGGCATGATGTTTCTCCCGGTTGTGGCGAGCAGCATTCATTCTGGCCGATCGCATTCGCAGTTGCCAGAGGGGGACTCGGCGGGCACGCTCACTTCTTGTCGGCTTTTTTCTTGCGAATCACAATTTCCTTGGCGTCAACCGCGTATTCCAGTCCGAGCGACGGCAGCACCTTTTCGAACATCTCTTTCAGAGTTCCATCATGCTTGAGTGTGACTGACGACTTTCCATCGACACCGGCATCCAGCTTCACGGGCACCTGATGTACCTTGGAAACATAGTCCGCAATGTCTTTCAACGGCGTCTTGTCAAACTGGCACTCGCACTTGATCTTGAGGGCCTCTTCGGGAGTGGCAGCGAGAGCGAAGTCGCCAACCATCAGTCCCAGCGCAGCACACGAAATTGTCGTCACGAATCTGCGGCGGTTGAGCATTACCTTCTCCACGAGCTTGATGGGATGCTGGAAACTGGCGCTCATGATACCGCTCAAGCCGTTGCATCTGTGCAATGAATTTCGAGTCCCGACAATCGACTCGCGATCGTCGAGATGAGTCTCAGACCTGATCACGTTCTCCCCTTGAGTTGCGTCCCCGCGTCAGTTCTCATTTCCTGCCGCCCCGGTACACTGTCGGTTTCCCGCAAGGGAACTCGACATGCAGCTGACTGCGCGCCATGCCTGAACTCAACGGCGTTTCAATCGCCGACACTTTCGCCGAAGCGTTCACGATGGTCGGCACCCGCGTGCTGATTACCGCCCGCACCTTTGACTGGGCGAAAACCGCTGCTACGCAGCTCACCGGCTTCGCCACCAGCGTCATCGCCTGCGACTGCGAGGCCGGCATCGAACGCTCGCTCAAACCGGACGAAACCCCCGACGGCCGTCCCGGCGTCGCCGTGATGATGTTCGGGTTCTCGCGCGACGCGCTGGCATCGGCTGTCGTCAATCGCGTCGGACAGTGCGTCCTCACCTGTGCAACCACCGCCTGCTACAGCGGACTGGAAGCGCCGCGCGAGCAGCAGTTTTCCGTCGGCGGTGCGATCCGCTATTTCGGCGACGGTTTCCAGGTCTCCAAGAAGTTCGGCAAGAAGCGCTACTGGCGGCTGCCCGTCATGGACGGCGAGTTCGTCTGCGAAGACCGGTTCGGCACGCAGAAAGGGGTCGGCGGCGGCAACCTCCTCTTGTGCGGCAAGACGCAACTCGCCGCGCTGACCGCAGCCAAGGCGGCCGTGCGGGCGATGCGCGACGTCCCGAACGTCATGCTCCCGTTCCCCGGCGGCGTCGTCCGGTCCGGCAGCAAAGTCGGCTCGCAGTACAAGAAGCTCAAAGCCAGCACCAACGACGCCTACTGCCCGACGCTCCGCCCGCTGGTAAAGTCCGAGCTGCCCGACGGCTGCCAGGCGGTCTACGAGATCGTCATCGACGGCCTCTCGTTCAATGACGTGCAGGCTGCGATGCGGGCCGGACTCCATGCCGCCTGCCAGATTCCCGGCCTGCTGCACGTCACCGCCGGCAACTACGGCGGCAAGCTCGGCAAACATCACTTCCACCTGCGTGAACTGCTGTGACCGAACCCGCTGTCCAGCCCGATGCCGCGCCGCGCGACTCCGCCGCGCTCGCCTGGCTCTGTCGGTTGGTCATTGTCGTCTCAACCGCGCTCAGCATCGCCCGCCTGATGCAGGCCGAGCCGCTGCAGAGCGCCAACGACCGCTCGCGCTGGTGCACCGTCCGCGCGCTCGTCGAACAGGGGACCTACCGGATCGACGACGCCCGCCGCGTCCCCGGCTGGGACACGATCGACCTCGTCAAACATGAGGACCATTTCTATTCGACGAAACCCCCGCTGCTCGCCACGCTCGTCGCCGGACTGTACTGGGCCATCCGCCACACTCTCCGCTGGACGCTCGGCAACAACCTGGAGGCGACAACACGGCTGATCCTGTGCCTGATCAACATCTTCCCGATGACGATCGCGCTGACCCTGCTGCTGCGCATGGTGCGACGCACGGCGACCAGCTCGTTTGCGGTCATTCTTACGGCGCTGACCGCCGGTTTCGGCACGCTGCTCCTGCCGTTCCTGACCACATTCAACAACCACACGCCCGGCGCCGTCAGCGTGATATTCACGCTGTATGCGGTGTTCCAGATCGTCTCTGAGAACCGCCGAGCGTGGTGGTGGTTCGCGCAGGCCGGGTTCTGGCCCGCGTTCGCGTTCACCTGCGAGCTGCCCGCGGCGGCGTTTCTCGCAGCGATTATCGGCTGGCTCGCGCTGCTGTCGTTCCGAAAGACGCTGCTAGGGTTCGTCCCGGCCGCGGTGATTCCGCTGGCCGCATTCTTCGCCACGAACTACGCCGTCGCGGGGACGCTGACGCCGTTCTACTCGTCGTACGGCTCTGACAAATACGAGTTCGTCCACGAAGGCATCCCGAGCTACTGGATGCATCCACGCGGGATCGACAAGGCCACGGACTCGTTCCCCGTGTACCTGCTGCACTGCATCCTCGGACACCACGGCCTGCTGTCGCTGTCGCCGATCTTCGTGCTCACGCTGATCGGCTGGCGACGCGGCATCGCCGATCTCATCTCCCGTCTCCGTTCTCACCACGCTTGCCGGTTTCGCACCCGTACACGCTCTCGGCGCCGCGCTGACGATCATCGTCCTCGCGTTCTACATGACGCGCACCGCAAACTATAACTACGGCGGCGTCAGTGTCGCGCTCCGCTGGATGCTCTGGCTCGTCCCCTTCTGGCTGCTCGCCATCCCGTCGGCGTTCGACGGCTGGCAGCCCGGCAAAACGGCCCGCTCGCTCATCGGCTCCGCGCTGGCCATCTCCGTCTTCTCCGCCTGGTACCCGTCCAACGGGCCGTGGAAGCACCCGTGGCTGTTCGGCGTCATGGAGCACGCCGGCTGGATCGACTACAGCGATCCGCGGCCGCAACTCGAACGCCCGCTGACGACGTGGATCAACCAGTTCCCCACGTCGCGCGACCGCGACCCCACCTACTGGATCGAGCTGACCGGCCGCGATCCGGACAACCGCGCCCTCGCCATCCGCATCGCCGACGGCGGTCCGGAAACGCTCGATCGCGCATCCGTCCGCATCGTTGAAGTCTCGGAAACTCGCGCCGGCCAGACCACCCTGAGCCGCTACGCCGTCGATCCGGTCACGTTCGCTGCCGGCCAGAAGCCGGCTGTCTTCCTCAAGTGGTCGGGGCAGACGGATGACGCAACACGCCGCGCAGCGGAAAGATTCTGGACCGGAGTGTCGCTGAACGCATCCACCGGATATCACGCGGCGGAAGACCGATATCTGAGGCTGCCATTGCGGACTGACGCCTTCCACTGCCTCCAGGCCAATCTGCAGGCCACGTTCACAGCCGCCGGAGAATCAACAACGCACGAGCGCTGTGACGTCTGGGTCTGTGATGCGTTGCCCTTCGGTGTCGCCCAACTGGAAATCCAGATCTTCGACGACCGCCGACAACTGCTGACGCGCCAGCGTCTCACAGTGACCGCCGCTGGAAAGACACGATCGTCTCCATAGCGCACACCGGCGCCAGTCGTCGCTTGCGGTTTCGCAATCACCGTCCGTACGCCTCCAGCGCCCGCTTCCGCGCCTCGGCATGATCGACAATTGGCGCCGGATAATTGTCGCCGAGCGTGACTTCAGCACGCCCCAGTTCATCGGCATCAGCCGACCACGGCTCATGCACAAGTGAATCCGGCAGTCCGCAGATCTCCGAAACCCAGCGGCGCACATAGCGGCCGCTGGCGTCGAACTTCTCTCCCTGCGACACGGGGTTGAAAATCCGGAAATACGGCGCCGCATCTGCCCCACAGCCGGCGATCCACTGCCACCCCAGCGTGTTATTCGCCAGGTCCGCATCGACCAGCGTGTCCCAGAACCACCGCGCCCCTTCCGTCCACGACACCAGCAGGTCCTTTGTCAGGAACGAACCGACAATCATCCGTACGCGGTTATGCATCCAGCCGGTCTGCCACAGCTCCCGCATCCCCGCATCAACAATCGGATACCCGGTCCGGCCCTGCTGCCACGCTTTGAGCGCCGCCACGTCCTTGCGCCAGGGAAACCTCTCAAACCGGTCGCGCAGCGGCGCGCGCGTCGTCTGCGGAAAGTGATGCAGAATGTGGTACGCAAATTCGCGCCAGCCGATCTCCCGCAGAAATGCATCCCCACCTGCGACGGGTGGCCCGTTTCGAGTTTCGGATTTCGAGTTTCGGATTTCCCACCAAACCTGGCGCGGCCCAACTTCACCGAAGTGCAGCCGCGGCGACAGGCGCGAAGTCCCCGGTTCGGCCGGCACGTCGCGGGCACGCGAGTATTCCCCGATTCGCTCCGCTACGAATGCCGAGAGTTCCTCGAGTGCGGCCGGTTCACCGGGTCGCCAGACATCATAGAACCCGCGGTCCCACGGAATCCGCGGCAGGAGCTGCAATTCGTCGATCGTCAGCGACTCCGGCCAGGTTGCCGGACCCGGGATCTTCGCCGGCGCGGGCAGCGGTTCTGTCGGCGCGGGTTTCGCCAGGCACGCCTTCCAGAATGGAGTGAAGACCTGATACGGCTTCCCCTGACCGGTCTGCACGTCGTGCGGTTCGAACAACAGTGCCGAGTTCGAGTGCTCGACTCCGATTCCGGCCGCCTTGAGCGAACGCAGAACCTGTGCGTCGCGCCGGACAACCGCCGGCTCGTAGCGGCGATTCCAATACACCGTGTCGGCGTTCGTCTCCGCGGCGATGCTCGTCAACGCCTGCAGGCTGGGCCCGCGACGAACAATCAGCCGACTGCCACGCTCACGAAGCTCCGCATCCAGGCTGGCCAGAGAGTGGTGCAGCCACCAGCGACTGGCGGCGCCAGGCGGCCAGTCCCCTTCCTCCTCCGGTACCCAGATGAACACGCACACGACCGGGCAGTCGCGCTCCACGGCCGCAACGAGCGCCGAATTGTCCGCCAGCCGGAGATCGTGCCGCAACCACACAATCGACGCCCGCTGCTCATCCATCCCGCAACCTTCTGACAATCGACTGGCCGACCGCGCCGGCGGCCTCGGATGCTCATTTCAGCGCGTCTCGAATCGCCGGTTCCAGATCGCGGAACTGGAACTTGTACCCGCTGGAGTCGAGTTTCTGCGGCACAACACGGGCGCTCGCCAACAGCAGTTCGTCCGCCATCTCCCCCAGCGCGAGTCGCGCCATTGCCGCCGGCATCGGCATGATCGCCGGGCGATGCAGGACTCTCGCCAGAACCCTGGTGAACTCGGCGTTCGTTGCCGGATTCGGAGCTACGACGTTCACCGGGCCGGTCAGGTCTTCGCTCACAATGGCGTGCCGGATCGCCCCGACCACATCGGGCAGCGCCACCCAGCTCCAGTACTGTTTCCCCGATCCGATCCGGCCACCCGCACCCAGCTTGAACGGCAGCAACATCTTCTGCAGCGCGCCTCCCTCTTTGCTCAGGACCACACCGAACCGCATCTGCACGACGCGGGCCCCAAACGCTCGGGCCTCGTCGGCGGCGGCCTCCCACTCCTGGCAGACGTCCGCCAGAAAGCCGGTCCCGACCGCACTGGACTCCGTCAGCAATTCGTCGCCGCGGTCGCCGTAGAACCCGATCGCCGACGCGCAGATGAATGCCTGTGGCGGCGATGCCAGTTGCGACAGACTGCGGGCCAGGTTCCGCGTCCCTGCCACTCGGCTGTCACGAATCCGCTGTTTCTGAGCCGCCGTCCACCGCCCGCTGGCGATGTTCTCGCCGGCCAGGTGCACGACAACATCCAGGCCGTCCACGGCCTGCGGCGTCACAATCCCCTGCGACGGGTTCCAGGCGACCGTGTCGGAGGCCGGCCGACGCGACAGCCGGACCACCGCTGCCCCTGTCGATTCCAGCACTGCGGCCAGTGCGCGACCGACGAGGCCCGACGCCCCCGTGATGCCGACCGTGCCCGTAAAATGACTGGCAGTCGATGCCATGACAGATCGGTTGCAGAGTTTTGCAATCATCCACGGTCCCTCCGAAGGAGGAACCGCGAAGCCTGGCGGCTGTTAACAGTCGATTCAGAACCAGAGAATACCACATCGTGCCGGGAACTCCCGGTCCGTTGACAGCTTCCCTGCCGACTGCGCTACTGATCCCGGCACATGGATCAATCCACTCAGACCAGACCCGCCGCGGCCCCGACCGGCGACACGCTCCGCCAGACGGACGAGCAGCGCGCCGCCTCGCGCGCACTCAGCCTCCGCGCACCGGAGACGCCCGGCGTCAGCCCGGGCTACGAAATGATCCGCCGCCTGGGAGCCGGCTCGTTCGGGGCCGTCTGGCTGGCCCGCGAAATCAAAACCGGCAAGCAGGTTGCGATCAAGTTCTATTCGCATCGCCGCGGCCTCGACTGGTCGCTGCTGACGCGCGAGGTCGAGAAGCTCGCCGTCTTGTACACGTCGCGCGACATCGTCGGCCTGCTCGACGTCGGCTGGGACCACGACCCACCCTATTTCGTGATGGAGTTCCTGGAGCACGGCTCGCTGCAGACGCGGTTGCAGAACGGCCCGCTGCCCGTGGAGACCGCCGTCAGCATTGCCACGTCGATCGCTCGCGCACTGGTGCATGCCCACGGCAGCGGCATCCTGCACTGCGATCTGAAGCCGGCCAACATCCTGCTCGACAACAGCGACGAGCCGCGGCTCGGCGACTTCGGACAGTCGCGCCTCACCACCGAACAGTCGCCGGCGCTGGGCACGATGTATTACATGGCGCCGGAGCAGGCAGACCTCAATGCCGTTCCGGATGCACGCTGGGACGTCTACGCGCTCGGTGCTCTGCTCTATGAAATGTTGGCCGGCACACCCCCTAATCGTTCGCCGGAGACCGAGCGTCGCTTGAGCGCTGTTACCGCATTAGACGATCGACTGTCGGTTTATCGAGACGTGATTCGGAAGGCGCCCCGGCCGAGAGCGCACCGCAACGTCCGAGGCGTCGACCGGCGACTGGCCGAAATTGTGGACGGCTGCCTGCAGCCCGATCCTCAGGAACGGCTTCCGAACGCCCAGGTCGTCCTTGACCGGTTGGAGCAGCGCACCGCGATCCGTTCCCGCCGGCCGCTGATTGCCGTCGGCTTCCTGGCGCCGGTCCTGTTCATGCTGGCGATGTTCTGGATTGCCCGCACGGCAGGGAGCAGCGCCGTCGACGCCGCACAAGCCAATCTGATCGACCGGACCCTGGCTGGCGACAGTGTCTCGGCACACCTGCTGGCCGACGGCATTCAGCAAGATCTCGCGTCCCGGCATGAACGGGCCGAGACGTTGGCTCGATCGCCAGCGGCCCGGATCATCGCCGCCGTTCTCGACGGGCATCCCGAACTTGAGGGAGACAGCGAAGAACAGATCCAGCAGCGGCGCGAGTTCCTGCTCCAGCGCATGGAAGGCCCGGCCAACGGCGATGCGGTCCAGCAGGCCTATGCTGACATAGTCGCGCAGATCGCCGCCAATGAACGACACCTGAAGGAATTGGGGCGCACGCCCAACGTGAGCTGGTTCATTGTCGGCACCCAGGGCCGGCAGGTGCTGCGGATTCCTCCACGCAAACCGGACGGCGAGCCCCAGGATACGCTCGGCAACAGCTTCCACTGGCGCGCGTACTACACCGGCCGGGCCGAGGACCTGCCCAAACAGACGCCGTTCGCCGACGTCGCCGCCCGCACCGAGCCAGGCGTCTCTCCGTACTTCCGCAGTGAAGGCACGAAGCAGTACATGGTGGCGATCGCCGCCCCCGTCTGGGACGAACCGCAGCTGGACGGCAATCCGCCGGAAGGCGCCCCCTCCGGCCAGCGCCGGGTGATCGGTGTGATCGGTTGCTCGATCCACATCGCCGACCTGCTGCAACAATGGGAGAACATGATCGACGAGCCCGAACCGGATACGACCCCCGGCCACGACGACCGCTTCCTGGCGCTGGCGACTTTCCACCCGTCCAACTCCGACGGCACGGTCATGCTGCTCGATCATCCCTGGATGACGCCGGCCAACCTGGAACAAGTCGCGCCGAAAACCGACACCGAGGACGTCCGCAACAAGAAGCTCGATGCGTTCATGTCCGGATTGCGGTTGGAAGACGAAGAGACACGCGAGCTGACGGACCTGATGCGCGGACAGGGGCGCGACCACCGCGAGTCGCGGCAATACATCGATCCCTTTGGCCGACTGGATCCGGCGGAGTTTGGCGGCGAATGGCTGGCTGCTTTCTCCCGCGTGGGCCAGACGGAGTGGATTGCGATCGTCCAGGAGCGCCGCAAGACGGCAACGGAGCCGGTCCAGAGCGTCAACGCGATTTTCGCGAAAGCCAGCGTCGTGGCGATCATCGTGTTCGGCGTGCTGCTGGCGATCCTGTGGTACTTCTTGAATCGAGCGTCGGTGAGACGATAGTGGGTAGCGGATGGTGGGTAGTGGGTAGGCGTTAGCGAGTGCTGCCTTGTCCCTCTACCCACTATCAACTACCCACTACCCACTGACCCGACCACCACTCACTCCACCGCAATGCTGCAAATCGTCATCCAGGGCCCGGAGCCACAGCAGCGCACGCGACAAGTGCTGCTGCCCGGCCGCGCGTATTCGCTGGGACGCGATCCCGCAGCCGATATTCCCGTTCCTTGGGAGGCGGCCCTCTCCCGACGCCACGCGAAACTGACCTCCAGCCAGACGACACTCAGCGTCGAGCAACTCGCCGCCGCCGCCAATCCGCTGTTCGTCAATGGCGAGCCGCGCACCTCGTGCCAGCTTGCCGCCGGCGGGCAATTCGTCGTCGGCGGTACGCGCTTCCTCCTGGTCGAGGGAGACGCTTCGTCCACGGCGAACGAGGTCGTCGAAGAGGTGACGTTCACCCGGCAGCAACTGCAGCAGGTCCGCTACCGCGATGCCGATCGCCGCATTGAAGTCCTCAGCCGATTGCCTGATCTGATTGCCGGCGCCGCCAGCGAGAAAGAGCTTCACAGCCGGCTGGCGTCGATCTTGCTGTCGGGGATTCCGCATGCCGAGGCGGTCGCCGTGGTGGCCAACAGCGGCGAGGAACGCGTGAACTCCCCCTACTGGGAACGGCGCCGCGAAGCGGCCGGGGCCTTCAAACCGAGCGCCCGGCTGGTCGCAGAAGCCCTGCGGGCCCGGCAGAGCGTGCTGCACGTCTGGGAGAGCAGCAATCCTCTGCACGCGAGCTACACCGTTCAGGCGGATTTCGATTGGGCGTTCTGCACACCGGTGGGACAGGACGGCGAACGGCCGTGGGGGCTGTACGTCGCCGGAGGCCTGCCACAGAGTCCGGGGAAGACTTCGGGACAGGCGACGCCGGCGCCCTCGCAACTGCAGGCGGACGTCAAATTCACGGAGCTGGTGGCCGACGTCGTGGCCTCCACACGACGGCTCCAATCCCTTGAAGGCAACCTGTCCGTGTTGCGGCAGTTCCTGTCGCCGCCCATCCTGGCCGCTCTCGAAGGCGCCTCGCAGGGGGGCGGACTTGATTCCGATCTGCTCATGCCGCGCGAGTGCGAGGTCACTGTCTTGTTCTGCGACCTGCGAGGGTTCAGTCGCAAAGCGGAGGCGGCGGGGGACGATCTCCCGGGTTTGCTCGACCGCGTCGGCGCCGCCCTGGAGATCATGACCCGCGAAATCCTGCACCGCGGCGGAGTGACCGGCGACTTTCTCGGCGACGCGTCGCTCGGCTTCTGGGGCTGGCCGTTCAGTTCCGAAGAAGCGCCGCTCAATGCGTGCCGCGCGGCGCTCGCCATTCGCCGCACATTCGCCGAAACCGCGCAGCGTCCCGGTCATCCGCTGGAGAACTTCAGCGTGGGAATCGGCGTCGCCCGCGGCCGGGCGATGGCGGGCAAGATCGGCACGCAGGACCGCGTCACCGTCACAGTGTTCGGACCGGTCGTGAATCTGGCGAGCCGGCTCGAAGGGATGACGAAGCTGCTCAACGTCCCGATCCTGCTCGACGAAGAAACGGCCGCCATCGTCCGCGCCCGGCTGGGAGATCACGAGGGACGCACGCGCATGCTGGGAAAAATCCTGCCATACGGCCTGGAACGTCCGCTGATGGTCTCAGAGCTGCTACCGCCGGTCAGCGAATTCCCCGATCTGACGAACGAGCATCTCCGCACCTACGAGACCGGCGTCGAGCACTTTGTCGCCGGACGCTGGGAAGAAGCGTACCGCTGCCTGCACGCCATGCCGCCGTCGGATCGCGCACAGGACTTTCTCACGCTGCGCATCGCGGAGGCCAATCGCACCGCCCCGCGCGACTGGGACGGCGTGATTCGGTTGCCGAGCAAGTAGGAGTTAGGAGTTAGTAAAAAGCAGAAAGGTGTCTAGCGCGCCGCCTGACTCCTAGTTCATATTTCCAAACTCCTCGCATCACGCGAGCACCTTCGCCCTGAGCTGCTCCAGCAGCCGCACTGCGACGCCGATGTCCTTCTTCTGCTGCACGCGGTCGTGGGCGATCTCGCGTTCGATCGTCAGCGGGCCGTCGTAGCCGATTTCTTTGAGCGTGCGGAGGTACGTCTCCATGCCGACGTCCCCTTCGCCGAGGGCGACTTCGGTCCCCCAGGACTTGCCGCGCTGGCCTTCCGCCGCCCACTTGGCGTCCTTGCAATGCACGCTGCGGACGTATTTGCCGACCTTCTTCAGCGCTTCGATCGGGTTGCCGGTGCCGTACAGGATCATGTTGGCCGGGTCGAAATTGATGAACAGGTTGCTGCGCCCGACATCGCCGATGAACTCCAGCAAGTGGTCGGCCGATTCCTGGCCGGTCTCGAGGTGCATGGCCTGGCCGTTCTTCTGCACGTGGTTGAGCACGTCCTGCGTGCAGGCGATCAATGACTTGTAGCTCGCGCTGTTCCGCTCCGGGACGAACCCGATGTGCATGCCGACGCACTTGCAGCCGAGCACCTTTGCGAAGTCGGAGATCTCTTTGAATTCCTGCGCCCGGCCGGCGCGCGTCGCTTCGGGAACCAGGCCGACGGTCTTCGCCGTGGTCGGGATGTCGGCATAGCTTTCGCCGTCGAATCCGCCGAACACGCACGTCACGGTGATTCCGGCCGCCTTGCAGCGGGCGAGGAAATCGGCCGCCGCCTGCTCGTTGCGGTTCTTGCCGTGGGGCGAGTGGACCTGGACAGTCGGCACGCCGAGTTCCTGGGCGACGTCGAGATGGACGCCGAGTCCGGCATCGATCGAGGCAAATACGCCAATCGGCCACTTCGTCATGATGTCAGCTCCGTAGTGATCTGCGGGCAACCCGCGCGGGGAACAGCCAGCGACATCCTACAGCGGCGAGTTGCGTCTCCCAAGCGCACGGACGGCTGTCGGCGGGATTGACGCCGCCGTTCTATGTGGATGAATTCAAGCTTTCAGAGTGAGTGTTATGGGAGGGCGACGCTCCTGCGGAGCCACTATCCAGAGAGGGCTTTGCTATCACTCCGGCTCGGCGGGAGCCTCGCCCTACCGATTTTGAACCGACCACTAAATCCGCCGTCCATAGTGCACGCGCAGCCGCTCACGCGTGGCGGTGATTGTCGCGTCCATGTCCGCCTCGGCCAGTTTTCCCGCTGTGACCAGTCGCCGTGCCAGCACGCGCAGAGAGTCCACCGTGAGTTGCGCGCTCCAGGCCAGCATCAGCCTTCGCTCGATGAGATCATCCAGCGTCATCACCCATTCGTGCTCGATTGCCCAGTCCGCGAACGCGACCGGCAGCGACGTGCCGGCCACAATTTCATGCTCCCCCTGGCCGCAGGCCGCGAGAATCGCCGCCGCCCGGGTCCCGACAAGCGCCCAAACCGCCCGGACCTGCGCCTCGTCAAACCCCGTCTCACGTGAAACGGCCGCGAGGCGCGTGCCGAGGGTCTGGAACTCCGAGGGATAATCCTCTGCTCCCGGCACCACGCGGTTGCGCGTCGACTCCGTCCTTGGGCGTCCCAGCCGCTGCAGAATCCTGTCCGCCGCCAGTTCGCCAAACGCCCGACATGTCGTCAGTTTGCCGCCGACCAGCGTGTCGATCGTCAATCCGTCCGCGGTGGTCGTTTCCACCCAGTGACCGCGTGGAATCGCTCCGGCGCGCGAGGTCCGCACGTTGGGCAGAGGTCGCACGCCGCTGTAGTGCGCCGCAACGTCTGTGTCGCGCAGCGTCACGTCCGGGAAGACTTCGTTCACGATCCGAACGAGATAGCCGACTTCTTCCGGCGTCGCGACCGCGCGCTCCGGCGACTCCGCGAACGGCAGATCGGTGGTGCCAATCAGCACGCTGTCACCGAAAGGGAGCACGAACACCAGCCGGCCGTCTTTCGCTTCCGCGTATACGGCGTCGTCCCCCAGCGCTGTCCGGAGCGCCGGCTGCCGCGTGATGATGTGACTCCCCTTTGTCCCGGCGAACAGCGGCGACGTGCGCGCATCGAGGCCGCGCAGCGTCGCATCCCCCCAGGCGCCGCTGGCATTGACCACGCTGAGCGGGGTCAGGCGATGCTTCGCTCCGCCGCGACCGGCGCTCAGTTCAATCTGCGCTCCGTCTCGGTGTATCTGCTGGTACGTATGGACTTCAAAACCGACCCGCTGTTCGGCGGCGATTCGCCGGCAGTCCTCCAGCAGCGCGAGCGTGAACCGTTCCGGGTAGAGCATCTGCGCGTCGTAGTACGAGCAGACCCAGTGGAACTGTCGGCGATCGAGAGCCGGCGCGCCGGCCTGATCGACGCGGCCGACCGTATGCGGCGGCAATCCCCCGCGACGGGCGATCCAGTCGTACATTGCCAGCCCCGTCCGCACCGCCCACAGCCCGCGGCTCGGAGACCGGCAGCCGTCGCGTCAGCCAGCGTCCGAACTGCATTCGTTCAAACTTCAGGAACCGCATCCCGGCCTGGAGCAGCCCGCCGCTGCGTCGCCGCACCGGGATGAACAGCCGCAGCGGGCGCACAAACTGCGGCGCGAGTTGCAGTAGCCGGGTCCGTTCGTCGAGCGACTCGTGCACGAGGCGGATATCGCCGTATTCCAGATAGCGGAGGCCGCCGTGGATCGGCCGATGATTTTGACGTTGCCCGGAGGCAACGTCCTCCCGGTCGGCGATCACGACCGGCACGCCGCTGAGCAACAACTCGCGCGCGACGCAGCCGCCGTTAACGCCGGCGCCGAGGATCAGAACCGGTCGGGAAGCGGAGGGCGCGGGCTCGGCCATGCGATTCCATTGTCGAAAAAAGGGAGCTTGCAAATTGCAAATTGAACATTGCAAATCTCAAATTCGCATTTTGCAATTTGCAATCATTTTTCAGAAGTCGGCGATGCTGTTCAAGCTTCCGCCGGCGATGTTATACCGGCAATCGAGGTGAGAACATTGGACGCCGCAGCCGACCAGCAGATTCCGCATCGCCCTCCCTTCCTGTGGATCGACGAAGTGGTTTCCATCGACGACGCCCGGATCGTCGCGCGCAGCCATCGATCCGGCCTCGACCTGTTCGCGGCCATTACCCGGCGTTTCCGGTACTGCCGGGGGTGCTGCAGATCGAGGCGGCGCTGCGGGCGGGCGCTGCTGATCGCACGGGTCGCCGCCGGCGGCCGGATGCCGTTCCCGTCGTGACCCGGCTGAATAACGACCAGTTCCGCCAGTTGGTTCGACCGGGGGACGTGCTGGAGATCGAAGTGGAGCTTTCCGAACGGCTCGGCGGCGTTTTTCCTCAGGGGCAAGACGGTGGTCGGCGACCAGGCCGCCGGCGTCTCGAATTTGCCTGCACGCTCACCCCGCCACCCGCCGGATAGCGGCCACGGTCCCTGTGTTCGGTTGAATGTCGCGTGGCAGGACGTCAAGCTGAAGCCGGTTTGGCTTCCGCCCGCTCCTTCGGACTGCGACCATGAAACACGCTTGCGGCTTTGCGCTCTGGGCCCTGCTTGCGACCGGCGCTGCGCTCGCCGACGACCTGCCGTTTGTTCGCGTGCAGCTCGACGCCCGCTTCCGGTCCGAAGGGGTCGGCATCGCCGATTTCAACAAGGACGGCGCGATGGACGTCGTCTCCGGCGACTACTGGTACTCGGCACCGGACTGGCAGAAGCACGAAATCCGGCCGCCGGGCGACTTCTGGGCCGGAGTCGGATACAGCACGTCATTCGCCAACTGGACGTTCGATATCAACAACGACGGCTGGCAGGACATCATCATTGTCGGCTTTCCCGGCGCACCGTTTCACTGGTACGAGAACCCGCGCGGCGAAGACAAGCACTGGACCGAACACCTGATCTGGCACAGCATCTGTAACGAGACCCCGCTGTTTCACGACGTGACCGGCGACGGTCGTCCGGAAATTATCTGCGGTTCGCAGCCCGAAGCCCAGATGGGCTATCTGGAAATTCCGCCGCCGGAACAGGCAACGCAGAAATGGACGTTCACGCCCATCAGCGAGCCGGGCGATCCGGGCAAGAACGGCACGCACCATTTCTACCACGGCCTCGGCGCAACGGACGTCAACGGCGACGGCCGCACCGACGTGGTCATCCCGCATGGCTGGTGGGAAGCGCCGGCGAAGCTGGGCGCCGAACTATGGGCGTTTCATCCGCATAAACTGGCCAAGAGTCCCAACGACAATCCTCTGACGGCCGCCGACATCTACGCCGAAGACCTCGATCTCGACGGCGATATGGATCTCATGATGAGCTGCGCTCACCAGTACGGGGTGTGGTGGTTCGAAAACACCGCATCCGGCGGCGAACCGGGCTGGGCGTACCACCTGATCGACGAAAGCTGCTCCCAGACCCATGCCCTACACTTCGACGATCTCGACGGCGACGGCCAGCGCGAATTGATCACCGGCAAGCGGTTCTTTGCTCACAATGGCCACGACCCCGGCGCGTATGAGCTCTGCACGATGTACTATTTCACCATCAAGAAGCAGAAGGGCGCGCCACCGACTTTCGAGCGGCATGAGATCACGGCCGGCCGCGACACCGGCATCGGCACGCAGTTCACCGTCACGGACATCAATGGCGACGGCAAGCTCGATATCGCCCTGGGCAACAAGAAGGGCGTGAATTTGCTGCTGCAGAAGTGATTCTCTGAGCGGCGGGGTTCAGCCTCGCCGTACCGGCGGCCTTAAGCCGGCGGCTCGCGATCAATGAACGATTTCGTTCCCACCCCCGACTCGCGATGGTGTTACAGCCGTCGCCGACCACAACCCCACCAGGAGTACCCCACGATGAAGATCAGCGTCCTGACTCTCGGATTTGCACTCGTCGCGGCTGCCGCCGTTGTCGCGGCTGACGAAAAGAAAGCGGGAGACACGCCCGCAGTCCTCAACTTCACGATGAAGAGCCTCGACGGGAAGGAAGTCGACCTGTCGAAGTACAAGGGCAAAGTGGTCATGATCGTCAACGTCGCCAGCCAGTGCGGCCTGACTCCCCAGTACGAAGCCCTGCAGGACCTGCAGAAGACCTACAAGGACCAGGGCTTTGTCGTCCTCGGCTTTCCGTGCAACCAGTTCGGCAAGCAGGAGCCGGGCGACGCGACCGAGATCAAGGAGTTCTGCACCAAGAATTACGGCGTGACGTTCGACCTGTTCTCGAAAATCGACGTCAACGACGACAAGGCCGCTCCGCTGTACAAGTTTCTGACGTCCGAAAAGACAAATCCCGGCTTCAGCGGCAAGATCGGCTGGAATTTTGAGAAGTTCCTGATCAGCCGCGAGGGGAAAGTCGTGGCCCGGTTTAAGCCGCAGACCAAGCCAGAGTCCGAAGAAGTGGTGACGAAGATTGAATCGGAGTTGAAGAAGAGCTGAGTGACGAGTGATGCGCGACACGTGAAACAACACAGCCCGGCTGCTGCCTGCAGCCGGGCTGTTTTTTTCTCTCAACTCTCATCTCACTTGATCCGCTGCAGGACGTACTTCCGAGCGGGAGGCTGGTTCTTCGTGAAGATCTGATCTTCGATCGCTCGGGCGTCGGCGTTCGCCTTGGCGACGCGGTCGTCCATGCCGTTGATCGCTTCCTCCGACTTCGCCAACTGCATCTTGAGGTCGGCATTGTCCGGCTGAGCTTCGGCCGCCTGCTTGAGCCGCGCGTATTGCTGGAATTTCGACCACTCGCCACGCAGGGCGCCGATCGGTCCGTCATTGCGCTGCTTGTTGAGCATGGCGACCTCCAGCGCCTGGGCGTATTGCGGGGTCTTGGCGTTCGTTTCGAGTTCCACGCCCCGCTCCAGGGCGGCGGTGCCGTACTGTCCGACTTCCTGGCCGTCGATCGAGAGCGCGTACGTGCCGGTCGGCAACCCGTGGACTTCCAGCGCCTCGCGGCTGAGGCGATGTCCGAGGTGCGTCAGTTGGGCGCCCAGAGCGGCCTCTTCCGGCAAGACCCAGGGAAGGCTGTCGGCCTGCCACGTGAATTCCAGCTGTGCCTGGTTGCCTTCAGTGGCGAGTTTGAAATCACTTAACGTGCCGCCATTACCGGTCGACTTTTCTTGCGTGATCACGATCCGCGACACCTGATGCGGCAGGCCGATGTCATTCACGAGCGCCGTGGCCATCACGACCTGTCCCGGCGCGTCGGGATGGACGGCGTCGGCAATCAGCGTGAATTTGGGATCGCGCTCGCGTTCGTTCAGCGTGATCGTGTTCAATGGCCCCCACATGTCGACAAAGCCGTAGCCCTTCTCGGCCGACACTTCGCGGAGCCAGGTGCCGAAGTACGTGAGCACGGAGTTGTAGAGCGTGGTGGCTTCCGTGTCGCGCTTGGCGTCGCGCATCCGGGCGGCGCGGGCATCGAACATCGTCGGCGTCATCGGGATCGGCGTCGCGCCGATCTCCTTGATCCGATCCAGCAGCGTCGTCATGTCCTGGCGATACGTGTCGAAGATTTCCTGCTTGTACGGCGTGTAACTGCCGTCGTTCATGCCGAGGAGGATCGTCACGTACTTCGGCTTATAGGCGGCGACGTCCTTATCGAACCGGGCCAGGGCGTCCCACGCACGGGCGCCGCCGACGCCGGCGTTATGCAGAACCAGCCGCTGCTTGGGGAACCTGGTGTAGAAGTAGTCTTCGACGTACTGCGTATAAAGCCGCTGATGGGTGATGCTGTCCCCGAGGAACACGATACTGTCGCCGTCCTTGAGTTCGACGGCGGCCAGCGGCTTCGCGAGTTCCTGGGCGCTGCCGGCGACGCAGAGCGTCAACCAGAGCCCAAGCAGCGCGGGGAGCCGAACGAGGATGCGGATCATGCGGTGAGTCTCACGAATCGAGTGCAGGGGCGCTCCGGGCCCACGGAGGGCCGACGACGAAGCCAGCATAGCCGCGAAGCCGCAAGCGAGCCACGGAGACGGCGCCCACGGACGCAGTCCGTGGGCGTTAGCACGGGCGTCAGGTCGTGCGGATCTGAATCCGGCGCGGCTGCGAAGTGGTTGCCCGCGGCAGCGTGACTTCGAGCACGCCTTCGTTCAGCTTCGCCGTGATCCGCTCGTGGTCGACGTCGTCGCTGAGGATGAACGACCGCGAAATCGCCGACGCGATACTCTGGTAAATGAGCCGTGCATCGGGCGGGGCAGGGGGCGTTACTTTTCCCAGCAGCGTGAGCCGGTTGTCCTCGACCTGCAGTTCGAGGTCATCGGCTGTGACGCCGAAGTCGGCTTGCGGAGCACCAGCCCGGCCTCCGTGAAAGATGTCGATCGGCGGCGTGCAGAACCAGCGTGGCGCGGCGGCCGGTTCCACGGCAGGACCAGGCAGGTCAGCACGTTCGCCGGGTTCAATGATTCCGGGGGGCCGTTGTTCATGGCACTCAAGGCCTCCGGCGTCAGGCGCGGCTCTCCGTGACGGGCGGGCTGCGATCGACGACGCGAATCTGCCGCGGCTGCAGCGTCGGGGCCTTGGGCAGATGCAGTTTCAGGACGCCGTCATTTCAGCTCGGCGCGGAGGTCCTCTTCGCGAACGCGCGCAGGAGCGTCAGCGTGCGTTCCCAAACTCCGCGCGAGGCGGCTCGCTGCGGCGGAATCGCTCATCGGAAACGTCAGGATCGTTTCGCCGCGAGCCGCAGGCCGTGACGACGCCGCCGGAGACGCTGAGCTCCAGATCCCTCCGCTTTCGCACCGGGCAGTTCGGCTGTCAGCAGAAACTCTTCGTCGAGTTCGTAGATGTTGACGGCCGGATAGGCTCGACCGGCGCGGACCCCTTCCATCGTGAAATTGACCGAGCGCAGCCAGCGGTCCATTTCACGTTCGAGGTCGCGGATCGCGTCGAACGCGTTTCCCCAGCGGAAGACGGGCATACGAAAATCCCCTGAGCGCAGTCAGAGCGCTCCAATTTCCCAAACATCTAACGCAAACAGCGTACCAGCAGGGTTGGCGGCGCGGGGAGACCAGGTTGGCGAAACAGAAGGTAACGTTAAACAGAGAGGGAGGTTATGGAGATTGCGAGTCAGAAGAACCGCGAGACTGTGCTTAGCCCCGATGCGGTCAGATTGGCAGGCTGGGAGAAGCCTGCGAGCCTGTTGGACCATGCCAGATTGACGCCGGGGCGGACGGTTCCGCCGACGGAGCGCGGCCGGTATTCTGGCATCGAAATCGGCGGATGCGTTGGCACTTGATCGCTTTGGCCTGCTCAGGAATCTCCCCCATGCGTTCGACGCTCTGGCTCGCTTTGATCTTCTCGCTGCCGCTGCCGGCGTTTGCGCAGCCGGACCTGACGCTGGACCACATGGCGGGGACCGCACCGCTGGTCATGGAAGAACCGCTCGATGTCGTCATGGTCCGCGGGATCAATTACTTCGCGGAGCGCGAGCTGGCCGATTCGCCGAACCACCGCGCGGCGAAGTGGAACCGGGACTACAGCAGCTCGGAGGCGTATCAGAAGAGCGTGGAGCCGAACCGGCAGCGGCTCCGGGAGATCATCGGAGCGGTGGATGAGCGAGTAAAGTCGTTGCAGATTGACTACACCCAGACAACGTCGATCGCGGGGGCGGAGGGGGAGGTGGGTGGTGAGAAGAGGATTTTCAGCGCGACAAGTTGCATCTGGGATGTATTAGACGGCGTGTACGGATATGGAATGCGAGGCGAGGGGTACGATCCCGATGTGGGTGGGGCAGACATTCGTACCCCTCTCGTTATCGTCATTCCGGATGCCGACCAGTCCCCGGAAGCGCTGTTTGGCGGCGCTTGCGAGGAGTGCCGGCTGACTTCCAAATCGCACGCCGCCTGGCGGAGAGCGGCTGCCGAGTCCTCGTGCCGGCCCTGATTTCACGGAAGGCGACCTACTCCGGTCACCCGGACATTCGATTCACCAATCAGCCGCATCGCGAGTTCATTTATCGGATGGCGTTTGAAATGGGCCGACATATCGTCGGCTACGAGGTCCAGAAGGTGCTGGCTGCTCTGGACGCCGAGGACATCGCGGACGCGCCTGTGGCCGTGGTGGGAATCGGCGAAGGAGGGCCTGATTGCGATGCTCGCGGCGGCGGCCGATCCACGCATCGACGTGTGCACGGTCAGCGGATACTTCAACGAGCGCGAAGCAGTCTGGCAGGGCCGATCTACCGGAACATCTGGAGCCAGCTCACGGAATTTGGAGACGCGGAAATTGCGAGTCTGATCGCACCGCGCCCACTCCTCATCGAACTCGCGTCGGTCCATGAAGTGACTGGTCCGCCGGCCGTCACTGAGGGCCGCAGCGGCGGTGGCGGCGCTTGGGCGGATTGTCATGTCGAATCCGGCCTCCGTAAGACGTGAATTCGAGCGAGCGTACAAGTTCTATGAAGCGGCACGGGGTTCGATGACCGCCTGCAATTATTGGACGGTGATGTGGGTTACGGCGGCAGCGAAGACTTGTTGACCTCGCTCCTGAAGAACTTGGCGTCGGTGACCCGGCGCCGTTACGCGAAATCGAGACCGCATTCGTCAATCAAGATGTCCTCGAACGCCGAGAGCACCGCGAGGTCGACGAACTCAACCGCTTCACGCAGCGGCTGATGCACGCCAGTGACAAGGCGACAAGGTGTGGGCCAAAGTCGACCGGACGAATCTCGAGACCGCGACCAAGTCACTCGACGAGTATCGCGAGTGGGTCTACGACACACTGATCGGCCGGCTACCCGAACCGACGATCCCGCTGAACCCGCGCACGCGAAAAGTGATCGACGAACCGACGCACGTCGGGTACGAAGTGGTGCTCGATCTGTTCCCGGGGGAAAGCAACGAGCGGCCGATGCCGGCCGGGGCGGACCTGCGCCAAGCCGCTGGCGGTCGATAAGGACTTCTTCGCGGTCGGCCAGGACTGGGGAGTGATCGCGGGCGGCATCCTGCTGATCCCGAAGGACCTCAAGCCCGGCGAACAACGGCCGGTCGTCGTCTGCCAGCATGGGCTGGAAGGGACGCCGATGTCGACGATCACGACCGATGCGAATACTCAAGACTGGAAGTATTACAAGGGGTTCGCGACGGAACTCTGCAAACGCGGGTTCATCACGTACGCACCGCAGAATCCGTATCGCGGCACCGACGCCTTCCGGCACATCCAGCGGAAGAGCAACCCGATGGGCCGCTCGCTGTTCAGCTACATCATTCCGCAGCACAAACGGACGCTGGAGTTCCTCGCCTCGTTGCCGTATGTCGATCCGGAACGGATCGCGTTTTACGGTTTGTCGTACGGTGGAAAGACGGCGGTGCGGGTGCCGCCAATTCTGGCTCAGGGGGGAGGGGCAATGGCCAAGGGGCAGGGCACCGACGCAAACGCCCTTGACCCTCAGCCCTCAGCCCTTAGCCCGGGTTATTGCCTCTCCATCTGCTCGGCCGACTACAACGACTGGGTCCGGAAGAATGCCAGCAGCGAGGACCGGTACTCGTACGTGTTCACCGGCGAGTACGAAATCTTCGAGTGGAACATGGGGCACGTGGCGAATTATGCGGAGCTGTCGTACCTGATGACCCCGCGGCCGTTCATGGTGGAGCGCGGGCACGACGACGGCGTCGCGCCGGACGAGTGGGTGGCGTGGGAGTTCGCCAAAGTGAAGCGGCACTACGACAAGCTCGGCATCGGCGGCGACACCGAGATGGAAGTCTTCAACGGCCCGCACACGATCAACGGCGTGGGGACGTATGACTTCCTGCATCGGCACCTCAATTGGCCGGCACCTTCGCGATAAGTAAGGATTTGACGCAAAGACGCGGAGACGCAAAGACGCGCAAAGAAGGCCATTAAATATCAGAGATGCCGCCCCACATCTCAGTAGGCCGCAAGCGATGCCTCTGCAAGTTTTGTCTGTCTCAGCGCGTCTTTGCGTCTCCGCGCCTTTGCGTCGAATTTACCTTCCGTTGCGGACGGCGATGGCGACGCCGGGCTGGACGCGGTCGCTGGGATAGATGATGACGCGTTCGCCCTCTTTGATGCCATCGAGAATCTGGGCGGCATCGGCATTCCGATGGCCGAGCTGGACCGTGCGCAGCACGGCGCGGTTGTTCTCGAGGACGAACACAGCCCAGCGGTCCTCCTGGCGGAACAGCGCCGACGTCGGACACTGGAGCACGTCGTTCTCCTCCCAGACGACGATCCGGGCCTCGAATCGGAAAGCGTCTCCCAACCGCGCCCGCTGGGCGTCGGTGACAGTCAGATCGCCGATGACATAGACGCGCTGCTCTTCGACGCCGAGCGCGGAAATCTTTGTGAACGCCGCCGGCTCGATCAGCCGGACGACGCCGGTCAGCGGTTCGTCGCCCCCCCAGTGCTCGAGTCGGATCTTGTCCCCCGGTTCGATTTTGACGGCGTCGGTGGAGAGGACGTCGACTTCCAGTTCGAGATTGGTCGGATCGCCGAGTTCCAGGATCGGCGTGCCGGAGGCGAGAACGGCGGCACTCTTCTGCAGGACACGCAGGACGCGCCCGCTGATGGGTGAGCGAATTTCGAAGTGGTACTGCTCTCCGGCGCCGGCCGGTTGCTCCGCGCCCGGCGGCTCAAAGCGCTGCAGCGCGGCTTTCGCCTGTGCGAGCTCGAACTCCGCGATCTGCAGCGAAAACTGCGCGGAGCGGTGTTCCTCCTGGCGGGCCCGCATCGTCAGCGTCACCTCTTCGAGACGCTGTTCGGATGCGGCGCTGCGTTCTTCGAGCCGGCGAATGCGCTCGAACTGGCTGGCGGCGACCTCCTCGGCCACCTTGGCCGATTCGATGTTGGTCTTCGCCCGGCTGACGGCAGCCTCGGCGGCGCTGACGCGGGCCTCCGCTTCGGCGCGTTCGCGCGGGTCCAGCAGCTTGGGGGTATCCGGCAGGATCGTGGCGAGAACGGTCTCGCTCGCCCGCACTGGATCGCCCGGTTCCAACTCGACCCGCCGCAACTGGCCGGCCAGCGGCGTCGAGACGACGTATCGCTCGCGGATGCGGGTTTTGCCGTCTTCGTTGACGGTCACGCTGAGCGGACCGCGACTGATGACGGCGGTATCGGCAGGAACCGGTTGCGGGAGGAACGCGTAAACGAGCCCGCCGAGGACGACGAGTCCGAGGAGTCCCAGCAGCAGGCGACGGACAAGCTTCATGGACGGGGGAGTCCGTCAGGCGACGGGCAGACGACGAACGGGAGATTCTCGGATGTACTGTAGCCGGACACCAGACCGGTTATCGCAGTTCGGCGGCGCGTTCCTGTTCTTGAGACGGAGGGCGCCACACCGCAGGAAAGGACGGAAAAACAGGAGGCAACAGAGGGAACGGAGAACACGGAGTCGCCGTGTGCTGCGTCGCAGTAACCCAAGATTAATCGCTCATCCAGAGGCATGGATGCGAAAGTTCTCGCCTGCAATGCTGACGTCCCACCGTATCCTCCGTTGACTCTGTTAACTTCTGTTTTGTTCCTTGACCGCTCAGTCGCGGGTTTTGAGGACAGCGATGAGGTCCAGCTGGTCGAGGCGGCGGCGAACCATCAGCCCGGAGATCACGGCTGCGAAGACGACTGTCAATACGGCTCGGCCGTACGTGGACGGGGCGATGACCAGCGGAATGCGGAACAGTTCGGTCTCGACCATACTGCGGCTGGACCACCAGACAAAACCGTAGCCCATGAACAGTCCCGGAATGATGGCCAGCGACACGAGAACGCCCAGTTCGCCGAGGAGAATTATGGAGATTTCGCCGCGCGTGAAGCCCATCACCCGCAACGTGGCCAGCTCGCGGCTGCGTTCGGAGAGCGACACGCGGGCACTGTTGTAGACGACGCCGAAGGCAATCACCGTCCCGAAAATCGCGTTGAACGTCTGGATCGTCATGAGGTTCTTGGCGATCGTGTCGTTGAAGCTTTCGACGGCCGCCTTCTTGATCATCACGCTGGCCACCCGCGGCGTGCTCTTGAGCTGCCGGAACAGTTTGGGGACCTGGTCCTGATCGACGAGCAGGTACGCGCCGGAGATGTCCCCCTGCTCCTCCATGACCTGGTGGAGCTTGTCGACATGCATATACGCAGCCAGACCGGACGAATCGTCGATGAGGCCGGAGACCAGCAACGTCAGATGCGGACGGCGGCCGGTGAGGACTTCCGCCTGCAGGTGGTCGCCCGGTTTGACGTGCAGGATTTCCCCCAGGACGCGGGAGATCAACAGCCCGTCGTCAGGGATCGGGACTGAAGTGCCGTCAATGTTCGTCGGGACAAAGAGCTGGCCGTCGGGCCGGATCCCCATGATGGCCAGCCGGCGCGAACGATGACCGGCGCGGAACCGGGCCGGGACCGAACGGAACGTCTCCGACCGCCGCACGCCCGGCAGGTGCTCGACTTCGTACGCCGCGGCCGTCGTCAGCGGCTCGACGAATGCGACCAGCACGTCCTGACGCTGGGAATGCGCGAACTGGATATCGATGGAGTAGTCGATCGAATCCTTCATATAGCCGCCGACGACCATCACGGCGATCGCGGTCGAGATGCCGAGGACGGACAGTCCGGCCTTGAGCGGTTTGCGCTCCAGATTGCGGACAATGATCCGTGCGGTCTGGGAGAACAGCCAGTGCAGGCCGAGCCGTTCCATGATCGTCGGCTTGAACTCTGCGGGAGCGGCGGGGCGCATGGCTTCGGCCGGCGGCAGCTTCACCGCCTGGCGGACGGCGGCGTAAGTCCCGATGACGCCGGCGACCAGGCTGATGGCGAGCGAGCTGACGACGACCGACGGCTCGAACCGGAACTCCAGCACCGGGAAGCGATAGAACGCGAGGTACAGGTTGGTGAGGCCGCGGCCCATCCAGGCGCCGACCAGCGTGCCGAGGATCGTGCCGACCGTGACAATCAGGGCCATGAGCTTGATGTAGTGCCAGCCGATCTCCCGCCCGGTGTAGCCGAGCGCCTTGAGCGAGGCGATTTCCTCGCGCTGCGTGCTGATCAGCCGCGTGAGCACGACGTTCAACAGAAATGCGGCGACCGACAGAAAGATCGTCGGCACGATGTGGGCCATGCTTTCGAGCTGGTGCAGTTCATTGTTGAGGTACTGGTGCGAAATCTGGTCTTCGCGGGCATACGCGCCCAGCCCCCCGTACGGCTCGATCAGATCGTCGAGACGCCGGAGCACATCGGGCGTGGACGCGCTATGCGTCGTGGCGAGGACGACATTGTTGAACGCGCCATCCATGTCGAACGCCGACGCCAGGTCGGTGTACGCCATCCAGAACAGCCCGAACCGCTTGGTGTCCGGCAGAACGTCCCCTTCGCGGATTTCAAAGATGTATTCCGGCGTGATGGCCGTGCCGACGATCGTCAACTCTTTCTTGCGGCCGTTGAGGATCGCGCGGATGGTGTCGCCGGGACGCAGGTGGTGGGCGTCGGCGAATGCCTCGCTGACGAGCACCTCGCTGCCGTGACCGGGCTCCATCCAGCGGCCGCCGCGCAGGTGCAGGTTGTTCAGCGGCGGCTTGCCGAAATCCGGCACCGACATCAGTCGGCCGATGGCCGGATCGGGAAAGCCCTCGATGTCGAGGGTGACGTCCTGGATGACGCGGGGATAGACCTGCGCAACTCCGGGAATGGCGGACATGCGGTCGGCCAGCGAGAGCGGCGCGCGCTTCATGCCGGCGAACACGTGCGCGAACCGGTACCGCTGGTAATAGCGATCCATGGTCCCCATGAGGGACTCCATCGTGGAGACTGCCATTACGTACGCGCCGATGCCGCAGGCAATGACCAGGCAGATCGCGATGACCTGCCCTTTCATCTGCAGGATGTTGCGGACCAGCTTGCGGTTGAGGGCGGACACCAGAAGGGGACGCGGGCTAAGGGGGGAGGGGCGAGGGGTTCACCGTGGATGGTTAATCGAGCCGCCGAATTCCGAAATTCGAAACCCGAATGTTGAAATTCGAAAAGCGGCGCCGCGATCGGCTAGCGGCTCGATTATTCGAGATTGCGCTTGCGATTGACCATCGTGCGGTCAGGCGGCGCAAGTTCAGCAAAGCCGGCAGCAAAGAGCAGGAGCGGTGGGCTGAATTCCAGACCACGGTGGAGCGCAGCAGTTCAGCGGCGGCCGGTGTTTTTCATGAGCAGCCAGCCGAACATGCCGATCGAAATCAACAGGACGCCATACTCCATTGGCGAGAGCGCATCCCAGCGGTCGATCGCGTAGTTGCGATAGAACCGGAAGTAGTACCCGACGGTTTCGGACACCGAGGCGAGCGGGAACAACATGGAACTCCAGCAGACGGGAATGCGCGCAGCGCAGGCCGAAATGACCGCTCAAGAATAGCCCAGGATTCGCCCGCCGGCGGAATCGCCCCGCGGAAACTCAGGCATCGGTGGGGAGTTCGATCGGCCGGGTCGCCATCCACCTGCTGCCTGTGACAATCGTGCCGGTTGTACGACACGGTCCGAGACCGAAACTCCGTCTCTCCATCCATCGGCCTAACATCTCCGAGGGCTGCTTGCTCAACCGCTCAAGGTCCACCGCCCGCTGACGGAGGGCGGTGCACGTAGTCGCGGAGCGCCTGTTCGACGGCGGCCAGGTCCGGCTTCAGAGTCTCGAACAGCCTGCCTGCGGCGGCAAAGTCGCCGGACCGGGCCGCCTGCTCCAACTGCTCGGCGACATCCATGCCGCGGCCGCTGAACGTCCGCAGGTTCCCCTTGATCGTATGCGCCATTCGCGTGGCCGTGGGTGCGTCGCCGCGCTGCAACGCCTCGGTGAAATTCCGGCTCAACGTCGGCAACTCCTGGACACAGACTTCCGCGACTTCCCGCAAAAGGGTTGCGTCCCCCTGCGTGGCTTTCAGCGCGTGCCCCCAGTCGACGGCCTGGGCAAGGTCCACAGCCGAGGTCGTCGCCGTGGCAGCGTGTGGAGCCGCTGCGCCTGGTGGTTGTTCGGGGGTCGGCGGCGCGGACTGCGGTGCGTCGGGTGCGGGGAAGAACGCCGAGAGCGCCGCGGCAATATCGTTCGGCCGAATCGGCTTGGAGACATACGCGTCCATGCCCATGCTCAGGCAGCGCTCGCGGTCGCCTTTCATGGCATGCGCCGTCATGGCGATGATGGGAATCCGCCGGCCCGTCGGCCGCTCCCATTCGCGAATGGCGCGCGTCGCCTGGAGCCCATCCATTTCGGGCATCTGCACGTCCATCAGAACGGCGTCGAACCGGGAGTTGCGAACGGCCTCGACGGCGGCCCGCCCGTTGTCGACGACGTGCAGCGTGTGGCCCCACTTCGACAGCAGGCCGACAGCCAGTTTCTGGTTCGCCAGGCTGTCCTCCGCCAGCAGCAGGTGCAGCGGTCGCACGGCGGGGAGCGGCGGCTCCGCCGGGTCCGCGGATTTGCGCTCCGGGGAATCGACCTGCGCTCCGAGTGAACGGGCGATGGCATCGAACAACTCGGACTGTTTGAACGGCTTCACGAGATACGCCGAGATGCCGAGATCGGCGCAGCGTGCGGCGTCGGCGTCGCGATCGTACGAGGAGAGCATCATGATGACGGTGCTGCCGACCGACGCGTCGGCGGCGATCTGCCGGCAGAGTGTGAAGCCGTCGACTTCGGGCATGCCGGCGTCGGTCAGCAGCAGATCATAGGGTCGGCCGGCGTTGAAGGCCTCATGCAGCATGCGGAGCGCCGTGGCGGCATCGGGCGCCATGTCCGGCAGCATCCGCCAGTTCCGGCAATGCTCGGCGACGATGCGGCGGTTCGTGGCATTGTCGTCGACGATCAGCACGTGGACCCCCTCCA
>JAXMBS010000039.1:0-53970 GCA_046349775.1 Planctomycetaceae bacterium | reverse complement strand
CACCGGGTTATTGCCCGAACTGCCGCCGATTCTAAGGGGACGGCAGCATCTGCGCGAAACACGTTCGGCCGTGCGCTGGTTTCCGGCGCACGGTCGGATCGTTTCACGCCGTCGGCCGTTCGCCGCGACACGCTCCTGTTGGATCCCGTCAGTATTCCGAACGGCGACCGCTTTCCGGGGGGCGTGCTTGCCGGAGTTTGACATCCGGCAACTCGCACCGATAAAACTTCGGCATTCTCCGGCTCCCTCAACGTCCGCCACCGTGCCAGAACCAGCGACTGGGATGGCCAAGAGCAAGTCTGCAAAACTGAGCGCCGGCAGCCTCATCCGCGTCAACGACGGCGTGGCGATGCCGGAGTTTCCACAGGTGGACATTTCCGGTTGGTCCGGCGCCATCAGCGAGTCTCAGGGTCGCGGCGCCGACATCAAGTACATCGTCGAATGGGATGCGGCGACGCGCGGCCGGATGCCGGCCGAGTACGTCGCCCACTGCGAGCAGCAGGGGTTGACGCCGGACATGGCCTGTCTCAAGGGGACGGACCTGTCGGCGGCCGAGCCGGCGTGATCTCGCCCAATCCGGTTGCAGCCGGCGGATTGACGACTGCGGACTCGGTGACTTCAAACGGTGCGGGAACTCCCGCGGTGCGCGCCAGGATCCGCAGCACGCCATCGCCGGCGAGCACGGGTGTGGCCGTCACCTCGAACGTCAGTTCCCCATCTGGCGCGAGCGTCTTTGAGCGGAGCTCAACGGCAAAGGCGTCCGTCCGCATCTCGGGCTGCGGCGCAGCCGGCTCCGTTGTCACGTGGAGCTGTTCAAAGTGCGGAGACGTCGTCAGCCGCAGTTCCAGGTCGTCGAGCGGTTTCCCCGAACGGTTCCGTACTCGAATTTGAAAGCGGGCGACCCCTCCGACGCAGAAGGGATCGTCCGGATCAAAGACTGCGATCTCGACCATGGGAGCAGGGAGGATGTCCAGCCGGGCGCCGGACTTTGTGATTGCGCGTCCCTCTGATGCAAACTGACAGTCGAGAGGGGACTGTCGCGCTTCGCCGGTGCACTCAAACTCGATCTGAATCTGCACGCGTTCGTCGCGGAGCAGCGTGCCGAGCGGCCAGGCAGCCGAGCCGGCGGCGTGCCGTCCGCCGGCGGACGCCTCGCGAACGGCGAGCGCGGCAGGATCGTAGGCGAGATCCACCCGCACGTCCGGCAGGTCGTGCCCGGAGGCGTTGACGAGCGAGACCAGGAACTCCGCCCGCTGACCGACGCCGCGGCTTTCGGGGCCGGCCAGCCCGCAATCGATGACGCGCGGACGAACGTCTGCGGCGGTGGTCGCCGTGACGGCCGGTTGTTGCTCGACGGTGGCTACCAGGTCAATCGTGCCAGGTCCGCTGGTGAGCGGGGTCAGCGACAGCTCGACCTCTCGACTCGACCGTGCATCGATGTCGCCGAGTCGCATCTCGACGACGTGGACGTCCGAGTCGTCGAATTCCCATTGCTCGCCAAACCGCGCCGTGACAGCGACATCGTGCAGCATGGCGGAGTTCGGATTCTGCAGGCGAATCGTAAAATTCGCAGGCTGCCCCTGGAGCAGGGAGCCGGAGGGGACGACCTCTATGGTCGGCGGATCGAGCGGCAGGATGCCACGTGGCGGCTTTCGTGGAGTCGAGGGAACTGCGGTGCCCGTGCGCTCCGAATTGCCGTCTTGCGGCGGTCTGTCGGCCGTTGTGGGATCGCTTGGGACGATGCCCACGGAAGGTGCAGGAGATACCGGGCGGGCGACGGCTGTCGGCTGCGTTGTTTGACCTGCTGTCAGCGGCGCGCGGGTTGCAGCGGCAGGCGCCGGAGCAATCCTGGCAATATCGCGGCCGGTGATGCCGCGCGACGGTACGGCGTTGTCTGCACGCGATCGATCGTGCGGTGCGGCACGATCGCGGCTGCCAGCGCGACTCACTGGCGCCGGGGAGGAGGCGATGTCCATCGCCGTGACGCAGACCAACAGCAGCGCGCCGAACCAGGCGATGCCGATGAAGGACGGACGAAATGTGCGCGCGGCGGACATGGTGGATTCTGCAGCCGAAAGCCTGTCATCCACAGTAACATGCAGCGTTTGCGGTCGCGCCGCCCTGCGGACGACTGTGCGCCGGCGGTCGCATATTTTTCCGGTCCGCTGACGGACGCGCCGGTTGCGGGCACTGCCATAGCCGCGTAAACCTATCCGACTGTGACGGCCATGACGGAGGGCAGAGTCAATTCCCTGTTCCCGGTGAACTCGATACCTTCTTGGTGCCGCCGGAACGTTCCGCTCCGGCGACGATCGTGCCGGATTTTCGCCGACGCGGGCCGCGTGGGAGACTTCGGAGTTGCACTCATGAAGCACACCGCACTGATCATCGCTTTGTTGCTGACCGCCGCCGGTTGCGGAGTCTCCTGGTCGAAGTGGTCGACAGAGTCGGCGACGTCGACGCAGCCCACCGACGCCGAAGCGTCACGGGGCCCCAATGCCGGCGCCTACGCGAGTTACAGCAACGGCGAAATCAAGTTTCTTGACAGCGCACCGGCGAATACGGCGCCGGTTCCGGGCATCTCCGCACTGACGTTCACCAAGCCGGACGGAACGCCCACCAAACTGCAGGAATTCCTCGGCAAAAAGTACGTGGTGCTCGTCGTGACGCGCGGCAACACCGCCTACGTCTGCCCGTACTGCTCCACTCAGACGGCGCGGCTGATCAGCGCCTACGATGAGTTCGCCCAACGCGGTGCGGAAGTCGTGCTGGTATATCCCGTCGAGGCGGCGTCGGATTCCACGCGGCTGGAGGCGTTTCTGAGCAACGTCCGCGGGCAACTGGGAGATCCGAACCGTCCCGTCCCGTTTCCGGTCGTGCTCGACGTGCAGTTGCAGGCCGTCGATCAGTTGGGCATTCGCCGGGACTTGTCGAAGCCCGCCACCTACATCATCGACCCCACCGGTGAAGTGCGGTATGCCTACGTCGGCAGCCACCTGGCGGATCGCCCGAGTGTGAAAGCGGTCCTGCAGCAACTGGATCAATTGGAGAGTGGGAAGGGCGGTGGTGCTTGAGATGTCCCGCCGGCCGTGTACGTCGATCACCCGGGAGAACCTGTTCGCCGCAGAAGATACGGCGGAGTACAGGTTCTGACGACCTCCGAGAGAGCCCGTTGCACCATGTCGTCTGAGTCGGCGTCTGCTGTGCACTCGGCATTCTGCGACGTCGCCGTGCGGATGCAGCTGTTGAGCGCCTTCGACGCGTCACGGCTGTTGGAGGAGTCCCAGCGCCAGGAGGCGGCTCCCGCCCAGGTGGCATTAAGGCTGGGACTGCTCGACGCGGTGGCGATTGATGCCATCGAGACGGTGCAGCGCCCGACGGAGGTTGTGCCGGGCTACGAGATTCTGGACGTGCGCGGCCGCGGCGGCATGGGCGTCGTGTATCGCGCCCGGCAGACGAACCTCGGGCGACTCGTGGCTCTGAAGACCGTCCTGGTGAGCCGGATGTCGGACGCAAACGCTCTCGCGCGGTTTGAACAGGAGGCGCGGACGCTGGCGCAGTTGCGACACCCGAACATCGTCTCGATCTATGATTTCGGCCGCGCGGCTGGCCGCCTGTATCTGGCGATGGAATTCATTGACGGCACGGACGTCGACGGCCTCGTTCGCCAACAGGGCCAGCTCCCGGAGCCTGTCGTCTGGGCCGTCATCCGGCAAGTGGCGGCCGGCCTCGCACACGGCGACGCCCAGGGCATCGTGCATCGCGACATCAAGCCGGCCAATCTGCTCCTCGTCGATCCCCCCGAAGGTTTCCCGCTGCCCGCCGGAGTGCCGCTGGTCAAGATTGCCGACTTCGGACTGGCGCTCCTCGTGACGGACGAGGACTCGCGGACGAGACTGACAACCGACAATGCCACGGTCGGCAGTCCGCACTACATGGCGCCCGAACAACTGGAGGGGAGCACCGTCGATCTTCGCGCCGACATGTATGCGCTCGGGGCTTCGGCCTACGAGATGCTTGCCGGCAAAGCACCATTCGCCGGGCTATCGATGGCGCAGATTATCGGCGCCAAGCTCACCGGAGCGCCGCGCCCGGTGGAATCGCTCCGTCCGAACATCTCCGCAGCATCCCGGGCGCTGGTGACGCGGTTGATGGCCCGCGACCCGGCCGCGCGACCGACGACCTACTCCGAACTGTTGCGCGACATCGACGCGGCGTTGTCGCAGATGATCGACACAACGGGGTTGCCGGCGACGGTCCCTGCCGTAGCGGCGACCGCCATCGTCCCCCGTGACGTCGAGACAAAAACGTCGCTGCTGCAGACGGCGGGTGGCCATGCCCATCGCTGCAAGCGCAAAGCGACGGAAAGCCGCTGGCCATGGATCGCTGGTCTGTCGGTGATCTTTACTCCTGATTGCTGCGGCCCTGTCATTCCTCGGTGCCGCACCTGCACCGCCGCGCCGACGCAGCGGCCGCAGATGGAACACGTCGGCGACAGTCAGTTTCTGTTCAACGGCACGTCACTCTCCGGCTGGAAGATCGTGGGAGGACAGTGGAGCGTGCCCTCTGGGACGCCGCGTGATCGCCGGAACTTCAACGGCCAGCTCGCGTGCTCCGTTCCGAACAGCCTGCTTCATCCGCGAGCGGCCGGCTCAGTACTATCGTCTGCTGGCGGCCGTGCAATTGCACGAGGCCGCCTTGGCCGCCATCCACTTCGAGCGTCCGCCAATCCGCAGCCGGGCGGGAGCGCCGGAGCCGGTCCGGTGTATGTCATTCGATTGACGCCCGACGCGGTGACGCTCGGGTCGGAGTCCGGAGCAAGGCGATTTCCAGGCGCTGGTACCGCCGCGGGTCATGAGCATTGGTCCGGAGAT
This sequence comes from Planctomycetaceae bacterium, assembly GCA_046349775.1. Taxonomy (GTDB): domain Bacteria; phylum Planctomycetota; class Planctomycetia; order Planctomycetales; family Planctomycetaceae; genus JAEUIG01. The sequence continues at coordinate 49,096 of JAXMBS010000039.1, read as the reverse complement.
CAGCATGAAGTCATGATCGAACGACTGCCGACCGGTTGGTTTGTTTCAGTCGACGGCAGTTTCATCCACGCAGTTCCGCTGCACGGCAGAATTCTGGCGTTTCAGCGTCCCGCCCCTGTCGGCCCAGGAGCGCCGCGTGGTTTTCTGATATTGAACTGATGGAATTGCAGCCGAAGCCGCAACCGTGATCGGTCGGTCCGAAATACCGGGCCTGGCAATTCGCAACGCCGCGCGGGGCCAGAGAGCGTCGCCCCCGCGTGGTTTGCCGCCGTGGAGCCACGGCTGGACGGCTCGCGCCGATGCGCTCCCCGGATTACGATTCGACCCGCCGGGACCAGCCCGGCGGTGGTGGGACGCGACTCCCCCAACCCATCTTCACTAATTCCAGAGAATCTGGTAATTCTCCTCTGCGCCAAGCCCCTTTGACGCGCGCCGATCTGCGGTGCCCGCGGCGCTGAGCGAATCTCCCAGGAGCACGTCTGTGGCCTCCGACGACGAATCCAGACGCTGGAAAGAGGACTTTCCGCAACTGTTCGCCGCCTGGGTGGCGACGCAATCCGTCGCCCGGCGGGCGTCCGACCATGTGCGCACGTCAGTCGCCGCCCCGTCCCCCTGGGCGATTGCCTGCCTCTCCGGGAGTTTCGCAGTCATTCTGGCGTTCGTGCTGCTGTTCGTCGATTTTGGCCAGCAGCCTGCAGCTTCGATCGAAAACAGAAATCGCCAGGAACTGTTGACGCAGCCGACGGCCGATCCTCCTCACCGCCTGGTGCTGGGGATTGATCGGATGGCCACCCAGATCAGCTGGGACGAGAGCGAGGAACTGCAGTGGGAATCCATCTCCGTTCCCAGGTCAGTATCCGCGTCCACCTTCGTCCGCGACGACTGGACGACAGCCGCCCCCCGGCCGGCCGCCCGTATGGCTGCCGTGATGCCCTACTACCTGCGCGTCGGTCGGACCATCGAGTTCAAGGACCTGGTGGCGGCGATCTCCGCGTCCGAAACCCCCGCGCTGCTGGCCGATGATGAGTTCACCGGCGACCTGCATGTGACGATTGACCGCAGCTCCGCGACGCTGACCGACAGCGGGCTGCTCGCCTACACGCTGCACGTCCAGAACCTGGGGCCCACCGCGATCGACCACGTGCGCGTGATCGAGACCGTGCCGCAAGCCGAACATGTGGTCAACACGGTACCGCCGGCCACGGTGACCGACGACGGCGCCTTCGTGTGGGAACTCGACCATCTCGCCGGCGCAGAAACCCGCGACCTGCAGGTCATGCTGGACCCGCAGCAGGTCTCGGGACCGATCGACACCGTTGCGGCGCTCGACGTGGAGACGCAAGTGGCCGTTAAGACGCTCGTCGCGGCCGCCGCTGTTCCGCCGACAACGCCGGAAGAACCGGTCACCGCGGAGTCCTTCCCCGCAATCTCCGAACCCGCCGCGGCGCCGGCGTTCGCAGTCCAACCGCCGCCCGTGCAGCCCATCGCGGTGGAGTCTAACCCCCCTGTCGTGCCCGCCGACGAGCCGATCGTGCCGGTGTTTGCCAACGACCCACCGCCGGCGAGTGGCGAGAAGTGGAGCACCTCAAACCGAAATGCCGGCGGAAACGATGATGCACCCATCACGCCGCAATTCAGCGATGATGATCCACCCCCGCGCTGCAGGCTCGGCCCCGCGCCGGCCGCGTTACAATTCTCTCGAAGATCCGCCGCGTCGGCCTGCAGCGCCGGTCGTCAGCGATGCCGTAGCACCCGCTGCCGAAGCACCGCCGCGCCCCTGCCCGAGAATTCAGCGCAGCCGCCCCGGCCGATTCTCAGCGTGACGGGGACTGCCGATCGCGCGGCGCGCACCGGCGACATCGTGACGACCGTCTACGAAATCGCCAACACGGGGGATGCTCCGGCCGAAGGATTGGTCCTCACGGTCTTTGTGCCTCCGGAACTCCAGCACAAGCATGGCGACCAGGTCGAGCACCGGATTACCCGGCTGCTGCCGGGTCAGACGCACAAGGCGAAGTTGTTGACCCGGGCTGCGGAGCGCGGGGACCGCCCGATTGGACGCCGTCCTGTCACAGGACGGGCAGGCGGAGGAGAGCGTCATCTCTGTTCGCGTGATCGGGCCGCAACCGACGCCCGCGCCGCGAACATCGCCTCGCGCCGACGAGTAGCGCCGCTGCGTGACCCAGCGCACGGGTCAGCAAGTCTTCTCGTCGTTCTACGAGTCGCACGTCCGGTTGCGAAGCAAACGGCGAGATCGAGATCGATGCCAGCGGTCGAGACGTGCGTAAGCGCCTGACACGTCCCGCGTGGTTCAACGAATCTTCTTGTGGCAGCGCTTGCAGCGGAAGCGGTTGCCGGTCAGCTTCCCGCACTTGGAGCAGCGGTTGAGCTTGGCGGCGATGCGGGTCTTGGTGCGCGGACGGTAAACCATCGTGTCGGCCTTGAGTGTAAGAGTTCGGGGGCTGGGACTGCCGGTCAGCCGCGCGCCTTGATGACTTCGAGGGACCGGTCGCTGCTGACCCGGGCCGCGCGCGCTTCGAGAATCACTTGCCGGAACCGTTCCGGGCGGGGAATTCCCGCCAGCGTCATCAGCACGTCCCCGCCGGCGTTCAGCAATTGCAGATCACCCGCCTGGTAGAACTGCTGACCCGGCGAGACCCGGATCGCGATGTTCGCGATGTCGGACAGCGACGCCTGCTGGATCAGTTCCGGCTGAGCGGCTGCCGCGCCTGCACTGAGCGGTTCGTGACGATGTAGACCGGGTCGGTCACCTTGAATTTCAGGTAGCCGATGGCGCCGCCAAAGCGCGACCAGGGGGCGAACAGCACTTGCGACAGCCGGATGCCGTTGATCGACAACGGAATCGAGTCCATCAACTGCCCGAGGAACTGGCCTGGCCCGAGGCGGCAATGGAGGGAAAGACGTCCTCAATGACCGTTTCGCGACCGGGCGCTAACGCCGGAAATCGGCTGGGGTGCGGTCGCGGCGGGCATTGCAACTCGGTCTCCGGCAAGGGCGGATCGACCGCCCGGACGCGGGAAAGCCGGAAAATTAGCAGACCTCAGCGGGTGATGCCAGTCCCGGGAGGCTGCGTCCGATTCGTGGGAATTGGAGATGGGAGGGCAGATGTCTGACGGCAGAAGTCGGAGTTATGAATCGGACACTTGTGGAATACGTTCCTCTGCACTTGTTGGCCACCCGCAGGGCGTGCCAACCGTCCCAGGAGGCGCCATCCGTGCGATTGGAGCGGCGGAAGGGGGGATTGCAGCCGGCGATCGCCACGGCCGGCACGACCGGCCCAACCGTCACAATCGCGCAGGCGGCCATGATCGCTGGTTTGCGCCGCCGATGTCGCTCGCCTGTGAGCCTGGTGTTGCACTGGAACGCCCGCACGGCAATCGAAGCCTAGACTTCTGGACGCCCAGACTACGCTGTCCCGGCCGATTGAGGCGACGATGGAACTCGAAACGGCAAACTTGGCACGCTCCGGCGCCGTCGATACCGGCTGGTATCTGTCGGGCTGCATGGCTGCCGGTCGCCCGATCGAAAGGTTCCCGGTCAACGTCAGCACGTTCGTGATCGGCCGCCGACCTGGCGTCTCGCTGACGGTCCCCTCGCCGCGCGTTTCCGGCCGGCATGCCGAGATCCTGGTCATCGGCGAAAACCTGCTGATCCGCGACCTGGGGAGCACGAACGGCACGTACGTCAATCGCCGCCGCGTCTCCCGGCCGACGCCGATCGGCGAGGGAGACCATATCGAACTCGCCGACGTCGAGTTCCGCCTGGAGTACCGCGCCCGCACGCCCGCGGGCGGCATCCAGTCCGACCCGGCGCTCAAGAAGACCGTGACGGCGGTGAACACGTTCGAGCCGGACTGGGTTCTCAGCCAGTTCGCACAGCTCATGCAGGAACAGGCGATCACGCCGCACTATCAGCCGATCACGTCGCTGGCCGAAAAGTCGACGCGGGGCTACGAGGCGCTCGCCCGCAGCGCCATTCAAGGCATGAAAAGCCCGGCAACGATGTTCCAGACGGCGGCGCTGGTGTCGCGCGAGGTAGAGCTCAGCGTCCTGTGCCGCGAGAAGTCGGTGGAGGCGGCCGCCAACCGGCTGCAAGCGGGAGTGCCGTTGTTTCTGAACACGCACCCGCGCGAAGATCTGGAACTGGACGTGCTGTCGTCGATCGAAATGCTGCGTACGACGTATCCCGACGTCGGCATCGTCGTGGAGATCCACGAGCGGGCCGTCGACGATCCGCAGCGGATTCAATCGCTCAAGGAGAAGTTCGCGGCCTACGACGTGGCGCTGGCCTACGACGACTTCGGGGCCGGGCAGTCGCGGCTGCTGGAGCTGGTGCAGGCGCCGCCGCAGTTCCTGAAGTTCGACGCCTGCCTGGTGCGAAACGCCGATCGCGCGTCAAACCACCAGTGGAAACTGCTGAAGATGCTGGTCGAGATGGCGCACGACTTCGATTCGGTAACGGTCGCGGAAGGGATCGAAACCGGCGCGGAAGCCGAAGCCTGCCGCGACCTGGGATTCGACTACGCCCAGGGCTTTTTCTTCGGTCGTCCAGCGCCGCTGCGCTCCGTCCCCGGCGGGGCGACGGAACTGCACCTGCAGGCGCCGTCATTCGACGAAGACTGAGCACAGCTGAAGCTCCACTCGTCGGAGTCATCCGTTAGAGCTCTGCGTTCGGGCGTCGGGGGCTTTCGTCCGCCGGAAGCCGGCGTTCCCACGAAAAAACCGCGAGGGGTTGAGCCCTCGCGGTTTCGGAGTTTCAGCAGACGGTCAGACGTTTCGGACTATGGCGTATTGAGCTGCAGGTACTTGCCCGGAACGTTGTTGCCGTCGAAGCCTGGCAAGTTATCCGTGAAGAACCGTACTTCGTCAAACGGATTGCCGAAGTCCAGGAACTTGTTCGGCGTCGGCGTACCCGTGTCGGTGACGCCCGGATCGTTCGGGATGAGCGCCCGGACGAACAGGCTGGCCGGACGCGGTCCGCCCTTGAACGTCGAAGCATTCTGGAAGCCGTTGGCAAGCGTGCTCAAGTAGCCCATGTTGACGCGGGTCGTAGTGCTCGTATTGAACCCTTCGCCCCCGATGGCGCCGGCGAACTCAGCCGGCACACCGAAGAACGGTTCGGGGAAGTTCGCACCGGTATCACGCGAGAAGTTAAGCGACCCGAAGTACATGTCCAGCTTGGCCGTCGGATCAAGCCGCACCGAGTCGAATGTGTCGGTCGGCTGTGCCCGATCGACTTCGCCGACAGTCGAGGTCTCGAACGAGGCGAACGTCGTCACGTTGATCTCGTAACCGCCGTTGCCGCTGAACGAACTGTTCTGGAAGCTGACGCGCTGGCGAGTCGAGGTGCCGATGTCGAGATGCACGCCGTCGCCGCCGTTGTTGTCCACGTGGCTGCCATTGATGACCTGCAGATCGGCGACAAACTGGTCCGGCGAGGTCAGGTCAGCCCAGCCGTTCCGTGGCGAGCCGACGAGGCCCGGAGGATCGAGGACAAACGGCAGACTGTTGAGGAATATGTCGCTTGTCGTATCGAAGTTCGGGGAAGGCGTCGGCCCATCGAGAATCGTATCGCCCCCATCCGGCGGTGTAGTGGTTTCGCTGAGGTTCGGGATAAACACATTTACGACCTGGCCGGAGAGGAAGTCCTGTTCTGACGTTCCGTAGGGAATGAAGTCCGCTTCGGTCCGGAGCACGATGCCGGCGCCGCCGTTGCCGATGATGCTGGTGTGATCGACGATCACGTCGAGGCCGTTGCCGTTGCCGTTGAAGCCGGAGTTGTGGACCAGCATGTTGAGGCCGTCGCCGGTGTTGAAGCCGAACTGGCTGGCGCCGATGGTGCTGTCGAAGAACCGCAGATTGAGGGCGCCGCCGGCATTGTGGTAGTTCACGTCCACGCCATCGCCGTTGACGTCGGTGATGACCACCCCGGCACGGGCATACGGGTTGTTGTCGGTACCGCCGTTGATGTTGCCGACGGCGTCACGCACCGATCCACGGGGCAGTCCGAGCGGACCAGCCGCATCGGAGATGTCTGAACCAAAGACGATCGTGGTAATTGCGCCCTGGCCGATCCAGACTGTGGGCAGTTCGGGGTCGCCTTCCATGTTGATTTCGACTCCCGGATCGCCGAGCGAGCCGAGGGCCCGCGAGCCGCGAATCAGTGTGTCGCTGACGTTCATGTTGACGATGCCGCCCGGCCGGAACGTATCGACCTGATCCCAGCCGCCGGGATTCAGGACCCGGATATTCAGCGCGTCATTCGTGTTGTTCTCGATCACGACGTCGAAGATGTTGGGATCAGGCTGTGTGAACGCGGTGCCGACGCGGAGGCTCGTGACCGCCTGGTCGCCGACGTTCGCAAACCCGCGATGTTCGACCCGGATGCCGTCCCAGTTGCCGCTGATCAGCGTGCGCTGGTAGGTCGTGGGATCGATGGCCGCTTCGATGCTGGTCACGTCGGCAATCAGCGTGCTGTAGTCGTTGGTCTGGAACAGGAAGCCGGCGCCGAGATTCGTGTCGTTGCCGTTATTCGTAACGATGTTGCTGTCGAATACCGACGGCGAGCCGTTGATGTTGTCCTTCGTCGATGCACCGCCCGTCGGAGTACCGAAGTAGCTGCCGTCATTCGTCGTGACGCGGACGCCGTTCCCTTCATTGCCGCTGATCGTGTTGCCGATCGCATTCACCTGCAGGATCGCGGCGCCGGAGGTTTCAAACGCCATACCTTCGGCCACCGGCGTGCCGGTATTCGCGTTGTTCGTGATCGTGTTGCTCGTGATGTCGAGCGTCATGCCCGGCGTCAGGCCCGCGCTGTTGCCTTCGGCCTGGACGAGCAGGCCGGTCCCGAGGTTGGAATCGACCGTATTGTTCTCGATATTCCCGGTGACCGTCGAGCTCCCCTGCCGCTGGACGAACAGGCCACCGCCACCGACATCGACGGTGCCGTTCGTGTTGATCGTGTTGCCGGAGACGTCGAAGGTCAGGCTCGATGTTTCGGTCGCGCGAGCACGGAACCCGAGACCCGCATTGCCGGTGATCGTATTGTCCTGGACGAGGCCGTTCAGAGTCGCCGCGCCGCTCGATCGCAGGACGACGCCGTCGCCGGTGAGATCAGGATCCGAGCCGTCGGCCGTATTGATGATGTCGCTGTTCGCGATCGCGGCGTTGATTGTGGACGCGTCGGCCGCGCTGACGATGACGCCGGCGTCCTCGTTCGGATCAATCAGGACATTGTCAATGTCGATGTTCTGCACGGCGGTGTTGAACGTGTTAACGCCGTGCCCGGGCCGCCGTTGTTCGAGGCCGACGAGCGGCCAAAGACGTTGGCAGCCGGGCTTCCCAGTGTGAAGTTGAGCGTGCTGGCGTCGCTGGAGATGCCCTTCACGCCCCGTGCCGTATTGCTGTCGAACTGCGAGTTGCCCGTGTTCACAGTCAGCGTCGAATTGCCGTACGTCTCCATGTGCAGGCCATCGCCGCCGCTCCCGATGACGCTGTTGACGTTGCCGATAATGTTGACCGACTCGTTGTCACGCGTCACGATGTTGATGCCGTGCCGCCCGGAACCCACGATCGTGTTGTCGGCGATCTGCAGGGTCGCCGTGGATGTGCCGGGACCATTGATGCTGATGGCGTCCCGCGCCATCCCGTTAAAGCTGTTGTGGAAGATCTTCGAGCCCGGAATAATCCGTGCGCGCCGGCGAGGTTGATGTGCAGGCCGTCCCCGTCTCCCACGCCGATGTTGCCGCCGGTGGCGACGAACGTCGATGCGACCGGGTTGCCCGCGACAGCAGCCAACTGGCCGGTCAGCTGCTGGCCGCCGGTGAAGTTGACCGCAATATTGCTGCCGATCAGGTCGCTGCCGAGAATCGTGCTGCCCGGCTGGCCGACAAGTCCGAATCCAGCAGCCAGGAGAATGTCTTGCCGGGGTTGAAGTTGGTGAATGCCGGTTGAGCAGTGGCTGGTCATCCGGCACACCGCCGCCCGGCAGGACCACGCCCAGGGCGTCCTGCAGCGGATTCGTTCCCGGAGTGATCGCGTTGCCGTTGACGGTTGTCAGGCCGGTCGTGACGTCGGTGTTGTTCTGCGGCTGGAAGGGAATTGAAGCACCCGGCTCGATGCTGTCCCAGATCGCATTGACGGGCGTCAGATCGAGCGAGAAGCCGGTGATATTGAAGTTGCCGGCCGACGAGTTCGTGATGTTGAAGGGCTGACCGAAAGTATTGCCGTCGATCAGAACGACAGACCCACGAGGCTGCCGCTCGAGAACTGGTTGTCCGAGACGTCGAGGGCCAGACAGCGACGCCGCTCGCATTGAGTTGTACCGCGTCGTGGGCGAAGCTGCTGAAACTGTTGTTGTTGATCGTCCCCGTTCGCAGGCCGGCGGTCGCCTCGGTGTTGAGCAGCACGCCGTACGTTGCATTCTGGATCGTGTTGTGATTGATGTCGAAGCGCACGCCGACCGGACCGCCGTCAACGGCGTCAGATCGCGGCCGTCGATGGCCACCGCGGTCCCCGCAGCCGTCGGATCGCCCGGCTCCAGCGCTGCCGTCGATTGTAAAGCCGCTGACTTCGTTGTTGTCCGCCAGGCGGACGACGCTGCTTCCCGGCGCCGCCGCTGTTTGTCAGCAGTGGATTGGAGGCATCCTGGCCGCCGATGAAGAAGACGCCTTGCACGCCGGTGACCGCATGGTCGATCCCGGAGCCGAGCAGGCGTTGATCGTCGAACAGGGTGATGGTCGTGCTGAGACGGTTGTCGCTGGTGGGTTCGCCGTTCGGATGCACATAAATGATTTCGTACTGCGACTGCGTGCCATTCGCGAGTGAGTCAAACGCAGCGATCGAGTTGAACGGATGCTCGACCGTGCCGTCGCCGTTCGACGTCGCATTCGGATCGATATGCTGACCAGGATCGGGTCGCCGGCGAAGCCGTCGGCGTGCTGATCAGGGCCTGATCCGCCGTGAAGTGCGAGATGTTTTTCAGCACCCGATAGGTGCGGCGATCCGACTGACCATGTACTGCTTGATCGGCAGCCGCCGGAACAACCGCGACGCGCCATTCGGCAGCGTGAGTTCCATGTTGAACGAGACATTCCCGCCGAACACGGGATCGGTGGAGACGAGGGTGTTGGCCCACAGGTCTTCGCTCACCTGCGTTTCGATGCGGGCGGTGAAGCCGTTCCCGCACTGAGCATGTTTTTGCGCGAGGCGTCGAGGAAGTGTAACCGAGCCCGATCTCGAACCCGTAGCGGGCCAGGTACGGGATCGGCGTGGCCCATTCAACTTGGTACTGGGCGTAGGCGTCCTCAATTTTGCCGGTCGTCCGCAGATCGATATTGCTGTGATAGAACAGCGGCGACAATGCGCGAGTAGACCGAGTTCTGCCGGCCAATGGGGAGGTTGATACTGCCCCGCAACGTCCAGAACCGGCCGATGGCCGCACCGAACAAGCCGTATTGCGAATAGCCGTTGCCGCTGCGGCTGGCCTGGTCGTAGTCGTACCAGTTCGAGAACACGAACACCCGCTGCAGGCTGGGGGAGAACCGCCGGAACGTCGCGCCGAGATTCAAGCCGCCCCGGCCGTAGTCCGAGATGAACGCCCGCGGATCGATCGCGAACAGGGCATTGCCGCCGTCAAACGTCTCGAGCGGCACGAACGCCCCAACGCTGGTATAGCCGTTGTTCTGCAGGCCGCGATAATCGCCGCTGATCCGTTGCAGGCGATACAGGATCTGCTCGACGTCGCTGGTGACGGCGTAGCCGACGCTGTTGTCCTGCGGAATGGTGACGGGATCGACGCCGACGCCGGGAGGCGGCTGGAAGTCGTTCATCCAGACCGGCTCGGCGTCGCTGTACAGGACGTCAGCGGGACGGGGAGCAGTGGCCGGCGGCTGAACGCGCGCCGTGCCGAACTGGTCGACTTCGATGACTTGCGAGTAGCCCGCTCGGCACATGATGGCACAGACCGCCCAGGCACCCAACAAGCACTTCCATGTCCTGATCATCGATTGCTCCAGCGTCGTGCTGAATGTCACTCGTGAGGGTTTTCCTGGTGGAAAATGCCCGCCGCGAGACTCCCCAACGCGTCTACGCACCGTTCACGGAGCGCCCACTGGGAGCGCACCCCTCTCCGCAGACCCGTCGGACCGGTTGTAGGGAATGTGCCGATGGTGACAGTTGTTCTGAATTTTCGGCGTTTAGCGACCTTCAAGTTGAAGGAAATGGCGACTGCGGCAGAGTTTGACGATCGTTCCGATTGCACGGCGCGTGATCGCCGCAGTGGGTCAGTTTCGTAAGTCATTCTTGCAGCAGATTTTACGCGAAATCCCCGCAAGATGGCCGGTTTGGCCGGCCCTGCCGCCCTCACTGTGCTGCCAGTCTTGCCCAGACTTCGCGAAACCACTCGTTTGGCAAGGAGCGAGAACCCGAATCCGCAAGATTCCGGGAATAACGGCGGAATCCGCCGGATCACAGTCACATCTGCCGAAACTCATGTCACGTTGACAACCGGCGGTCGGACGCGGAGTTCGTCCGAGAATGACAAGTGCACTTGAACACTGAGGAGTTGCATTGATGAAGAACCTGACAAGCCTCTTGAGCGTGGCCGTCCTGGGCGTGTGGCTCGTGGGATGCGGCGCAGAAGCGAAGAAAGAACCGACTGCTCCGGTTGCCGCTCCCGCCGCCACTCCGGCTGCCGAACCCGCCGCGGCCCCGGCCACTGATGCCGCTGCCGCTCCGGCGGCGGAAGGCGAGAAGAAGACCGAATAGTTTTGCGATCGCAGCGGACGATATCCGCTGCGGCTGCAAGCGCAATACAAAAGCCCCCGCACTGGCGGGGGCTTTTCGTTTGGACTCAGATCCAACATGACAATGCCGTACTGGCCGCGACCGTCAGAGAGCGATGAGTGGCCTAGTCAGGAAAACTTGCGCAAGCACAGGGCGGTTGATGCCCGCTGCATCCGTGGCACACCGCTCAAGGCTCCTCGGTCTTCTCCAGCCCCAGGAGGTCCGCGATCTTGGGCCAGGCCGCCTTGCGGGCAGCGTCGAACTTCTCCGCGTCCTCGGGCGTGCGGGAACCGGTGAAGGCGATCGCTGCCTTGGCTTCGTCCTGGAGCAGCTTGTAGATGTCGATCATGTTGTTGATCGCGGTCGTATCCGCCGGAGAAACACCGCCGTCGCGGACCCGGCCGAGGTTCTTAATCAAGCTGTCGCTGACGGACACGATTTCGTTCAGCAGTTCGGTCGTCTGTTCAGGCTTGTACAGTTCCTTGCTGAGTCCGTCGGCCAGCACTCCGATGTAGGCGTACGTCGTATAAACGTGGGCGCCGCCGAGCGCTCCGATGAGGTACAAACGATCGGCCTCAGGTTCGAGCGGCTGCTCGGGAGAGTCCGGCGCTTCTCCGTCGGGCGATGCCGGGGCGTTTTCCTCATAGGGCTTGACCGAGTCGGCCTTGACCCAGCCCTTAGTGCCGGCCTCCGTCTTAACCCACAACCACTTGTCCTGGATGCGTTCGACGGTGAGGACATCGTCAGCGTCAACGCTCTCGACGACGGCGTCCTTGACCTTGAGGTCCACGGGCGCTTTGGGCACAACCCGATCGCCGACGTCTTGCGCGGCGGCAGGCAGCAGTGCGAGAGCCAGGAAACCGAGAATGACCGCCAGTGTGCGTGACCCTGTCCGCATAAGTCGAACTCCGTGCTGTTTGTCTGGAGACTTTCGATCGCGGCCGCGGCCCGGAATCTCGGCCGAGGCGCGGGAATGGGGCGACACGTGGAAGGGCGCTCATCACCACGGGCGTCGCTGTGACCGCAGTCACAGGATAATGGCTGCCTTGCAAAAACGCGATCATCCAACATTGGACAGGAATTCCCCACAGAACCGCATTCTCAGGCGTAAGAAATGGCAGGCCGACTTTCGGACCGCCGCCAAAGCCTGAGGAACGAGAGCGCATGGACAGCCGCATCGAGGTGCTGGAATTCGTCGATCAGCCGGATTCGCCGGAAGCGCGCCTGCCGGAACAGGATTCCCCGCGGCGGATCGGCGTCACGATTGCCCTCGTCGTCGCTGTTGTCGTTCTGTTCGATGTCGTGATCTATCGCGGCGAGGGATTTGCAGGCTATGCCCTGTTGTTCGTCCTGTTGCCTGCGCTGATGACCGCGCAGTCGCTGCGCCGGCTTGACCGCCGCGGGGGCCTGCTGCTGGGAATGTGTTGCCTGATTTCGGTGCGGCTGTTGTGGTGCGGCAATTGGCTGTCGGTCGCCGCGGGTTTCACATTGGTGCCGGCGCTCGCACTGGCGCTCACCGGCCGCGCGCCGTACGTCTTTGACGCGGTCAACGTCGCCGTGCAACTGGTACCCGGAGGATTTCTCGCCCTGACCCGGTACTTCCCGACGCTCATTCGCCACCGCCAGACACCGCGCAAGCGGACCGTGTGGCGGCCACTATTGTTCCGGCCGTCGTCGTGACGATGTTCGGGATCGTCTTCGCCCTCGCAAATCCTGATCTGCTGTCATGGGCGAGCCAGACGCTCACCGACGTATTCCGCCGACTGCAGCAGTGGCTGCAGTCCCACAGCCCCGGTCCCGGGGAGTTCGTTTTCTGGTATGCGGTCGCCTGGTGCGCGGGGGGCTTGATGCGCGCTCTGCGGGGCACTCCTCCGACTCAGACGGCGCCGGAAGCCGTCCACGCCCCGCAGGAACGGCGCCCAGCGGCATTCTATGAAATGTACCGCAACTCGCTGGCGGGACTGGCGGCACTGTTTGCGGTGTACCTGGTCTATGAATTCACCACGCTCTGGGGCCGGCAATTTCTGCCGGGGTTCCACTATTCGGGCTATGCCCACGAAGGCGCGGCGTGGCTCACGCTAGCGCTGGCGATGGCGACCGCCGGACTGTCGCTGGTGTTCACCGAGCGCACGTTGGCCGATCCCCGGTTGCGGGTGTTGCGCCGCCTGGGAAACATCTGGGTGGCGGAGAATCTGCTGCTGGCGGTGGCGGTGTACCATCGGCTGCACATCTACATCGGTTTCAATGGGATGACCCGGATGCGCGTCGTGGGGATTCTTGGGATTTCAGCCGTCGTGGCGGGACTATTGCTCGCGGTCTGGAAGATCCACCACCGGCGCAGTTTCTTCTGGCTGGTGCAGCGCGATCTGTGGACGCTGGCCCTGGCAATGTACGCGTACTGCGTGCTGCCGGTGGACGGACTGACGACGAGCTATAACGTCCGGCGGATTCTGCGCGGCGATCCCGCTCCCAGCGTGCAGTTGAGCGTGCATCCGTTGGACGCCGAAGGGCTGCGTGCACTGTCGCCGTTGCTGAAGTGCGACGACGCACTCATCCGCGAAGGGGTGCGGGCGATGCTGGCGATGGAATTGGAGCGGACAGACAAGCCGCAGGACGCTTTTCAGCCTCCGACCGGCTGGACGGCCTACCAGGCGTCAGAACAGGGATTGCGCGCGGAACTTTCGGCAATGCGGCCGGAACTGGAAGCCTTTGCGGATGCGGCCTCACGGCAGTCCGCGCGGGCCGCCTTCGACGCCTACGCGTACCAGTGGTACTGACGAAAGCGGTACCTGCGCGCGGAACCGCTCAGGTCACAGCGTCCGATCGCGGTGCACGTTTGATCCGAAAATACCAGACGATGGCGCCAATCACGGCGGCCAGCAAAGCGGCGACCGCGGGCCAGGCGCTGCCGGCGGAAGGAGGCGCCGTCTCAATGGCTTCGACGGCGCGTGCCGCCAGGTTGCGGATCTGGTCGTTGTCGTCGTCGCGCACCAGCAGTTTCAGTTGCTGGAGATAGGGACCTCCCTCGGCGCCGGCGTCTTTGGCGGCCTGGACTGCCGTCCTGCGCACATCCCAGGACGTGTCGCGCATGGCGCGACTGACGGCCTCGCACGCGAGTGGACTGACCGCACTCATCTTCGCGAGCTTCCGGACTGCGAGAATACGGATGTCCGGATCCTGGTGCGTGGCAGTATCAATCCACATTGCTTCCCACTGACGCGCGTTGGCCCGCTCCAGCTGCCAGGCGCGGACCCCGAACAATGCCGCCAGGCAGGCTAGTGCGGCAATCGTTACGGTGATCGCCAGCCAGGGTCCGCCGACGGACCGGCGCGTCGCCAGGAGCGTGTCGGAATCCGCTGTGCCGGTATCGCGAATCGCCGCCTCCACGGGGCGATTTCCGACCGTGGTTTGCGCGCCGAGCTTCCGCGCGGGGACGACGGTGACCGTCTGACTCACGCTGCGGAGTTCGCGGGCAACTTCCACGGCCGACTGCGGACGTTTAGAAGGGTCCTTCTCGAGCAGGCGCTCGACCAGGCGATCGAGCACGGCCGGGCAATCAAGGGCAATCTCCGAGACGCGCGGCGCCGTCTGCCGGATGTGGCGATCGAGCGTGGCCGCCGGCGTGTCGGCGGAAAATGGCGGTTTGCCGGTCAACAGCTCGAACAACACACAACCCAGAGCGTACAGGTCGGTCCGCGGCGTGATCTCGGCCCCCTTGATCTGTTCGGGCGCCATGTACAGAAACGTGCCGGCCGTCTTGCCGGGCTGCGTGATCTTCCGCTGGGCCGCCACGCTGGCGAGGCCGAAGTCGCTGAGCTTGAGCTGCCCGTTCGCTGCAATCAGGAAGTTGCCGGGCTTGACGTCGCGATGGATGATGCCGTGACGGTGCGAACACTCCAGAGCGGCGCACATCTGCAGGGCATACTCGATGACCTGCTCCCAGGGGACGCGGCCGCGACGCTGGATCACGTCCTCCAGCGAGCCGCCTTCGACCAGTTCCATCGCGTAGAACCGGCACTTGTCTTCGCAGACCCCGCCGAAGCTGCGGACGATGTTGGGATGCCGCAGATCCTTGAGAATCTCGGTTTCGCGCTCGAACCGGGCGAGGGCGGTTTTGTCGGTCACGTCCTGGGGGAGGATCTTGACCGCGACCTCCCGGTTATTGACGACGTACCGCGCCCGGTAGACGACGCCCATCCCCCCTTCGCCGATCTGCTCCAGCAGTTCGAAGGGCCAGATCCAGCGTTGCGGGCCGGACCCCGACAGTCCGCGCTCGTCTTTGGTTTGCCGTGCAGCGTCCACTGACTCAATTCCACCCGCGAAGATCGATTGTCCACCAGAGACCATCGGCCCGCTGCGGAGATTATCGACTGCGGATTCCACCCCGTAAATCGTGGTGTTGCGGAAAATGCCGTCGTTTGCGGAACTGGCTGCGAACACCCCGGACGCCCCGATCCAGCTGGCCGGTGCAGAAAATCCGATCACCTAACGCGGGGAGGCGCTTGGCACGGTCCCCCTGGTCCGATTATCGTAGTTGCACCAGTCACGGCGCCCGGTGTGGCGCCCGGCGCCGGGCCCAGAACCCGGGTCACGGCGCCTCCCTTTGAAAAATACGCGGTCAACGCTCTCTGGATTCCGAGAGTTTGCCAAGATGACGCAAATCCTCGTCGTCGACGATTCCGCCACAGACCGCCGGCTGGCCGGCGGTCTGCTGGAGCGACATGCGGGCTGGACCGTGGTCTACGCGAGCGACGGGCGCGAGGCGCTCGATCGCATTACCGTCTGCGCTCCGGAACTGATCCTCACCGACCTCCAGATGCCCGAGTTGAACGGGCTGGAGCTCGTCGAAGCCGTCCAGCGCGAGTTTCCGCTGATTCCGCTGGTGCTGATGACGGCCCAGGGCAGCGAGCGGATTGCCGTCGACGCCCTCGAACGCGGGGCCGCCAGCTATGTCCCCAAACGCGAGCTGGCACAAGATCTCGTCTCCGTGATCGAGCGGGTCCTGGTCCTGTCGGAGGAACGGCAGACCAAGCGGACCCTGATGACGCGGATGCGGCACCTCGAGGCAAGGTTCGTGCTCAGCAACGAGTCCTTGCTGCTCACCTCCGCGGTCGCCTACCTCCAGGGGATGGTCCGCGACATGGGGCTGCTGTCGGAAGCGGAGCGGCTGCGCGTCGGCGTGGCGCTGGAAGAAGCGCTGCTCAACGCGGCCTATCACGGCAACCTGGAAGTCAGCTCCGAGCTGCGTGAGCGCGATCACGCGCTGTTCTACGATCTGGCCCGTGAACGGACCGGCATCCTGCCGTATTCCCTGCGGAACATCACGCTCGACGTCCAATTGTCGGCGGACCGGATTCGCTACATCATCCACGACGAGGGGCCGGGGTTCGACCCGCGATCGCTGCCCGATCCAACCGACCCGGCGAACATCGACCGTCCCTGCGGCCGCGGCCTGCTGCTGATGCGGACGTTCATGGACGAGGTTGAGTACAACGCCAAGGGAAACGTTGTCACGATGACCAAGCTGGTCCAGACGCCGGCGCCGGTAGCGGTGGCCGGCTGAAGCCGAGAGCCCAACCGGTCATTCCCTGCAACGTACCTTCAGTTCGCGCTGGGGGTGACGTTGATCCGCCGCCCACCCTGGTCGAAGTAGATGCTGCCGTCCACGAGCGCAAACAGCGTGTAGTCGCTGCCGGTCCCGACGTTCCGGCCGGCATGCCACTTCGTCCCGCACTGGCGGATCAGAATATTTCCGGCGATGACGCTTTCGCCGCCGTACTTCTTGACGCCGCGGCGCTGCCCGTTGGAGTCGCGGCCGTTCCGCGTCGAGCCTTGTCCCTTCTTGTGAGCCATGTCAGTTCGACTTCCCGTATCAGTTCTCGATCTCTGTGATGGCGCGCACGGCGACCGTGCCGACCCTGTTGCTAGATGCGGATCATAGACTGCAAAGACCCCGGCTGACAAGCACGGGATGCCAGGGAAAAACCGCCTCGGGATACGGCAGATTTCACGGACTCCGGTGCGCGGATTCGCGTCTGGCCGCCGGCGGGCGGGCGGGCGCAGGGGGATCGGCCGCTATTTCCGAAAAAAGCTCTCAGCGAAACGCAGGTAGGCAATCAACAAATCGTGTCCGGGCGCGTCAGGAGTCCGAGAGACGTAGATCAGCGGCGCATAGACGACCATCAACACGGGTTCGGCGGCGCGGCCGTATTTCGACGCGAGAAATGCAACGAACGGCGCACTCGCCACGTACCCTGTTAGCGCGAGCAACACCGCTGCCGTCCACATGGCGACGCGTTTCAGGATTGGGCGGCGGGGGAGCATTATCCCAAGATAGTTCCCGGAGGTAGCGACGTTGCCGGAATCGGTCGAGCGACGGGTGAGAGCGGCGGAATATCCAGAATCGTCTTACCGCGATGTTGCTTGACGCCGACAGGGTTCATTGCCCACCACAATTGCCATAGCCTGTAACCGCCTGGCAGATCGGAATCGGCATAGTTTATCAGTGGAGTAAAGAATAGGCGTACATTCTTTACGTTGCCGGCCGAAACCAGCCCCGCCTTGCCGGCGCGGGACACGACGACCCAAGCGGAAAAGTACCACGCGAACAATAACACTGGCGCAACGACCACAATCACGGCCCATTGCACTATCCGACGTCTGCGGCTTGCGATCATGGTGTCACCGGTTGCAGGCACGACCATCGCCAAGCGGCGCGGATGGGTCAAGAGGGGGGCGGACAGTGTAGCCGCCCCAGAACGCACCGAAGCGACTCACCTCGTTAGTAAAAGTGATGGTCGTCGGGTTACCCCATCAATACCCATACCTTTAACGCCATCAGAGACTTGAGCATTGCCACTGGTACCCAGACCAAAATTGGCGACGCCCGGCTGGTAAATGGCCATCGTTGGATTACTGATCGTAGCCGCCGCCGCCCATGATAAGCGTTGGATTTGCGATATAAAAATTGGGAGAAGAAAGATGCGGGAATGACTCCCACGTCTCTGTTAGGTCGCCTGTAAAAGCCCCGATCGAGATGATCCCGGCTCGGACTTGCCCACTGGATGCGATCAGGGCGGCTGCCGCAGCGGCTGCGAAGAGAGTGGACCGCAGCATGATGAAACTCCTGCCGAATAGGGTTGGAGATTTTGATGTGGGGCAGGATCGTAAACCAAGCGGGAATATCCGGTTCCAGTCGCATCAGGAACTCTTCTCCCATTTTCTCCAGTTTCCCTGTGGCCAATCCGGGCAAAACCCGGACGGGGAGCGCAATAGGCAAACGCCCCGCAACGTCCCGGCTCGGACGCGCGTGCGGGGCGTCGGCCCGCAGATTGGTCCGGGAATTGTGATCTGTGGCGGCTGTCAGTGTGACGGAAGAGAGCGTGACGCGTCGTGCGGGCGGGGATCGACGGGGAAGCGGTAGGAGCCGCCGGCGGGCGTGGCACGGGCCAGTGGGTCACGCCACACACGACGTGGCCTCTGTGTGGCAGTGCAGCACAGCACGACCCCCGCCGTCCGCACGGAAACGGCTTCAGGATTGGGCGGCGGGGGAGCATTATCCCAAGATAGTTCCCGGAGGTAGCGACGTTGCGGGAATCGGTCGAGCGACGGGTGAGAGCGGCGGAATATCCAGAATCGTCTTACCGCGATGTTGCTTGACGCCGACAGGGTTCATTGCCCACCACAATTGCCATAGCCTGTAACCGCCTGGCAGATCGGAATCGGTAATAGTTTATCAGTGGAGTAAAGAATAGGCGTACATTCTTTACGTTGCCGGCCGAAACCAGCCCCGCCTTGCCGGGCGCGGGACACGACGACCCATGAAAAGTACCACGCGAACAATAACACCGGCGCAACGACCACAATCACGGCCCATTGCACTATCCGACGTCTGCGGCTTGCGATCATGGTGTCACCGGTTGCAGGCACGACCGCCAAGCGGCGCGGATGGGTCAAGGGCGGCGGGCGTTGCCGATGTTTTTGAATCGAGCCTGCGAGCTTCGCGTTTTGTGGAGACTGCCGATTCCCGACTGCTGGGCAAACCACTGTGCAGCGTGTCAGCGTCGGAATGGCTGATGGGCGTGCGTTCTTGCCTGGTCGCCAGGATAAAGATCCACAACACGATCAGTCCGGCTGAGCCCAGGACGATTGTCGGCACCAACAAATACAGGATGATTGTGGTGAACATCGCCGATCCACACTTCCGTTTCAGTGCCGGAGGGACCTCCAGCCGGCCAGTCGATGATGACGCCTCACGACTGCCGCCCGGCGAGCCGGCGGTCGATCGATTCGAGCAGTTGATTCGTGCGCCGCAGATAGCGGGCGATGGCATACAGAATTCCGGCAATCGCGATACCGAGCAGGTAGTAGTTGAGCATGGATCACCACCGGCTGTTGAGAACCTCCGTCGTGCACCGCCGCCAGTCGAAGTGGGCGATGAGGGATTCGAACCCCCGACATCCACCGTGTAAAGATGGCGCTCTAACCAGCTGAGCTAATCGCCCCGGAACAGCCGCAGTCTACGCGAAGAAAGACAACGTCGCCAAGCGGCGGTTCGCAGCATCAGTTCCGGCACCCGCTCTGCCGCAGAAACTGATCCAACTGCTGGACGGCCGCGTCGTTCTGTTGTGCGCGGTACATGTCCCGGAATGCCCGTGCCACGTTGCATGGAACCTGATTGATCCGCATCTTCAGATCGTCCACGACGTCGCGCAGGTCCAGACTGCAGTCGTTCCGCGCCGGCGGATGAAAGTTGAACCGGTCGTACCGCCCGTACCAGTCCGACTCATACGCCTTGCCATAGAACGTCCGCAATTCGGAGTCGCGGTCCAGGATGAGCAACTTGTTCCGCTGCGGATTCGTGAGCAGTTGCTGCAAAGCGGTCGCCGTGCTGCCGAGTCCCACACCGCTGGCCGTCGCCAGGTTGTAGTCCGGATAGAGGACCGGCACGCGCCGCCATACGTTGTCGCCGAATCCCATCTGCTGAAACTGCCACTGATCGCCCGCAAACACCTGCGTCTCGCGGCGATACCGGTTCCGCCAGGGCAACTGCTTCCACAACGGCAGGTCGCGATCGATCGCGGCGAAGCCCGCCATCAGGCCGCGGCTCACATCGAGCAGGCCGGTATTGACGCGCAGTCCGGCGCCGCCGGCAGCGCCGACGACCGGACCGCGAACCACGGTATGTTGTGCGAACGGGTCATAATCGATCGGCAACGGATCGGCGGGGCCGGCCGACATGGCTGCGGTATCCGGCCACCAACTGGCCGGCTTGGGGTCTCCCGCTCCGTCGCGCGGCCAGATCGACCGCGCCGCCGCCTGCCGCGAAGTCGCGAGCGTGCGGATTTTCCACGCCCCCGCCGTCCCGACGATTACGATCATCGCCATCAGCATCAGGAGCATCGGCAGACTGAGGATCAGCTCGATGGGCGCGAAGCCGGCGCGGTGAACCCTTCGCGACCTGAGTTTTCGTGGAGCGGATAACATCGGGCGCCATACCGCGGATCGGACCAGCCGCGGTTCAACACTATCACCATGCGGCAGACGTGGCAATCTGAGTCACGGTGGTTCCAATAGCGGGAGAGCGAGGCTCCCGCCGAGCCTGAACGGTAAGAGAGACCTCTCTTCATCGCGGCTCCGCCGGAGCGTCGCCCTCCCATGACGCCGACTTTGAAGTTTTGAAGCCGGCGCTACTTCGCCCCCTCTCGGAATGGATTCGCCCACACGCGACACAAGGGAGTTTCGCGCCGCATGTATTCGGACCATCCCGCTTGCGGGTCGATCGAATAAGCCCGCCGTCCATCGGTCGCCGCATACTCGTACAGCGGGACGGTTGTCGGAGGCGGGTCCGGCATCTCGGCCGGCAACGCATAGAACACCGGCTCTCCGTTGCCGTTGTGCTCGAGCTTCAGCCCGCCGGTTCGTTCCGCGTCTGCAAACAGAGCGATCAGACGGGGATGTGATCGGTCGCACGCAAAGAACGCAATTCGCGACCGATTCGGCGCGTTCTCGGCTGATGCATCCGCGGACTCCGCCGCAAAACGGGCCACAGTTGCATCGGGCGCATCGGTCTGCCGGTAAACTGCGGCCGGCAGAATCAGACGGTCGTCGTCGACATCGAGCCGGTACATGATCGCGTTGTAGTCGTACCGCGGCGTCTGATCGGGATTGCCGGAGAAGTCGTGCGAGTACGTCCCGTCAATGTAAATCCGCCGGCCTCCGTCCTCGGCAAACGCCGGATGCTGTTTCGGGTTGTAGAACGTGTACTTGTCGTGGGTGATGATCTTCACTGCGTACGCCCACGGCCCCACCGGCGACTCTGCTTCGGCGTACCAGACTTCGCCCAGGAACGACGACTCGCCGCCCCCTTCGACGAACACCAGCACGAATTTCCGGCGATGCTCGTTCCAGTAGCACGAGCCAAAATGCGGTACAATTGCCCGGCCGGTGTCCCGGTCGCGCAATTGAAACAGGCCTTCGTGCGGCTGCAGCGTCCCGGCGTCGACGAGCGTCTTCTGCTCATTCGGCCCGACGGCCGGCGTGTCCCGCTTCCAGCCGTAATGGATGCCGCCGTTCGCATCGCGGTCGATCTCCGGCTTGTCGAGGCGGCTCCCTGCACGCAGGCAGGTGTAGGCCTCGTACTCGCTGAGCCGGGCCAGCGAATACGGCTTGGCAGCCACCCCCACGAAAGGAATCGTCGTCCCGAAGTGCGTAATCCACGCCGGCGCTTGTGAGCCGGATCGGATGTCCATGCGGTTGCACGATCGGGTCGCGGCCGAACTCCGCCACGCTGCGAAACGTGTCGCGCGCATCGTCGTACTCCGCCAGTCCGGTCTGGTAGACATCGAACGGCGGCCGCACGCGCACATAGCCGGCGAACATCCGTTCGCGACCGCCTGCAGGCTCGCGCAACACCGTCAGTCCGCTGAGCCACGTCGCGCCGTCCCCTGGAATCTGCGCCATGCCGCGCGCGAACCCGTCGTCGCCGGTGAAGATGTCCAGGTCGACTCCGACCGACGGATCGAGTCCGCCGTCGGCCGGCAGCCGTGACGTCGCGCCAGTGGCCTGAAAATTCCCCAGCGGATACTGCGGCCGCCCGGTGTCCCCCCAGAACCAGAACAACCGCCCGCGATAGACCGCCGAGATCGTCCCGTCGCAGCCGAACACCTGGCCATTCAGAAGCGGCGCTTGAATCGGAATCGGCCACTCCGCCAACACGCTGTCGCGATAGATTCCGGCGCCGGTCAGCCGGTACAGCCGCTCGGCAATGTTGATCCGCCGAATGGAAATCGTGGCACGCGCACCCGGATTGATCCGCAGCTTGACGCCGCGATTTCCGAATCCGTCGGCCGCGTGCTCGTAACCGTGGCTGCGGACATGAAAAAAGACCTCCAGCCCCGCCAGCCCCGGCTCGTCAATCGCCGCCACGCCCTGGCTGTCGGTGTAATAGCGAATGCTGTTGACCGTCTTCAGTTCCACCAGCGGCACGCCGCGGCCCGTCTGCTCATCGACGACCTGCACGCTGAACGGGACCTCGGCGGCGCCGGCCGGCGGCGCAGCGGCGACGGACATCAGCAGGGCCACACAGGTCTGCACGAGTTGCATAAAGGTCGCTCCTGGCGATCAATGGCGGGCAGAGCCCACGCGACTGGTCGGTCTATCGCTATTTGTCAGCTCTCGCCCACCAGCCCGAAGCGCGAGCGAGGGCATGCACATTTCAAACGTTCACCACGGGGTGCACGAAGATCACTGAGAAGAGAACTTTGGCACAGCACTCTCCGTGGTACATTTCCAAGCTGCCTGACAGAAATTGATAGTCGGACCCCTACGTCAGTCTCGCCGTGATCTCCCACCACAGCGACGTAGGGTGGGCTGTGCCCACGAATCGTGACGATTCGCAATCGAAAGGTGGGCAGAGCCCACCCTACGACACCCGCGCCGCAATTTCTGAACAGATGCAGTAGATCGCGAATCCGCCGTACAGGAGCGACGCCGCGCTCATCATCACGATGTGCAGCGGCCCCGGTCGGGCTGACTTCGGCAGGAATCTCAAGTTCATGAACAAGGTCAGCGGCACGTAGATCGCCATCGCAAAGCCCCCCATATAGGCGGCATTGAACAACACGCCGAGTTGTCCGCTCCAGTTGTTGATTTCGATGACGGCGGTGATCAGGATCCCGACGGCGATCCAGCCGAGCGCGATGACCATGTACCACCAGCTCAACTCCCGCTTCCGCGCTGCGGTGAAATTCGTATAGAGGATGTCGGCGATCGACCGCGCCACACCGTCGACCACGGCGAGTTGTGTGCTGAACAGCGTGGCCACGCCGACCATCAGGAAGATCGTGCGGCCGACCTGCCCCCAGCCGCTGCCCCAGCGGCCGAACACGTCGCCGAGAATGACCGACTCGTCCCAGATCAGCGTGCCGGAGGATGGGACGATCCCGCGCGGCTTCAGCACGGCCAGCGCTCCGAAGATGAACAGCATCAGGGTGAACGTGTTCAGAAACCAGAAGAACGAGATCTGATCCGCCCAGATGTACCGCCACCAGCTGCGGAACCGGCCGGCATTTTCCTCAGTGTCGGGGTACAGGAATCCGGCCGAGGGGATCGTCTCCGTGCGCCCGCGCAGCGGATTCTGCAGATCGGGGATCAGTGAGCCCATCCCGATGTTCTTGTCGCGCAGATAAAAGGTGTAGAACAGGTTCGCTGTTCCGCCGGCGCCGGCGAAGACGATGGCGATGAACAAGTCCTTGACCGGAAAGTTCGGCGCCCGGTAGCCGACGTTGATCACGCCGCGGCCCAGCTCTTTCCAGGTGTCGGCCGTGCCGACGAACACGGCCACCAGGATCAGGCCGACGGTCACAATCAAAACGAGCACTTCAATCGACTTTTCGACCGAGTTGTAAACGAACTTCGGGCCGAACAAGAGGCCCACCACGGCCAGGAACGTCACGGTCGTCCAACAGGTGTTCGAACCCCAGAAAGACTGCGCCCCGAAGTCGGGGCCGACGAGCAGCGCCGTGAGCGCGCTGCCGGAAGCCTGCGCCCAGCCGGGCGCCAGCCATCCCAGGATCGTCAGCAGAATGAACACCGGCCCGAACCCGCGCCACACCCGCGCATAGCCGGTGTAGACCGTCTCGCCCGTGGCGACCGTCCAGCGGGCGACTTCAAAGTTGATCCAGATCTGCATGAACACGCCGACGACCGCCGCCCAGGCCATTCCGGCGCCGTGTCTGGCGATCGTCGTCGGCCAGATGATGATCTCTCCGGCGCCAATCGATAGCCCGACCAGCACCGCACCTGGCCCGGCCATCTGCCAGAACGATTTCGTCCGCGGCGGCAGGTCGGCCTGGTGCAGCTTCTCCAGCGGCGAAAACAGCGGCATCGTGCGGCCTGACGCAGAGAGTTACGGGCTGTGATCTGAGAGCGACGAGCCGGGAGTGTATCGCGATGCACGGCCGGTGTTGAGCCAGCGCCGTCCAGCAACGGAGTGACCCGGACGTTCACAGCCTCCGGGTCACTTACGCCATCCGCTTTCCGCTATCGACCTTCCGCCTCAGCGCGGTTCCCAGAACCTTGTGGTGCTCCGCGCACAGGCGTCGTAATACCCTTCATACAGGCTCGAGCCCGGCATCTCGCTGCCGGGATACGCCAGTGCCGGAAGGTAGTAGAAGTAGAAGATGACGTTGACCTGACTCGCCGGGGCACGGAGTCGCGCCGTCACAACGACAAATGGAGCGCTGGCCAGGTACAAGAGGACCAACAGCAAGACGGCAGCGGCAATCCTGGCGACGCTGTTCAGAATCGCCCTGGTCTTGTGGGACGCGTCGCTATCCGGCATCAACGATCCGCCTTACGCGAGCAGCTTCTGCACCACGTTTCCGTGCACGTCCGTCAGCCGGAAATCGCGCCCCTGGAACCGGAACGTCAGCCGCTTGTGGTCGAGGCCGAGCAGATGCAGGATCGTCGCCTGCAAATCGTGGACATGCACGAGGTCTTCGGTGATCTCGTAACCGATGTCGTCCGTCGCTCCGATCGTCTGGCCTCCCTTGATGCCGCCCCCCGCCAGCCAGATCGAATACGCGTCAATGTGGTGATCGCGCCCCAGCACGTCGCGCGGCTCCCCCTGCGGCGTCCGGCCGAACTCGCCTCCCCACACGACGATCGTCCGCTCCAGCAGTCCACGCTGCTTGAGGTCCGCGACCAGCGCCGCCGACGGCCGATCCGTCTCCAGACACCGCGCGTCCAGTGGGTCCCCGAGGTTCAGGTCGGGATTGCCGTGCATGTCCCAATCGGTGTGGTACAACTGCACGAACCGCACGCCGCGCTCGATCAGCCGCCGGGCCAGCAGGCAGTTGCGGGCATAGGACGGCTTGTTCGGATCGACGCCATAGGCGTCCAGCGTCTCCTTGGTCTCCCCCGACAGGTCCATCAGCTCCGGCGCGCTCGACTGCATCCGGTACGCCATTTCGTAGGCGGCAATCCGGGTATCGATCTCCGGGTCGCCGACCGCCGCCCGCCGCATGCGGTTGAGGTCGGTCACGGCGTCTACGAACTCCGCCTGATTCGCCGCGTCGATCCCCGGCGGGTTCGTGAGGTTCAGGATCGGCTCGCGCCCGCTGAGGAATGGCACCCCCTGATAGGCCGTCGGCAAGAATCCGCTCCCCCACAGCGGCGCGCCGCCGCTGGGCCCGCGCGGACCGGACTGCAGCACCACGAACCCCGGCAGGTCGGTCGACTCGCTGCCAATGCCGTACGTGACCCACGCTCCCATGCTGGGCCGGCCGGAGAACTGGGGCGAGCCGGTGTTCGTCAGCAGCTTGGCGGGACCGTGATTGAACACGTCGGTCTTCATCGACTTGATGAGCGCGACGTCGTCCACGATCTTCGCCAGGTGCGGCAGGCACTCCGACAGCTCGGTCCCGCACGCTCCATGCCGCGCAAACTTCCGCCGTGTCCCCAGCAGCGTCGCGTCCCGCTTCAGGAATGCGAACCGCTTCCCAGCCACGAACGACTCGGGGATCACCTGCCCGTCGAGTTGCTGCAGCTTCGGCCGGTAGTTGAACAGTTCGAGCTGGCTCGGCCCCCCGGCCTGGAACAGATAGATGACGTTTGTCGCCTGCGGCGCGAAGTGCGTCGGCCGGACAGACAGCGGATTCGTGAGCCGATCGGCGGCCTCGCTCGGCGCCGCGAGCAGCCGCCGGTCCATGAGCGACGCCAGCCCCAGCGCCCCCAGTCCCAGGCGGCAGTCGTGAAAGAAGTGCCGCCGCGTTCGCTGCTGCAGCAATGCACGGGATTCGAACATCATGCGCCTCGTTCCAAGTTCTATAGAATTATAACGCATCAACGAGGCGCGTTCCATTCCGCTTCTCAAAATCAGGCCCTCCGGAGCGGGACGCGAACGGCCCTCCCGAGCCGGAAGCGTCGCTAAAGTGCACGAGCGCCAATATCTACCGACGCTGGCGCCAGCGACGGGATTTCAAACGTCAGATTGGGCAAGCGTTGCCTGATCTCGTCCACCTCCTCCTGCGTCGCGTTCGCGTTCCACAAATAAACTGTCGTCGTCGGTTGCTGCCCATACACCAGATCGCGACGACCGAAGGCGGTCAATTCCTCGAATGCCTCCAGAGTCACATTCGGCCCCAATCCAACCGAGCGGAGATGGCCACGCCGACAACCGGGCGACAACGGCATTCGTGATTCCCCGACCAGACAGCGTGAGGTAATGCAGTTCCGTCATCCGTGGATTGGGTCTGATCGACTCGTCGGTGACAATCGACTTCTCGGTGACAAGCGTATCTTCCAACGACAGCGAACGCAGGTTCGAGAGTCCCTGCAACGACGCGAGTCCAGTGCCCGTGACCTCGGTCTGCGAAAGGAACAAAGTTTCCAAGTTCGTGAGACGACCGAGATGCTGCAGGTCTTCATCAGTGACGTTCGTTCGAATAAAGAGAAGCTCGTGAACTTCGCCCAGGCGGCTGATCAATTCCAGGTCTGCACGGGTGACTCAGTGCGTTGACGAAGCTGATTTTCTCAATCGGCCGATAGTCCCGCTTCCATCCCAGCTGCATCAGCCACTCCGCGACGGGCTGTGGCCTCCGCTGAATCGTCCCCTTGAGCCGCGATCACGCGCAAGTCGCCTCCTCCCGTTGTGCACTTCGCCAGACCGCCAGCCGCTACTCCGATCAGCATGCCGCTCCGGCACAGTGTTGCTCCGTACCTGGCGACCGATTCGAGCCGTCGCATTGTCACACCCGCTCTCACACGATCGCCAGCGGACGCCGCTCTTCCAGCGTGCCGCGCGTCACGCCGACCCGCCCGCTGCCTTGAGCTGCGTCCACACGTCGCGGCTGCTGATACGCCTCAGCGTGCGCGGTACAGTTCGATCAGCCGCCGCAGCTCGTTCGGCGGCGCATCTTCCAACAGTTCGATCCGAAAACTGCGGACGCCCAACTCCACCAGCGGGCGCGGCGACTTCGGCTGCACTCTGCGGCACCGCGAATACCGTGTTGCGACAGCCGACGTCGGCCTTCAGCGGGTGCTCGGCCTGATCCGATCGCGCAACCGGACTTCGTGATCGTCGCACGGTCGTCCGCAGTTGGTCTTGTTCGTCCCGGGCGACAGCACGGCACAGAACACGCAATGTTCCATGTGGAACAGCGGCATGTGCTGATGCAGTACGACTTCCAGCACCGCTGCGGAAGCGCGTGCCGCGCGAGCGTCAGCAGCTGATCGCGATTGAGGCCGAACGACGGCGTCACGCGCTGCGCGCCGCGGCGCAACAACAGGTCGACCGTCAGTTCGTTGGCGGCGTTCAGCGAGAAGTCCGCCACGCACGGCACTCCCCGCGCGACGAAATACTCCAGACCTGAAAGGTTGCGCACGAGAACGGCATCCGGCTGCTGCTTCGCTGTGGCCGCGAAAAGCCCCAATTCGCCCGGCTTTCTGGATGCGCGGCGTCGCGATGGCAATGCGCGCTTACGCTGTCGGGCAACGGCGACGGCCGCACGATGCTCGCGCGGGTCCTGGAAGTCCGCGTACACCGATCGCACGCCCAGTTCCAGGACCGTCCGCAACTGCGCCAGTGTCCGGCACAGCACCGATAATTCCGGTTGCGCATCAATGGCTGGAACAGTCCGCAGCGCGCGTCGCAGATCAGGCAGAACGCGCGGACTCGCGTTTCACGTGAAACAGCCGCCGACCGCGCAGCGTGCCCAGCCAGCGCGACCATCTGCTTGCGTAGTGCCTGGCGACGCTGTGCGGCACCAGGGAAAGCGCCGCGAATCTCGGCCGTCAGTTCCTGCAGAACGAATCCGGTCCCTCCCAATCGCCCGAACTGCTCGGTGAGCCGCTGCATGCGTGACGGGATGCCGTGTGGCGGCCGACAACGGCTCATCGCCAGCGACTTCAAAGTCGGGCAATCCAGTGCGCGGCGCGACCCGGAGTCGCAGCGGTTCGCCGACGGCTGCGATCGCCGCCGCGATGCGGATCGACTTCGCGGCCGCGGATCTCTCCCGCGAACGAGCCGCTGCAACCGCTTCGTGGAGCCGCCGGATCGTCCGCCTTCCAGACCGCCAGCCCTGTGCGCAGTTGCTGCGGATCGATGGCTCCCCGTGCAAATTCGAGTTCGGCCAGCCCCTCCGCAATTTCGCCGGTGATGACCCGGCCGCGGCAGTGCAGGGCGAACACGCGGCCCCTGCTCGGGCGCGCCGGTGGCACGATCCCCTTCAAAGACGACGTCTCCGTGCTTCACGCCGGTCAACTCCACGGCGACGCGCCCGCGGTGAATCGCATGCACCGTGCCGATCCGCACGCCGCGTTTTGCCGAACTCAAGCGCCGGCACGAGTTCCTTGTAGATCGCAGCCCCGTAGCCAGCTGACGGAGAAGCCGCGCGAGAACGATAACTCCATGTCTTCAACGCCGCGGCGTGAATCCCACCGGCCGACCAGCCACCGCGGAATCGATCGCCCGCCGGTAATGCTGCGTGATGTTCGCCACGTACTCCGGCGTCTTCAGCCGCCCTTCGATCTTCAGCGCGCGCACACGCCGGCTTGCAGCAGTTCGGGCACCAGTGCATAGGCCGCGAGGTCCTGCGGACTGAGCAGATACTTCAGGCCGAGATCGACGTCCGCGCCGTCGCAGATCAGTTCGTACGGGAGTCGGCAGGTGCCTGCGCGCATTGACCGCGATTGCGCTGCGGCCGCCAAGAGCTTCACTCGTTAAACACCGTCCGCTGTAGGCGACGCACAAAGGCCGTGCACGAACACCTCCAGCGGCATCGTCGTTGCCGAATCTCCGCGATCTCTGCGACAGACAACTCCCCGCCAAATGACGCGCTCCACGCCGAGCTGCTCGGCCACTGTGATGCACTCGCCGCCGGTCAGCGTCATCTGCGTTGAGGCGTGAATGGACAACCTGCGCGGAGCGCGGCGGATCAGGTCGGACGAGTCCCAAGTCCTGCACGAGGACCGCATCGACGCCGGCCGCAGCCACCTTTCCGACGAGCTGTTCCAGTTCGTCGAGTTCGTCGGAAAACGCCAGCGTATTGAGTGTCACGTACCCGCGCGTCTGATGCCGCCGCAGGAATGCCATGATATCCGGCAGCTGGTCGACGTCGAAATTCGCCGCCCGGGCCCGGCGCATTGAATCCGCAATCGAGTCCGATAGACGGCGTCGGCGCCGTTCGCCATCGCCGCGCGCAGGCAGTCCCAAGTACCGGCGGGGGCCAGGAGTTCAGGAGCGGTGGACATAGCGGCCGACATCAATGGGACAGAATCCATGATTGTCCCAACCGGGCGGTATCGGTCAAGCTGCCAGTTCACTGAACGGCGAGCGGGTAGTGGGATAGTTTGAAGAATCTTTTCGCGGAATCACTTCCGGTAGCTGTCGGTCCAATTGGCTGAGTGGACCGTCGACCAGAGCGTCGCCACGAACCACCGCTCCAATGCACAGATCGGTATAGATCTCCGACCCCGGCCAGCCTGAATACATACCATCGTGCGGGATCGTAGAACTTCCGAACTGCGATGAGAACTGAATTCCGGCACCAACTCCGCCGAATCGGCAAACAGGAATACCACGAAACTTCCGAGGTACGATCCTGGCAACATCGTGCCGCCATAATGATTGCCAGTGCCGTCCATTTGAGAATCCGGCGTTTTCGAGCGTCCGCCATGCCCGCATTCTACCACGGGCGCATGAAAAACCCCGCCGGTCTGCCGGGGTGCGGAGCGGATTCGGCCTACGCCATCACTTCGTCGTACAGCCGGTCCATTGTCCACAGTTCGCTCGTAATCCCCGCCTGCATCGCCGGGGTGAGCCGATAGCGTCCTCCAGCGTTAAGGGAAGCGCGGTACAATCCTGCCATGCCCGTCACTCGTCCCCGCTGGATCGTCAGACGCGTCGACGCGCTGGCGGTCGTGGTGCTGCTGGTGGGGTATTTGCGAGCCGCGCCGTTCGTCATCCAGATTGTCCGGCTGCACGTGCCGTCGCTTAAACCGGCCCTGAAAGTGATCTACGCGCCGATTGACTTCCTCCTCTTCATGGGAGTTCCAGGCAAGGACGACTACCTGCGCTATTGCGCTCACTGTTATCGCATGTTCGACAGAAACCGCGCCGCCGCCACCGCCTGCCATCGGTCCGCCTCCGACGTCGATGAGCGCAATTAGCAACACGAATGCCGGACCCGCGATTTTCAAATCAGGACACTACCGGCGAGCGGGTAGTGGGGTCATTTGAAAACATCTTGAGACATCTAGTCGAACAACGGGCGAATGGTTGAATACCACCACCTGTGGTACTCGACGATGTGACGCGCTCCGGGAAGTTCGCTGCGAACATACGACCTCAGTGGCGAGTAAAACATCTGGAACGGCGGGACTCACTACAGGGCAATACAACGCGGCCACAGTTCTTGAGAACGGCTCACTTGCCACGTACCACGCCAGCAATAGCAACACGGCGGCAGCTCGCAACACGATCCGCTTCAGGACTGGATTCCCCGCTGGCAATTGTGCGCGACGGTAAATGCACAAGAACACCGCAGCGACAAGAAGAGCCAACCCTGCGGCGCGAACCCCGTTCAGGGCGGCCTCAGGACGTGGCGCCGTCAACATTCCGGGAACCACAATCAGGAGACCGCAAAACGCCAGGAGCGCCGCAAGACACCCACGAACCATGATTTCGGGTTCGAGTCGCATTCCGGCATTCTAGCACAGCGCATAAAAAACCCCGCCACTTCGGCGGGGGCCGGCTTGTGTTACACTACGGAGATGCTTCCGCCCCGCCCTCGCCGGATCGTCTGACGGCGATTCGGGCGCTGACTGGAAGAGTTGTACTGGCTGTCGGGGTTTATCCTCATCGCACCGTACGTCATGTCGGATCCGTGAGCGGCGTCAGCGCGAACTGTTGTCAGTGCCCGACGTGACCTGAGCCGCGCCGAGATACGTCGATCGCACTCGATATGCACCAGGCCACGCAACCCCCGCTCCCGGCCGTGGTATGATGTGGGGATGGCCGCCGCATCGAGTCTGATGTTCACGATTGAACGCGCCGTCACGGTATCGAATCTCGCTGGGGACTCTCAGGCGGTCCTGTCATTCACATGTTTTCACAATGGGTCCGAATGGGAGTGCCGTTGCCGTATTCCGGGTGCGGATCATCCTGCCGAGTTGCGTGCACTTGGCGAGGATGCGCTGCAAGCCCTCCACTTGGCTATCCGTAACAGCGAGTTGATGATCGAACTTGCCGAATCGCGTGGGATTCTTGTGTGGTGGACCGAGCGAGGCGACCGCTGCCGTCTTCGGGACATCTCAACTGATAGCCCACCCGCTCATCCGACGATTTCGGATTAAATCGACCCACTACCCAGCCGCCGCTGAGCCGCCTTCGCACTGGACGTGTCGCGCCGATGGGCGGTACTGCAGGATGCTCCCATGCCCGCCACCCGCCCCCAACGGATCGTCAAACGCGCCGTGATGGCGCTGGCGGTCGTGCTGCTGCTGCTGAACGGCTACGTAGTCAGCTATGTCGGTATGTTCTGGCTCGCTGGGCGGGGATCGTGGAGCCTCGGGACCGTCGGGCGACTACAGACGACAGTCTTTGAACCGATCCGCTCTTACAGCCAACATGAATATCCTGGCACCGATCTGCTGACTGATATGTCCGGTTGGGCGCATCTTCGAGGATCGGGTAATCCGATGACGTGGCGAGAATACCGCGACGCCCAGAACCAATCGCGTGAGAACCACAGCCGATAGCACCCCGCGCGCCGAATTCCGCGGCGGAGAATTTCAAACTGTACCACTACCCAGCCCGAGGTATGATGCGTCCAGGCACGTCAGCTGACCGCAAAGGAATGCTCCATGCATTGCGACGTCGAACTCTCCGGAGGTCCACTCGCCGGATACCGGTGGCCTGTGCGGTTCGACGCTGACCGCATACTGTGGATCGGTGTGGGGGCTGACGGCAGCAAGTGTGACAACTGGAATCAGTTGAAGGCGATTGCAATCTACGAACGCGCCGGCACCAAAGGCATTCCGCGGTACAACTTCAGCCGTCTCGAAGACCCTGCAGTGTGGATCGCCGAAGTCGGCCGTCGCATCACCCGGCTCCGCGCCAGTTGGGCGTCTCAACGACACCAGAGTCCTCGACCAACATCCGCTGATGCCGCACCAATCGTTGTCGAGCCACCCAAATCGGCGGTGCAACGCCTCACTTCGTCGAATGCTACCGACATCATTGCGGGCCGGGTCGTTCAACGCTGGATCAGTGGACTCGAATCTTCGAAAACGCGCGGCGCGCCGTCTGATCCAACCGTCCGAGTGGAGATGCTGGTGCCAGGCGAAGCAAACCAGCTGATCGACCTGTTACAGAGGCACGACATCGCCGCGACCCTGGTCCCTACGATAACGCAGGTTCGGCACGCCGAAAGGGAGGACTACGAAGTATTGAACACGGGCGCCGTCGAATTTGCATCTTCTGACTATGCGCGAGTCTCCGACCTACTGCGTTTATTAGTCGCCGAAACGTAGCTCATCTCTACGCGATCCCAAGATGCCGTTCACCCGCCGACGCCGAATCGTCAGACAGGCCGCAATGGCGCAGGCGGTCGTGGTGCTGCTGCTCTCGTCCTATCTGTCGAGTTGGGGCTGTATGTGGTGGCTCTTCGGGCGTGGCACAATCAGCGGTGCGACTGTCGAGACGTTGCAGACGACGGTATTTGCACCAGCGGCTCTGTACTGCCGCTGCGGACTCCCAGGCTCAAGAGTGCTGGCGGATGCCACTGCATGGGCACAGCACCGAGGGGCAGGAAATTCCCAGACCTGGCGACAGATTAGAAGCCGGTGGGACAAGAAATAGCAACCCGCGTTCCGAACTCCTGGCCGGCGATCTCACTTCAGGATACGACGCGGCAGACCACTCCGTCTCATTTCGCGATGCCGAGCTGTTGCCGGTAATACGCGACCGTGCGTTCCAGGCCGGTGCGCAGCGGCACGCGCGGCGTCCATTGCAGGACTTGCTTCGCGCGGGTGATGTCGGGGCAACGCCGGCGCGGATCGTCTTTCGGCAGCGGCTTGTGGACCAGCGGCGACTTGGAGCCGGTCACCTCCAGCACGGCCTGCGCGAGTTCGATCATCGTATTCTCGACGGGGTTGCCGAGATTAATCGGGCCCGGATGGTCGTCCTGGTCCATCATCCGCAGGAAGCCGTCGATGAGATCGTCCACGTAGCAGAAGGAGCGGGTCTGCGTTCCTTCTCCGTAAATCGTCAGCGGGTCGCCGCGGAGCGCCTGCAGGATGAAGTTGGAGATCACGCGGCCGTCGTCGGGCGCCATCCGCGGGCCGTACGTGTTGAAGATGCGCACGATCCGCACCTGCACGTCGTGCGCGAGGTGATAGTTCATGCAGAGCGATTCGGCGACGCGCTTGCCTTCGTCGTAGCAGCTGCGCGGGCCGATCGGATTGACGTTGCCCCAGTAGTCCTCCGTCTGCGGATGGACGTCGGGATCGCCATAGACCTCCGACGTCGATGTGTGCAGCAGCCGCGCCCGGCAGCGTTTGGCGAGGCCGAGCATGTTGACCATGCCGACCGTGGACGTCTTGATCGTCTTGATCGGGTTGTACTGGTACGCCACCGGAGAAGCCGGGCAGGCCAGGTTGAAAATCCGGTCGCACTCCAGGTGCAGCGGATGGACGATATCGTGCCGGATCAATTCGAACTGCGGATGTCCGACGAGATGCGCGACGTTCGTCTTGCGGCCGGAAAAGAAATTATCGACGCAGATGACGTCGTGGCCGCGCTCAATCAGCTTTTCGCAGAGGTGGCTGCCCAGGAAGCCCGCGCCGCCGGTCACCAAGATTGTCGCCATGTGCCGCTGTACCGATTGGGAAGGTTGATTCGGGATCGTAAGCTAGCGTGCCGATGGACCACGAGGAAGAGGCCGTCGCCCGGCGTTAACGGAAGATTTGAAATTTGACTTCTCAAAGGCGGTAGATGACGAACGCCCGGTTTTGATTGCGGGTGATCAGCGGATTTATGTCCGCCCGGCCTTCGCCGGCGTGCTCTCCCGGCTGACCTGGGCTTCCTGGACCGCCTGGCGTCGTTCCTTGCGAATCAGGATGCGGATCCCGTCCTGCTTGACCTCCTCGCCGCGATCGACCGGACGGCCCAGCCGCCGCAGCACCCATTCATTGAGGGTCGCCGGAGGCGGTGTGTGGGCGTCGGCGTCGATCGGCAGGTCAATGCCGGTGATTTTCGCGAGTTGCGACAGGCTGGTGCCACCGCCGACGACCCAGCCGGCGCCGGACGACGTGATGTGGGCGGGAAGCCGGTCGAACTCGTCGTGAATCTCGCCGACGAGTTCCTCGATGATGTCCTCCAGCGTCACCATTCCCACCACGCCGCCGGCGGAGTCGCGCACGAGCGCGATGTGATGGTGTTCGCGGATCAGTTGTTCGAGCGCCGAAGAGACCGACTGCTCCGCCTGCAGCGTCGACAGCGGCCGGACAATGGCCTTGATCGACGGTTCATGCGGGGAGATGCGCATGCAGGCGACGATGTCCTTGAAATTGACGTAGCCGATAATCGACTGCGGGTCGCCGTGCTGCTGCGTCACGGGGAACCGCGTGTGCATGTCGTGGTGTGCCGCGATCAGCGCGTCGGCCAGTTCGTCGTCGAGGTTCAGCGTGCTGATGTATTCCGCCGGCAGCATGATCCGCCGAATCGGCAGGTTCGAGAGCCGCGCGGCGTTGACGATGATTCCCTCCTCGCGCGCGCCGATCAGCCGCGACATGCGGGCCAGGGCTGCGATCGCCCGGAGTTCCTGCAGGGCGGCTTCGTCCGAGTGTCCCGGCTGGCCCGATTTCGGTTGCAGCCGCGTGCCCCAGCGCATGATCACGTCGACCGACGTCTCGAAAAACCAGACCGCCGGCCAGACGCTGATGGCAAACCACTCCATCAGCGGCGACAGCTTCAGGCACACGAACTCCTTGTGGCGCAGGGCGTAGACCTTGGGCACCAGCTCACCGAAGATGATCGTCACGACGGTCAGCGGAATGACGACCAGCGCGATCGACAGAAACTGAGCGACCCCCGGCGAGAGCCCCAGATTCAGCAGCGACGGCTTGATCAAGTCGCCGGCGCCGGCGCCGCCGGTCGCCGCCGCAATCGCCCCAACCAGCGTGATGCCAAGCTGCACCACGGCCAGGCTCGCCTCCATATTGTTGCGCATCCTGAGCGCCGCCGCCGCGCCCCCACGGTGCTGGTTGGCGAGCGTGTCGAGACGTCCCAGTCCGATCGAGGCGAGCGCGATCTCATAAGCGGCAAACACGCTGTTGATGGCCACCATCAGGACCATGACCAGCAACTCAAACGACCACACAGGGTCACTCCGTGTCAGACTGTGGAAATGTGCTCTGGCGAACGGTCGTCACAGTAACAGGCAGGGCGCACGCGTGCGAGATACCCGGCTAGCGGCACTGGGGCTAGCGCGGGCCGGAAGGCGAGATAGCCTCTGTGCCAGCAAGGAGTTACGCCTGCGGGACGGGAGCACCGGAAATGTGCTCGACAACCTCTGCCAGAGGAGCCGGCGACTCCGATCGATGTTTCGCCGAGAACAGCGACTTGAGCGAACGGCCGACGAGGCCGGTGGCCTGCCGGCTGCGTCCGTAACTGCAGAATCGCCATCGATCGCGGTTGCAGTGCGTAGCTGTCCCCGGGCGAAACCGCCGCCGCGAACCGCTTGCGGGCCGTGTCGGCGACCCGCCACGACGCGTCGTCCACGAGCGCCGGCACGGCGAACGGCGCCGCTCCGACGTCGCGTTCATCATGAGCAGCACTGTCTGGCCGACGACCGGCCGCCCCCGATCGTCCACTTCATCCTGCATGGCCCCTTCCAGACGCATCCCCAGGCAGCGTGCATGGCCGGAGTGCCAGTCGGCGTCGCTCATCTCCTGGCCGCTGGGAGTCAGCCAGTGGATGTCCTTGACGCGCGCGCCGCGAATCTCGCGTCCCTGGAAGAACTGCCGGCGCTGGAACACGGGATTCCCGCGCCACAGCCGGATCACGCGGCCGACGAACTCCAGAAACAACTGCTGATCGGCCGACAGGTCCCACCTGAGCCAACTGATCTGGTTGTCCTGGCAGTAGGCGTTGTTGTTTCCCTGTTGCGTGTGGCTGAGCTCGTCCCCCGAGCGCAGCATGGGAACCCCTTGCGAGAGCATGAGCGTCGCGAGGAAGTTCCGTTTCTGCCGTTCACGCAAGCGGAGCACCTCCGGCTCGTCCGTCGGTCCCTCGACGCCGCAGTTCCAGCAGATGTTGTGGTTCTCCCCGTCCTGATTGCCGTGGCGATTGGCTTCGTTGTGCTTGTGGTTGTACGAGACGAGATCGTGCAGCGTGAACCCGTCATGCGAGGTCACGAAATTGATGCTCGCATAGGGGCGGCGGCCGTTGTGCTCGTACAGGTCGCTGCTGCCGGTCAGCCGCGTGGCGAATTCCGAAACGGCGTGCCCGTCGCCGCGCCAGAAGCTCCGCACGGTGTCGCGATAGCGTCCGTTCCATTCCGTCCAGCCCACGGGGAAATTGCCGACCTGGTACCCCCCTTCGCCGAGATCCCACGGTTCGGCGATCAGCTTCACCTGAGACAGGACCGGATCCTGGTGGATGATGTCGAAGAACGCCCCGAGCTTGTCCACGGCGTGCAGCTCGCGGGCGAGCGCCGCCGCCAGGTCGAACCGGAACCCGTCGATATGCATCTCCGTCACCCAGTACCGCAAGCTGTCCATAATCAGCTGCAGCACCCGCGGCGAGAGCATGTTCAGCGTGTTCCCACAGCCCGTGTAGTCCATATAGAACCGGCGGTTGTTCCCGACCAGCCGGTAATAGTTGGAGTTGTCCAACCCCCGCAGCGACAGCGTCGGCCCGAAGTGATTCCCCTCTCCCGTGTGGTTGTAAACCACGTCGAGGATCACCTCGATTCCCGCACGATGCAGCGTGCGCACCATCCGCTTGAACTCATTGACGGTCCCCTGCGGCGAGCGCGTCGACGAGTACCGCGTATCCGGCGCAAAGTACGACAGCGTGTTGTAGCCCCAGAAATTGTTCAGCCCCTGTTCAACCAGGTGCCGGTCATCCACGCGGTAGTGGACCGGCATCAGTTCGACGGCCGTGATTCCCAGCTTTTTGAGATGGCTGATGACGGGGCTGCTGGCGAGTCCCGCATAGGTGCCGCGCAGCGGCTCCGGCACGTGCGGGTTGAGCATCGTCAACCCGCGGACGTGCAGCTCGTAGATCACCGTCTGATGCCACGGCGTGCGCAGCGGGCGGTCGCTCCCCCAGCGAAAGCGGCGGTCGATGACGGCCGCCAGCGGGGCGTACTCGGCGTTGTCCCGTTCGTCGAACGACAGATCCTGGTCAACATGCCCGACACGGTAGCCGAACATCCGATCGGACCACTTGAGGTTGCGGCCGACCGCCTTGGCGTACGGATCCAGCAGCACTTTGTGCGGATTGAACCGCAAGCCATGTTGCGGTTCGTAGCGGCCGTGCGCACGAAACCCGTAGAGCTGCCCAGCTTCGAGCCCGGGAATGTAGCAATGCCAGACGAAGTCCGTCCGTTGGGAGACCGGGATGCAATGTGTCTCGCACGCATCCTGGGCGGTGTCGAACAGGCAGAGCTCGATCCGCTCTGCGTTTTCCGAGAAGACGGCGAAGTTGACTCCCTTCCCGTCCCAGGTGGCGCCCAGGGGATACGGGCGGCCCGGCCAGACGTCCATTTCATCCTCCTGCAGTGCCGACGGGCCAACGCACAAGAGCGCCGGCGGCGAACCAGGGGCGCGGCGAGCAGCGCCGGCTCGATTTTAGGCCGTCAGGCCGGGAAGTCGAGCGAGGGGGTATGGAGTAGAGGCATTGAGGGTCTCAAAACGACCATGCACGATTATGAGACACACTGAAAAAGCGGCCTCCCCCCCCCCGCATCCGGCCTGCGGCCCAATACTGTTCGGCTCGATAGTTGCCCGGAGGGATTGACACCGCAATTCGACAAGTACTGACGGCGATTGAATGTGCCGAGCGACGCTCGATCATCAATTCGAGACAGGAATCCGCTCAATCGAACATCAGAGATCTTATGTAGACCCCTCACCCCGGCCCTCTCCCCCGAGCGCCGCCCGTCCTGAATTCAACGCGTTTCGCGGGGGAGAGGGGGAAGCACACGTCGTGCCGAACAGTATTGCCTTCGGCCACCTTCTCCCCACTCGGCAGGCGTGTTCGCTCATGAAATGGAGATCATGGAGAGATGGTCGCATTCGCCATCCGTTCCAGAATCACGCAAGGTCAGTTAGCGAGCGGACGCGAATCGCACCGACGACGAGATCCAGCGACGGGCTGCCGCCGCTTTGCTCTGGGCGTCGTTGTAGTTCCAGATAGCGAGTGCGTTGTTCCCTGACAGCAGGGCATTATCGCCATTCGTCATCGACTCCGGCACCCAGGCGAGCCAGACGCTGGCGCCCCGCAGGTAGAAGTCGCTGCCGCCATACGACAGCTCAGCATATGCCGCGTTGATCTCCGCCACGGCAGCGGCTCGTGCCTGATCCGCCGCGCTCGAGTTTTGAGTCCCACTGCCAGAGCTGCTGCCGCCACCGGAGCTACCTCCACCCGAGCTACCGCCGCCTGTACTGCCGCCGCCTGTACTGCCGCCGCCTGTACTGCCGCCGCCTGTACTACCACCGCCGGAGCTACCTCCACCCGAACTACCGCCGCCGGAGCTACCGCCGCCTGTACTGCCACCGCCGGTACTACCACCGCCGGTACTACCACCGCCGGTGCTGCCACCGCCGCTGCTGCCACCGCCGCTGCTTCCGCCAGAGCTCCCGCCGCCCGCATTGCCGTTGCCGCCATTGCCATTGCCGTTGTTGCCGCTGCCGCTGCCGCCGTTTCCGTTTCCGTTATTTCCATTGCCGGCATTGCCATTTCCATTTCCGCCCGCGTTACTGCCGCCTCCGGCGTTCCCGTTGCCGCCATTGCCGTTGCCGTTGTTGCCGCTGCCACTGCCGCCGACTCCATTGCCGTTGTTGCCGGTGCCGGCGTTGCCGTTTCCGCTCCCGCCGGAGTTGCTGGAGCCACCATTGCTCGTCCCACTATTGCCGCTGCCTCCATTGCCGGTGCCGCTGGATTTCGCAAAGACGTTTACATCCTGCATGACGGCCGGAAACGGGCTGATCAACGCGGCAATCGACGTGATCACGAACGGCAACGAGCGACGAATGCGCTGGCTGGTTGTGATGTCAACAAGTCGTCGGCAGGAACCTTCAAGAATCTCGAGCGTCTTCATTGGTGTGTCGTCTTCGAACAGCGTGCCGGCAACGTGTGCGATGATGAATGTCGATCGGGCCGGAACGGATCGGGCTCGGTGTCAATTGGCCGGTCCAGACATCGGATCGGCGACACCCTTGCCCCAAAAGCGCCCCCAGGGACGCGACTACCGGTGCGAGGTCCGCGAGGAAAGACGGCGCTGCTTGACGTCAGCAGCACGCACCTGAGACGACTCAGTTCGTCATTCGACGATAGCTCACCGGCCACACCTGGCGGCCGTTCCGCAGAAAAATGTTGCAAATTGCGACAGATCGCCGCGACCCACGGCAGCCGAAGGTCAGCGACGTTGTAGTGCGACTGCGCTGTACGGCTTACGTGCTGACGGCCGTCAACACGGTTGCCGGGAAGCAACGTCGCGACGTTGCCGAGATGCAACACGTCGGCGGCATCTGGAACGCGGCCGCAGAATGCAGGACACGAACGGTTCGCGCGTGCACGCCGCGCGCAAGCGGCGCCGAATCGTCAACCGTCCGCCGGAACAAAGTTCCGCAGATACGTGTGGCTTTGCCGCAGTGAGGCGTGGCGGCGCTCCAGCGTGCCTTCGTACGCGCGGTCTTCCACTTCGACGCAGACCGGGCCGTGGTAGCCGACGTCGGTCAGCACCGAGAAGAACTTCCCCCAGTCGACGTCCCCCATGCCCGGCAGCTTGGGCGTGTGATATTCGTTGGGGTGCGCCAGCGTGCCGACCTGGTTCAGCTTGTGCCGATCGACGCGGACGTCCTTGGCGTGGATGTGGAACAGCTTGTCGCGGAATTCGCGCATCGGTTCCAGATAGTCCATGAACTGCCACACCATGTGCGACGGATCGTAGTTCAGGCCGAACGAGTCGCTGGGGATGTCGTGGAACATCCGCCGCCAGATGTCCGGCGTGCTGGCGAGGTTCTTGCCCCCCGGCCACTCATCCGCCGTGAACGACATCGGGCAGTTCTCGATCCCGATCTTCACTCCGCTGTCTTCCGCCAGCCGGATCAGCGGCTTCCAGGTCTCCAGAAACTGCGGCCAGTTGGCGGCCACCGACTGCGTCCAGTCCCTGCCGATGAAGGTGTTCACGCGCGTCAGGCCGAGCAGCGGCGCCGCGGTAATGACCCTCCGGAGATGCTCCACGGCAACTGCGGCTTCCTGCGAATCGTGTGACAGGGCATTCGGGTAATAACCGAGCCCGCTGAGGGCGACCTGGTGCTCGGCCGCCCGTTCGAGCACGCGTGCCGCCTGGACTTTGTCGAAGTGTGTGACGTCGATGTGCGTCACGCCGGCGTAACGACGGTCCGCCCTACCCGGCGGCCAGCACATCACTTCCACGCAGTCGAAGCCCGTGTCGGCCGCGAACTTGAGAACGTGGTCCAAGTCCTGATCGGCCAGAATTGCGCTGACAAAGCCAAGTTGCATTGTAGTGGGTCGTGGGTAGTGGGTAGGGAAAGCCGGGAGCTATTGCTTGATCGACAGGTCGCCGAGAATCCGCAGTGCGTCTGCGACGGAGACGATCCCGCCAAATGTCGAAAAGGGCTTGATCCCGTAATCGGTCTGCTTGATCGTGAATTCGCCCGTCAATTGCCGCAGGCCGTCTTTCAGCTCCCCAGCGACGGCAACGACAGTCAACGGCTGCTTCTTGCCGTGCAGGTCGAACTCGCCAACCAGCTCGTACCGGGCATGCCCCCCCTCGGCATCTTTCTCCATGCGTTTCGACGACGTGACGGCAAACGTCGCCGTCGGATACTTCGCAACGTCGAGGACGCCGGCGCCGGTCATCGTCTTCGTGACGTCGGACTGTTCGCCGGCGTCGGTCGTCCCTTCCAGCCCAACGTGCTGCCGTGCGGCGTCCGTGTCCGCCTTAAAGGACGTCATGTCGAAGATGATCTGCCCGGCCTTGTCGGCTGCGTCGAGCTGCAGCCGGCCGGACTTCACACGCCCCTCCACGCCGTGCTCATGGCCCAGGCGACGCTTCTTGACGTGCACGTAGACCCGGCTCGTGGCCGGATCGACGTCGCCGGCTGCCAGTTCTTTGGCGGCCGGTTCGGCAGCACGGGCGCCCAGAGGGTCGCGAGACGTCGCTGCCAGCAGCGCAATGGTAATCAACACGCGAACGCAGCGCATCCAGCAAACTGTTGACATCAGGAGCGGCTTTCGATTTGAGTGCGCCCGCAGTCCTCTTCGAAGTCTGTTATAACGGGCACGCGTGGGGAATTCACGGGACGCCGGACCGGAGCGGCCAGCCGTCAGCAACTGCGCCTGACGGCTGATCGTTGACGGTAAATCGGTTACCGCTTAATCAGAGAGAACCAGATGGCCTGGCTGCAGCGAGATATCGCGTTGTCTCCACGTTCACGCGGATTTCATCTGATCACGCGGGAGATCGTGCAGGCGCTGCCGGAGCTGGCCGCGATTCGCGTCGGGCTGCTGCACGTGTTCCTAAAACACACGTCCGCCTCGCTGACGATCACGGAGAACGCGGATCCGGACGTGCGGACGGACCTGGAGACCGCTTTCAATGCGCTCGCGCCGGAGTCGTTTCCGTATGTGCACACCTGCGAAGGCCCGGACGACATGCCGGCACACGTCAAAGCGTCCCTGCTGGACAGCAGTGTGACCGTCCCGGTGCGGGACGGACGCCTGGTACTGGGGACGTGGCAGGGCATCTGCCTGTGCGAACACCGCAACCGCGGTGGCTCAAGGCAACTCGTGCTGACGCTGCAGGGGGACGAAGAAGGTAAGAAGGTGTGAAGGGGCTTTGCCGGTTCCCACATTCTTACCTTCACACTTTGTCACCTTCACACTCTCGTCGTCAGTCCGCGAGCAGATGCGATCGCAGCAGCTCGACGGCGCGCGAGGCGCGGCCCTGGAACACATCGGCGTCTGGAGCACGGCCGACCGGGCGGACCGTTACGTCGATCTCGATGCGCTTCATGGAGGCGGACCGCGACGAGATCTGCGGCTCGCCCAGCACGACGATCATTTCGACCGGCTGCCGGCGCGGATCGGCACCCCACCTGCCGAAGATCGTGGCTTCGCCGACACGCATGGCGATGAGCTTCTCCTGCACGTCGAGGAGTCGCGCGCGGTGGTCTTCGACAAAGCCTTTCAGCTTCGCCACGAGGATGTCGGCGGCCTGGCAGGCCACGAACTTGGC
Source organism: Planctomycetaceae bacterium (assembly GCA_046349775.1). Taxonomy (GTDB): domain Bacteria; phylum Planctomycetota; class Planctomycetia; order Planctomycetales; family Planctomycetaceae; genus JAEUIG01. The sequence goes on along the minus strand of JAXMBS010000039.1, from coordinate 6,294 downwards.
GGTGTGGACCATTTCACCAACCGGAGCTGAGATTTCGGATTCGTTGGTTTCCTCGACCCCCACGACGCGGTAGCAGACTCGATTTCGGCCGCCGCGCTTGGCGTCAAACAGCGCCTGGTCGGCGCGTTGCAGGACGGTTTCGGGGGTGTCGTCGGGACCGATCTCCGCCACCCCCAGCGATGCCGTCACCCGCAGGTCGCGAGCCGACGCCAGCCCTGCGTTCTGGATGGCGCGCCGCAAGCGATCCGCACGCTGCACCGCCTGTTCCAGCGGGGTGCCCGGGCAGAGAATCAGGAATTCTTCGCCTCCGTACCTCCCCAGCGTTTCGCCGGAATACAGCTCATCCCCGAGCAGTCGGACCAGGCCCACGAGCACTTCATCTCCCGTGGCGTGCTCGTACACGTCGTTGATCTGTTTGAAGTGATCGAGGTCGAGAAAGATGATGCTGAACGACTGCTCGTACTGCGATTGTTGAAAGTCGGCGTACAGCTCGCCGAGGCGGCTTTCCAACTGTCCGCGATTCGCCGCCCCCGTCAGCGGATCCTGGTTGGCGGCCTCGCGCAACTGCTTGTACAGGATGGCGTTCTTGCGCGAGTGCGACACGTCGCGCAAGATCTCCGCGACTCCCCATAGTCGCCCGTTCTCGTCCTGCAGCGGCATGGCGTGGAACTCGAGGTCACGGCGCTGCCCTTCGCCGCCCGGCAGCCGCAGCGTCGAACAGTGCGCGCTGTTGGTCTCCAGCACCTTGTGCAAGGGATAGGCGGAATCCGGCACCGGCCGGCCCACGCTGTCGAGCGCTCCGAACAGCCGCCGGGTCCAGGTCTCTCCCGGCGTGAACGTCGCCGAGGGGAACAGTCCCGGCAGTCCGGTGCTGCAGATCACGAGCTTCAGGTCGGCATCGGCGATGTAGTACGCGTCGTACAGACTTTCCAGGATGTAGAGGTAGGCGAAGGCATGGCAGAGCGAGCTGGACTGGCCCACCGTCGTGGCGTTCACGGGCGCGCTGGCCCGGATGGATTCCACGGCCTGCTTGTGGTCCGCCAGCAGCGACTGCCCGCCGCCGGCCAGCCAGCGGCGCAAGGCCGCGATGACGTTGCGATCCAGTTGCCGCTCCGATTCCAGGAGCTTCGAGATGGCATCGCCGTGAGACAGGTGCGGGCGGTACGACTGGTCGTGGACCAGCGAGTCGTACATATCCGCCACAGTCAGGATTCGCGCCCCCTGATGTCGCTGCGGGACGACCATCTCGGTCGCAGACAGCGCCGCGCGCCCCGATTGCCCGATGAGCGCCACGATGTCCGGGTGCACCCGGCACGCCTGAAGGATCGTCAGCCCGACGCTTTGATTCTGGGCGACGAGCTCCGACTCATCGGCACTGAGCGCTGCGGGCTTATGCAGGATGCTGTCCGGCACGCCGATCTTTCCGAGGTCGTGCAGCAGCGCCGCCGTCTCAATGATCCGCAGTTCCTCGTCTTCCCAACCCAGCTCGCGGGCGATGCCGACGCAGGTCAGCGCGGTGCGACGCGAGTGGTAAATCGTGCCTTCGTCACGGTAGTGAATCGCCGAGAGCAGGCCCCGCAAAATCCCGGGCCGAATCAGTGCGTGGTACGGATCTCCGGGCTCGTTCGATGCCGGTTCACCTGCCTGACGCACCAGTCGCAGCAGTGACAGCAGGATGCGTGCAGAGTCCGCGGGGTGCGCACTTGGCGGCGCGGTCACGGTATTGCGGTTGCGCGCCGGTGATTCGGTCTGTGCAGCCATGCGGACCCTCAGATATGGGGGGCAGAACGCCGAGACCCTGAGACATGCAGTTGGCAGTGACGATGCCGCAACGCTACGTCACCACAGGGGGGAGTCAAACGGTTCGGCCGACCTCGGTCGGAACGCGAACCGCGTTGCGGCCGCATCCGCCGGAGACAGGGCCGAGCCCACCGGTGCAATCGCTACGACCGGCCCAGTTCCTGCGAGCGGCGCGTCGCCGCGACAACCGCGTTCATCAACGTGCCGCGCAAGCCACCCCGCTCCAGTTCGTGCAGGCCGGCAATCGTGGTCCCGCCGGGACTTGCAACCGCGTCCTTGAGGGCCCCAGGGTGCTGCCCGGTCGCCAGCACCATTTTCGCGGCGCCGAGCAGCGTCTGTGCCGCCAGCCGCGTGGCGACGTCGCGCGGCAGTCCGGCGCAGACTCCCCCGTCGCTGAGCGCCTCGATCATCTCGAAGGCATACGCCGGTCCGCTCCCTGACAATCCCGTCACCGCATCGAGGAGCGGCTCCGGCACCTGCACGGCGATGCCAACGGTTTTCAGCAACGACTCTGTGAACGCGGCGTCGTCCGAGGTCGCGGTACCTCCGACGGAAAAACCCGAGGCGCCCTGGCCGACGAGACACGGCGTGTTCGGCATGACGCGCACCAGCCGCACGCGCTCACCCAGCGCCCGGGAAAGCGCCGAGAGCGTCACGCCGGCAGCGATCGAAATCACCAGATGCGACGGTTTGAGCAGAGGGCGCAGTTCCTCGAGGACTTTGGACATGGACTGGGGTTTGACCGCCAGCACGAGAACGTCAGCGCGCGCGACGACGTCGGCATTGCCCTCGACAACCGCCGCGCCGGCACTGCGGGCAAATCCTTCGCGAGCCGCGGGCTCAACGTCGCTGGCCAGAATCTGACCAGCCGCGGCAAAACCTGCATCGATCAGGCCGCGCGCGAGCGCGGTCGCCATCCGCCCGGCCCCGATAAAACCGATCTGCAATGCGGATTGAGGGGACGAAGCGGCAGATTTGGCAGAGTGCGGCATGCGCGTGTCGAAGTTGCAGACGTCAGGCGTGTTATGGCGACTTTTCGATCATTTCCGTGGACGAATGTACGATCCGGTGTGACGCCGACACCGGTCAAGAGTCCAATTGCGGTCCGGTGCGGAACGCCGATTGCAACCCGTTCCCACTTCGCGGCTTGAGACGACTCTCCGCTCCACAGGTGTTCGACCGCGCAGGGTCTCACTATAATCGCGGCAACCTCGTCTTCAATAGCGATGGCAACACCGGCCCGGATTCTCGGCAACGACGCAGCGCCCGCGGCTGAGACGCGGCCCAGTGATTCGTGCGCAGATTGCTTCTGTCCGCACGGCGGACTGGTCGCCAAATCTTCGATCGAGTTCCGCGAGCAGGATCTCAACCTGCTGCGCAGCCGGTTGCGATCGACAGCCATACTGCTGTTTGCGCTGCTGGCGGCTCATCTGGTGCGCTTCGCGCTGACTCAGGGGGAGACCTTCTCCTTCCCGGCGACCGATCTGGCGCCGTACCTGTTTGTCACGAGCCTGCAGGGACTCTGCATTGTGGCGCTGTGCGCCAAGCATCGGCCCAAACAGTGGGCACTGCGACTCATCGAATTCGTGATGTTTGTCGGCCCGGCATTGATGCTGGCCCACGTTCAGGCCCAAATCGCGCGCACATCCACCGTGACCGGCGCCGAAGCCATGGGGACGCGGCTGCTGGCCTTCAGCGTCCCCTGGATGCTGCTGCTGATGGTCTACAGTCTGTTCATCCCCAACACATGGCGGCGGGCGACATCGATTGTCACACTGTTCGCGTTGGGGCCGATCGCTACTGTCTTCTGGGCCACGGCGGACCAGCCGGGAATGTGGCGCGAGTTGTACGACAGCGGAGTCCTGTCGTTCAACCTCCTGCAAATGATCACTGCGGCGGTGGTGGCGGTGTGGGGCGCGCACCGGTTCGGCACGCTGCGCCGCGAAGCTTTCGATCTCAAGCACGTCGGCGTGTACACGCTGCTAAGGCGCCTCGGCGGCGGTGGAATGGGTGACGTGTACCTCGCCGAACACCGGCTGCTCAAGCGTCCCTGCGCCGTCAAGCTGATCCGCCGCGACCGCGAGACCGACGAGCAGACCATCACGCGGTTCCAGAATGAAGTCCAGGCGACGGCGCGACTCACGCACCCGAACACCGTCGAAATCTACGATTACGGCGTTACCGACAACGGCATGTTCTTCTACGTGATGGAATATCTGCCGGGAATGAGCGTGCAGGAACTCGTCGAGCGCACCGGACCGCTGCCCGCAGCGCGCGTGATCCATCTGCTGCGTCAGGTGTGCCAGGCGCTGGACGAAGCGCACCGCGCCGGCCTGATCCATCGCGACATCAAGCCGGGCAATATCTTTGCCGCCGAGCGCGGCGGCATCCACGATTTCGCGAAGCTGCTCGACTTCGGGCTGGTGAAATCCACCGGCGCGCGTGACGAGAGTATTCAGCACACGCGGGACGGCGTCGTCGTCGGCTCGCCACTGTATGCGGCGCCGGAGACCGCCTTCGGGAACGGTGTCGTCGACGCGCGCGTGGATCTTTATTCGCTGGGTGCGACGGCGTACTTCATGCTGACGGGCCACCCCGTCTTCCCCGGAAACCGCGCCCTCGACATCGTGTTCGCGCACGCCAAAGAGAAACCGGTTCCACCGTCGAAACACGTCGCGGTCCCACCCGACCTGGAACAGGTCGTGCTGCGCTGCCTCGAAAAGGACCCGGCGGACCGCTACGGCGACGTCCGTGAACTGGAACGGGCGCTTGCCGGATGCCGGGACACCCAGCGCTGGAGTTCACAGGCGGCCGCGGACTGGTGGCGGCAGGACGGCCAGGAAGCACTCGCCGACACGGCCAGCGGGTCGGATCCCGCCTTCGCCGTCACGACGATTGCCGCGGCGCCGATTCCGGCGAGCGCACGGATGGCTACGACCTGAAATGCCGGCGGCTGCGCGTAGTGATCGGCCATCCCACGGCCCAAATGCTCCTGAGTCGAACGTCTGTGCGCTACGCACCGGCGGAGCCAGTGGCACCCGATGAACAAGCTCAGATCCCCACAACGCTCAATACCGGCGTTTGCGGCTTCCACCCTGGACCCGCAGCGGCAGGCCGACGATTTTGAGGAACCCTTCGGCATCGGACTGGTCGTAGCTGCCCCCGGCTTCCATTGAGGCAATCGCTTCGTCGTACAGGCTGTTGGGAGACTTGCGGCTGCTGACGCGGGCGTTCCCTTTGTAGAGCGTGAGCGCGACTTCGCCGGTGACCGGCTTCTCGGTCTCCTTGAGGAACGCCGTCAGGGCGTCCATTTTCGCACAGTACCAGAAGCCGTAGTAGACCATTTCGGCCACTTCGGGCGCCAGTCGGTCGCGGAGGTGCGTCAGGTCGCGGTCGAGTGTGAGCTGTTCCAGCGCCTGGTGGGCGGCGTAGAGCAGCGTCATGCCGGGCGCTTCGTACACGCCGCGGCTCTTCATCCCCACAAAGCGGTTTTCGACGACGTCGATCCGGCCGACGCCATTGCGGCCGCCGATCTCGTTGAGCGTGCGAACGATGTCGAAAGCCGAGAGCTGCTTGCCGTTCACGCTGACCGGGACGCCCGACTCGAAGCCGATTGTTACCCGCTCCTCCTTGTCCGGCGCCTGCTGCGGCGAGACCGTCATGCCGAAGTCGATGATCGTCTGGCCGTCGACCGCCGGGTCTTCCAGCTTGCCGGCCTCGTAGCTGATGTGCAGGCAGTTCTCGTCGCTGGAATACGGCTTGCTGGCGCTGGCTTTGACGGGGATGTTCTTCTTCGCACAGTAGGCGAGCATTTCCGTGCGACCGGGGAACAGTTTGCGAAAACGCTCCATCCGCCACGGAGCGATGATCTTGACTGATGGTTCCAGCGCGACCGACGCCAGTTGGAACCGGCACTGGTCGTTCCCCTTGCCGGTCGCGCCGTGGGCGAAGGCGGTCGCGCCGACATCCCGCGCCCGTTGCAGGCACGCCTTGGCAATCAGCGGACGCGCAATCGACGTCCCCATGAGATAAATGTTTTCGTACTTCGCCTGCCACTGCATGACGGGGAAGGCGAAGTCGCGGCACAATTCTTCCTGGACATCGACGATTTCGGACGACGCCGCCCCGATCTTCCGCGCTTTTTCGAGGATCGACGGCCGATCTTCGCACGGTTGGCCGAGGTCCACATACAGGCAGTGGACCTCGTAACCTTCATCCAGCAGCCAGCCGACAATGACAGAGGTATCCAAGCCGCCGCTGTACGCCAAAACAACTTTCTCAGACATGGTGGGTAGTGGGTAGTTGGTAGTGGGTAGGTTAAGTACGAGCGCCCTTTGTTTCACCAGCTAGTCTCACCGTGGTGGACGGTGCTTGACGCGGACGATTCCATCATGATTGACAGCCAGAGTGTGTTCTTCCAATCCACCGTTTTTGCGTCTAAATCGACAATAGATCCAGGGGTGTCCAAACTCGTCGATCATCCAAATCCGCATT
>JAXMBS010000038.1:0-54278 GCA_046349775.1 Planctomycetaceae bacterium | reverse complement strand
TCGTGCTGCGCCTGACGGACGGCGACCTGCACGCGCGACAGTTCGGCCCGCAGCAGTTGCGACCGGCCGGCGGCGTCTCCCTCGGGCAGTGTCAGCGAGTACGAGAAGATCGGCACGCGCTCGTACATGGCGAAGAGTTCCAGCCGCTGCCGATGCTGCCAGGCGACGAGAATCAACCCGGATGAGCTATCGATGCAGCGGAGCGCCAGTTCGGCCACGCTGATTGTGCTTGTGACGGCGCCGACCGGCTCCAGTCCCGCCTGGCGGGCCGCCGCGACGATTCCCTGCAGGCGCTCCTGATCGGCGCTGACCAGCAGCACCGAGCGGCCGAGGCTCTCCGGCGCTGCGGCGAGCGGCAGGTAATCGAGCGCGAGGCGATCGACGGGGGTCGCCAGTTTCGTCGCTGCCTGCAACCGGACGAGATCGGGAAGTTCATTGTCCGGGACGGTGGGGAGGTCGAGCTTGCGGACGACGACGAGGTCGCGCGGCAAGACCAGCAGTGCGCGCGGCGACTTAACCGGGAGCGTGCCCCATGCCCGGCGCACGCTGTCAGCAGCGGCGGTCTGGTGGAGCTTGCCGTCGGCGCCCGCAGGCAATTCCGCTCTGGCCGCACCGAGCAGCGTCATGCGGCCGCCACCGACGCGCGCAGCGGCGAGTCGGACCTCGGCGCTCTCCCAATCGAGGGCGACGTAGTCGGCTGACGAATCACTGCGAAAGAACCGTGAGCCGCTGGACATGCGAAAGTACAGTGGGTAGTGGGTCGTCGATCGTGGGTCGGGGGCGGAGCTGATGCGTGTTGTCTGAAGTGATGGAAATCTGCCTCTGAAAAGATCGACCGGGCGTCACTGCGATCCCGAGACCGTCGTCCCCGAGCCGGCAGGAACGAGCGATTCGGGGCGGTAGCCCGGGCCCAGGGGCGTCAAATCCCGCCGGCTCACGACGCGCGGCGGGGATTCGGACCGGTCGATGGTCGCTTCAATCCGCACAACCGGACCACGCCCGTCAAAGTGGCCCAGGACCTGCATCTGGAACACGTCGCCGCCGGTCGTGACGTACGGATCCAGTTGAGTCATCGTGGCGACATCGACCAACTGGTCACTCAACAGCCAGCCGGGGCTGGACCGCTGGATGAGGGTATCGGTCAGCGGCGCGCCGTCCTGGGAGACCAGTTGTTTCGACATGATCTGGTCGACCGTCTGCTCCGTCATGTTCGGAATTCCCAGCAGGACTTCGCGGCGGGCTTCGTTGACGTTGATTCGTCCCTCGATTGTGGTCGAGGTGCTGGTGGTCACGGTGTTGAAGAGCGTGCGGAGAGTTTCGTTCAATCCGGCGCCGGATTGCCAGGGGCTGTTCAGGATGGTCGCGGGCTGCTTGTTGAGCGACACGCGAACCTGGGCGTCGACCAGTTCGAAGAGCGACGTGATGTCCTGTTTGGGACCGGCGGAGATATCGAGTCCGCCGCGCGTGACGGGCTGGCCGCTGGCGCCACCGACGGCCGCCGCCATCCCCGATGCCGCCTGCCGCAGCGCCTGGTCCGTCTGCTGATTGCCGGTCGATTGCGAGCTGGACGATCCGCCGTTACGTCCGCTGGAGGAAGAGCCGCCCGATTGCCCACCAGATGATGAACCTCCTGATCCACCGCCGGAACCTCCCGATCCGCTGCCGGAGGACGAACCGGACGAACTGCCGGTCGTCGGAGGATTCAACGGACCGTTGAGACGGTAGGCGGTGATGAACAGGGCCTGCGTTTCATCGAGGTCTTCGGCCAGTTGGTCGTAGAGGTCTGTGAGCAGCGACTGATTGACGTCGATTTTGTCGGTCCCGTCGGCGCGCAGGTTCGATTCACGGCTGGAGACCGTCAGGAAAGCCGCCCAGCCCGGATTGAGGATCCCATCCGCGTCATCGGGGGGCAGGGAGGCGTCGCCGTCGTTTTCGTTCGGATCGAGCAGGCCGTTGTGGTTGGCATCCTCGCCGAAGAGCAACTGCGGCGTGACCCCTGCCACCAGCAGCAGTTCATCGAGCGATTCGAGCGGCGCGTTGCGCGCGGCATAGGGCGGCGTCCGCGACTCGTACGTATCGCTCTCGGCGCCGAACGACCTCGGCTCGTCGTTGTCATCGATCCAGTCGAGGATGGCGTCGGCGATTTCCTCGGTCATTCCGGGGAGATTCATCAGCATGGCCGCTTCCTGTGCCTCCTCGAGGCCGAACGACGAAATGGCATTGAGATTCAACTTGGCAGATTCGTCGATCAATCCGGCGCGGACGCGGGTCCCACTGGCATCGGTCTGGAGAGGGGCGACAAATGTGAATCGACCGCGGTTTTCTTCGACGGAGGCGACCGCGACCATGACTCCGGCAAACTCGGATGGATTGTGATAGAGGTTCAACGGCTGGTCAGGGTCTTCTGTCTGGCCGAGGAGGGTGGCCGCGTACTCAATGCCGGATTCGGCGCACGCCAGTGCTTCCGCCTGCCGGAGCCCATATTCGGAAGCCTCGTTTTCGGCGATCATCCGGTCCGAGAACTGGTAGGCCGCCAGCGAGAGCATGACGATGAGAACCAGGACGACGATGAGGGCGCTGCCGACGCGGGGGGATTGCAATTTGCGGATTGAGCAATTTCGATACGCAATACGCGATTCGCAATTCGCAATCGCCGGCCCACGAACCGGCGCCGCGTTGGCGGATCGCCAGACGCCCTGCAGCGGACAACGGGCTTGATTCATGGCGCCTCCGTGGCTTCAGCCGGCACGGCCAGCGGGACAGCGATCACGTGCCGCACCGTCAGGCCGATCGGCGCGACGCCGGCCAGCGCGACGGGCGTACGGGCCTCGGCTTCGAAATCGCGAAAGCTCAGCGTGACCTCGATCGCCAGCGGCAGGCTTTCCATAGCGGTGCTGTCCCACGCCTCGACCCAGGCCTGGCCGTCGTAATAGCGGAACTGGACGGCTGCGATCTCCGGCGCGATGACTTGAGCCGCTGTTGCGAGCGCCGCGGTGTCCATTTCGACCTCGGCATGGTCCATCGCCATTTCGTCTGCTTCCAGCCGGGCGAGGCCCGCCGGGCCGCCGGTCGATACTCGCGCGGCGGAATCGGTTGGCGTCTGGGCGCGCTGCGCGGAAACTTCGCCCGCGAGACCATCGGCACCCGGCTGCGCCAGGAAGTATTGGACCGACAACAGGTCGCTGGTCCGCGAGCTGATGCTGGTCGCGTTTTGCGCAGGTGTGTAGTTGAGGTCGCGGACCGGGCGGCTGATATGCAACAGCAGCGACTGGCTGTCGCCGATCAGTCCGAGGCTCGTCGTCGTGTAAGCGGTTTCCGGATCCTGCACCGTCGTCGTTGTGGTCGTCGTTGTGGTGGTTGGCGATCCGCCGGAGGACGAGCCGTTGCTGCCTGACGAACTGCTGCTGCTCGACGATCCGCTGTCAGTGCTTGACGTCGAATCTGCGGAGTCGGTCGATTCCGGCACCCAGTAAACAATCGACGAAATGTCGCGCGTCAACTGGTCGAGAAGAGCGCGCGTCACCTGCTGCCGTTCGATGGCGACCTGTCCGGTGGTCGTCACCCGCAGATAGATTTCGATCGAGGCGGAGACAGCGGCGATCAGCAGGAGGCTTATTCCCAGCGCGGCGAGGAGCTCGACGAGGGTGAAGGCGGCGCGAGGGAGGTTTCGCGAGATGCGGCAGCGAAAACCGATCGGAAAGACGGAAGATTGCAAATTGACGATTGCAAATTGCCAATTGCAAATTGGAGCGGCTGGATCTGAAATCTCAAATTTGAAATGTGAAACTTGTGGTCGAGCACTCACTGCGTCGGTGATGCGACCACACATGCAGTGAACATTGTGCTCCTCGACGAGGATCATCGTATTGTGGCTCCCGTCGATGTGCTGCCGGTGAAGATGCGCCTGTGCCGCTGACCGTGGACTGGGTCCACAGTTCGGGATTGCGGACCCAGCGGACGAGTGTGAACTGGACCGGCGGTTGTCCAGCCGCTGGGCATCACCGTGGCCCTGTACCTGCAGCAGGTCGGCGATCAGGCCATCGGTGACGGTGAGCAGCCACGACCACTCGGGATCGTCTTCAAAAGGCGTGGCGGCGGTCGATTCCAGCGGGATCGTGCCTGCCGCCTCGGCCATGACGGTTTCGCTGGGCGGGCGGCTTCGGCGTGAACTGGGCATGAAATCGCAGCCTGTGCCGGTCGACACGAGCTGACCGATCATTGCGGTGGCGGCGAGGAAAGTGCGAGGGCGATCAAGACTTCGAGGAGGGACATACCCCCCCTTCGGGGAAATTTGAATTTCGAATTGCGAATTTCGAATTTATTCTTGTTCATCGTCGGCGCTCCCTTTCGATGGGGCCGACGGAGACTGCGGCGGTCAAGCCGCGCACGCTGAGTACCTGATATCGGCCGTCCGCGTCGGCCACGACGAAGGTTGTGTCCTGCGATGTTCCGTCGGGTCGGAAGGGGATGGCTTTCGACCAACCGACCTGTGCCAGCGAGGTCGGCGCGCCAAACATCGTGAGCATGTCCTCAGACACGCGCTCGGCGGCGTCCGGTTGTGTCAGCGCGGCGGGACCGGGGGGGGACGACAGAAATCGCAAGCCCTCTGCCAATTCGAGGACGAGTGCCTGCGTCTGCGTGGCGGAGCCCGACGATCCGGTCACGGCGCCGGCGCTGCCAGTGGCGTTCGATCCGCCGGAGGCGCCGAGAGGGCGCTCCAGCGGCATGGTCAGACAGCGGCGCCCGCCCGGTTCATAGCGGAACTGGTACGTCAGCCCTGCGCCGATGGTCAACAGCCGCGTGCGCGCCAGCCGGGAGCGGACCTGTTCGACGTTTTCCTTGAGTGCGTGTTCGGCCGAGAACCGCAGCATCACTGGCCAAGCGAGGCCCATCACCACGGCGATCACCGCGAGCGCGAGGACCAGTTCGAGGATCGTGAACGCCGCACGGAGCGGGAGCGGACGCCCGTCACGGCGGGTTGCAGCGCGGAAGAGTCTGGTCGAGCCGGCGTTCACGGTATGTGCATCGATTGGATGTCATCGTGACGAATCTGCGATCCGAAAGTTTCGATCGTGTCGCTCCGGGCGCTGACGCTTCCGTCCAGCGTCGCTACTTCGCTGTGGTCGTGGTGGTCCAGTTGTTGATGTCGTCGTTGGAGCCGTTGTCGTCTTTGCCATCGGGGCCGTACGACCAGATGGCCGGCTTGTCGACGGTGGTCTGAGCCTTCGTATTGGGATACTCGTAGTTCAGAGGCCTGCCCCAGGCGTCGGTGGGAATCCTCTCGATGTAGGCCGGCATTCTCTGATTGTTGCGGTCCACCGGCTGGACCAGGTGCGTCAGGGCGTCGGCTCCACCCGTGGGATACTGAGCGTTGTGATCAACGGCGTAGAGCTTGAGGGCCTGGTCCAGGCTGTGGATGGACTCCTTGGTAATGTCGATATTCGCCTGCTGCTGACGGCCGATCAGGTTCGGCAGGACCATGGCGGCGATCAGTCCGATGATCGCCAGCACAATCAGAAGTTCGAGCAGCGAGAAGCCGCTGCGGCGGCGGGTGGAAGTTTGAGGACGTGCAGCACGCATGGTGTCAACTCCTAAGTTGGTAGTGGGTAGTTGGTAGTGGGTAGCAAAGGGATTCCAACAACCCATCGTCATACAAGTGTTCAACCAACGCTATCAACTACCCACGACCCACTGTGTGCTATCCACTCTTAAACCGCGCTCGACGACTGAAGGATCGGCAGCAACAGCGCCATGACGACAAATAGCACGACACCGGCCATGGCGACCAGCATCAGCGGCTCGAGCAGACGCACGCTCAAGTCGAGTTCGCGGCCGGTCCTGCGCTCCAGGTTGTCGGCGATGTCGACGAGCACCTGTTCCAGATTGTTGGCCTCCTCGCCGACGGCGATCATTTCCACGATGTCGCGGGGAAAGTGTCCGCTTTGTCCCAGCGGCTTGGCCAGCGACTTGCCTTCGGAAATATTCTCGGCCGCGTCGGCGATGGCCTGGCTGAGGACGACGTTGCCGGTCGCGTCCTTGGCGATCCGCAAGGATTGCAGGATCGGCACGCCGTTGTGCAGGAGCGTGCCGAGCACGCGGCAGAAGCGGGCCACCGCCAGGCTGCGAACGATGCGCCCGACGCCGTACGCCCGCAGGCGAAGCTGGTCGGCCCGCCAGCGCCCAGGCTCTGTTTCCAGCCACTTGCGCAGTCCGAAGACGGCGGCCGCCAGAGCGAGCGCGATCAGGATCCAGTATTTCTGGGTGAAGTTGCTCATGCTCAGCAGCGTGGTCGTCGCCCAGGGGAGCTCGCCGCGCTGCGCCAGGTTGGCAAAGACGGTCTTTTCAAAGCGGGGGACGAACTTGATCAGCAGGACGGCCACGACGCCGGAGCCGAACACCGACAGGAAAATCGGGTAGACCATGGCGCCGACGACGCGCCCCTTGAGGTCTTCCTGATGATCGGTGAATGCGGCGGTGCGTTTGAGCACTTCCTCGACGAAGCCCCCTTCCTCGCCGGCGCGGACCATGCTCAGGACGAGTTCGCCGAACACCTTGCGGTGCCGCGCGAGCGCTTCGTGCAGCCGGCTGCCGTCGGCCACCTGCTCGCGGACGTCCTGCAGCACCTGTTGAAACGACGAATTCGCCGTCTGTTCTTCAAGGAGTTCCAGCGAACGGAGCAGCGGCACACCCGACTTCAGCAGGTCGGCCAGCTGCGAGTAGAAGACCGCCAACTGCCGCGCGCGGATTCTCCGTGGTCCCAGGAGCCGCTGGTGGGCGGGAGCGTCCGGGACGGCCGGTGCGACTTTCACCGGGAACAACTGCCGCGAGGACAGCAGGGCGAGCGCGTCCTGCTGGCTCGAGGCCGACACCATCCCTGTGACCTGTCGGCCAGTCAGTTCACGGGCGATGTAGGAGAAGTCGGGCACGGGGAGGGACGGAGGGTCGAGGGAGAAGGGTCAAGGAGTGGTGTGAAAAGTACGAAAGGTGCAAACAGTTCGAAAAGTAAAAGGTCCGACCTCAAGTGAATTGGTTGTTCCGAGAGATGCTTTTCGCACTTTTCGAACTCTTCACACTTTTCGCACTCGCTCAGGCGATATCGCCTCGTGTAATGCGCACCACTTCGTCGACCGTCGTGTCGCCGGCGAGTGTTTTGCGGTAGCCGTACTGGCGAAGCGTGACCATGCCGTGCTTGAGGGCATGGTCGCGGATCACGCCGGCGCTGGCGCGTTCGACGCACAGGCGGCGGACCTCGGCGTCGTTGAGCAGCAGTTCGAAGATGCCGGAACGGCCGCGGAACCCGGATTCGTGGCACTGGCGGCAACCGGAGGCTTGCCACAACGCGGCCGAACCATCCCTCTTCGGGAAGTCGGGGGGCAGATCATTCGCGTTGCCGCCCGCCGGACGCTTGCAGGCCGTGCACAACCGCCGCACGAGGCGCTGGGCGAGTACGCCTTCCACGGTGCTGGCGACGAGGAACGGCTCGACGCCCATATCGACGAGACGCGTGAACGCGCCGGGAGCGTCGTTGGTATGCAGCGTGCTGAACACCAGGTGGCCGGTGAGCGAGGCCTGGATGGCGCTCGTCGCCGTTTCGCCGTCACGGATTTCGCCGATCAGGACGACGTCGGGGTCGTGACGCAGGATGCTCCGGAGCGCGCCGGCGAACGTGAGTCCAATCTTGCTGTGGACCTGGATCTGATTGATGCCGTCGAGGTGGTATTCGACCGGGTCTTCGACGGTGATGATCTTCGTGTCGTCGCTCTTGATTTCGCTCAGTGCGCTGTAGAGGGTCGTGGTTTTGCCGCTGCCGGTCGGCCCGGTCACGAGGACGATGCCGTAGGGCATCGCGATCAGGGAGTTGAACTTGCGCAGCGTCTCCTCGTCCATGCCGACGCCGGTGAGGTTGAACTGCATGCGCTGCTTGTCCAGCAGACGCATGACGATGCCTTCGCCGTAGAGCATGGGGATGATCGACACGCGGACGTCGATCTCGCGCCCCTGCACGCGGATATTGATGCGGCCGTCCTGCGGGAGCCGCTTTTCGGCGATGTTCAGCCGCGACATGATCTTCAGCCGCGTGACGATCGCCGAATGGAAATGGTTGACTTCCGGCGGCATCGGCTGCACGCGCAGGAGTCCGTCCACGCGATAGCGGACGACGAGACCGTGCTCCTGCGGTTCCAGATGGATGTCGCTCGCCCGCTGATCGAGGGCTTCGATCAGCAGTTCGTTGACGAGCTTGATGACCGACGGCGCCTGTGCGGATTCGGCCAGTTCGCCGAGATCGTCGTCGAGTTCATCCAGGACTTCGACGCCATCGGCCACGCGCTGCGCGACGAGCTGATTGATCGTGTCGCCGCCGACGCCGAGGTGCGTCTTGATGGCCCGCAGGATGTCGGCGCGGCAGGAGAGGACCGGCCGGAGGCGGCAGTTGCCGACAGCGCTGAGTTCGTCGAGCGCTTCGAGATCGAACGGATCGGAGGTGGCGGCGACGACCCAGCCCGGCTCCTGATAGAGGGGAAGCACCGCGTGGCGGAACACGGCCGTCGGCGGAAACCTGGCCAGCACGGCGCGGTCAATTTCCACGTCGTCCAGCGGCTGGAACTGCATGTTCAGTTCGTCAGCCAGTGCGCGGAGCGCATCTTCTTCGGGGACGATGCCGCGATCGACCAGGATCTGGTCGACGCGCCGTCCATTTGCCTCGCGTCGCGCCGCTTCGACCTGGCCCGGTTCGGCCAGTCGGCGCTGAATAAAGATTTCGCCGATCTCCATGCGAATTGCTGTTCACGAATTGTTCGAGCGACGCGCCTGTGGACTGCCTCTCGGGACTGTTGCAGGAAAACCGTCGTGGGGATCAATTGCCGCCAAACCGTCTACGACCGCCGCCTCCGTCGCCATTTCCACCCCGGTTACCGCCGAAACCGCCGCCACCAAAGGGTCCGCCACCGAAACCGCCGCCGCCAAAACCTCGTCCGCCGAAGCCGCCGCCGCCGTTACCGCCGCCTCCGCCAAAGGGTCCGCCGCCGAATCCGCCGCCCATCATGCGGCGCTGTTCAAAGAACTGGCGGACCTGGTCCTGCGACGGTCCCGGCTGCTGTCCGTTCGTCGCTTGAGCGTTGTTGTTATTGTTGTTCTGTGATCCGCGATTGGAAGTGGAGCTGACGCGCACGCGCGGCAGGACGGCGCCGAGAGTACCCTGCACCGCCGCCGTGCTGGCGTTTTGAAGTTCGACCACGCGCACGGTGCGGCGGGCATCGCGGGCCGCGTTGTCCATCGACGTCACGAGTTCGAGAATCTCCTGGTACAGCCCCTCGTCGGCCGAGACGATGAGATGGCTGGTCTGCTCATCCATTCCAATGGCGAGTTTCGTTTCCTTGGCGGACTGCTGCTGCTGATCGCGCCCGCCCCGACCGCCCATAAACATCGCAAACGGATTGGCCGGCTGCTGGGCGACAGGGCCGGCGTCGATGAAGTCGCGATAGACGTCCCGCACGACGCGGTAGACATCCGCCACTTCGGCATACTTGACGGGAATCATATGCGGCACGCGATCGCGCAGCGTGCTGGGCCAGTCGGCGGCGTCCAGAACCTGCAGAAAATCACGGACCTCCTGCACCTTGGCCGAGGGGCCGGAAACGAACAGCGCGTTGAGCCGCGTTTCGGGAATGATCCGCAGGCCGCCGGCCGGTCCGGCATCCAGGCCGCTGGCGCTCAGCAGGCTGCTGCCCATGGAGGAAATGCTGCCCAAGAATCCGCTGCTCGACGTGCTCTTGGACTGCATGACATCGGCGTCGGGAATGAGTTGTTCAAGCATGCCGGCGGCTTCAGTGGCATCGGCAGATTGCAGCGTGAAGACCGTCCAGGTGGTCGAGGGAGGGACCGCCTGCAGCGTCTCTTCGAGCATTTGTTCCAGCCGGTCGAGCGCGGCTTCGTCCTTCGACATCAGGATCAGTTCGTCCCCCTCGACCTGGATATAGATGCCGGGCGCGATTTCGCGACGTTCACCGTCCTTCAGTTTCGTGGTCGGCGCGGGCTGCTGCGGCTCGGCCGCGGGCGGTGCCGTCGGCGCGTCCGGCTGGGTTTCCTGGGCCGCAGGCTGTTCATCGATAAACGCCACGAATTCGGTGTGGCTGCGCGAGTCGCGCTGCGAGACGGGTTCATCACTGCGGATGCGTCCGCGCCGTGCAGGAGGTGCATCAGGCTCAAGACGGGTTTCGCGGTCTCGGGGCTGTTCGAAATTCCGGATTGGGCTGGCGCGTTGTGACGGGACGACCTCGATCCGGTTAGGCTGCGTGGCGTGCCAGGCCTGATCGATCAGGTCGAGCAGATGCTCGCTATCGCGGCCGCTGAGGGAGAAGCGGCGAACGGTCCCGCCGGCGCTGCGGGTGCGGCGGCCGGTACCGTCCTCGCCAAGCTGGGCGAGGAGTGCTTTGACCTGCGTGATCTGGTCGCTCGAACCGCGAACCAGTACTTGCCGGGTGTTGACGTCCGGCTGGATGGTGGGTGCTGCGGCGCCGTCGGCGGCGAACATCTGCCGCAGCGTGGTGGCGGCAACGAGCGGGTCCATCGTTGCCAGCGGGATCGCGGCGACATTCTGGCCGCCGGCCTGTCCGTCGAGCTGCCGGATAATGCCTTCGACCTGCTGATGCTGAGAGGCCGTCGCGAAAATTGCGAGCCGCTCGGCTCGGCCGTCGTCGTTGACGACGACGCCCGGGATCATGGCATCAATCGTTTTCGCCGCTTCCTCGACACTGGCGGTGCGCAGCGAGTAGACGTGCAGATACGGGGCGGTGTCCCGCCCGCCGGCCAGGGCTCCATTCGCTTCGACGTCGATCGTCTTGAGCGCCTGGTCGATCAGCACATGCACGACGGCCGGCGCGACCACAATCAACTGATTGACGCGCGGATCGGCGGTGAATTGCGTCTTGGCGAGCAGGCCCTCCTCAAACGGAGAGTTCTGGGATTGCTGATCGCCGCCGCCATTCTGATTCGGGTCGGGGCCGTTGTTGTCGCCGCCTCCCCCCCAGCCACCACGACCCCAGAAACGGCCGCCGCGATTGCCACCGGGTCCGGCGGCGGGGCCGCCTCCGCCGCTGACGTTTTTGACGCCAACCTTCAGCCCCAGCACGCTGCGTAGAAGCTGCTCCGCCTCTCCGGCGCTGATGTGCTTGAGCGGGTAGCTCTGGAATTTGACGTCTTCCGGTCCCAGGAGTGCGGAGGTCGCACCCAGCAGGTCGTTGACCCGCCGCAGGTTGGAACCGAGATCGGTCACGACGAGCGCGCCGGCGGCCGCGACCCCAACGGCTTTCCCCTGCGGGCCGAGCATCTCCTGAACCTGCTGCGCCAGCAGCGAGATGTCATCGACACCTTTCACGGAGAACACGACCGTGAGCAGTTCATTGTCGCCGTGTTCGGCCAACTGTGCGGAAGTGATGTACGGAATCAGGTTCGGCGCCGGTCCCTTGTCAATGTTGGCACAGATCAGGAACTCATTGCGTCGCACGAGCGCATATCCCAGGCGCATGAGCGGGCCATTCAGCACGTCGAGCGCCTGTTGCGGCGTGTACTCTTTCTTGTCGAAGTAGGTGAACGTGCCCTTGGGAACGTCGTTCATTTCGAGCGACAGACCGGCGCGGCGGGCAAAGTCCCGGAGTACTTCGCCCCAGGGTGCCTGCTGGAAGTTGAACGAGAGTTTGCCATCGGTCGCGCCGCCGGCCGGATCGAACGAAGCCACGACTTTGTCAGTCGAGGTCGCGGCATTGGCTGTAACGTCCGGCATGGGTGTTGCGGCGCCGGCCACCGGGCCACCCGGTTCGGACCCGCGGCGTTCGCCACCGCCACGACGGCCGCCGAACCCGCCGCGGCCGAATCCCCGCTCTTCCTCGGGGATCTCCGGCGCGGCCGGGCCAATCATCGCCGTCCATTGTTCCTGCTGGGCTGCGGTGAGCACGCCGAGGAACTTGTCGTTCCATTCCTTGTCCGCGGCGTCGCGTTCTTCCTGCGACATGCCGAACATGCCGCGCATCGCCGATTGCCGTTCCGACGACATGTCGGACAGCTGCGCCTGCTGGTCTTCGGTCAATTTGAACTTTGTTGCGCGGTCCGGCCGGGCCAGCGCTGCTGGTCCACTGCGATGGAGCACGATCTGCTCCAACCGCGCCGCCTGCGTCTCGTTGAGAATTCCCTTAAGTTGTTCCTCGACTTTGACGTCGCGCGTCTCGGTGAGCCGGCGCATCTCGGCCCGAAGTGCGACCTGTTCTTCCTCCGTTGCATCCCGCATCGCCTGGAACAGCTCTCCGAAGGCCTCGGCGTTCTCCGGGGGCGCCTCGGACAGTTCGCGAATCTTTGTTTGCTGTTCCTCGGTGAGCTGGAGTTCTTTTGCGACAGTGGTGTAGCCCAGCTCCCGCAGCGCAGCCGGCTGATTGAAGCGGCCGAACCCTCCGCCCCGGCGACCGCCTCCCCCGCCCCCAAACTGAGCGAACGCGTCCCCGGTTCCGGCGCCGGCCAGAATCACGGCCACAATTCCCAGCCGCACGATCCGCGTGCTCAATTCCATTGCCGCACCCTTGCTACTGGCGCCCATCAGGACGCACTTTCCGATTGCAGAGAGCTGCACGCTATCGGAACGTGCGTATACTGTCTCGACTGCCGGGGCCGGCGAAGACCGCATGCCGTCGAATCCCTCGGACTTGCGGGCCCCCCCCAAATCCGACGATACAATTCCTGCTCCGATTGGTTCAACTTACGGCCCCTTGCCAAGATCGACACGCGCGCAGCGTCAATCGCGGCGGCTGCGGTGGCCAACCTTGAAAAAACCCTTGGAAGCGTCCGATGGACCGCAAAATCCAACGCCGGCGTCGAGTTTGGCGGATTGTCCGTGCGACGGTGCTGGCGCAGTTGTGCTGCATTACGATTTTGAATGGCCAAAACTTTGCGCAGCCAGGAGGTGGTGGGGCCGGAGGTGGGGGTAGGGGGGGCGGACGCGGGTTTCGCGGGTTTCCGACGCCGGAGGAGTCGTTCTCCAATCTCGATACGGATGGCGACGGTCATCTGACAGCCGACGAAATCAACGCTGATCGAATGGCGTCCCGGATATTCAGCGACGTCGACACCTCGCGAGGCTTCTCACGTGATGAGTACATCCGCGAATCACAGCGCCTCCGCGAGAGCTTTTTTCAGCGGATGCGGAATGGCGGCGGCCGGGGCGGATTCGGCGGACCTCCTGGCGGATTCGGGGGTGATCGCGATGGCCGCGGTCGACGCGGCGGCGACGATTCTGACCGCCGCCGGAATCGCGGCGAAGGTAACGGGGATCGACCAGCGGGTGATCCCGCCGCAGACAACGGCAATGGTGCTCCGGGGAATGAGAAGAGAGACGGTTCGACAGACGCCGCAGCGCCAAACGGGTCGCAGCCGGCCGATGGGGCGACTCCCCAAGGCCCCAAAGCGCGGCAGCGCGTGACAGTGGACCTGCAGGCGGACCTGGTCCCTGGCGACACCGACAACGACGGGCAGATCGGCCTGTACGAATGGCGTCGGTTTGCCGGACATACACTGAAGGAATTCCGGGAACTGGACAGAAACGACGACGGCTTTGTCACGCCAGCCGAAGTCGCCGCAGTGCGACCGCCACCGACTCCCACTCCGGTACCGACCGCAGCCGCCGGCGCTACGCCGGCCACCACGCCCCCACCGACAAATCCTCCGCCCGGTGGAAATCCTCAGGCGTCGTCGCCGTCGAACTCTGCAACGCCGGCCGGCGGTAACAGCGAACAGGCGGCGCGCGATGCGAAGACGTTCTTCCGACTGCTCGACAAGAATCGGGATGGTCAAATTGCCGCGGACGAATGGCAGGACGGCAACACCAAGACGCTGTTCACAAAGAACGGAATCGACCTCAGCCAGCCAATGTCGGCGGAGGATTTTACCAGCAACTACATGCGGCTGAGCACCGCGCCGTCGGGCGGCTGACGCTGCAGTGCCGGGCGGCTTGTGGTGTGAATCCTGCCGGATCGCAGCCGCGGCTTAATTGCCGGCGACGTGAAATCCGACGCAGCGGTTGATAGACTTCGGCATCGACGATTCAGACCCGCCGTCGGCGAATTTTCGCAGTGCCGCCTGGGAATTCGCCCACCCCCGAAGTTTCCCGCCACGCGACGGATGCTCCCATGCTCAAGCGAGTTGGTGCGCTGCTGCTATTGATATTGCCGGCGTGGTCGCCGGCGATGGCCGACGAGCTGGACGACCTGGTCAGCGCGGTGAAATCGGTCGGTCCTCGCGGGACCGGCCATGCCGCCGGCGTTGCAGCCCTGAAAAAGCTGGAGCAACGGCCGCCGCAAGATCTCGTGCGGATGCTGTCCGCTCTCGACGATGCGACTCCGCTGACCGCGAACTGGCTGCGTGGAGCGGTCGAAGCCGTCGCTGCACGGGGGTTGCAGCAGGGGCCGCAGCTTCCGCGGGGGGATTTGGAGGCGTTCATTGCCGACCGTGCGCACTCTGCACAGGCGCGACGCTGTGCGTACGAATGGCTTATCAAGGCGGATGCAACGGCTGTGGACCGCATCATTCCGGGCATGCTGGACGATCCCAGCGCGGAGATGCGGCGCGACGCTGTGGCGTTGTTGATCGTACAGGGGGCCGAACTGGATGCCGCCGGGAAACCGGAGGAAGCCCGCGGCGTCTACGAACAGGCGCTGACCGGCGCGACCGACGGAGACCAGGTGGTGGCACTCGCGCAAGCGCTGGCCAAGCTGGACGAGCAGGTGGACCTGGTGCGGCATTTCGCGCTCGTCACGAACTGGCAGGTGATCGGACCGTTCGACAACCACGAGGGGGTGGGCTACGCGGCCGTGTATCCGCCGGAGGAGCGGATCGATCTGGCGGCCGAATACGAGGGGTCCAAGGGACCGGTGAAGTGGATGCCGCTGTCGGCGGATGCCAAGCCCGACGTGACCGATGTCGACGAGGTCGGGAAATTCGACCTCGCCAAGCTGACGGCGCCGCACAAGGGGGCGGTGAGCTATGCGACAACCGAGTTCGTCAGTGCCGCGAATCAATCGGTGGAATTTCGCATCGCGACACCGAACGCCTGGAAGCTGTGGGTGAACGGAGAGCCGGTGTTCAGCCAGGAGGAGTACCACCGCGGGATGATGTTTGACCAGTATGCCGCGCGCGGCAAGCTGAAGCAGGGGCGGAACCGGATTCTGCTGAAGGTCTGCCAGAACGAACAAACTCAGGACTGGGCGCAGACGTGGGCGTTTCAGTTCCGGGTCTGCGACCTGGCGGGGAAGGGACTGAACTCGGCAGACTCGCGTGCCGCGGCGATGATGAATCACACCAGGGAACGGGGGATTGCGGACGCGACCGAAGGTTTATCGATTTCAGAAAACGGAAGATTGCAGATTGCAAAATGAACATTGCAAATTGCAAATTTGAGGGAATGCATCCGTGCGAAGCTTGAATACGGCAGTAATGGTGTGGCTGGTCGCGTCAGCGGGCGCCGTGGCCGACTGGCGGCAGTTTCGAGGGGACACGACGTCCGCAGTGGCGGCAGATGCGTCGTTGTCAGGCAATGCGCGTGAGCCGGCGATTCAATGGAGCCAGGCGCTGCCGGGGCGCGGGCTGTCGAGCCCAATCGTCGTTGGCCCGCAGGTGATCGTGACGGCATCCAGCGGATACCGCCAGAACCGGCTGCACGTGCTGAGCTTCGACGCCGCAGACGGCAAGTTGCAGTGGGAGCGGCAGTTCTGGGCGACGGGACGGACCGTGTCGCACCCCAAGTCGTGCGTGGCGGCGCCGACACCGGCAAGTGACGGCCAGCGGATCTTTGCGTTCTATTCGTCGAACGATCTGGCGTGCCTGGATCTCGACGGGAACCTGCTGTGGTATCGGGGCCTGACGTTCGACTATCCGAATGCGAGCAACAGCCTGGGTATGTCTTCGTCGCTGGTCACGGCGGATGACACCGTCGTCGCGATGGTGGAGAACGACTCGGATTCGTTTACCGTCGGCCTGGATGTGGCGACGGGCGAGGACCGGTGGCGGATTCAGCGGCCGCGGGCGGCGAACTGGACGTCGCCGGCGCTGTGGGAGGCCGATGGCAAGCAGCTGGTGCTGCTGCAGTCGTCCAAGGGGGTTACCGCGATTGACCCACGGACCGGGAAAACCGTGTGGGAATACGGGGACGGGGCCTCGACGATTCCGTCGCTCGTGGCCAACCACGGGCTGGCGTTCGTGCCATCGCATGGGATCACCGCCATCCGTCCCGGAGCGACGACGCCCGACGTGGCGGAGATTGTCTGGCAGGAAGGTTCACTCAGTCCGGGGACAGCGAGTCCGCTGGTCCACGACGGTTCGGTGTTCGTGTTATCGAATCCGAATGTCCTGACGCGGGCGGCGGCGGCAGACGGACAGACGCAGTGGAAGACCCGCTTGACGGGAAACTTCAGCGGCAGTCCGGTGATTGCCGGCGGATTCCTGTATGCCTTCAACGAAGACGGCGTCGGACATGTCGTCGATATCGGGGCGAAGGGTGAAACGGTCGGCACGATCGAGCTGGGAGAGACCGTGCTGAGCACGCCGGCCGTGGGAGACGGCGGACTCTTTATCCGCAGCGACGGACACGTTTGGAAGATTGCCGGCAAGTAGTCGAATTCGGATTTCGACTTTCGTGCGCCGGATTTCCCAAAGGGCTGCTGATGGGACCGCTAATGCAGGCGGGGCTGGTGGTCATCGGGGGCGGGGTAGGTGCGCTGGCCCGCTATGCGGTGAACGGCTGGGCGCAGCGGCAGTTTCCCGGATTCGCGCCGTCGTCGACGCTGATCGTCAACGTGGTTGGCTGCCTGTTGATCGGCGCGGTGATGGCGGTGCTGCGTGAGCGTCCGACGCATGCGCGGGAGTTGCAGGCGCTGGTCGTGACGGGGTTCCTCGGCGGGCTGACGACGTTCTCGGCGTTCGGCTATCAGACGATCGAACTAATGATCGAGCAGCAATTGGGCCGAGCCGTGCTGAACGTGGTGGCGAACGTGGTGCTGGGGTGCGGTGCGGTGTGGGTGGGTGCGCTGATTGCGCGGCGCGTGCTGGGAGTGTGACCGGGGCGTTGGACTTCAAAGTGGATGACGCCTCGGAATCGCGGAGTCCAGCGAACGCTGATTCCCTCGCTAATGCTTCAGGCGAGTATCGAAACCGGCGATCAGCATGTCGAGATGCTGCGCTCGCCTCCTGGCGCTGACGCTTCCGGCTCGGGAAGTCGCCGTCCCTACGGCAGTCGCAGGCCATCGTGGGACAGTCGGACGTGCGGAGGGAGGCGGGCGTTCGTGGCGGCGTAATCGAGACGGTGGGAGACGTGCGTCAGGAACGCGCGCCGCGGCTGGACGCGCTCAATGACTTCCAGTGCCTGCGCCACGTTGAAGTGCGTCGGGTGCGGTTCGTCCCACAGCGCATCGAGGACCAGCGTGTCGAGGTCTGCCAGCAGCGGCCATGACTCGGCCGGAATCGCATTGCAGTCGGTCGCATAGGCGATGTCTCCGACGCGGAACCCCAGGACCGGCGTGCGGCCGTGCATCAATCGGAACGGCCGCACGGTCACGCCCAGCAACTCGAACGGCTCCAGGCCGATGCGGACGAACTCCAGTTGCGGGCGGGAGTGCAATTCGTCGGTCCGCTCGTCGAACGCATAGGAGTAGACGCGCGCCCACCGGCTGCCTCTTCGACGTCGGCCTCGCGGTACAGTCGGACCGGCCCTTGCAGCTTGTAGCCGAAGATCCGCGTCATCGAGGCCCATGATGTGGTCCGCATGCGCGTGCGTGAACACGATCGCCTGAACTTGAGGGTCGATCTGCTCGCGGATGAGCTGCAGCCGGAGCTCCGGCGGCGTGTCGATCAGGAACCGGCCGGCGGACGTCTGGACGCAGGCGCGCTTGCCGGGTGCGGTGATTGTGCGGATCGGTGGACGTGCACACGCTGCACCGACAACCGATCATGGGAACGCCCATGCTGGTGCCGGTGCCCAGCAGCGTCCAGGCGGCGGGCGTGGTAGGCGTCATCAGGACCGGCGTCTTGGATTTGGAGGTCGCGGCATCGAAGTCCATGAGCGCCGGTCAAAATATCGTTCCCGGTTCTGCAGCGACAGCGAGTGCCGCTCGGCGGTGTCTCAGGCGCCGGACGGCGTGGATTGAGAGTCTGCCGCGGTGGCCGGTGCAGACGCGGCCTGGCGGTTCAGCTCGACGAACGCCAATCGCAATTCGTGCAGGGAAGTCGTGAGCAGCTTCTCCTCGTAAGAAGTCAGGTTGCCGCGGCACTTCTGTTCGAGGACGCCGAGCAGATCGATGAAATGCCGCGCCAGGGGGAGATGCTGCGCGGGTTCTTGGGCGCCGGGGGGCGGGATCAGTCCCAGCGCCGTCATCGCCTGGGTGGCGAACATCTGGACGAGGATCGAGAAGTCGGCACGCGGAAAGCTGTCGGTGGCGGCGGCTGGTTGTGGAGTCGCGGTCGATTGGGCGGCTGCCTGCTGATCGCGTGCGCGGTCTTCAGACTTAACACGTTCTTTCCAGTCCTCATCGGAATGGATTTCGATGTGGGGAGAGTCGGCTGGATTCTGAGACATCGCGGACCTCGCGGGCAGTGACAGGTTGCATTTTACGTCGGCCGGGCAAGCCGCCTAGTCCGCAGAGATGCGGAGCCCCAGTCGGCCTGAAGTGTCCCGGAACAGTGCGTGCAGGCCCGGACTGGAGAACCGGTTCCATTGCCGCTGTCCGGGAGCTGGGACTGCATACTCTTCGTGCAGGGCTGTCGCGGAAATAACCGCCTGTACGGGCTGCGTCAGATCGGAAGCGGCCAATGGGAATTCTCGCAAGTCTTGCGGAAGCGGTGCTTTCGCGTGCATTTGAGACGCCAGCGTGGTGAATAGCATGGCCGTCCACCGGTTCGGCACGCACTTTGCATTTTCTGCCGATCGCCTGCAGCAGATTTCGCCGAAGTGGGCTGCGGCCGGAATGACATGAGCGATGGCCGGGGGTGTGGCCGGATACGACCTGTGTCGGGTCGCTGCCGGGCGAGCGCCCACACTCTCGGCCACCGTTCATGAACTTCACCCCCGCGGCTTGAGGCCCGGTTTCCGATGGGAACCGGGCCTCTTTTGTTGCGCGGGGCTACAATCGCCGGCGCCATGCCTGACGCCCCGAAGCCCCCGCTCCGCATCTGCAGCTTTGAAAGTCGCCGCCGCGACGAAATGGAGCAGTTGCTCGCCCGCCAGGGCGCGATTCCGGTCGTTGCGCCTTCGATGCGCGAAGTCCCGCTGGAACAGAACGAGGCAGCGTTGCGGTTCGCCGAGCGGCTCCTGGCGGGGCAGATCGATACGGTCGTATGCCTGACTGGCGTCGGAACGCGAGCGCTGCTGGAATTGATCTGTCAGCGGCACGACCGGTCGGAGATTCTGGCGGCGCTGGCTCAGTGTTGCGTCGTCGTGCGCGGGCCCAAGCCAGTGGCCGTGCTGCGGGAGTGGAGCGTGCGGATCGACTATCGCGCGCCGGAGCCGAACACGTGGCGCGAGCTGGTGCAGATGCTGGACGACGAGCGCGTGCCGCTGGCGGATCGCACAGTCGCCGTGCAGGAGTACGGGAAGCCGAGTATCGAGCTGTGTGACGCGTTGCAGCAGCGCGGCGCGGAAGTGCTGCCCGTGCCGGTCTACCGCTGGACGCTGCCGGAGGACACGCAGCCGCTGGAGGATGCCGTGCGGCGTACAATTGCGGGCGAGTTCGACGCGCTGATGTGGACGAGCGCATTTCAGCTCACGAGTGTGCTGCAGGTCGCCGAAGGGCTGGGGCTGCGTGATTCGTGGCTGGCGGCGGCGAACCGCTGTGTGATTGCGAGCATTGGGCCGACGGCGAGCGAGGCGCTGCGCGAGGAGGGACTGGCGCCGGACCTGGAGCCGTCACACCCGAAAATGGGGCATCTCGTGAAAGAGACGTGCGAGCGAGCAGGGGAATTGCTGGCTGCGAAGCGCGCAGGTCATGCTCCCGCATGACCTGCGGCGCTCGGAATGTTTGAGTGAGGTTCTGAATTCGGAAGTCCATTTCCGGAGCCTGACTTACTGGTTCGCCCAGCGCTGTTTGTCACGCGCTCACTAGCCCGCGCTTGCAAGGGCGTCCTGACACAGGTCCGCCCCGCTGGGCGTCGGGTGAGTAGTCCCGCCTGACAACAGCGCTGGTCAGACCTTACGAAACTTCGGCGACCGCCTGTTGAGGCGTTCCATGAGCCGGTCGAGTTCGGCCGCGGTCTCCGGATCGAGCGACCATTTGTAGGGCTTGCGGCGACGGTCGGTGGCGAACAGGCCCTGGCGGTGGAGCAGGTGTTTTTCGACGGCGAGGAAGCCATCGAGCCCGGCCTGAAGCTGGAGCGAGACGAGGGCGCAGATCGGCAGTGAGAGTCGATATGTGGCGACTTCGTCGCCGCGCTCGAGTGCTTTCCACAACGCGACTATCGCCGGCAGGAATTCCATGCCGGGCATGGTGCCGGCGATGCCGCGGCGATAGCTGTCAACGAGTGCGATGCCGCCGGAGCCTTCGTAAATGCGTGCGCGGCGTTTCGTCCCGTCCCGCAATGCCGACAGGTTCGGACCGAGCGGGTTTGCTTCGGGCTTGAACAGAACCTTGTCCGGTCCGAAGTCGTCGAGCAGCCGGACAGAGACCGACAGCGGAATCTCGCGACCGACGTACGAGGACGCATCCTGGACGATCAGCGGCAGCGCGACCTGCTTCGCGATCGTGGTGAAGTACTCGCACAGGGCGGGTTCGGGGAGTGCGGTTGTGGTGGGCGGGATCGCCATGACGGCGTCGGCGCCGGCGTCCTCAGCAGCGCGACCGTAGAGGACCGCCTGGGCCGTGCTCTCCGCTCCAATGCCGGCGAAGAATACGCCGCGGCCGCGTTTCAGGTTGCCGAGCAGCCTTGTCAGATGCAGCCGTTCATCGGCCGTGAGTCGGAGGAGTTCCGACACCATCCCGGTGCCGAAGCCGTCGGCCCCCTGGGTGAAGGCCCAGTCGATCTCGCGGGCCAGGGACTCTTCGTCGATCGCGTCCCGCTCGGTGAACGGCGTGTGGGCGATCGGCAGTACGCCGGCGATCGACGGACCGGACTCAACCGTGTGGGGCATGTGACTCAGGACTGGATCCAGAAATGTTCAAGATCGAAGATTGCGATTTTGTCGTCACACGATGATACCGGTCCCGGCACGAACAACGCACGTTCGGGCGTGACTGGTTCAACGCCGCCCTTCCACCCGCTTGACCGTGCTGGCCCGACGCGGGCAGAATCGCACTGCTCAGTACGCCTCAAGAGGTGATGCTCGTTCAGCCGTGCAGGGCCGAAAAATGGCGGACGCGGTCGATCTGGTCGATTGTCCCTGTTCCAGTTGCGGCGCGAGGTATCGCGTCGCCCCGCGCGAGACGGCGCGGCAGGCAACGTGCAAGCGCTGCGGCGGAGTGGTGTCCGTGCCGGCGGCCGATGCGGTGTCGGAGAACAGGCCCGGTGCGAGGGCGAAGCAGCGACCGAAACAGGTTGCCGATCGCGCGCCGGCCAGTACCGCAGACAAGGGGGCGTTGCGGGCAGTGCTTTCCGGCTTCGCCGGAGATTTCAGCCGCCCGCGGGTGACGATCACACATCGCCTGACGGCGCTGATCGTCGCGAGCGTGATGATCCTGCTGCCACTGATCTATGTCGCATTCATTGCCGTGATCGGCTGGCTGACCTGGTGGCACGCGAGTCACGACTATGTGTGGCTGTCTGTTCCGGGTGGCCGGATCAAGATCCTGGCGGCCATCGCATATTTCGGGCTCATCGTGCTGGGTTGTTTGTGGGTCCTGTCCCTGATCAAGCCGCTGTTCCTGCGGCCTGCCGATCAGGCGACGGAAGGGGGCCTCGCGCGCGAGGCCGAGCCGTTGCTGTTCCAGTTCGCCGAGAAGGTGGCGGATGTCGTGGGGTCTCCGCGTCCGGAGCAGATTCGCCTCGCCCTCGAAGCCAACGCGTATGCGTCCTACGACACGCGAATGCTCGGCCTCGGCCGCAAGACGTTTACGCTTACCCTGGGGATTCCGCTGGCGTCCGGCCTGACGCTCGCGCAACTCGCGGGAATCATTGCCCACGAGTTCGGGCACTTCAGCCAGAGCGGCAGCACGCTGCTGACGCGGCTGATCCATCGGGTGAATTTCTGGTTCGCAGCGGCAGTCTACCGGCACGATACGCTCGACGACGCCGTTGAAGCGATGCTCGACAGCGGGCACGCGTTCGGCGCCATTTTCGGGTTCTGCTGCTGGATTCTCGTGGGACTGGGTCGCGTGCTGCTGTGGTGCCTGATGTACTTCGGCGTGATCGTCAGCCATGGCCTCAGTCGCCGGATGGAATTCGACGCCGACCGCTACGAGATCGGGGTCGTCGGTACCAAGACGTTCAAGCAGTCGACTCGGCGGCTGGTCGAACTGGATGTCGCCAGCGCGATCGCCCAGGAGTTTGCATTCGGATCGCTCAACGCGCAGGGGCTGCCGGACGACTTTCCGGCGTTCGTGGCGGGACTGGCCGATGGCGACAAACGGGTCCGCAAGAAAGCGAAAAAGCTGATCCGGGAAGAGCGGTCGTCGTGGCTCAAGACGCATCCGACGATGCAGTCGCGAATCGCGGCGGCGGAACGGCTGGACGCGCCGGGGATCTTTCACTCGGAACTGCCGGGGAGCATCGTGTTTCGCGATTTCCGGTCGCATTGCCGGGAGCTGACGCGCACGCTGTACACGCTGCGGTTCGGGGGCAGCATCAAGCAGAGCGACCTGCGGCCGGCATACGATGCGCTGGAGACCTATCTGGAGACGATGGGTGCGCGCCGTGGACCGGCGCGCGAGGCGGATGATGAAGATTGAATGGCCAAAGACACGTCATTCCTGGTGACGCTTGCAGCTCACCAATCCCCCGCCGCGCCGTCGCGATAAAACACCCGTTGCACGATCTCCTGCTGGAACGGGTGCTTCTCGACTTCGGCTTCGTTGATTTCGATGCCGAGGCCCGGGCGGGTGTTGGGGCGGACGATGCGCCTGGCCGGCTCAACGGTGTAACCCTCGCTGACAACGTCCTGACGCCACGGGACATCGGCGTGGACGGTTTCGCAGATGATGTAGCCCGGCTGCGAGAACCCGAATTCCAGCGAGGCGGCGGTGCTCACCGGTCCCTGGGGATTGTGCGGCGCGAGGGAGATGCGGTGCGCATCGGCCAGGGCGGCGATGCGGCGGGCGTTGGTGAAGCCGCCGCAGTGGGTGATGTCGAGTTGGCAGACTTCGCAGGCACGGCGTGCGAAGAGTTCGCGAAACGCCGAGAGTTCCGTGACGCGCTCGCCGGTGGCGACCGGCGTCGTGAGGGCGGCATTGATCATCGCCAACCCGTCGACCGATTCCGGCCAGCAGGGTTCTTCGAAGAAGTACAGCCCGTAGGGATCAAGCGCTTTGCCGAACTTGAGGCCCATCGCCGGTGACGGCCGCGCGTGGCAGTCGACCATGATGTCGATGTCGTCGCCGACGGCGTCGCGCATCGCAGCGACCGCCGCTTCCGCACGACGGACGGGTCGCAGGCCTTCCAGCGGCATCGTGGGCGGCACGGCCATTGATTTAAACGCGGTGTAGCCGTCGGCCACGGCCTGCCGGGCGAGGTCGCCGAAACGCTTCGCATCTTCGACGGGCGTCTCGTAGAAGTCTTCCATCTTCCCGCCGCCGAGATGGCAATACGTGCGGACATAATCCCGCACCGGTCCGCCCCATAGCTGCGAACAGGGGATGCCGGCGATCTTGCCGGCGATGTCCCACAGCGCGATATCAATGCCGGAGATCGCCGTCGACCGAACCACACCGTGGCCGTGCCAGAAATGCTGGCGGTACATCACCTGCCAGAGGTGCTCGACGCGTCGCGGGTCTTCACCGATGAGCAGGGGCGCGATGTCTTCAATCGCGGCCACGACGCTGCGCGTGTGCCATTCCAAGGTCGCTTCCCCCCAGCCGTACAGTCCGGGCTGATCGGTGACGACTTTGACGAACACCCAGTTACGCATCCGGGCATGACAGACGAGCGGTTCGATCGCGGTAATTTTCATCGGGATTCGCAAGGACGGGACGCAGAGGACGCAGATTTCAGAGATTGACGCGGATCAAGCAGGCCAGAGAAAGCTCGACGTTTTGCGAAAGGTAATGACGGGAGGCAACAGAGGTAACGGAGCGGGACGATCACAGTGCGAGGAACGGCCAGATATTGCGTCAGTTCGTTTTCAAATCCTTGATGAATAGGTGCGACCCGATGGAAATCAGCAAAGCAATCCTGATTATGTGGTTTTCCAAGCGAATCATTGGCTCAGATTGCTCTCCGTGACCTCTGTTCCCTCCTGTTCAACTTCTATTATGAATCGAACAGTGCGCGGATCGCGGTTGTGGTGGCGTCGATGAGTTGCTCCAGTGCGCCTTTCGCGAGAACCGACGCTTCTTCCTGGTAGAGTCCCGGCTTGCCGTAGGACTGTGCGTCCGGCAGGTACCAGACGTTGGAACCGTTGGCGAGCGTACCGATGACGAGCGGCGTGTCGGGGAATCGGATGCGCAGCTCACGCTGCAGAACGTTGTAGTGCTCGCCGTCGAGCGCCAGCCAGACGGCGTCGCCGAGGCGCCAGGCGCGGATCGGGTACGGGTATTCGCCGGCGGCCGGGAGCGAGGCGAGGCGTGTCAGACAGCGCGTGGCGCGTTCGACCATGGCGCGGGCGTCCCGCGCCGCTTCGGTAGCACCTCGCTGTTCAGCATCGGCCTGTTTGGCCTGCCATTCGCCGCGCTCGCGTTCGACGGTCTCGCGCGTGCCGAGATCGGCGCGATACTTGAGATTCACAGTGGTCACACGGGGCGACCAGATCGAGGCGGCGCGTGCGGCGGCGTCACCGGCGGGTTGATGACGCCACGTGCCAATCGTCGCACCCGAAACGACCGGGCCGGTGTACGCGAATGACTGGCCGGCTGCCGGCAGTCCCTCAAGCGTGCTCAAGGCAGCGTATCCGAGTTCGCGGCCGTTGCGGTCGG
Source organism: Planctomycetaceae bacterium (assembly GCA_046349775.1). Lineage (GTDB taxonomy): Bacteria > Planctomycetota > Planctomycetia > Planctomycetales > Planctomycetaceae > JAEUIG01. Next base: position 29,199 of record JAXMBS010000038.1, on the reverse strand, counting down.
CGACGGCGACGTCGCCGACGTAACCGTCGCGCGGGCCGATGTCGCCCGATGCCCCCTGAATGAACAGACAGGGAGCAGCTGTGGCCCCTTCGACGACCTCCCGGAGCGCGCCGACGTAGTCGGGACTGATGAGCGTGTTGTCCCATGCGAGTGTCGTGGGATGACAGGCGTAGTTGACGATTGTCGCCAGTGTTGCGCCGGAATTGCTGGTCACTCTTGCGGCGATGACGGTGTCGTCGGCGACGCCTCCCGGATTGAATCCGCAGACGAAACGTCCGGCCACATCGTCGAAGTAGTCGCGGTTCGTCGCCAGTCCGCAGCGACCGGCGCCGTAAGCGATGCCGGCCGGCTGCATCTGATTGCGAGCGGTCTGGACAAGTGCGCCGATCGTGCTCGTCAGCCGGTCGAGGTACGGCTCGATCAGATCTCCGCCGGGCAGGTCCTTGCGTTCGAGGCCCATCAACCCCGCGCCGTGCGTGTGAGAAAACAACACGACGATTCGATCGGCGGGCACATCGGCAACAGCGACGATGCCCTTGAGGACACGCTGCATCTCGGCCGCCCAGAACAGGCAGTGATCGACGCCGATGAACACGACGCCGTCATCGAACCCTGTCGCTTTCGCCGACGTCAGACAGAGAGCAGTGGCGGTCAACGGCCGATGGACGCCGGTGGAGCGGTCATGTGTGGCGGCGCCCCACATGCGATGATAAATGCCGACGGGGGGCGTGATGTCGCCGCGGGCGACACCGGCGCGGACACGGCTGTGCGGAAACCGGAGCAATCGGGAGTTCATCGGGAGTGAGCCTGCAGCTTGGACCTACGGCATCCCCTGCACAATCTTGATCCTGGCTGTCTTCCGCGCCTCGGCCACCTGCTGATTCCAGAATTCCTGCGTCCGCTGTTCCCAGACCTGCTCGCGGACGTCCTCCAGGCTGTATTCGCCCGGCTTGCGCTCGGTGATCTGCACCAGATGCATGCCGAACGGCGTGCGGATCACATCGCTGAGTTCCCCCGGCTTCAAGGCGAACGCGGCCTGCAACAGCGCCGCCGGCAGCCGGCCCCGATACGTCATCCAGCCGAGGTCCCCTCCTTGCTTGCCGCTGGGGCTGGTCGAATGCTGTCGGGCCGCGTCTTCAAACGACACCTTCTTGTCGGTAATCGATTGCCGCACCTCCTTGAGCTTTGTTTCGGCAGCGGCCCATGTGGCCTCCTCAGATCCGGCCGGCACGCTGATGACGATCTGGCGGATGTGCACCTGTGTGCCGTCGAGCTCGGCGCGTCGCGCGTCGAAGTAGCTCCGCAGTTCCTGATCGGTGACGGTGTTGCGGACGAAGCTCCTCCAGCGCAGCGGCAGCGCGAGATGCGCACGCAGCGAATCCTCGGTCAGCCCCAGCCGGCCGATGGTTTCCGCAAATGACCCTTTCCCCGCCTCGACGGCGCGTTTCAGCAGGTCCATGCGGGCGTCAAGTTCCGGTTCGGGGATCGGCGCCTTACGGTTGTCGAGAAACTCGGCGATCAACCGGCGGTCGATCAGGTCATTGAGGACCGCCTCCCGAGTCAGAGCCTGTTTGTCCGCCGGGATCCGGCGCACCAGATACTCCGCCTCAAGGTCCGCCTGCGTGATCTTAGTGTCGTTCACCGAGGCGACGACCGACTTCCCGGAGTCGTCGGCGGCGGTAACTGCAGTCGTTGAGCAAACGAGAATGAGACAGGTGATTCTGAGCGGGGACTTCATGGGGAGTTGATCCATCGAGAACGATCCATTCCCCGAATCATAGAACAAGCGCCCAACTGGTACGACCTCCATTGGGACTCGTCCCCCGAGCTGGAAGCGTCAGCGCCCGGAGCACCGACGACTTTGACGTCCGGGACGCGATCCCCGAAGATAGGTTGGTCATCAGGAACAGACAAAAGCAGGAGATAACAGAGAGAACGGAGAATAGCGACGTTGACCGATGGCGGTCGCCCTCCGCGCATCTCTTGTTTCCTCCGTTACCTGGTGTTCAATTTCTTGTGAAAGAGTTAACGCCGACGCGACCACTCAATGCGGATCGCCCTTGCCCAACTCAATCCGACCGTCGGCGACTGTGCCGGGAATGCGCGGCTGGTCGAAGACGCCGTCCGCAGGGCGTCCGACGCCGGCGCCGAACTCGTGGTTGCGTCCGAGCTCGTGATCAGCGGCTATCCGCCGAAGGACCTGCTGCACCGGTCCGGATTCGTCGAGCAGTGCGACCGGACGGTCGAGGAACTCGCCCGCCGGGTCGATCCGGCGATCGGCGTGCTGGTGGGGCACCCGACGCATCGCGGCGCGCGCCTGGGCGGCGTCATGAACGCCGCCAGCCTGCTGCACGGCGGGCGCGTAAAGACGACGGTCCACAAGATGCTGTTGCCGAACTACGACGTGTTCGACGAGCAGCGCTACTTTCGCCCCGCCCTCGCGGTCGTCCCGGTGGAGTTCGCCGGACGACGGCTGGGAGTGCACATCTGCGAAGACGCCTGGTGGGGCGAGCCGCGGACGTTCTATCACGACGAAACGTCGCGGTTTCCCGATCCGCTGGCCGAACTGGCCAAGCAAGGGGCCGAGCTGTTCATCAACCTCTCCGCCAGTCCGTTCGAGATCAGCAAGCCCGACCGCCGCCTGCGGATCATGCAGCGGCACGCCGCTGCACATCAGCGCTCTGTCGTGTTCGTCAATCAGGTCGGCGGGAACGACGACCTCGTATTTGACGGCAACAGTTTCGTCATGAATGCGGACGGGCGAGTCGCACGGCGGCTCGCCGGCTTTGAGACTGACCTGACCGTGGTCGACATCGACGGTGCGTTGCGCCCGGACAACGTCGCGCCGCCGCAGCGGGAGTCGCTGCTCCTGGACGCCCTCGTCCTCGGCCTGCGCGACTACATGCACAAGTGCGGCTTCACGGAATGCGTGTTGGGACTTTCCGGCGGCATCGACAGCGCGCTGGCCGCCTGCATCGCCGCCCGGGCCGTCGGCCCCGCCCATGTCCACGGCCTGGCGATGCCCAGCCGGTACAGCAGCGCGCACAGCCTCGCCGACGCCGAGTCCCTGGCCCGCAGTCTGGGGATCGACTTCGCGGTCATTCCGATCGACGGCGTGCATCGCGCGTACGAGCAGCTGCCGGTGCTCAGCGAGGATCTGCTCAGCCAGCCGGGGAGCCTCGCCGATCAGAACCTGCAGGCGCGGATTCGCGGCGCGATCGTGATGACGCGCAGCAACCGTCGCGGCTGGATGGCGCTCTCCACCGGCAACAAGAGCGAGCTGGCCGTCGGTTATTGCACACTGTACGGCGACATGTGCGGCGGTTTCGCAGTGCTCAGCGACGTGCTGAAGCGCGACGTGTATGCTGTTTCGCGCTACATCAATGCACGCGAGGGGCGCGACGTCATTCCGCGTTCGACGATCGACAAGGCTCCCAGCGCCGAACTGGCCCCGAACCAGTTCGACCAGGACACACTCCCCCCGTACCCGGTGCTGGACGAGATCCTGGAGGGCCTGATCGAGCGCGAACAGTCGGTGCAGGAACTCTCACAACACCTGCCGCCGGAAACGGTCGCCTGGGTCGCGCGCGCGCTCGATCGCAACGAGTACAAGCGTCGGCAGCTGCCTCCCGGGATCAAGCTGTCGCCGCGGGCGTTCGGCAGCGGCCGCCGCATGCCGATGGCGGCCCGGCCGTTCTCCAGTTGACGCTGCGTCGTTGGCGACAGGTCCGCCCGTGTCGTCGCGGCCGTGCACCGCGCAGCAAAAAAGCCACCGGTCAGATTTGAACTGACGACCTGCGCTTTACGAAAGCGCCGCTCTGCCGACTGAGCTACGGTGGCGACCCGGCTGGATTGTATATCGACCGCTGCCGTTCGTTGCAACCCGGCGTTTCGCGAGGATTCAGGGGTCGGGATTCAGGATTCAGGGGAGACAACAGTGGTTGGACGTCGAGCGTCGGAGGTCGGACACCCTCAGGGATCGGTTGGTTCGATCCACCATCAACTCCCGTTCCTAGACCCTGCCCCTCGACCCTAAGCGATACATCGTCGCATGGTCCGTGCCCGGTCGAATCATTGGGTTCTTCGACCGCAGGAAGTGCACTTTATCGAGCAGCCAGGTCACGGCTGCGCCCGCGACGAAGCCCCCCACGTGCGCCCAGAACGCCACCCCCGTGGTCTCGACGGCGGTGATCGAACTCACTCCCTGGAACAACTGCATCAACAGCCAGATGCCGAGGAAGATCGGCGCCGGCAACACGACCATCTGCATCACATACACGATCGGCACCAGCGCCTGCACGCGCGCGTGCGGGTACGAGACCAAATAGGACCCCATGACGCCGGCGATCGCGCCGCTGGCCCCGATTGTCGGCACGGACGACCCAGGGTCCGAGACGAGATGCGCCAAACTCGCCGCGACGCCCGCCGCCAGATAGAAGACCAGATAGCCGATGTGTCCGAACCGGTCCTCGACGTTGTCGCCAAAGATCCACAGAAACCACATGTTCCCCAGGAAGTGCATCCAGCCTCCGTGGAGGAAGATGCACGTCAGCAGCGTCAGCGACGCAGGCACGCCGGCTACGGCCGCCGGTCGCATGATCGTCCGCACCTGCGGGACCCGCACGACTTCGCCGTTCGGCAATCGCCGCAACTCGTAGTCGCCGGTCTCCTGCTGTTCGACGGGGACTTCGATCGGCTGGTCGGGATGCAGGACCCGCGCCGGGATCATGCCATAGCGCTCGACGAGCGTCCCCTGGTCCTCGGGTTCCGCCAGCTGCGCGAGGAACACGAGTCCGCAGATCGCGATCATGGCGATATTCACCACGGGCGTCGTTCGCGACGGAAGGTTGTCTCGCAGGGGGATCATGGAACACGAAGATTGTGGCGAGCGGAGGGGGCAGAATGCGAAGCAGCCCGGGCTGCTCCGCAGCAGCCGGGCTGCTGAAATGACGGCATGCGTGCGGGGGCCTCAACTGTGGGCCTGCGTCTGCCACCACACTTCCCAGGCGCGCTTGTTGTACCCGAAGTCCTGGCCGGTGATTTTCTTCAGCGCTTCCAGGACTTCCGCGTTGCGCACGTCTCCTTTGATGGTCACAGCCCGCGTCGCCTGCGTCTGACCTGGGGACGGCGTCACCACGGCGCCGTACGGCAACTGCCCGGTCCGGGCGAGCATTTCCACTTCGGAGGGTACGTAGCTGCTGGACGTCACGGTGACGTTGATTCCGGCAGGAACTTCAAACCGCCAGGTGTGATTGGTCACGAGCGCCGCGATCAGGTACGGCACGACCGTGATGTCCCCCATGTCGCGGATCGCCACGGCGGCCCGTTGCACGACCTTGTTCGATTCGTTCCGCAGCTCGGGCACGTAGAACTCCAGCGCGAGCGCCTGCTGCTCCGGTTTAAGGGCATTTCGGGCCGCGATACGAATGTCGTGGTCGTCGTCATACAGCGACTGCCGCACCAGCGGTTCGACCGGCTTCATACCCGGCATCTGCGTCAGCAACTGCACGCACCTCATCCGCACGCTGCTGTCCTGGTGTCCCCCCAGGAAATTCACCAGCGCCGGCACGGCATCGGGATCCTTGAGCGCAGAGAATTGCTTGCGCCCCTCTGCCGCCCGCTGCGCGTTCCCGCCCGTCAGCCAGTTGAACCATTGCCGCACCTTCGGATACCAGGCCTGTTCGGCTGTCCGCTCGGTCTCGGACTTCAGAAGCAGGTCCCGCTCCTGCTGCGTGACGTACTTCCCATGGTGCCGGACGTAGCCCCGCGCGGTCATCCACTCGTCGCGCGTCATCCAGCGGCCGTTGTGTCGCACGTGTCCGAGGATCTTTCGCGCTTCGGCGTGATCCGGTTCGATGTCGAGCAGCAGCAGCAGTTGCTCCGCGCGCTGTTCCATCAGGCTGTTCGCCTTGCACCAGTCGGCGAGGGCCCAGTGTGACTCGACGTCGTGCGCCGCGTCCCGAGCGCGGGTCTCGTATTCTTCCACCAGCGGCGTGCGGCGCTCGACGTTGTCGACGGCCGACTGCTCAATCGCAACCGTTCCGCCCAGCAGAGTCGTCACAACCAGAACCGGAGCGTCTTCAGCAGTCCGCAGTTCCCCCCGAACCCGCCCCCCGTTACGGAGCATCACGACATCCGCCGAGGCGCCCGCCGCCATGCAGCAGCACGCGCCGACGGCCAGCAGATGGGCACGAATCCAGCCCCCGGACATGGGAGACCTCTCTCAAGAACGTTTCGATTTTACATCAATCCCGATCAACAGCAACGGGGCGACAGGTCCTTGGTCCATTGTCCATCGTTGATTGTTGATGCTTCCGCATTCGCAGTTCCCATGTTCCACAATGGACGATGGACCATGGAGAATGAACTTTGACCCCTTCTTGACCCCGGGTTCGACGCGATTCATAATTCTATCTGCGGCGCCGGTACGATGCTCCAGCAAAGGCCCGTCATGAAACACGCGTTCACAAGCGCTGTCTTGTTGGCTGCTTTGGGGCTGACTGGGGGAGTATCGGCCCAGTCGTACCCCCCAGGTTACGGTTTCGACCGCTCTCAATACGGCCGGTCCTGGCACAGCGGCAGCGGCGCGGCGGGAAACTCCGCGTTTGTCGGCGGCTACCCCCATGTCAGCCGTCACTATCATGCCGGCAGCTATCTGGGCGGCGGCTATGGAATGGGCGGGGGCTACTACGGCAACGGGTACTTCGGCGGTCCGTTCATCTATCCCCCGGTGTACGTCTATCCGTACGGCGGCGGCTATGGCGGCTCGTGGGGTGGATACGGCGGATACGGCGGCGGCGGTTACGGCTACGCTCCAACCATGCCGTTGTTTCAGTCGCTCAGTCCGGCTGTGTCTCCCAACCAGCAGGCGGCGCTGCAGAACATGTTCGCCCACGACCAGGGGCAATGGGAATCCCCCCTCGAAAACCTGCCGGTCGAGGAGTTGCCAAAGCGGTTCATCAAGAAGTCGAGCGAAGCGGCGCAGCTCCGCAGCGTGCGGAGTCAGCACGAAGGAGATCTGAAGTTCCAGGAACTGAAGCTCGACGCCGCCCGCAGCGAATACCAGCAGGCGCTGATGACCGCGCCGGATCGCCCGGAGCCGTATTTTCGTCTGGGGATCAACCAGGCGTTCCGCAGCGACTTCGCCGGCGCCGTGCAGAATCTGAAGCTTGGCCTGCAGCTGGATCCGAACTGGCCGCACACCGGCCCGACTCTCGACGATCTGATCGGCGAACGGAACCTGCTGCCGAAGACGCAGTTCAAGCAGCGGGTCATCGACTGGGTGCGCGAGGACATCCGCGATCCTGACCGGCTGTTCCTGCTGGGGGTTGTCCTGCACATGGACAACGACGCCGATCACGCGGCGCCGCTGTTTGAGGCAGCCGCGCGGCTGGGAGGCATGAAGCCGCACTTGCAGGTGTTCCTCTCGGATCCGGTCGAGACGCAGCAGGCCAACCTGCAGGCGGGACAAGCGCCAGCGGCGCTCGAAGCACCGCCGCAGCCGTCGCCTCCCAACGACGACGTGCCGCAGCCGCTTCCGCAGATTCCGCTGCCCGCGGCGACTCCGCCGCAGCCCAAGACGTCGGGGCCGCGGCTGCCGACGCCTGACGCGACGGCGCCAGTCGCCGGGACGACCGAGGCGAGGTAGTGCCATATACTGCTCGCGGTCCAGTCGAAAATCGCAGGTTGTGATTGGTCCAGCGACTCAGACGCGCCGGTCGAGGGATCAACTCATGATGAGAACAGTGTCGCGACGGACGATACTTGTCGGAGCGACTGTCTTCCTCGCTGTTGCGTGCTTCGCCGTCCTAACCGTGGTCGCGGTGGCTCGTAGGGACAAGAGTTGCCGAGTGCGTATTGACGAGGTGACATTTGAAGATCACGGGCAAGTATATATCAGTTGGTCGGCCTCGGTTCCAATTGGGGTACGGATCGGAGAAATCGTTGATGGGCAACGTTGGAATGACGGGACCGGTTCGGGAAACTCATTCCTCCTTCCTAAGGACATAGGGGCAAGATTGGCGTTCCCCCTGAACAGGCAGCATTTGGACGTGGATGCAGAGTGGCTGAGACAGCGCGTCCAAGTTGAGGCCGGCTGCGAATACGTGGTCACTTCGGCGAGTCCCCTCGTCCTGTTCGACTTCGAGTTAGGCGGTGAAGTTCACAAGGCAATGCTCACGGTCGAATGACGCACGCGGCATTCCCTAAGAGTTTGGGACAGTGGACGCGATATCGGCCTTTCGTTGGCGAACGAACGATCCACGCGTAACGCTTTGCAACTGCTATACTCGGCGGAATCGGTAATCCTTACTCCGAGCCGAGGTGCCCCTTGTCGACGTTGCCACTGTCGCGCCGCACGTTCCTTTCGACATCGACCGCTGCTGCGGCTGCGTTCGCCGCCTATCCCACTGCCGTCCGCGCGAAGAACTTTGCCCCCTCCGACCAGGTCACTGTCGGCGTGATGGGCCTGCAGCGCGGCATGTCGCTGTGCAATACATTCGCCGACTGTCCCGGTGTGCGGCTCAAATATGTCTGCGAGGTCGACAGCCAGCGCCTCAACTTGGCGCTCAAGAGCCTGGAGCGGCTGGCCCCCTCTCCGCAGGGGGTCGGTGACTTCCGCACAATTTTGGATGACCCCGAAGTCGATGCGCTGGTCGTCGCCGCCCCGAACCACTGGCACGCGCCGGCGTCGATCCTGGCCTGCGCTGCCGGCAAGCACGTCTACGTCGAGAAGCCGTGCTCGCACAATCCGCGCGAAGGAGAGCTCCTCGTCGAAGCCGCGCGCAAGCACAACCGCGCGGTGCAAATGGGCTCGCAGCGCCGCAGCGCGCCCGGCTTCCGTACAGCGATGGAACTGCTGCACAGCGGCACGATCGGCCGCGTGTATCTGGCGCGGTCGTACTACAACACCAATCGCACTTCGATCGGCGTCGGCAAGCCGGCCGAGCCGCCGACCGATCTCAACTATGATCTCTGGCAAGGTCCCGCACCGCGCGTCCCTATGTCGACAACCGCATTTCCTACAACTGGCACTGGTTCTGGCACTGGGGGAACGGCGAACTCGGCAACAACGGCCCCCACGGTCTCGACATCTGCCGCTGGGGTCTGGGCGTCGATTATCCGATTCGCGTCACGTCCTCCGGCGGACGCTACCACTTCCAGGACGACCAGCAGACGCCCGACACGCATACCGTCTGCTTCGAGTTCGACGGTGGCCGGATGGCGACCTGGGAAGGTCTCAGCTGCAACCGGCACGACGCCAAGGTCGCGTTCGTCACCTCTACGGCGAAACCCGGCGCTCTGAACTCGACTACAGCGGCACGTTCCGCATCTTCGAGCTCAACAAGGACAAAATCGTCCGTGAGGAAGCGTCGAGTTACACCGACGCGCTGCATGCCGAAACTTTCTGGCCGCGATTCGCAACGACAAGCCGCTGGAGCTCAACGCCGAGATTCTGGACGGCCACGGGAGCACGCTGCTGTGCCATCTCGGCAACATCGCCCATCGCACGGGCCGCACGCTGACATGCGGCGCCGAAAACGGGCACATCGTCGCCGACGCCGACGCCATGCGACCCCGAGCCGGGACTACGAACCCGGCTGGGAGCCGAAAGTCTAGTCGATTGGATACGGGACGCTGCTGGCGTCCCGGGGCGTCTCCGGCGACGCCCTCCCCGGCGAATTTCATGCGGGGAACGCCTGGTCCCGCAGCCCCTGCTTCGCGTCACGGCGTCCCTGTGATCTGCCAAGGTTGACGCGTTCGGTCGGTCGCGATAATTTGTTGCAAAATAGGTATTTATTATACATCTTTAGGCGCCCTGCATGCCGCTCACCACCCAGACCGATTACGGCCTACGGACGCTGATGTACCTGACGGCCCGCAGCGGCCGCGCGGTTGCAGACGTTGCCGGGTTGTTCGGCATCTCGGCGAATCACGTCGCCAAAGTTGTCAATCAGCTGGCACGTTGCGGCTATCTGCGCGGCGTCCGCGGCATCGGCGGCGGCATCGAACTGGCCCGGTCGCCGGAGGACATCCGCGTGGGTGAAGTGGTTCAGCGCTCGAAGGGAACCTGCACCTGCTCGAGTGCGTGGCCACCGAAAACGTCTGCACGATTCAGTCCTACTGCAAGCTCAAAGGGGTCCTGGCAGAAGCCGAACGCCGGCAGCTGGAGTACCTCAACAGCGTCACGCTGGCCGACGTCTCGCCGACTCGCCGCCAACTGGCGCGGACGGAGAGTTAAGACCGCGGCCGGCGGCCAACGACACATGCGCTGTGCCGGCTGCGGAGAATTTTTTCCTCAAGGAAACCGGAGAAACTGCACATGCCCAAAGCGCTCGTTCTGGGCGGCCTCACCGCCGCCATCCTGACTGCCGTCGCGGTCGCACTGCCAGGCGCCGACAAGCCGGCGGCGAAGCCGGCGCCGAAAGCCGACGAAGCGGCCGTCGGCCGGACCCGCGATACCGTCAAGATGCTCGACAACATCTACAAGAACGCCGTCGTGCTGATTACCGAGACTTACGTGAACAAAGAGGACGACGTCTCGGCCGGCACGGCCGCCGTCGAACTCTTCAAGCGCGTCGCAAAAGACGGATCGCACCAGGTGCGGCTGATCGACGTGACTGGCCAGCCGTACGACGAGAAGAACGTGGCGGCGGATGACTTCGACCGGGCCGGGGTCGACCGGCTCAAGGCCGGGGAAAGCTATTACGACCAGGTTGTGGAGATCGACGGCAAGCCGCAGCTCCGCGCAATGACCGCGATTCCGGTCGTCATGGAGAAGTGCGTCATGTGCCACGCGCACTACAAGAGCGTGAAGAAGGGCGCCGCCGTCGGTGCGCTGACGTACACGCTGCCGATCAAGTGACGCGGCACGCCGAAAGACGACGCACGACCGGGCGGGATCACAGACCCCGACCGGTCGTGTGCGTTGTCGGAATCTCAGGCTTACGGAAGCGCCGCTGCGGCTTCCAGCGCCGCGACGCGTGCCTCCAAGGCGGTAACGTCTCCTTCCAGCAGCGTGATGCGATCGAGCGCGTCTGTCAGGGCCGTCTGGGTGTCGGCCATGGCCGCTTCCAGCGCAGCGACACGATGCGCGACGCCGTTGTCTTGTCCCGAGTTCGATGCGTTCGATCCGCTGCTGGCCCCTTTCTTGCCGGCAAAGGCGTCGGAGCACATCCAGGCGCTGGCCAGAACTGCCGCGATGGCGCAGATCCACAGGCCTTTCCGGGAGAAAATGTGAGTTTCTTGAGACATCAGCAGTACCTCCGAAATCAAGGGATTACGAGTCGCCTCGGTCACTCGGCGCACCGACGGTGCACCGACGCGTGGCAACAAGCCCGCAACAAACTCTGCGTTCTCCATCGACCTGCGGAAATGCCGCCGCCGAAGGAGTGCGTACCTGTGTCTTGGGTGGTGATGAAACTCGCGTCCGGATGAACTCGCCGGAGCCTTCGAGAACCCGCTCGGACACACGGAAGGACGAGGCCGGCCGCGATTGCGGCGCTGTCCGGTGTACCGATGGGGTTAAACGTAGCATCGAATTCCGACGTGGTTGCGGAATTTCTCAGCCGGTGCTCGGTTTCTCGAGTCTGCGCCGCAGATGGACGCGTGATCGCAGCACCCGTGTCGCACGGCGGCAGCAAGCAACGTTGCCGCGATGGAACGAGGACACTTTCAGCGTTGCTGCCGCGCAGCGCCGAAGTGGCGGCATTTCAACGGCCGCCGCGCTCCGCCGCCTGCATCCTCTCTGCGCACGAATTGATCGTCCGACCGGCAGTGCGCCCCAGAAGCCCGGGAAAAACCCGTGTTTTCAATGAAAAACGTCGGCCCGGTACGTCAATTGCAATCCACGGCCAGTGAGTGTTCGTTTCAAGTCCGGGAAGGCGCGGCTGCGACCGAGCAGGAGCGAAAGTCAGGTCATTTCTTCATTGCGACTTCGCGGGAGCTTCCCGGATTCCAGCGACGCCGACGATAGAGTGCTGAAACCGCCGCGAGTGACGCTCACAATCGCGGATAACATCCGCACAGCAACGGAGATCAACGGTGTTTACGAAGGGATTCCTGATCGACATGGATGGAGTGGTGTATCGCGGTTCCGCGGTGATCCCCGGCGCCCTGCGCTGGATCGCCGAACTGCAGGCGTCACGGACGCCGTTCCTGTTTCTTACGAACAACAGCCAGCGCACCCGCCGCGACGTCGCCACGCGCCTCCGCCGCATGCAGATTGAGGCCGACGAGTCGCAAATCTTTACGTGCGCGATGGCCACCGCCCGGTTCCTCGCGCGGCAGAAGCCGGGCGGCACCGCCTACGTCATCGGCGAAGGGGGCCTGCTCCAGGCCCTGCATCACAACGGCTTTGCGATCGTCGACCACGATCCGGACTACGTAATCGTCGGGGAAGGCCGTGCCTTCAACTTTGAGATGCTCGAAGCGGCCGTGCGGATGATCGAGCGCGGCGCCAAGCTGATCGCCACGAACCTTGATCCTTCCTGCCCGACGCACAACGGCAACCGTCCCGGCTGCGGTGCGATTGTCGCGATGCTGGAGTCCGCCACCGGGCGCACCGCCTTCAGCGTGGGCAAACCCAGCCCCGTCATGTTTCGCCTCGCCTGCGAAGAACTGGGTCAGAAGCCCGAGGACGTCACGATGGTCGGCGACACGATGGAGACCGACATACTCGGCGGATTGCAGATGGGCTGCCAGACGGTCCTGACCCTCAGCGGGGGCACACAAGAGCACGATCTGCCGCGGTTCGCCTATCGGCCCGACCGGATTGTTCGCGACGTGTCCGAATTGTGCACTGTCGCGGCGGAGGCGGCGCTGGCATCGTGATGATGGACTCGGCGACGATCGTCGAGTCGGCGGCGTGAAGCGACCTTCGGCGCCGGACCATCGAGACCGAAATCGCGCGCGTGTGGTTGCGTTTGAACTCTCGCTCTTGCAGACTGCGGATTGTCGCGTTTCTTCTGCACCCTGCGAGCGATGCCATGCGAAGTGTCACGAGGTTCGGCGCTCTGTGTCTGGTCGTCTTGACCTGCGGCGGATTGCCGGCGGCGGAAGACGTCAATCTGGGGCTCGTCATTGAGCGGCACGAGATGGTGCCGATGCGGGACGGGGTGAAGCTGTCGGTATGGGTCTACACGCTGCCGGGGCCGGGGCCGTGGCCGGTGGTGTTCGAGCAGCGGTATGCGGACCTGCGCGGGGCGGGGACGCGGAAGGCCGCCGCGGACCTGGCGGCGCATGGGTACGCTGTGGCGCTGGTGAACTACCGGGGGACTTGGGATTCGGAAGGGAAGTGGGTCGGGTATCGGACGATCGGCTGGGGTGAACTGCAGGACGGATACGACGTGTGCGAATGGCTGGCCACGCAACCGTGGAGCACCGGCAAGGTCGGGACGTTCGGCAGCTCGCAGGGGGGCTATGCGCAGAACTTCCTGGCGGTGACGCAGCCGCCGCACCTGGTCTGCCAGTACATGACCGATACGGGGTTGAGCCTGTTTCACGAAGGGTATCGCATCGGCGGGACGACACGGCCGGAGCGGTTCAAAGCGCTTTGGCGACGAACTGTCGAAACCCGGCGGACAACCTGGAGCAACTCCTGCCAGGAGTGGGACCGGCATCCGGACTACGACGCGTACTGGGAGCAGGAGGACTGCTCACGGCATGACAAGATGAACGTCCCGTGCTTCACGATCGGGAGCTGGTACGACTTCATGAATCAGGGTTCGATCGACAGTTTTCTTGGCCGTCAGCATCGCGGGGGATAACGGTCGGTCGGCGCGCAGCTCATCATCGGCCCGTGGCTGCATGGCCGGCTCAACAAGGGGAACAAGGTCGGCGACCTGACGTATCCCGAGAATGCCGCGTGGGAGGAAGTGCCGCACATGGTGCGGTGGTTCAATCACTTCCTGAAGGGGGAGGATAACGGGGTCGAGCGTGAGCCAGCGGTGCGGTGGCCTACGTGATGGGGGCAGTGGATGAGCCCGGCGCGGGCAATGAATGGCGGGAAGCGAATGACTGGCCGCCGCTGGCGAAGGCCGCGCCCAATGTACTTCGGCGAGAAGGGGACGCTGCCACCGCGTCCGCCAATGCATACGACAGCCGCGGAATCAAGAACCAGTTACCGCAGCGATCCGAAGAACCCAATGTCGATTCCGGGGACGTCATTTCCCGGGGCGACGGACGCCTTGCGCTTCTACGAAAATCAGCCCCAGGTCCGCACGTTCACGACGGAGCCGCTGAAGGCGCCCCGGTGGAATGGACAGGACGAATCCGAAGACGGAAACTGCTGTGTCGTCCACCGCGCGCGATACCGACTTCATTGTGCGTGTCAGCGACGTGTATCCGGATGGGCGGTCTGATCCTGGTGATCGTCGACTACCCGTGGCGGGCGCGGTATCGCGAAGGGTTCGACAAGGTGCTGATGAATCGAGCGGTGACCCGAAGATTCCGTTCGACGTGGGGTGGCTGAGCCAGGTCTTCGGCTGGACATCGGATCCGCGTGACGGTGGGAAGCACCAGCGCGCGCTGTACGAGCCGAATCCGCAGACCGGGGGGCCACAGGCGATCGACTCGCTGAAGGACGGGATCGTGGCGACGAACACGATCCATCACGAGCGGACACATGCATCGCGGATTCTCGCCGGTGCCGCTGGGGCGGTGAGTGCGAAACCGCAAGCGATTGCTGGGAACGTTGCGCGCGGGCTACGTCACCGGGATGAGGGCAGGCGGCGTCTCGGACTTCGCGGAGCAGGGCGATGTGCTGCGGCGACCAGCCGTCGTGGTCGTGATGTTCGTCGCCGAGGCCGGCCGTGCGGGAGTGGCGCATGCGGCTGACGAGCAGGTCGCGAATCTGCGGCGCGTCGGTAATGCCTTCGATTAATCCGCAATGGGCATGCCGCTGATCTGCGCTGCTGCGGCTGGCCGCCGCCGCCGCCGGCCGTCTGGACAACGACGTCGGCGATCCCAGTAGCGCTTGCAACGGACCCTGGTTGACCGTGACGTTCTGGATGTTTTCGTAGGTGATCGTCGTCTCGTGAATGATCCAGATGCCGCGGCGGATGCGGAGGCTGCGGTCGACCAGGACGTACCAGGTGGAGTCGTACTTGAGGGTGGATCGCGGTGCTTGCAGGCGAGGGCGGGAAACGCCGGCAGCGATGACCAGCGGGGCGAGCAGGACGCCCACGATGGGCACGGCGAACAGCAGCACCAGCGCAGTCACCAGGAAGCTGCAACTGAGGATGCCGGTGAGCAGCCAGAACTGGAACTTGAGCCAGCGGAGGTAGCCGAGGCGCGGGCTGAAACGAGTTGGCGGTTTCGCCGAGGGCGACCGGCAACGTGGGTGGCTCGGCCGGGACGCGGAACCAGCGGACGAGGAAGCCCCAGAGGCCCTGATACAGCCGTACGCCGGTGCGCTCGACTCGTGTCGTCATGGCTGCGTCTCCCGAGCGGCGGCGAGCGATCGCAGTGAGTCGCGGATTTCGCGCAGCAGGATGGTGGGTTCGTCAGCGGGGTGTGCATCGACGGTTGCTGCAACGGTTTCAGATCCGGCCGAAGTCTCACCGCGCGCCCGCCTTGCATTCGTCCATAGAGGTAATCGCGGAGTTCGTCAGCGGCGAGGACGCCTTCGATGCTCATCTCGGCGGCGGCGTTGCCCGAGGCGGTCTGCACGGCGACAGTGGCGAGACCGAACCAACGCTGGATCAGGTTGCGGGTGAGGTGGATGTCCTGGATGCGGCGATAGGTGAGATAGATCTCGCGGCGAAACGAATGCCCCACGACATCGAGATGCCGCTATCGTCGAACCTGTACTTGAGCGTCTCATTACTTGAAGTACAGCGGCAGAATGACAATCGGAAACATCGGCCCGGTGAGGAGCGGTGACAGGTAGTACTTCATCAGCCGCGGATCCGGCCGGGTGATCGACTTGGGGTCGAAGGGAGTCATGGCGCTGCGATGCTTTCGCTGGGACGAGTGACGTCGCGCAGGAAAGCGGGAGGGCGAGGCTCCCGGCGAGCCGCTCGTGTGTGCAGGCAGTCGATCAATGTCTGATATGCTAACGGAATTCGGCCGTCGTCGATGCGTCGCGGCAGGGCCGCTCCGCATCACGCGTACGGCGGAGGTCTGAAACCGTCGCCTTGTGTTTCGCTCGAAACGGTCCGATCTTAGAGTCAATTTGGAGAATTGAGTCTTGCGTGGCAGGAATTGGGCGGCTCAGGTCGCTATTTCGTTCGGTGAGCGAGAGTGGGCTTGAACGGCGATGGCGAACGAGCGGCTCGCCAGGAGCCTCGCCCTCCCGACGCGGCCTCGCCCTGCCGAGGCGTCATGCGAGCGCGGCAATCAGTCGCGGACGTCGTACTCGGCGGAGTCGGCGCGCCAGGCGCTCTTCGTTGAGGAGCGGCCAGGAGGCGGAAGCGAAGAGTGCCTTCGCCGGGAGCGGCTTCGACACTGATTTCGCCGCCGTGTTCGCGAAGAATCTTTGGCTGACGGCGAGGCCGAGGCCGGTGCCACCTGACGCTTTATAGTCGACTCGAACAGGCTGAACAGCCGAGGCAGCTCTTCTTCGGGGATGCCGGGGCCGTTGTCGATGACTTCGACGAACAACTGTTCGTCGTCCGCTTCATAGCCCGTCAGGATCTGGACCTTGCCGTCGCTGGTGCCCTCCAGCACGTCGAAGGCGTTGGTGACGATGTTGAGGACGGCGCGGTGCATGCTTCGGCATCGAACAGCGACTTCGGCACGCGCGCTTGCGCACGGCTGCATGTCGAGGCTTGATGCCCAGCTCGTCGGCACGCCCCTGCATCAGTTCGCAGACGTCCCTCACGACCTGGTTGACGTCCGCCGGTGCGAGTTCGGGGCGGCGCTCTTTGCTGAACGTGAGCATGTCCATCACGAGCGAATAGATACGGTTCTGGTTGCGGCTCGACGATGTTCCCAACCTTTACGGAGGGTCGCGTCGTCGTCGTTCTTCAGTCCCGTATCGACGAGATAGCTGCCGCCGCGCGGCCCCCTGCATGATGTTCTTGATGTGGTGACTGAGGGTGGCGATCGTCTGGCCGACGGCGGCCAGGCGCTCGGCCGTGACGAGAGCCTGCTGGTAGCGGTTGTTTTCGACGGCGAGCGGCCTGCCGCCCGACCGCCAGGAGCAGTGTCAGGAGCTCGTCTGTGAAGTAGTGGGTTGGGGCGTTGTTGAACAGCGCGTCCTGCGCGAGTGGTGGTGTCGACATAGATGACGCCGAGCAGCTCATAGCGACCATGCATGGGAACGCACATCGCTTCTCGGATGCCGGCCTCGAGGATGCTGCGTCCGGGATCGAATCGCTTATCGTGTGCCGCATCGGACGTGCGGACGGCCTGCAGGTTGTTGATCACGAACTCGACGATGCCGGTCGAGATCGGCATGCGCTCGCCGACGTCGCCGCCGCCGCGGTGCGCGAGGACGCGGGGCTCGATACGGTCGGTCTTGCTGTCGGCGATCAGCATGCAGCCACGATCGGCACCCACGGCTTCGAGCGTGAGGTCGAGGATCCGCTGCAGGACTTCGTCGATGCTGGCGGAGGGGCGGACGGCTTCTTCGCCGATCCGGTAGAGAGCCCGCAAGGAGGAATCGGCGTGTGCGGGGGGGACGCCGGCGGCGACCTGCTGCGCGAGCGCGAAGCCGGCGGCGCTGTCGAGGGCGCCAATGATCTGCGAGCGGTCTTCGCCAGGCTCGCTGAGGAGGTCGACCCGTTCGGCGACCAGGGACGAGGCATCGGCTCCAGCGGCCTGGAAGAGGAGGATCGTGCGGCCGATCTGGACCTGGTCGCCGTTGCGGAGGACCTGCGAGCGGACGGGCTGGCCGTTGACGAACGAGCCGTTGGAGCTGTTGTCGTCCTGCAGGATGTAACGATCCCCCTGGGCGGAGACCGTGGCATGCCGGCGGGAGACTTCGGTGTCGAGGATGCGGATTTCGTTCTGCGCACCGCGTCCGAGGCGGATGCGTCCCGATTCGATCTCGAACCGCGTCCCCTGGTCGACTCCCTGAATGACGAGCAAGCTCGCAGTCGGCACGGTGTGTCCTTGCATCTCGTGCGGTCGGAGGCCGAGGGAATCATAGCAGCCGTCGGCGCGGCGGGGAAAACTGGCAGACGTGGTGACGTGTCCCGGACAGTTGTCAGACGGGGCACGATGCCTGCTGCGAGGCCGATTCAACGAGCCGTGCCCCGACGCTGAATGGCGAGTATCCGGGACACGTGACGCAACCCACTGTACACTAGCACGCAAATCGCCTCCGGGAGTCTCGAAACCTTACGGATCAGGAGCCTGCCGTGCCCATTTTTGCAAGCTGCATCGGTGCCGCGGTTCTCATGTTTGCGGGCGCTATCGCTTACGGCGCGGAACCGGGTGCGCCGGTGGAACTTGGGTTGCGACGGGAGCTGTTTGTCGACCGCTACCTGATCGAGTCGCTCGACGGGGCCGAGCTGTTTCTGCATGAACCGCGCGACTCCGGGTCCGTGATCGCCTTCGACAATCCGTGGGAAGGACGATTCTGCGGGTATACGACGATCATCCGCGACGGCGACGTCTTGAGGATGTACTACCGCGGTATGCCGGATGCGAAGGCAGACGGCAGCGACGCTGAGGTGACCTGCTATGCCGAATCGAACGACGGACTGGCGTGGACGAAACCGAATCTGCGTCTGTTCGAGGTGCAAGGAACGCGCGACAACAACGTGATCTTGTCCAACGCAGCGCCGGTTACGCACAACTTCTGTCCGTTTCTGGATGTCAATCCGGCGGCATTGCCTGAACAGCGCTATAAAGCCGTTGGCGGGACGGCGAAGAGCGGGCTGATCGGGTATGTCTCGCCGGACGGGATTCACTGGACCAAGCTGCGCGAGGAACCGGTGTTCCGGGACAAGGAGTGGGTGTTCGATTCGCAGAACGTGCCGTTGTGGTCGGTCTCGGAGAACTGTTACGTGCTGTATTACCGACGCGCCGTGGATGGGATCCGGGCGATCGCGCGGAGCACATCACCGGACTTCGTGAACTGGACGGAACCGGTGCAGATGATGTACAGCGACACCGAGTCGGGACGGCCGAGCCAGCATCTGTACACGAACCAGACGCAGCCGTACTTCCGCGCGCCGCAAATCTACGTGGCGACGGCGGCGCGATTCATGCCGGGGCGGCAGGTCGTGAACGACGAGCAGGCGGACGCGATCGGCGTGCATCCGAGCTACTTTCATGACACGTCGGATGCGGTATTCATGTCTTCGCGCGGCGGCGACCGGTACGACCGGTCGTTTCTGGGCAGCTTGATCCGGCCGGGGATCGGTCTCAAGAACTGGGTGTCGAGGACGAATTATCCAGCACTGAACGTTGTGCAGACCGGTCCGACGGAAATGTCGCTGTATGTCCAGCAGGATTACGGACAGCTCACGGCGCATCTGCAGCGGTATACGCTGCGGCTGGATGGTTTCGCGTCGGTGCGGGCGCCGTTTGGCGGCGGAGAGCTGGTGACGCGGCCGGTGACGTTTGCGGGTAATCGGCTGTCGCTGAACTTCTCAACGTCCGCCGCCGGGGGGATTCGCGTGGAGGTTCAGGACGTGGACGGGCAGGCGCTTCCGGGTTTCACGCTGGATGACAGTGTTGAGACGATTGGCAATGAGATCGAGCGGGATGTGCGCTGGAAGAACGGTGCGGATGTCGGCGCGCTGGCCGGACGTCCGGTGAAGTTGCGGTTCGTGATGAACGATGCGGACTTGTTTGCGCTGCGGTTCTACGCTGCAAGGTGAGTCAACAAGACTCCGAAGAAGGACAAACGGGAGGCAACGGAGAGAACAGAGGCAACGAAGCGAAGGAAATTTTAAAGGAACCGCGAAAGTAGCGAAAACGGCGAAAAGATTTGCAATTCGCAACTCGGCCCATCGTTGCATCCAATCGTTGGAGTGCCGGTCAGCAGATTTGACCGCGAAAACCTCTTGTCCGTTCGCTTCTTTCGCGCCTTTCGCGGTTCTGTCTTCGTTTCCTCCTCTGTTAGCTCCGTTAGATCCTGTTTTTCCCGTCAGTCCGCAAGCACCGGCGGGGTGCGCGGGACGAGCCAGATGATGAACATTCCGACGACGTAGATCATTCCGCTCCAGAAGCCAATGGCGGCGTAGTCGCCGCCGGTGGCGGCCACGATCGAAGTCGTGGTCAGCGCCACGATCCCGGCGATGATCCGCCCGGTGTTGAAGGAGATTCCAGCACCGGTCGACCGCACGCGTGTCGGGAACATCTCCGGCAGGAACAGCGGCAACCAGCCGAAGTACGCGACGCCGATGAATCCATAGGCAAACACGTAGTATTGAAAGTACGGATGCAGCGGGTTGATCCAGCCGTAGATCCAACTGCTGAGAGCGAGCGTTCCCAGGCTGATCAGAAAGTAGGTGAGCCGTCGGCCGAAGAAGCTGGCGATGATGCCTCCCAGCAGGCTGCCGAGGATGCCGCCACCGGAGCGGTTGATCATCGTCAGGGCTTTGCTGCCGGGATCTGGTTTGGACTTTTGGGCCGCGCCGCCGGCCGCCGCGTCTTTGACTTTCGAGGTCCAGGGGTTGACCCAACTTGCATTAGCGGCAGTGCCGACGACCGGCACGGCGCCGAGGCCGATTCCCAGCAGCAGCGTGTAGAGCAGCGGCGGTCGCAGGATTTCGCCGAGTGAGGAACCGCGCGGGGTGTTGGCGGCTTCGGCTTTCGCGGCGAGCCAGCGGCGCGATTCCGGGACGGCAATGAGGATCCAGGCACCGATGCCGACCGGCGCTGCGCCGATCAGCAGCGTCCAGCGCCAGTCGCCATTGGTGACATGCCAGTGATAGGCGGTGACGCCGAGGAAGACGGCGCCGACATTGGCCGCCGCGCCCAGCAGTCCGGCCAGAAACGGCCGCGAGGCGGAGGGCCAGGCCTCCGCGACGAGGGCGACGGCATTCGGCCAGACTCCGCCGATCCCCAGGCAGGCCAGAAACCGCAGGGCAAACATCGCCGAAATGGAGTCGGCGAAGTAGCAGGCCAGCGTAAATCCGGAGTAGCACAACACGCTCAGGCCCATCGAACGCGTCCGGCCGAGGCTGTCTCCCAGAGTGCCGAACAGCCAGCCGCCGGCCGCGGCGCCGAACATCGACGCCGCCTGGAACCGGGCGAACCAGAGCGTCGCGGTTTTGTCGTCAAAGCCGCTGCCGAGCAGGCCGTCCATCATCTGCAGATGGATCAGGATGAAGAGCTGGATCTGCAATCCGGCGAACATCCACGCCAGAAACGCCAGCCAGAGCACGTGGTGCTGCTGGCCGCGTGTCAGCGGGGCGACGGACGGGGCGGTGCCGGTGTGGTTCGCGCTGGACGGCATGCTGTGCAGATTCCGGGATGGGGCTGCCGAACGCGGCGCCGCCTGAGTTTGCGAGCATACCCGCCCTGCGGGCGATTCCCAACTCGCGGCACGACTGCGTCTTAGGTCGATCGGAATCTCTGTGGGAATCCGCGTTGCGCTTGCGCCGGTTTGACGCCTTGTTCCCTGACCCACCGATTCATGCCTGACGCCGGGACCTCCCAACAGGATGTTCGCCCATGCCCCTGACAGCGTCCTTGCGAAACCGATCGATCTGGACCGTTGATTGCTACTCGAGCGGTGAACGCCGGTGGATGACCCGCGGCCAGCAGTGGCGCGGCCGGTGGCTTGCCGCTCTGCTCGACGGACTCACCCGTTGCGGCGCGACGGCGGATCACGTCACGCTGCTGTCACTGGCGGCGGGCCTGGCGGCCGGCGGACTCTGGTTCGTCAATCCAGTGCTGGCGCTCGTCGGCCTGGTGCTGCACGTCCTGCTCGACGGCCTGGACGGTCCGCTGGCGCGCCGCCAGCGGGTCGCGTCACCGCGCGGCTCGTTCACCGACACGATGGCCGACCAGTTGGTGGTGACTGCGCTGATCGTGGCTCTGATGTGCGCAGGCCGGGTGAGCGCGAGTGCGGGCAGCCTGTTCACCGTGCTGTATTGCGCGGTGGCGCTGTTTGCCATGGCGCGGAACGCACTGCAGCGGCCGTACACGTGGGTCGTGCGGCCCCGATTTCTGGTCTATGCGTGGCTGCCACTGGAGATCTGGGTGCGCCCGGGTTCGCTCGACGGCCTGCTCTGGCTGTGCAATCTCGGCCTGGCCGTCAGCGCGGCGGCAGGATTTTTCGCCATCCGCAACAGCCTGGAGCGGGGCCGTTGAACGATACCCAGTTGCCGTGAATGCCGGCGGAAGTCTGGAGGCGACGCTGCGGACCGCCTGCGCAGGTACCCAATGATCTCCGGGCGCTGACGTTTCCGGATCGGGACCGCCTGCGCCTAGTTCTGCGAATCGCTTTTGCCCAGCCGTTGGCGCAGATACGCGGCCCGCGCCACGTTGCGCTCGGAGGATTCGAGCGTTTCGTGGCGGAGCTTTTGGAGGTGGGCCGGCTGCGTGTGGATAAAGAGTTCGTTCACGACCGGCATCTCGATCCCATCGACGAGGCCGAGGTTGATCCCCATCCGCACGCTCGACAGCAGGTGCATCGTCTCTTCGCTGGTGATCGTCTGCGCGTTCTGCAGGATGCCGAACGCCCGCGCGACCTGGTCGTGCAGCCGCTGGCGGTTCTCTTTCACCAGCGCGCGGCGGACGCGGCGCTCGTACGCGATGATGTTCGGCACCACGTCCTTGACGGTCTGGATGATCGCTTGCTCGGTCTTTCCCAGCGTGACCTGGTTGGAGATCTGGTAGAAATCCCCCATCGCCTGGCTCCCCTCGCCGTACAGTCCGCGGACCGCGAGGTTGATCTTGTGCAGGGCCTGGAAGACCTTCTGGATTTCCTTCGTCAGGACCAGCGCGGGCAAGTGCAGCATCACACTCACGCGCATGCCGGTGCCGACGTTCGTCGGGCAGGCGGTCAGGTAACCGAATTCCTCGCTGAAGGCGAAACTCACGCGCTGGTCGAGCTCGTCGTCGATCCGGCTGATTTCGTTCCAGCAGTCGTCGAGGGCCAGCCCGCTGCGCAGCACCTGCATCCGCAGGTGGTCCTCCTCGTTGATCATCAGGCTGACGGTTTCCCGCTGGCCGATGCTCACGCTGCGCGAGCCGTGCGTCTCGGCGTGCTCGCGACTGATGAGCTGCCGCTCAACCAGCAACTGCCGGTCAATCGGCTGAAGCGAATTGACGTTGAAGTACGACAGTTCGCCGACGGACTCGACCGCCTGCACGTGCGTGCGGAGCAGCGTTTCGATTTCAGCGCGGACGGCGTCGTCGGTCCGGGGCGGGAACGGGAACTCAGCGAGGTTGCGGGCGAGGCGGATGCGGCTGGAGATGACGATGTCCGAGTCGGGACCGCTCCCGCGCAGCCACTCACCGCTGGTGTGTGTCAGGGCGTCCAGGTCCACATCCGCTCTCCCGCCAGACCGTGTTCATCCGAAAACCTTCAGGCCGTCCGCCAGTCACTCCGGCGCCGGCTGCCGCATTTCCGCTTCCAGCGTCTGAATCTGGTCGCGTAGTTTCGCCGCTTCCTCGTACTGTTCGTTCTGCACGGCCGACTTCAGGTCGGACCGCAGTTTGAGCAGATCGTACTGTTTGCGGCTGATTCCGGGAACGTGCCTGGGAACTTTGCCGACGTGCTGCAACTCCCCGTGGATGCTCTCGATCAGCGGCACGAGTTCTTCGCGGAAGGCGACGTAGTCGTGCGGACAACCGAGCCGCCCCTGGCTGCGGAACTGCTTGAAGGTGATGCCGCACTGCGGGCAGGTCAGGGAATCGCGTTCGTCCGGGGCCTGTTCGGAGTCGGATTCGGAAGGGGCGCCCGATTCGAAGGACGCGGCTTCCTCTTCCGGACTGCCGGGAGAGACCGACTGCAGGTAGTCCTTGGCACACCCCTCGCACAGGTGCAGCGCCTGGGCCTCCCCGTTTCGGATTTCGGTGATGTGCAGCGTGGCCGGTTTGGTGCACCGGCGACATTTTTTCATGGGCATCCGCCTGCAGTCAGGTCGCGTCCGCACGATCGCGCGCGAACCTGCGGAGATCGGGTGATTTCATTCTATTGTGACCCTAAAGTGTGTCAATGACGCGATTTTTGACGGCGGCGAGGCAGTGTCCCGGACGGCAGTCGCAGCGCTGTCCCCGTTGG
The DNA here is from genome assembly GCA_046349775.1 of Planctomycetaceae bacterium. Lineage (GTDB taxonomy): Bacteria > Planctomycetota > Planctomycetia > Planctomycetales > Planctomycetaceae > JAEUIG01. The sequence goes on along the minus strand of JAXMBS010000038.1, from coordinate 5,063 downwards.
CACGGCTCGTCAAACTGTCCTGGACACTTCTTGCATTCCGGATTCCGCTGTGCGACAGTCCTCCGCCTGTTGTGGACTCAAAATGATGACCCGCTACCTGCCGTCGTTCGAAGAATTCGCCCAACTGGCCGGCCGGTCCCGGCTGGTGCCGGTCTATCGCCAGCTTCTCAGCGACACGCTGACGCCGGTCTCTGCCTATTGTTGCATCCGGTCGGCCGGCGGCGATGCGTTTTTGTTCGAGAGCGTGGTCGGGGGTGAAAAAGTCGGCCGCTACAGCTTCGTTGGGGCTGACCCGTTCCTGAACCTGTCGGCGTTTGGGCAAAACGTCACCATTACCGATGCGGCGGGAACGCAGCAGCTGACTGCTGACGATCCGCTGGCCGACCTGCAATCGATTCTCAACCAGTATCCGGCCGTGCATCTCGCCGGACTGCCGCGGTTCTGCGGCGGCGCCGTCGGCTACGCCGGATACGACGTGATCCGATATTCCGAACGGCTGCCGCATCCGCCGGAGGATGACCGACGACTCCCCGATCTGTCGTTCGCGCTCTACGACCGGATGGTGATATTCGACCACATCAACAAGACGGTCCTGGTCGTGGTACATGGTCGCGGCGATGCGCCGGACCTGAAAGCGGAGTACGAGCGGACATGCGGCCGCGTGGACGACCTCTGCACGCGATTGCAGACCCCGCCGCCGGAACTGAAGGCGGTCGATATTGCCGTCGGGGGCGATCCGCACCTCGCCTGGACGTCCGACTGCACGCAGGCGGATTACGAGGGGGCCGTCGAACGCTGCAAGGAATACATCCGTGCCGGCGACATTTTCCAGGTCGTGATCAGCCAGCGGCTCCAGTTGCAGACTCGCGCGCAGCCGCTGGACATTTACCGCGCTCTGCGCGTCGTGAACCCCAGCCCGTTCATGTTCCTGCTGACGACGCCGCATGTGACGCTCGTCGGCAGCTCGCCCGAGATCATGGTGCGTGTGGAAGACGGCGTGACGACGATCCGGCCGCTGGCCGGGACGCGCCGCCGCGGCCGGGACGACGTCGAAGACAAAGCGCTCGCCGCCGAGTTGCTGGCCGATCCCAAGGAGTGCGCCGAGCACGTGATGCTGGTGGACCTGGCGCGCAATGACGTGGGTCGCGTCGCGCAGTACGGCACCGTGCAGCTCAGCGACGTGATGCAGGTGGAGCGTTACAGCCACGTGATGCACATCACGTCGAATGTGACCGGCCAGCTGCGGGACGGGATGACGGCGCTCGACGCGCTGCGGGCCGGACTGCCGGCGGGGACGGTTTCCGGCGTCCGAAAGTCCGTGCGATGGAGATCATCGACGAAGTTGAAAAGCACCGCCGCGGGCCGTACGGCGCGCCGTGGGCTACATCGACTTCACCGGCAACATGGATACCTGCATTGCGCTTCGCACGCTCGTCATACGGGGGCAGATGGCCTACATCCAGGCCGGCGCCGGGATCGTCGCCGACAGCGTGCCGGCCAGCGAATACCAGGAAACGCTTAACAAGGCCAAGGGGCTCTTGCGGGCGATTGAGGCGGCGGAAACGCAGGTGCGGGGTAGTAAATAGTGTGTGATGAGTGGCGGGGCGAGGCCGAGTCTGGGCTAATGACTGTCGTCCGGCGCGGATGATTGCCAGAGGGCACGCGGCAGCGTGAGCTGGATCCGTGTGTCGCGTTCGGCGAGTTCCTTACGGATGCGGCGCGACAGTTTGCCTTCTTGTGAATGCAGAATCTCTGCGAGCAGGCCCTGCGCCGTGTCTCCAAGGCCATCGGCCAGGTCGCCGCGGAGATGGCCGATGCGGCGGACGTCAAAGTCGTCGAGCTCGACGCGCAGACGGTCGAGTTCCGGGAGGTACTCCACCTCGACAAGCCAGCCTTTCTCGCTTGGATTAGTTTCGCGCCCGCTGACCGTGAATCGCGCCACGACGCGCAACGTCGCATCCGCCTGAACCATCGTACTGCCGGTGCGCAGGCCGTAATTCCAGAACTCGGATTCAGCGGTGCAGCGCAGGCGTGCGGAGATCACCGTTTGAAATTCCAGTCCCCCCTTTTCGCCGGCCTGCACGTCGCGAATGGAGAATCGCACCTTCTCCTGCGGGTTCAGCAGCGCGATGCGATACCGGCGCCAGACACCGTGATTGACCCGTTTCGTCCGCTTTGACAGGCGGGGGAGCCCGTTCTTTTCGCGCACACGGACGCCGGAGAAGACTTCGGCCTGCCGGCCCCAGCCATCAAGTTTCTCGAAATTGCGCGGAATCGTGTCGTCTGCCAGCTCGCGCAGCAGTCTGGACCAGGCAAACGGAGTCGGCGCACCGGTCGGCGGCGAATGTTCCTCCGCGGCTGGCGGGCGCGGATCGGCGCCGCCGTCGGGCAGCGGCAGCCGCGGACCGGTTTCCTCGGCTCCGAATCCGCCGACGACGACACTGGCGGTGAAGACAGCAGTGAGCAGCGACAGCCGCAGAGTTTGCGACATGCGGCGAGACTTCCACGAACGGTGAGCCGTCGGCATAGCGGGGATGCGGCCGATCCTGGCCGCATACGGCAGGTCGGCTGCCGCAGGAAGATTTTACGCAGGAAGTCGACTGGCGGGGAGACCGACTTATACCAGGATCGGCAGCAGTTCCGATGAGCCGTGCTGGACCTGTCGCGTCGCGATCGAGCCGATCAGGGTGGTCGGCGAGCAGTCTTCGATTTCGATCTCGGCGATCGAGCCGGCCATGCGCGGGTTGCCGTCGAACACCACGATTCGGTCACATGTCGTGCGACCAGTGAGCTGCATGCTTGTCTCGGGTGCAGCGCCGCTCCCGCCAATGTGGAGATCGACCAGCGGTTCCGAGGTCTCGCCCCCTTCTGCGGCGCCGCCGTGCCAGCCGGGGAGTGTGTCGCCTTCGCCGTGCTGCTTCAGCGTTCGCTTGCTGGGACCTTCCACGAGCACCGGCACTGCTCGTCCGATGAACTCCGCGTTGTCTTCGGCGCTGATCCGCGTCTGCTCGGCCAGCAGGATGTTGTTCCGCTCGCGCTTGACGTCGTCCGGCACGTCGTCTGCGTACATTGCATCGGCCTTCGTTCCTGGCCGGCTGCTGTACTTGAAGATGAAGCTGTTCTTGAACCGGAACTCGCGCACGGACTCGACGCTTTTTTCGAACGACGCATCGGTCTCGCCGCAGAAACCGACGATGAAGTCGCTCGACACCGCGCAGTCCGGGATCGTCTCCCGGATGCGGCGCAGCATGTCGCGGTATTCACCGACCGTGTAGAGCCGCTTCATCCGTTTGAGGACATCGTCACAGCCGGATTGCAGCGGCACATGGAGATAGCGGGAGACTTTCGGCAGGTCGCGGACCGCCTGGAGCAGATCGTCCGTCATGTCCTTGGGAAAGTTGGTGACGAACTTGATCCGCGTGATGCCGGGGACGTCGTGGATCAGCAGCAGCAGGTCGCTGAGGCGGTGCAGTCGGCCGTTCTCGGTGACTTTGTAACTGTTGACGGTCTGACCGAGCAGCGTGATTTCCTTCACTCCGGAATCGGCGAGCGTGCGGACCTCGCGGAGAATCTGCTGCGGCGAGCGGCTTTGTTCGGGACCGCGCGTCGTCGGCACGACGCAGTACGTGCAGAACTTGTCGCAGCCGATCATGATCCGCACGTAGGCCTGCCACGGCGTGGGACGCATTTCCGGGTCGCGCAGCGGGTCGTAGCTCTCAAAGCTGCGGGCGACTTCTTCGCGATGGCCGTCGGTGCGGCCGAGGCTGACGGCGAGCTGCTTCTCGCGCGTGCGGCGGGCTTCGTCCACCAGCCGCGGAATCTCCGCCAGCTGCCCGGTGCCGACGACGAGATCAACGTGCGGCGCGCGCTGAAAGATCGACTGCTGGTCCTTCTGCGCCATGCAGCCGATCACGCCGATGACCTGCTGCGGCCGGGACCGCTTGCTGTACTTGAGCCGGCCGACGGCGCTGTAGATTTTCTGCTCGGCATGCTCGCGCACGCTGCACGTGTTGAACAGGACCGTGTCGGCCTCTTGCGGGCTGTCCGTCAGTGAATATCCCGACTTGCGCAGCGCAGCGACGACCAGCTCGCTGTCCAGAACATTCATCTGGCAGCCGACGGTTTCGATGTAAAGTTTGCCGTTGTGGTCCATGTGCGGTCTGATTCTGTCGCTTTGCGCCGCTGAGGTCGAACCGCTCAGTGTGATGGATTCGGAAGGACGGAGCAACGGCGGAGAGTGCGTCAATCTGCCGGATCCGCATGCCTCTGGGAGCCGGTTTTCGTTGCCAAAGACCGAATTCGCTCCACATCCCCCGCACTCAGCCGGAACACGTAAATCGAATACCCGGCCAGCGCGACCGGCTCGAACGCCTGCAGATAGTCGTACATGTGCGAAGAGTGCCGCAGATAGCTGACACTCACGGCGTGCCAGCCGGGTCGGAGCTGATTCAGCACTTCGGGCCGAGCATCTGCGGGCGGCAGCGACGGCGTGCGCGGGAAATCGACTCCCGCGATGGACGGATCGAAGAAGCCTTCGTAGGTGACAGTCAGCGGTCGGGCTTCGGGGTGCGCCGCGATCCAGTCACGCAGATAGAACAGGTCCTGGCCCCAGTCGATGTTGGCGTCGATGAGATGGTCATGCCCGTGTCGCGGACCGCCGGCGAGTTCGTTGAAGTAGCTCAGGCTGTGCGGCCAGTAGTGGAGGCTGCTGCCGATGGCCCAGGCGATTGCGATGGCTGCGAGCGTGCGCGTCGCAGGCAGCAGGAATCGCGAAGACGCCGTCGTCGTCGGCGCAGTCGTAAAGACGAGTCCGATACGACTGACGTAGATGAACAGGAATGGCAGCGCCGGCAGCACGTAGCGGAAGTAGCGGTTGAAGCCGGTCTGCGAACTGACCAGCGCGAACACGACCAGCGGCGGCAGCACGAGCGGCAACGCGTCCAGGAGTGCAAGTCGCGCATGGCCGCTGAGAGCCATCCACGCGGCCAGTGGAATCATCAGCAGCACGCCCAGGGGGAGCTTCACGGCCGCGGCATAGAGGTAGTAGTACCACCAGCCCCCCT
>JAXMBS010000037.1:0-55125 GCA_046349775.1 Planctomycetaceae bacterium | reverse complement strand
CGTTCCCTCTGTTTCCTCCCGTTTCTTCCTTACTTTGCTGCCGTCGGCGCATTGGCGACAGACTGCTTGACCACGGAGACGATCTCGTCAAACACCTCGGGGGACGCGATCGCCAGCTCGCTGAGCGACTTCCGATTGAGCTCGATGTGCGCCAGCTTCAGTCCGTGGATGAACGTCGAGTACCGCAGGCCGCGCTCCATGCACGCCGCCGACAGCCGGATGATCCACAACCGCCGGAAATCCCGCTTCTTGACGCGGCGATCGCGCGTGGCATAGGCCCGCGCCCGCACGACCGATTCTTTGACGGTCCGCAGCAGGCGATGCCGGCCGCTGTAATTGCCCTTCGCCGCCTGGAACCAACGCTTCTTCGACTTGCGGCTGGCTTTGCCGTAACTGACTCGCATGGTCGCGTTCCTGAACCAATTCGGCCCGCACGGGCCTCGCTATGCGCTCTGTGAGACCGCCCCCTGCGGCCTCGATGACGACAGGCAGAAGAACACTCGGATTACAAACCGGGACGCAACGCGTCCGCGATCGCGTCTGCAAAAACGCCGCTGATGACGCCGTCCTGTCGCAGGTGACGCTTCCGGTTGCCCGATTTCTTCCCCAAGATATGGCCGCGATAGGCCTTACGGTGCTTGGCCTTGCCGCTGGCCGTGACCGTAAACCGCTTCTTCATCCCCTTATGGGTCTTCTGCTTGGGCATGACTGACTCTCTCGATCCGCGTGGAAGTCCGGCAGTATAGGGACTGGCACCCCGTCCTGCCACTCAACTTACGCAGAATTGCCGAAGCAGGTGCAGGAGCGGATATCTGCACGCAACCTGCCGGATGCCCGGATGGAACGCCTTTTTTGCTGCGGACTGCAGCGACGGCAGCTGATCGGGACGTCGTGCGCCATTGACCGCGCGGCGGCGTCCTGTAGAAGCGAAACAGCGACGCCCGGGAGTCGTGATCCCGGACGTCGCTGGAATTCGCATCAGGCATGCAGCAGAGATCACCACCAGAACTCGAGGCCGACGTTGACGCCGTGCGCCAGCAGCAGTCCGTTGCTGACGAGATTGTAATGCGCCGCTCCAAACAGATCGGTTGAGATACCGCCCGTCTGGGCGTTGGCGAAGGCCATGTTCGTCACAAACAGCGCCTGGTAGCCCAATGTGAAATTGACATAGTCGGTCAGCGCCAGAATGGCATCCAGGCCGATCGCACCGGCGAACGATGCCGTCTTGGTGCTGTCGCGGAACGTGCGTTCGTACACCGAATCGTCATTAACGATGCCGAACACCGATTCATGCACCGACGCGCGAATGTAGTTCTGGTAGACGCCCCCCTTCAACGTTCCCTGCATGGTGAACATATCGTTGACGGGATAGCGGCCACCGACCGTCAGCTGCATGCCGTCCAGATCGTTGAAGGCCGCCCCTTTGTAGGAGATGCCCATCTGCGTGATCACCGGCGCCACAGCCGTCGGATCGTAGCCGGAGAATCCGTCGGCCGCTCCGCTGGTGTTTGTGAATCCAGCGGCGATGAGCGCGGCATTCGACAACTGGTCATTCGGCAGGTTGCCGCCGCCGCCGGGGAAGGTGCCCGTCGCGGAATCACGGACCTGGAAGTTGCCCCGGACGAGGACGGCAGCGCTCTCTTTCAGCTCCATGTGCCGCCAACCCAGCGAGAAGAACACCGGGCGGACCGTGCGGCTGCTGCCGAGGTTCAGTTCAAAGCTGTTGAATTGTGAGGTGTAGTGCGTCTGATACTGGGCGCCCGCCTCGAGGAATTCGATTTCGTTGTCTTCCACACCCGGGGTCTGGGCGGCCACTCCCAATGCGCTCACGAACCCGAGGCCGTTGGCCGGAGCGACGAAGGCGTTCGCGGGATCGTCGAACACCAGCGGCTGCGTCAGCGTTCCGCCGGCCGAGCTGCTCCATCCAGTCGGGATTGACATGAACGACGCTTCCACATCGAAGATGTTGGAAGAGCCGCCCAACGTGAATTGATAGCCGGACGCGTACCCGAAACTGGTGTCGCCGGCCGAAACCCCGCCCGTGCCGGTGATGATCGACGAATTCGAGTCGTTGTTTCGGTTCCACAACAGGTAATCCGCCCGAAAGCGGAGCTGCGCGTCGGCGACGCCGCCGCTGCAGACAATGCTCAGCACAATGGCCGACAGGCAGAATCCAGCACGATACATCAGATGCCCCCCTCAGAGTGTCTTCCCGACCGGCGACCCAGGCTGAAAACGCCTGTCGCCGCGGAGCAATTCCGGTGATTTGGTCACGCCCGCCTGTGCGGCAATGTCGACATGCGAGGCCAGAAACGGCGCAGTCGCAATTGCACGTCGTCTCTGATCGACAGATTTGCGGGAGAATCCCAGAAAATGGGATATGCATGGCGCACCGGTCCTAACATTTCTGCAGGTCGTACCGGTCGGCAAAACTGCGCAAGCTGGGGTAGCTTACTTGGACCAGTGACCAGCCCCGGCCACCTGATCCGGGACGTCGTGCGAGCGCCAGATCAAGTCCAATGCGGCAGGAGTTGCCGATCCACATCGGAACAATAGCGCGGCGAGCTTGCGGACGAACCAGCGCGTTGTTTGCACCCGGTTCTGTCTGTCGTCGGCGTCAAATGTCTGCCCGAAGCGGTTCGCCAACAGTCTGGCGATGCATGCGCCATTCGAGAATGGCCGCCCCGACAAGCAGCGCGCCGCCAATAAAGCCCCCGATGAGGCCCACGCACCAGAGCAGACCCAGAAGTGTGAGTCCCGCGTAATCCGCCGGGAGCGATCCGGCCAGCGTCCACCGGCGGAATCGCGCGCGAAAGCGCACGAGCAGCACGGCGAACAGCAAAATGGCAACGCCTATGGCCACGGTTGCGAGACCGGCATGCAAGTCCCACAGCCGGATCGGCTGGGAGCTGCCTGTCAAATCTTCCCATATCGCCCGTTGATCGTTGACCAGCGTCGCCGTTAGCGGCATGGAGGCGGACAGTGCGTTCGGCTGGGGCGTCTTGAGGAGGGCGGTTGCCGCGCTGCGCGCCTGATCCCACCGTGTATGCAATTGCACGTGCGCTGACGGGGACTGCGCGTCCAGTTCGCCCAGCGTCGCATCGATTTCGCGGCCGAGGATTCCGGCGATCCACACTGCGGAGTCACCGTTCTTCGCCGCAGCGTTCCAGACATCGAGCAGAGCCTCGGCCCGGGTGCGCAGCACTTCGGTCTGGCCGCCCCGTCCTGGGTACGGTAGTGACAGTGTTCCGGCAGGGGACACAATGCCTGCCACTTCGTATCGCGGCCTGGTGGACTCGCACTGAGGTCGCCAGACTTCGCCATTTACCGGTGCGACTGTGCCTGCTGCGGCGCGCCAGTCCAGCCTCAGGCAATGCGCCGATCCTATCGTCTGACCTTGCCGGCGACAGATCAGGGTCGCATCGGACGACGGCCGAACGTTCAAGGGCCGGTTGTCCCAGCACGCGGATTGCAGTTCCACCGTGGTCGGCCATGAGAACCGGAGTTCAACCGAGGGCTGTGGTGCGACGACCCAGAATAGCGACGTGCCGGCGACGGCACCGTCTCGTTCGCGCCACAAAGCCGTCTCAACGAGTCGCACATCCGGCGCTCCGTTCGAGGCCGAGCTCCGGTGAAACTTCCGATCGATCCCCAGCCAGCGATACAGAGTGGCCTGATTGTCCCCTGCGGCGCCGGCCTGGCGCTGGCGAACAATGTCCGGCCATGCAGTCGGATCGGCGATCTCCGCCGCTTCCAGCGCAGGACTGAGAGGCACGTCAGGGCGATGCACCGTCCAATCCCCCGCGACAACGGCGTTGAGAACCTCCCAACGGGGCACCGACCAGTCCCCCTGCTCCGGTACATCGACCGGAATCGTGAACCCGAGAACAGCCGCCAGCTGCTCTGGATCGCTCGATGGCGAAAGCCGGACGGTCTCGTCCGCGTCGCCGTCCGGCGAGATGCTGACGTGCACCAGGGGACGCAGCTGCGGCGCGAGGTTTCGAGGCACCCGGATCTCCAGTTCCTCTCCCGCATCCCACGGACGATTCGGCCAGAATTCCGTCAGCCACTGCCATTGCCCATCGCGACGATCGAGGCTGGAGATGACGGTCAGCGACAGAGGCGGCGGCAATGCGAGGCCGCGGAACGACGCCGGCAGTGCCGCATCCTGTTGCGAAAAGCGGCGAATGAATGCAGCGGCACCTGCGGCCTCTGCGGGTACGGTTGGTCCGGCAGGCAATGCTGTGCCGTCGGCGGCAAACAATTCCAGCCTTTGTGATGCACTGCTCTGGACGATCAATTCAGACGCGGTGATCGTCGCATCCTGCAGCCGGAACGTCGGAAACGGCGTCACCCGCGCGGGATCGGCACGCAGCGTGCCCGCCAGTCGTATCTGCTGACGACCGGTTCCACCGCGGAAGTACAGCACCAGCTGATCGTCATGACGAGCCCAGTCCTGTAGAAGTTCCTTGCCGTCCTGTGAGAGCGAGACCGATTCAAGCTGGACTTCCGGCGAGAGTTGAAATTCGTGAGAAAATACTGGTGCCAGAGGGATGTCCACTTCCACCGTGGCCTGCCAGCGAATCGCCTCCGTGTCGACCAGCAGCGACTGTTCGAGCGCAGCCAAACGCACACTCTGAACCACCGAGGCGGCGACTGGAATCGCCGTAGGCGCTGTCGCAATATACTCATAACTGGGCACCGGCCAGTCGGCGTGCATGGCCGCATCGGCCGTGAGCAAACCGGTAAACGGCATTTCTCGCAGGTCCGTCGAGAGAGACGCCGCCGTCGGCGGCGCCAATTCGACTCCGGCCGCTCCCAGAAGTCCCAGCCGGTGGCTCCGCAATCCATTGCCCCCCACCAGTTGGAGCGGCGGAATCCTGATTCCTGTGCCTGACGCCTCGGTCGGCAGAACGTAGTCCAGCGATACCGCGGCATCCGTCGACAGCGGATGTTCAAGTTCAAGATCGACGACCGTCAGGTCGGGTTGCAGCATTCGGACGGAGTACGCTTTCAGCCCGTCCGCCGTGACGGCCCGGACGTCGGCCCGCGCGGGCAGCAACAACCGCAACTGCAAGGCCTCCGCCCCGTGGCAGACGTTCCCGTCGGAGTCAGCTGAGTACGGATCCGCAGGTGCAGCGGGTGGACAGATCAGCGAGACGGCATCCACCGAGAAGTCGGCCGCACGGACCGTCGCTGTCGCCGGTCGCACGGCAATCGAACCGACATCCCCAGATCGAATTGCGGCTGTCCGGCGTCGCCGAGGGTCCACGGATCGGTAGACGCGGCACGAGCTGGTCGCCGGCACAGCCGCAGCCGGCAGGACCAGTTGCGTATCCAGGACGGGGGGAACGTCCAGGTCCCAACCGGCCGCAGTCCGCCGCAGCGGCGAGTCGTAGTTGCAACTCCACCCGGGCAATTCTCACGGTCTCCTGCGCTGTGACACCGGGAATCTCGATCAGCAATGCCCTGAATCAGCCGTGGGACGGATCTGGGCCGGCCGGCCGTCGATCCGGCAGTCGTCAGGATCGGACACCCACAATCGTGCAAACGGCAACGATACCGGCGCCTGTGGACGCCGGTCAAAAACCGCAATCGTCAACTCCACCCGCAAGCCGGGTGAGTCGTCGTCGATCCATGTATAACGCGCGCTTTGCAACAGCCAGGGTGGATCGAAGCGTCGAGAACGTCGCCACGCCTGAAATGCCGGCAGCAGCCGTCGCTGCAGCCGAGCCTCGGATGCAGACGTGGCGTCGCGCTGAAGGATCAGCGCATCGAACGCGAGCGCGGCAGGCATGGCGGACAGTATCGCCGTTCCGGAATCGACGGGCTGTGCGGACGCCGGATCTCCGCGTCCCATGTACAGGAGCAGTCCGCATCCTGCAGCGGCGCCGGCGCGCATCGCGGCCCGCAGTCCCCATGGCCACGCGCTGTTTCGGGCGGCGTCAGCCAGCGTCGCGGCAGCAGCAGTCCGATGAGCGTACCAACGAACAAGCTGCCGCAGCAGCGGGCGGGCAATTCCGGCAATCCCCACGCGGCCACGCAGAGGCCACGCAAACGAACCACCACGGGGGCGCGACCAGCGGGGGACCAGCCAGCGCCAGCCCGACGGACAGTGCATACCAAAGACGGCCAGCCAGCCGGCGAGCGCCGTTGCGAACATCGACAAGTTGAATCGACAGAGATGGTCCCGGCGACAAGGCCCCGATCACGACGGTGCGATCGGACGCCGACTCATCCTGCTCCGCCGCTCCGTCCATGCGTGCCGCGGACGAAGCCGGTCGGGCGGGTCCATCGTCGCGCCCCAGGACGCCGAACAGCCGTTGCCGCCACCCCATTTGAGCCCACGAAGTCACACTGCTGCGGGGTGCCTGCACCTTCGTCAAACGCTCCGTGCGGGGGATATTGAGTTTCCATTCCAGCTCGCGCGGCGGCTGACCCCAGTCGGGCAATGGAGTCTCCACCTGGCGACTGAGCCAGCTGCGTGAGGCCGCGACCGGACTGCGATAGAGGATCTCGACCGTGTCTGGAGCGGCGGGCCAGTCCAGCAGTTCGACAGTTTCATTCGTCGTGACGACGTTTTGCGGTCGGCCATCGACGGCAACCAGGTCCAGTTCCAGTCCAGCGGGGAATCGAATCTTCGGCGGCGCCTCGGGACGACGCCCGAACAACCGGAAGATTGCGCGATGCCGATGCCAAGCCGTGCCCGGGACACCCAGCTCGCTTTCCAGGCTTAGATCCAGCACCAGCGGCGACGCGTCCGCGCCGTTGTCGGCGATGCTCGGGGCTTCCGGCGGATGACCCGTGCCGGCGTCCGGCTTTGCCTGGGCCGTCGCCATCACGCGACCTGCTTGATCATTCTCTGTTTGTACGAACCAGGCGTGGGCCTGATCGCCGACTGTTGCATTGAGGACCGCGGCCAGAGGGGCCCAGTCTGCCAATCCGTCGGCGGGTTGCCACTGGCGAGCGCCGTCGAATGGCGCCAGGTCTCGTGGGATCAAGGCCTCTCCGCCCACCGCCAGTAAAACCTGCGATCCCGCAGCGCCGTCGAGTCGCGGGAATAGTTCGAGTTCGAGCCGGCGGCCGGCCAATTCGATACGCCGACCTGTGATGATGATCGATCGGGGGGTGTGGCTCGTCAGCGCCTGCCGGAATTCGATCTCGAGCCTCAGGCCCGCGGCGGACTCCTGAGTGTGCCATGATGTCACCCCTCCCGCTTCTGCGGCCGGGGTCGTGACGTCGACGATTCCCCACTCCGCCGGCCACGGCAACTCCGCATGGAACACTCGGTCTCCCTGCGAGAGCAGTTGGGCCGCAGTGCGGAAGCGCGCCTCGTCGCGATCCCAGTCGATGAGCGTCATCGCGCGCATGGTGAGGGCCGTCGCCGGGCGGCCGACGCGTACTGCCAGATCTGCATCGGCGGACAGATCTTCGAACGTCCAAGTGATCCCCGTCTCATTGCTCACGAGATTGGTCTGCCGCATGCCGTGCGGCGTCACCGATTGCAGCAGCAGCGGACGCTCGACGTGCACCCGCCGTATGCCGCTCAGCTTGGCGGAATTCGCGAGCCGCACCTCCGGCAACCGCCAATCTTTCGATTCCTGCAGTCCGAGCTCGCCGCTGATTCGAATCGTGCCCAGTCGGCCGGAGAGCCGCTCCGGCAGCGGGACGATCAGTCGCGCAGGTTGAGACGACGAATCCAGCTGCGCCGGCAGGCTGGAGTTGGCCACCGTGGTTGCTTGTGGGCGCTCGAGCTCCGGAGGAATCAAGAACTCGAGCGTCGCCGGAGGATCGGTCGGGATCAGCACGTTGAAATCGGTCTGCAGTCGGCAACCGTCCGATCGGAGCGTGTACGCTGTGACCCATTCGGCCGAGACTTCGGGCCGCGCTGACGGGTTGCGCACCGGGATGACCGTGCACTGACAGGTCGTGGTCTGTCCCAGTTCCACGGACCAGCAGCGCAGTCCGTCGGCCGCTTCCTCTGGCGCCAGCACGAGGCCATGCGAGGAACGCAGTTCTCGATCGTTGGGCAGCAGCAGTTCGAGTCGCAGGGAAGCCGCCGGCGGCAAGCGCAGTTCAAATTCCAGCGATTCCAGCAGCGGTTGCCCGCGCAGCGCCCAGCTTCCATGCAGTTCGCCCTGATCCCGATCCACATACAGCAGCGCCGCCCTGTCCCGGGCGACGCCCCAGACGGCGGGCCCGTCGTCCCAATTCAGTCCGGCCAGCGACGGGGTGACTGACCCCAGATCGAGAAACGTATTGTGCGGATGCAGACGGCGGATCCGGGCCGTCAGTTCCCCTTTGAGCACCGCGTCGTCGAACAGCGTTCCGCGGAACACCGCGCGCTCGATCTGCGGCTGCGGTTCCGAATTCAGATCGCCCGCGACATATGCCCGTTCGAATTCGGCCAACTCCGGCAGCGGCACCCGCTCCCAGTCGCCGGCGGGCCACGATTCCGGTCGATCTGAGCGAACCAGCGCCCGACGGAGCGGGCCATGTTCGGCAGCGGCGCCGGCTTGAGCCCAGCAGAGTGCCAGCAGCAGTCCGCAGGCCGGCCACGTCCGTCGGTCCGCACGAGATGCACGCGCCCGCTTGAGCGTGGGACGGATCATGCCGTTCTCCCGGCTTCGCCGGTCGCTTCCGGTTGATAGACCGCGGTCCGGGCCGGAATGACCGGCGCCAGCGGCACGGCCGTCGAGCGCCGTTCCATCGTGGCACTGCTCGGCAGCTTCGAGCCCGACCGAAATGCACGACCCTCCCGCCGACCGGTGTCGAACCGTGCTGCGATGGCCGCCAGCAGCAACCCCAGCACCGCTGGTTGCAGCAACAACTGCATCAACTCCAGTTGCCAGAGCGCCGCCAGCGAAAACAAGAAGCCGAGCACCAGCACCGACAGCAGGTTGCGGGTCGCCGGGAACCGCCCGAACAGGAATCCCAGCAGCAGCGACAGGCCGGCGCCAATCAGCACAATCAGCGACAACGACATTGCGCCGAATCCGCTTCGCGGCACGGCGGAAAGCGCACGGTAGGCGTACACGTTCCCTTGCGATCGGTCCTGGTCCGGCACCGCATCGTCGATGGCCACGCGCCCGCGCAATTCGCGGTAAGCCTTCGTAGGCTGCCGCGCCCAGAGGACCGTCTCGCGCTCCCAGGAATACTGAGGCACAAACCCGGCCGGCGGAGAGCACAACTGTTCTCCGGCCGGCAGAACGACCTCCCAATACGTCGTGCCCACCTGCACATCATCGCCGAATCGTGGAAAGTCGACGGCGTAATTGGATACGAGACCCGTGCGCCGCGTGCGCGGCGTCCGATAACGCACGGACAGCCGCCCGCTCGCCAGTTCGTGTTCCGCGATCGGCAGTGTGACGACGTGTTCTCCCGGCACAGCCTGTTCGGTCGTCCCGTTGCTCCTGGACACTTTCAACGGGGCACTGTTCCACAGGCAGTCCACGGCAGTCGCCGGCTCGGGCAGCGCCAGCAGAATGGTCTGCGGTGCTTCACGGAGCGCATATTCGGCGGAGACCAGGACCTGTCCCGGGTCGTCAAACGCGGTCTGCACAAACGCCGTGTCCACGAAGAACTGCTGCGGCAGGCTGCGCGAGGCGTCGTCCACGATCAACTGAATTGAAGGACGGGGTGTCGTGGAAAGCCAGGCGCTGTCCCCCGCTCGCGTCCGCCACGATTGCCAGCCGGTCTCGATGTCCGCCAGTCGCAGTTCGCGTGCGCCCGGCAGACGCACCATCGTCGATCGGAAGGGGGCATCCGCGGATTGCAGAATCGGCACGACGATCGTCTGCGGCTTGCTGCCCGTCTCCGCCGGCGCGGGCAGCACGTATTGGATCGACAATTGGAACCGGCCGCTGGGGGGGTCGATCGGTTCGACGCGCCAATGCCCGTCGCGCGTCTGCACCGGCAGTTCCCGGCCGTCGAGCAGAACTCGAACATCATGTCCCGAGACGCTGTCTGCGCCTGTCGCCATTGCCCGCAGTTCCGGCGGCGCCTCCAGCAGCAGTGTCGAAACGTACCCGTACGAGACGTCGTAAGCAATTTCCTGCACGACGTGGACTGCGGTCGCATTCTGGCGATCCACAGTCAACGTTGTCTCAGCCGTGATTGAACGTGGACGCTTGGTCCAGTCGACTGTGACTGTCGGCAGGTCCTGCGGGAGTTCATAGACACGAATTCCCGGTCCGGAAAACCGTGCGGCCAGGTCCGCCGGAAATTCCGCAGCGCGGGGAACGCGCGACGGTTCGCCCGCACCGGTTGACACCGTCGTCTCGAGATTCACGGCGCTCGCCACGGTCAGCGTGGGATTCCGGCGAAACGTAGCGGCCGGACGAGGCAACTCCAGGGTCAGGCTGCCCGAGTCTCCAGGCGCAGGTCGCATGAAAGGCACCAGCGCCCGCAATGTCCCCGAGCAGGGTCGCGACAACTGCACCCGGACCCGGTCTGGATCGGCGCTCAGTGCGTCCTGGTCGAACGATCCGTCCACAACGTCGCTCGCCGCGCCCCCCGACTGCACTTCGACTTTGACCCGCGCCGATCCCGGACGCCACCCCCCCGCCGCGTAGTTCGGCCAGTCAATCGCGATCTCGTGGACCTGCCCGCTGAGCACTTCCAGTCGCACGTCAAGAGACAGCTCGTTGACGCCCGCGCCGATCGACAGGTACACGTCCGCAGCCCCATCCGTCCGGGCCTCGACAGCAGCCAGTTCATAAGAGAGCAGAAACGGCTGACGCTGGAATTCAAAACGGAGATCGTACGCCGGCTCGCCGGGACGGCGCTCGGACACATCGACGCGCTGCAAGGCCACGCTGTCGGCCGCCCGGTAACGCGTGCCGTATCCCTCGACCGACTCGATTTCGACCGTCCCTCCCTGCCATCGCGCACCGTCGAGTTCCAGGCCGTCCACCACCACCGTTGCCCCTCCTGCGGGGAACACGCGCGTCAGCCGCCATTCCAGTTCAAAAATCCGCTGGGTCGAGTCGGGAAGCTGAACCCGAATCCAGCCCGGTCGCCCCGCCACCTCCGCGGCAGTCAGCGACACGGCAGTGCCGCCGGCCAGCTCCACTGCATCGAGGTCAAAGCCCTGCGGCAGCCGCGCGACGATTTCCCGGCCGCTCCCTGCTCCACCGTGCATGCTTGTCGCGCCGTCAGTCGCAGCAACCGGGCCTCGCGGTCGGCATGCACCCGGATCTTGGTGCCGACGCGCGCCAGCCGCGGCGACACATCCACTGCGGTCCGCCACGCCAGTTCCCAGTGCGGTCCCTCCACGTCGCATTCCACGGCCGTTGCGCCGGACTCCACGACGCGCTGGTGCACCGTCATGTTGGATGGCGCGTCGGCCACGACCACATGCGAGTCCGGGATCCGCAGCACGGCGCGAACGATGTAGTTCGCCGGCAACGTCGGCAACGACAATTGCACCTGCCGGCCTGCGGTCGTCGCGCGGATCGGAAGACGGAATCTCAGCGTCAGGCGATGCGTCCCCACTCCCTGAAACTGCCAGCGGATGCCGGCATCACTGTCCTCGACCACGGCAGGCGCCGCCGCTCCGGGACCGTTGTGCTCTGAATCGTAGATCAGCGCCTGATCGAGCGCCAGCGGCACCTCGTACCAGCCGTCTCCTCGCGTGATCTCGACGCGCACTGTCGCGGCGAGGTCGGCATAGTCATCGACGACGTCTCCCTCGATCTGCAACTGGGCGATGTAGGCCGCGGGTGCCGACGGCGTCGCCAACGACCCCGCATGTTCGGCCACCGGCGCCGGCACCCACTCGCCATCCGGCTGTTGCACAAAGACGTTGTCGGACGTTTGTTCGCCAGTCGCGCTGGCCGGCGGCTTGGGCGCCGCCTGCTCGCTCGGCGCATCGGGCGACGGCTGCGCCCACGCCGTGGCGCACCAGCACCAGATCACGATGGCCGGGATACGTCGGATCATCTCATCGCTGCGGAACTGGACGACGAATCCGGCGCTGGATCAGGGCCGGCCGGCCGCGTTGCCCATTGGCAACGCAGGACGGGTGCAGGATGCGAAATCGCCACACGACCACGGAGCAAACCCATGCGGAACCGCAGGCCAGACCGGGCGGATGCTCCTCGTGCCCCAATCTTATCCACTGGCAGCGACACGAGAAAGAACCAAACCGGCCGCAGCCGGACACAGTGACCGGCACGATCTCTCGGTGGCACACCGATTTACCGCAAAATCGCTGCCACTGCCTCGTGCAGCGGCGGACCATTCGTCGCCAGCAGATCGGATACGTTGACGTCGAACGTCCCGCCGGCAGTCGTCGTGACCAGCCCCCCCGCTTCGCGCACCAGCAGCACGCCGGCCGCCATGTCCCACGGCAACAGGCTCGTTGACCAGAACGCGTCAATGCGTCCGCACGCCACCCCGCACAGATTCAGTGCCGCCGAGCCGGTCCGCTGCACGTGCTGCGCGGCTTCGAGCAGTTTCAGGAATCGCTGCACTTGCAGATCGGTGCGGTGCGCTTTCATCGGCAGCGACGCCATGCACAACGCCTGCGACAAGTCCCGCGGGGTCGACACTTCGATCCGCTCGCCATTCCGCGTCGCACCTGCGCCGCGCGCGGCGGAAAACAGTTCATCGCGATTCGGATCATAGACGGCGCCGGCAAGCATCACCCCGTCACACTCGACTCCGATCGACACCGCGTAATAGGGAAACCCGTGGACGTAGTTCGATGTCCCGTCCAGCGGATCGATAATCCAGCGATAGGGCGCGGTCCCGGCGCGGCACAGATCCTCTTCGCCGAGGAACTGGTGATCCGGATACCGCGCAAGGATGTACTCCAGGATCGCCTGCTGCGACGCGACGTCCGCCTCGGTCACGAGGTTCTTCGGACTTTTCTCGCGCGCAGTGAATTTGGCGCGCCAGTCCTGCAGAATGCGTCCACCGAGCCGCGCGGCCTCGACGGCGACGTCGCGCAATTGTTCCGAATCAATTTCCATCGCTAGCTGGACGTCACTCCCACTTCAACGGCGACTGCCATGTCCGCTTCAACTCCGCCAGCGGTTCGTCGATTACCGTCGCCCCGTCGGGAGCGCGCACGACCAGCCGATCTCCGCTGCTGATCGTCCCGATCCGCACCGCCGAGCGAATCACGTCGTCCAGCGCCGCCACGTGCTCCGGCCGAACCTCCAGAATGAATCGCGTGTTGGATTCGCTGAACAGCAAGATACTCGTGTCGTCGATGCTCGCGACGACCGACAATCCGCGCAAGTGCACGTCGGCCCCCAGTCCGCCGGCGAACGCCATCTCCGCCAGCGCGACCGCCAGGCCCCCTTCGCTCAGATCGTGGCAACTCCGCACCAGCCCCTGCCGGATCGCCGCATGCACCGCCGCAAATTCGCGCGGCGCCCGCTCAAACTCGACATGCGGCATCTCCGTGTGCTGGGCATCCGTCCCGGTCACGAGCGTGTAATGGCTCCCTCCCAGTTCGGGCGTCGTCTCGCCCACCAGGAACAGCAAATTCCCCGGTTCCTTCAAATCCATCGTCACCGCCCGATCGACGTCCTCAACCTGTCCCAGCGCGGTGATGAGGAGCGACGGCGGTATCGATATCGTCCGCTGCTCCTTTTCTGAACTCTGGTACGTGAACTCGTTATTGAGTGAATCCTTCCCGCTGACGAACGGCGTTCCGTACGCCAGCGCCACGTCGTGACATCCTAGTGCCGCACGGACGAGCGAACCGAGCGTCTCCGGCCGCTCGGTATTTCCCCAGCAGAAGTTGTCGAGGATCGCGATCCGCGCCGGGTCGGCTCCAACCGCCACACAGTTCCGCACGGCTTCGTCGATCGCCGCCGCCGCCATCCAGTAGGGATCGATGTCCCCGTACCGCGGATTCATTCCGCAGGCAATTACGAGCCCGCGTTGCGACTCCAGGTCTGGACGCACGACTGCCGCATCCGACGGCCCGTCGTTCGCCACGCCGACAAGCGGCTTCACCACACTCCCCGCCTGCACCTCATGGTCATACTGCCGGATGATCCACTCCTTGGAGCAGACGTTCAGCGAGGCGAGGATGCGTTTGAGGACTTCGCTGAGGGCTAAGGGCTGAGGGCCAAGGGGAAGAGCGGTCGCCGCTACGCCCTTGCTCCTTGTCCCTTGAACCTCGGACCTCCCCCCCCACACCGCCTCCCGCACGACCGGCGGCCGACCGTCGTGCAGAAACTCCATCGACAGTTCGCCCACCGGTTCGCCGTCGCACTTCAGCACCAGCTTGTGCGTATCGGTGAACTCCCCGATGGTCGTGGCTTCCACTCCCTCCGAGGCGCACAGCGCGTGGAACGCCTCCCAGTTCTGCGGCGGCACCGCCAGCACCATCCGCTCCTGGGCCTCGCTAATCCAGATTTCGGTGTACGTCAGCCCGGCGTATTTCAGTGGCGCCCGCTCCAGCCACACCTCGGCGCCGGTGTCGGCCCCCATCTCGCCTACCGCACTGCTGAAACCGCCGGCCCCGCAGTCGGTGATCGCGTGATACAGCCCCCGGTCGCGCGCGGCGAGCACCACGTCGAGCAGCATCTTCTCGGTGATCGCGTTCCCGATCTGCACAGACCCGCCTGAGATCGATTCGCTCTCGTGACTCAATTCGATCGACGAAAACGTCGCCCCGTGAATCCCGTCGCGCCCGGTCCGCCCGCCGACCGCCACAATCAAATCACCGGGGACGACCTGCTTCTCGCTCTTGCCTCGCGGAATCAGCGCCATGTTTCCGCAGTACACCAGCGGATTGCCGATGTACCGCTCGTCGAAATACACCGCACCGTTAACGGTCGGAATTCCCATGCGGTTGCCGTAGCGTCGCACACCGGCGACGACCCCTTCATCACGGCCCGGGGATGCAGCACCCCCGGCGGCAGCGACTCGTACGGCGTGTCCGGCGATGCGAAACAGAACACGTCCGTGCTGCACACGGGCTTCGCCCCCAGTCCGGTGCCGAGCGGATCGCGGATCACCCCCCCCAGACCGGTATTCGCCCCGCCATACGGCTCGATCGCCGACGGATGATTGTGCGTCTCCACCTTGATGCACACGTCGAATGCATCGTTGAACCGCACCACCCCCGCATTGTCGCGGAACACGCTGACGCACCAGTCGTCGGCCCCGAACTTCCTCCGCAGTTCCTGTCGCGGCGAAGATCGTCTCCTTCAGCATGTTCTCGAACCGCCGCTCGCCGTGTTCGTCGCGGTACCGTATCCGCCCGCCGAGCGTCTTGTGCGAACAGTGCTCGCTCCAGGTCTGCGCAATCGTCTCCAGTTCGATGTCCGTCGGCTCGCGTCCCAGCTCCCGGAAATGCCGCTGTACGGTCTGCATCTCCGCCAGGCTCAACGAAAGCTGCCCCTCCTTGCTGAGCCGCACCAATGCGGCGTCGTCCAATTCGCGCAGCGGCACGCGGATCAACCGGAACGCTTCCGCATGCCCGACGGCCAGGCTGTCCAGCTGCAGCTCGCCCCGGAGCACATGTTCGATGGCATCGTTCGCCAGCACCTTGCTGCACAACCGAGACACGTCCGCTTCGGTCGCGTCGGAATTGATCCAGTATTTGCGGCAGGTTGCGACGCGATCGACGCGCAGCTCCATGTCCCGCAGCGCCGTTTCCGCCGTCAGGCCGACGTTGTCGGTGACGCCCGGCTTGAACAGCACATTCAAGAGGAGCCCGCCGTTGACGCCCGAGGAAGGGCACCGACGCCCACCCTGTGAACGGCGCTCGACTCCACCACCGGATCGGCCAGCAACTCGACGACGTCGTCCGCTGCCTCACTGACGTCACCTTCCACCAGATACGACCGTGCGGCCGCCACGCTCGTGACCGACGCCGCCCCCGTGCCGCCCGCCTCGGCCAGCACACGCGCTGCTTCGCGATCAATTTCCCCCTTCGCTGGTCGAATCTCAACTTCCCACAACATCCGTTTGGTCCTGTCTTGTCCGTGATCCTGACGCAGCGTCTTGGTTCAAGAGGTAAGGGTCAAGGGCTAAGGGTGAAGGACGCGATTGCCGCATACTCCCTTGACCCTGAGCCCTTCTCCCTTGTCCCTCAAAAATACTCCGGCATCCACGGTTCAGGCCCCGCGAACACTTTCGTCGCCGCCTCGAGTGCCGTGGCCGATCCCGTCACCCACCCCATTTGCGCCAGCGCGACCGGTCGAAACATCCCCGTGTACAGCGGCGCGAGACCGCGCACGTCACATCGCAGATCCCCGCGCCCCCCGGACTCGACAGTTGCTGTTCCGTCGCGCACCGACAGCACAAACCGCCCGTTATTCTCGGCGATCACCGGATCGCTCACTTCCAGATGCAGCTCGCCCGTCGTCACTGGATATCCGCGCTGCGACAGAGCCGCGACGACATCGAAGCACCCGCAGCATCCACCGCTGCGGCTTCATCTTCGAGAGCTTGAACTCCGCCACATGCGCCAGCATCGGCTCGTTCGCCGATCCGAACCAGCTGACTGATTCCACGATGCTGCCGTGATCGGCGATCAGCGTCCAGATTCGCTGTGCGGCAGCCGGCGTGAGCGCGCACCAGTCGCGGACAAAAATCTTCGTCGGCTCTGCCGGACCCGCGTCGTCGAGATAATAAATCAAATACCCGGTCGGGACGCCCTTCTCTTCCACAACGTATCCGAACTGCGGATGGCCGAGCGGATTGACCAGCAGCCGCTCCCACAACCCGGCCGTGCGCTCCAGCAGCCCGCTCTCCCGTTCCGCACGTCGCCGATAGACGTCCGCGAATGCGCCGGCATCAGTCATGGGCATGCGCCGCGCCGCCGGTCCCCGCTCATTAAGGCCGATATGCCGCAGCGGCAACTCGTAGTGACACCGCGATCCCCCCTGCTCGAAACCCACGGCGCGATAGACTGCCTGCGACGACGGATACAGCGAAGCCAGCGGCACGCCGGCCGCACGCAGTTCCGCCAGTGTGCGGGTCAGCATCAGCTTCGCCCCGCCGCGGTGCCGATGCTCCGGTGCGATGGCTACCGCCGCCAGGCCCCCGCTCGGAACGCACTTTCCCCCAAACCACTGCCCCATCCGATACACGCCCAGCAGACCGATTGGCGCGCCGCCGGTGCGCAGCACCCGCAGGTTCTCCGCGCCGATCCGCCGCACGAAGTCCGGCCAGTAAGCGGCTACCGTGTCAAACGCCTGCATCCAGACGTCGCGAACTGCGGTTTCGTCAGTCGGCTGATACGGGCTGTATTCAAACATGCCGGACAAGCGAATAGGGACTAGCGAACAGGGAATCGGACGAGTACCGCTCACCTCACCAAACGACCAAACATCAAAGCACCTACTGCAGCGCCTCGCGTCGCCGCTGGGCCTCGCGCAGCAGCGCCGTCACGCGATCCACGTCGCCCGCTGCAATCACTGTGCGAAGTTCCGCGACCTGCTGCTGTAACCGATCCAGTTGCTGCACCAGATGTTCACGGTTGGCCGCGAAAATGGCCGACCACAACTCCGGATCGCCCCCCGCAATCCGGGTTGTGTCCCGGAAACCCGTCGCGGCGAATTCGGCTTCCGATGCAGAGAGCAGCGATGCCAGCGCCGCGGCGACGGCGTGCGGCAAGTGGCTCGTGAGCGCGAGGACCTCGTCGTGCCGGGCCGGCGTCATTTCAACCACACGCATCCCGAGCCGCTCCCAGAAGCTGCGCACGCGCGCGGTCGCTGCCATCGGCGTCAGGTTCTCCGGCGTGATGACGCACTGCCGCCCAGCAAACAGTTGTGGACTCGCATGCTCGAATCCGGCCTTCTCGGAACCGGCCAGCGGATGCGATCCCACGAACGTCGTGGCGTCCGGCATCTGGCCGCGCAGCGCGCTGCAGATCTCGCCTTTGACGCTGCCGGCATCGGTGAACAACGTCCCCGGCCGCACATGCGCCGCACAGGCCAGCACGTCGGCCGCGATCCGGTCCACCGGCGTGCAGGCAATGACCAGATCGGCCTCGCGGACCGCCGCTGGATCGGTTGCGCCGCAATCGATCAGTCCCGCGCGCCGCGCCTGTTCGAGCCGGTTCGCACGGCGCCCCACTCCGATGACCGTTTTCGCCACGCCGCGCTGCTTCACCGCCGCCGCGATCGAACCGCCGATCAGACCGACGCCGACGACCGCAACCGTCGAAAATCCGGAAGTGCCGGTCCACTCAATCATGACCGTCGCATTGTAAGAGACGGAGAACCCGCGAATAAGCCCACGAACGGCCGTCCGTGGGCTTCACTCTCCGATCACCTCTCCGATCAGTCGCGCCGTTGACGCCAGCGCCGCTTCCGGAATCGTATGCCCCCCTCGAAATCGCAGAAACTCGACCTGATGCCCGCTGTCCGTCAGCAGGTCCCGCAGGTCCTCCGCTCCCGTATACGGCAGGATCGGATCATCGACCGCGTGGCTTTGGACGATTCGCAGGCTCGCTCCGCTGCGCGCTGCAGCGCTCCATTCCGTCTGGTTCAGCAGAGTTCCCGACCAGATCACGAGTCCCCCAGGCCGCTCTTCCAGATGCAGCGACACATCCGTGGTGAGCATCGCCCCCTGAGAAAATCCCCCCAGCACAATTCGCGACGCGGGCAACCCGGTCCGCTCGCGGAGTTCGGTCACAAGTTCCGTGAACTGCCGGCGTCGCTCCGGCAGCAATTGCGGCGCTTCGTCCCGCAGTTCGCGGAAGTTTCCCGTCGCCATCGCCAGTTGCAACTGCAACATGTCGATCGGCCACCACGCGCGGCCCCCCGGAATGCCTTCGCTGTCCAATGAAATCGGCGCGGCCGGAAACACG
This sequence comes from Planctomycetaceae bacterium, assembly GCA_046349775.1. GTDB lineage: Bacteria > Planctomycetota > Planctomycetia > Planctomycetales > Planctomycetaceae > JAEUIG01. The sequence continues at coordinate 36,335 of JAXMBS010000037.1, read as the reverse complement.
AACTGTACCCGCTCGACGACGTCCTCCAGGTAGTCCGCCAGCACGCCGGCCAGCGGCACCAGGTCCGTTCCCGACGCTCCAAATCCGTGGCAGAACACCGCGGCTGCTTCGGGCCGCCGTTCCCCCTCCCCTCCCGCGACCACGCAGCTCAATCCCCCCATCTGCTCACGACGCATGTCCGTCCCCCGATCGCCAAAGATACCGCAGGCAGGATACCGGTCGTCCTTAGCACCGTCATGCGTCCGTTGCGTCCTTTTTTCGATCAATCCGATGACATGTGTTGTCACTCAGAGCGCCAGTCCGTGTGTCACCTGGACCAAAGCCGTCGATGAGCGGTCGTCACAACCGACAGATCGATGCTGCGTTACGACGCGATGCGTCGCCACGAGCTTTCTGCGGCACACCGCCTGCAATTCAGTCGCTCAGCCGGCATCGCCGGTCCCACCTCACGTCCTGCCTATCTAGGAATCCCGCCATGAACGCTTCCCGCCTGTGTTTCGCCGCTTTGCTTGCCATGACTGCAGCGTCTGGAGGCGCTGCCCTTGCCGACCAGCCTGCGCTGCATGGAATCGCCGACGTCAACGACCAGGCTCTGCAGCTCGCCCGACAAGCCCGCTGGACGGTCGCCGACAGCTTCACCGGCTCGCAGGATTTTGCCGGACTTCGCAAGGATTCTCGCGACATGTCGGACGCGCTGCGCGACATCGAAGATGCACTGTTTTCGGGACGCAGTCCGCAACTGCTGCAGTCGCTGGTTGACGATGCGCGCGACGTCCTGATCCGCTTTGAAGAGCATGCAAACCACTCCGAATTCGCCCGCGTCGCCTGGAACGGCAACACGCGAATTCGTCCAACCGGCTACACACACCTCATGGAACTGCAGGCCACTCTGCGCCGGCTCCACGACGATGTCGACAACATGACCGTCCTCTTACAACCTGCGGCCGCGCAGAGCGACATCGAGGTCGTCCCCGATCCCGCTTATCGCTTCGATCATCGGGCTCCCATGACCTGTCCGCCTGCGCCGGATCGCGACGTTCCACACTGGAATGGCGCCTCGGACGTCTTCCTCCCGCCGGTTCGCACGCGTAGCGGCGATGCCACCCTGCGTGTCCTGCTGCACTGAGCAGCATCCGATACGAACAGCCCCGCGGCGCAAGGAGCGCCACGGGGCTGTCTCGGTCGACGGGACGTCGGCCGCTCCGTCAATTTGCAATTTGCATTTCGCAATTTGCAATCTTCTTCCTTCCCACCGCAGCTACCAATCGAACGTCCCATCCCCGCGCGGTCCCCGGATCTCCAGAAAATCGGGCTCCAGGTTCCCTTCCATCAGCTCCAGGCACGCCGCCCCGAGCGCAAACGAGCGGTCATCATGGTGCCGGCCGTCGGCAATATGATCAATCCGCAGGTGCCCCACCGTGGATTGGTGTACCAGCAGACTGGCCAACTCCGTCTCCAGGTCGTCGCGGGCGCCGTCCGCGGCCGGCGCCGATCCACAACCCGGGAACCACGCCAGCTTGCGCTCAACGATCAGTCTCCTCAGCAGCATCGCCAACAGGTGGTTTCCCCGCCCGCCGGCAAACGGAAACCGGCGAATCCAATGCTGCCGCTCCAGTTGCTGGACCACCCCGACCAACTGATGCTCATCGACCACAAACCGGATGTTTCCAAAATCGCGCGACATCCGCTGGAGCCACTCGGACACCCAGCGGACTTCGGTCGGCCGCACGGCGCTCGGCCGCACCACGTCCAGACGGTCGACAATCACCCGATCCTCGGCTCGATGGCACACACACCCGACTGTCAGATCGTGCTTCTCGGCATAATCCACCGAGCCCACGTACGCGAATTGCGGCTGTCCCCGTGCCTGCGGCCGCAGTTGTGCATCGCGGCATTCTTCAGCCTCGGCCAGCGACACAAACTCGCCGCTCCCATCCTGCCACGTGTTCAACCACAGCCGCTCGTACGCGTCGCGCAGCAACAAGCGCCGCTGCTCATCCAACTGCTCGGCGGAGATCCATGGCGCCTGCGGCCCGTCGAGTCTCGAGAAGTACCAGCCCGCTCCCGTCCGGGCCGCTTCGCGAACTTGCCAATGCCAGCCGCGGCCGATCCCCGCGTTGCTCAGGACCAGTAGCACGCAGTGCGGACGTTTTCCCGCAGACGACACCAGCGACTGCCACAGTTCGTGCTGCGACCAATGGCACAGTTCGTCGCAGATCACGAAGTCCGGGTCATGTCCCCACGAACTCGCCACGTTCGACGACAGAAAATCGACACGGCTGCCGGACTTTGGATGCACGATCCGCTGCGCCCGAAACTGCAGCTTTCCGAGCAGTTCCGGGTTTGCGCGGGCGAGCCGTTCCACGGCCCCCTGGATCAGCAGTCCCTGTTCCAGATCAGCCGCCGCGCACAGTCCGCGCACCGGTCGCCGCGCGGCGAATAGCACCCAGGCCAGCTGTACCCCGGTGTCGAATGTTTTGGAATGGCCGCGCGGACGTTCGAGATACGCGCGCCTTACGATCGGCCTGTCGGCCGCCGGATCGCCGACGCGTGCGATCCCCGCCAGGTGCAGCCAGGCCCGGTCCAGAGCGCGAAAGTCCCGCACCTGCCAGTCCAGCACGCGCTCGCCCAACGGCCGACGGTCTCCGTCTCCCAGCCGCAAGATCCGGCGGAAGAATTCAGGACTCCACGCGGCCGTTCGTGTGTCCAGTGAGCGCTTGAAGTTCAGCCGGGATATCCAGCCCCGCAGCGCGGTATTCATCCGCCAGTTCATTCGGTTCCAACTCCTCCAGGTCCACGGTCGAGGCGGACGCGTCTTTCCATTCCGGCGGCGGACGCAGTTGCAGGTAGTACCGCTGGGCCGAGACATTTCCCTCCATCGCCGTCCGGTACAGCCGCGCCGCGACGTTCTGGCTGAGCCCCCCCTGCGTCTGCTGGAGGCGCTGCGCGAACTCCGCGTCCTCATCGACCGAGCGCTGAAACGAAGTGATACTCACTTTCAGCACCGCGCACGCCATCGGCGCCGACGCCCCCATCAACATCAGCTTCAGGCACCTGGCCTGCTGCGCGGAGGTCAGGCCCGGCGCCTCCGACAGCGCGATCGCCGCCGCCGCGGCGCCATGCTCATCCACGTTCTCCGGTCGCAGCTCCGCCGCCCCCGACGTGTTTGAGGCCGTCGTCGCTTCGCGGTTCCCGGTTGTCGAAGATGTAGTAGACCGGCGTGGAGTGCCGGCTTTTCCGGTGTGTTTCTTCGGTGACGAGACCTGTGCCGCCATGTCGTCCTCCCCCAAACACTCGTGAATGCGTCAGTCGCGAGCGATGCTGCACCTCTGATGTGCCTACGCGCACAAAACCGGCCCGCTCAAAGAACGGGTTGACGTGACCCATCTGCGCCAGCGCTTCAATCCAGCGAAACCCGGATAGCGCGCAGCTCCGCCGAATGAACGCCGCCGCGATCCCCGCGCCGCGGTACGTCGGATGCAGCACCACGCGGCTGAGCATCACGAGTTGCCGATTCATTGCTTGCAGGGACGTCCGCTCCCAGCGTCCCGATCGACCGAAGTACCGGTTCCGCGGCGCCAGCGAAATCGGCGGAGCCACGAACAGGCAGATCCCGACCGGCTCGCTCCCGTGCCACAGCAGCGTGACGAACCGCGTCAGCCCGACGTAGTGGCTCCGGTAATGCCACCGAGCGAAGTACGGCCAGTCGCGCTTGGCCGCCGCACTGATCCACAATTCGTCCGCGAACGACAGCACTCTTTTTTTTTACTCCCACTGCACGACGACGCGTTTTGGGCGTCCGAGTCGGAGTCGTTCCGCCGGACGACAACCTCGCCATCGGCGCTGCATTGCACGTGCACGTCTGGCTGCAGGTCGGCCGTGATGTCCGCACGCGTCGTCGCCAGCAGAAAGCCGGTTCGGGTGCGATCGCTGTTCCGACGCACGGTGTGCGCCACCACTTTCGCCAGAGTCCGGTCCAGCGTCGCCGTGAATTCGTCCGCCGCGAGCCAGTCGGGCCGTGCCGCCAACCCCAGCGCGAGCCGGAACCGATACCGCTGGCCGTCACTCAGTTCGGCCGGCGTGCGCAGCATCAAATGGGCTTCTCCCAGTCCGCACGACGCGAGCAGATGCATCGTCTCAGCCACCGGGGCCTTGAATGCATCGATCAGCGGCCGATCTCCCAGCTCCAGTGCATTGACATCCAGAACCGTGTCCCGACCGGCGTTCTCAGCCGGCGAAGCGCCGCGCAATCCGGCCACAACCGCGCGCAGCAGCGACGACTTCCCCGATCCGCTTGCGCCCGTAAACAGCACCACGTCGCCCGGCTCGATCGGCAGTTGCAGTCCATCGGCGATGACAAATTCACCGTGCTCAAACCCGATCCCGAAGCCATCCATCACTTCGGCGCACCGCAGCGAATTTCGCTTCGGCCCGAACGCATGCCGCACATCGATCTGCATTGGCATTGATCCATTCGACTTTCGGACATTCCCGATTCCGTCCGCTTTCCGCTCCCGGCTTTCCGCTTTCTCACGAACGCTCACGTTGGCGCCGATCAATGCCGCACATGCACTTCCACCTCCGGCTCCTCCGCGATCAGGGCGTTGAGTTTCGCCTCGACACACAGCCAGCGCTCATCCGGAACCTCCAGGACGACCGTCACGCCCGACTCCGGCTCAACGCCCGACGCGTCCTGCAGCCGGACCTGTTCCGCGAACTCCGGCGGCGACAGGACCAGTTCCTGCAACGCCTGCTCATCGAATCCGGTCAGGCCGATGTCGAAGTCCGGCAGGCTTTGCAACTCTTCCAGCAGATCGACCAGCTTCTCCGGCTCCCAGTCCCCTCCCACGCGCGGATTGTTGAGCGTGACGTTCAGCGCCTGTTCCCGCTCCAGCGGCAGATCAACCACCACGCACTCGATCTCCTTGTCGCCGCGGCGTCGCAGGATCTCCAGTCGCTGATGCCCGCCGACGACATGCCCCGTCCGCTCGTTCCACACCAACGGCTGGACCAGGTCGAACTCGCTCAACGAATTCGCTAACCGATCGTAGCGCTCGTCCCCCGGAGCGAGCTCGATGCGCGGGTTGTACGGCGCCGGCTGCAACTGCTCGATCGGGATCCGCCGGATCTTCATGCTCTGCTCCTGGAGATTCCTCCTCCGCGACGATCAGTCTTCGTCGCTTGCATCCCACACGCCGTCTGCTGTGGCATCCTCGCAGCGAGCGGCGGCACGGCGCGTATCGCGCGCCAATTTCGTCCCCGTGTGGTCATCCAACTCGTGCCCCTGCCACAGATCGTCCGGCGGCGCGAAGTTCTCCCGCAGTTCACGCTCGATTCGCCGCAGGCAACGCGTCACATGACCCTTCGGATGTCCGAACGCCCGGCCGATGTGGTCCACCGCCCAGCCCCCATTCACCCGCAGCGCAAACATCGCCAGATACTTCCAGGTCCGCTGATCCTCTCCTGCATAGCTGCGATAAATCTCGGTCCAGAAGTGGTCCGGACCGGAGCGCGGCAGGACCACCTTCACTTTGTCCGTGTTCATCGTCGACATTGGCGGCAATCCTTGGCTGAGCAAGCCCCGCGTTCCGCACCGTCGGCCTCCCGACTCTACAGCAACGAGCGCCGGTGCGCTGCGGAGGCTCGCGTTCCTTCGCCAACGAGTCTCGATCTACTAACCCGCGTTCAGCAAGTGCGTTTTTCAAGCTAGTGCGTCGTCACAGCTAAGAATTAGGGTGCCACTGGCTCTGCCAGTGCGACATAAGCTCAGCGTCTGGTTGCGATTGCACTGGCGAAGCCAGTGGCACCCAACCCGAAATCTTAGACGTGACAGTGCACTAGGCCGATTTCTCGTCTCCGCTTTCGGCTCTCCGCTTTCCTGCCCCCGCTGTCCTCGCCCCATCGTCGCCACTATCCTTGAACGAGTCCCCAAACTCCCCGGCACTTCCCCGCATGGATCCCGCACTCGAGCGTTATCAGAAGCAGGTGTTGTTCGCCGGCATCGGCGAGACCGGCCAGCAGCGGCCGTTGCAGTCGCGCGCGCTCGTGGTCGGTTGCGGCGCGCTCGGCTCGGTGGTCGCCGATCAACTGGTTCGGCGCGGGCGTCGGCTTCGTCCGGATCGTCGACCGCGACTTCGTGGAAACCAGCAACCTGCAGCGTCAGGTGCTCTATGACGAACAGGACGTTGCCGACCAGCTTCCCAAGGCCATCGCCGCCGCACGCAAACTTGCGCGGATCAACAGCACGGTCCGCATTGAACCGCTGGTCGCCGATGTGAACCGTCACAACGTCCTGGAGTTGTTCCGCGATGTCGACATCGTGCTCGACGGCACCGACAACTTCGAAACGCGGTTCCTGATGAACGACGCCGCACTGGAGACCGGCGTCCCCTGGATCAACGGCGGCTGCGTCGGCAGTCACGGCCAGGTGATGACGATTCTCCCCGGCCGCACCGCCTGCTTCCGTTGCCTGATTCCGCAGGCGCCTCAGGCCGGCGCGACTGAGACCTGCGACACCGCCGGTGTCATTGCACCGGCGGTCAACGTCGTCTCATCGCTGCAGGTCGTCGAAGCCCTCAAGCTGCTCACCGGCCAGACAGAGCAGATCGGCGGCGTGCTGACGGTGATCGACGTGTGGGACGGAACGTTCCGGAGACTCAAACTCGGCGACCTCCCGCGTCAAAGCGACTGCCCGGCCTGCCAACGCGGCGAGCGCGCCTGGCTGCATGGTGAGCAAGGCTCGCAGACGACCGTGCTCTGCGGGCGCAACGCGGTCCAGCTTGCACCGGCCGACCGCCATGCGCTCAGTCTCGAAGAACTCGCGGCGCGCCTGCGGCCACTGGGCACGGTGAGCGCCAACCTTTACCTGGTGCGGTTCTCCGTCGCGCCCTATGAATTGACCGTCTTTCAGGACGGACGCGCGATCGTCAAGGGGACGGAAGACGCTGCCGTGGCGCGCTCGCTCTACGCGCGCTACATCGGAAACTAGAGCGGCAATGGCGGTGTACGACTGACGGCCTAGTACGTCATCCGCTCACGTTTGCGAGCCGCACTCGACGCATTCACGGGCGAACGGCACCGCCTTGAGCCGCAACTTGGGGATCATCGCCTTCGCCGGCGATTTCTTCGGCCACACAACCCAGGCAGAGTCCGTAAGTGCCTTCGTCAATACGTTTTAGGGCGCCGTCAATTTCGTCGAGTTGGTCCTGGTCGCGCTCCATCACGCCGAGGGAGAAGTCCTGCTCGAACGTCTCAGTTCCCAGTTCGGCCATATGGGTCGGACTCTTGGAGTCGTGCCCGCCATCCAGCGCCGAATGCGTGATCTGCTCGACGTCACCCCGGACCTGGGCCCGCAACCTGAGCAGTTGCAGCTTGAACTCATCCAAATCTTTCTTCTTCATGGCGCCATCCGGGTGGGGGTGGGAAGCCGAACGCTTCCAGAAACTCGATTATCAATTCGCACACGACACAAATCAAGTTGACGAGATCGCTGCCTCTTCCGTGAGATGAACCCACGCTGTGCGTTCAATCCTCGTGCGACACGTCGACGTAACTGCAATTCAAATCAAAACTTAACAAGAGATTCCATCCGGCAATCCGGCCCACGACGTTGCCGGAGGCTGCGGCACGCGCTATAGTCGCGCCGCTGATTCCCACCTGGATTAACGCCCAGTATGTCGACTTGGGACCTCCATTACGGCTTCGGTCGCCACTTCCTCTGCGACGTGGATCCGGGTCGCGTCGTCGCCTCCCACCGCGCTCCCGCTCCGCTCGCGGATCCCCGATCCAGCATTGCCGCCGCCCTCGCGCAGCCCGTCGAGTATCCTCCGCTCGACCAGTGCGTCATCCCGGACGATCGGATCGTGCTTGTCCTGGAACGCCACACACCCTGCGCACCTGAACTGATCGCTGAGATCTGGGCGGCGCTCGACCGGCGCGGCGTGCAACCCGCCAACGTCACCATTCTGCAGCCGGGAGACTTCCGCGGGCATTCGCCGCGCGACCCGCGGACCGCACTCCCGGATTCCGTCCGCGCTGAAATCCAATGGATCGTCCATGATCCCACCATCAGCGCCGACTGTTCGTATCTGGCGGCGACGGCCTCGGGGGAACGGGTCTATCTCTCCCGGCGCGTGACCGATGCCGACGCCGTGATTTCGGTCGGTCCGCTGGGATTCGACCCGATTCTCGGTTACCGCGGCACGCACAGCGTGTTCTATCCCGGGCTGTCCGACGTCGATGCGATCCGCAAGGCGCAGGGGCAGGGGCACGACGAACTGACGCCCGATGACCCTCGACCATTGCGGCAGATTGTCGAAGAGGTCGCGTGGCTGCTCGGCGCCCAAATGACGATCCAGGTGATCCCGGCCGCCGGAGACGGTATCGCCGAGGTGATCGCCGGGCAGGCGGACGCCGTTCTGGAGCGCGGGAAGAAGCGACTCAACAAGTTGTGGCGGATGGACGTCCGCGAGCGCCCGGAACTGGTCATCGCCGCGGTTGACGCGGATGCATCCGGTCATACCTGGGCGCAGCTGGCAACGGCGCTCGATGCGGCGCGGCGGGTCGTCGCCCGCGACGGACGCGTGCTCATGCTCACGGAACTCGAGGAAGCTCCGACCGAGGGCATCAAGCTGATCGCCGAGTGCCGGTCGCCGCGCGACGCACTCCAGCCGTTACGGACGGCTGCCCCCCCCGACCTGATCAGCGCCACGCAGATCGCTCAGGCGATTGACTGGACCAACGTGTATCTGCTCAGCCGGCTGGATCCGCAGCTCGTGGAAGACCTGTGCATGATTCCGCTGGCGAGCGAAGACGAAGCGCAGCGTCTGATCTCCGGCGACGAGCCGTGCGCCATACTCGGCGGCGCGCAGCACACGTCGATCCGCCTCCGAACGCAGTAGGCCTCGCTCCGCGTGACGGATTGCGCCGTCGAATTCAGAAAGCGTTCACGGCGGGGCCCGACGCCGGCACAGCATTCCCCGGCGGGAACTGCGACTGGTACTGCACCTGCTGGATGGGCGCGTACGTCGACGGCGGATACCGGCCGGACTGACTCGGCATCGACGCCATTGTTGTCGGCGTTGGCAGGGGCGACGCCGGCGATGTCTGATTCGGCATCATCACCATCGGCGGCACGCTGGACGTTGAACCGGCCATCGACGGCGACATTGTGGGCGAGCCGTTCATCATCGGCATACCGTTCATGTTCGCCATCTGCCCGTTCATCATTTCCGGCGGTCCGTTGACGATGAACGGTTCCCCGTAGGTAATCGGACCATTCATGGTCATTGAATCCGGTCCGCCGGACGGGAACGAGGCATCGCCCGGCATCATCCCGGACACCTGCGTGCCGATGGGGCCGGACCAGGCCATCTGGTTCAGATTCGATTGCGCCTGCGACTGATACGGATTCATTTCCAGCGATCGCCGATACAGCTCGGATGCCTGCTGCTGGCGTCCCGTCTGTTGATAGATGTGCGCCAGTTGCGAGAGCGCCTGCGAATGCGATGGATTCCGCCGGAGCGCCTGCTGCAGCGAGCGTTCTGCGGCGTGCAAATCGCCGTCTTTCTGCTGCATCCAGGCGAGTTCGACGTATGACTCGGCGTCTGAAGGCTGTTGCTGGTTCCAGCCGGCCAGCAGGTGCTGCGCCTCGTTCATGCGCCCCTGCTCGCGGAGCATGTCGGCATAACCGTGGTAGGCCGGCTGGTGCCCCGGATCCAGCCGCAGCGCCTGCTTGTACATCCGCTCGGCGCCGAGCAGGTCGCCCTGTTTCCGCATGGACGCAGCGACGTTGAATGCATAGTCGGGATTGCGCGGATTGTCGGTCATCGCCCGCTGGAATGCCCGCCGCGCCGCGGTGTAATTCCCCTGGTCGTAGAAGGCCTGCCCGGCCTGATTGTTCACGTAGCCGGACGTCTGATTGCAGCCGCAGAACGTCGTGGCAATGCAGGTCCACGCGAGCCCTGCCAGCAACAGGGAAATCCGATAGGTCAGCGCGCGCATGGTGACGAACCCCATCCTGGGGAACATGGAACGACCGCTAGTCATTGCGGGGGGAACAGAGCGACGCGCTCAACGAGCCGCCGCTCAAACTGGAATTGATCGTGGGGAGAGCAGAAGAGGGCGGGAACCTATCAGTGACGGACCTTGGCCGCAATCCCAAACCGCCATCAGGCGAGTTAAGCTGGAAAAACAGGAGGGAACAGGGAAAACGGAAGTCCCAGCGCGGCCGATGGCCGTAACCCAACAGGGGTTTGCCACCGAGGTCACAGAAGAGGTCACCGGGAGTTCAATAGAAATCTCTTCGTCTCAGTGTCCTCGGCGATCTCGGTGGCCCAAAGCCGCGCATGATCCTGGTTGGTGGCGGGGAAAAATTTGCGCAAGAGGGCAAATTCTGATCGTTCGCAGCACGGAGCGACCAGGGCGATTTAGATTGTCCCTCAGCCCTTAGCTCTCGCCCCTCAGCCGTTTCACGGCAACTCATCCGTCCAGACCTTCTGCGATCCCTCGATTCGCAACGGGCCGGTGATGTCGCGGCCGTCACGGGCGATGATGTAGGCGTCGGCGCCAGGGACGCTGTTCCAGCGCAATTGGGCGCGGCCATTCGACTTGACGGCAGCAGAACGTTCGCTGAGGGTCTGCTGCGCACTGACGGCCGTGAGCGTGTACTCATGCGGGCCGGAGCCGTCATCCTTCAGGACAACCGGCGCGTCTGGAGACACCAGCGGCTTTTGGGAGAGCGTTCCGCCCCACAACTCAAGGACCGACTTGGGATACGGCAACCCGCCACCGCCATAGCCTCCGCCTCCCAGCGACATTTTCCCTTGGCCAAGCACCGCATCCGTCAGCGGCTCCTCGTGATTGGGGCGGAACGACTGGAACCGCAACCGGCCGGGATGGTTTCCGCCCGACCAAGTGCCAGTCCCCAACTCGTTCTCCTCCAGCGCTTCTCCCTGGATGATCGCCAGCTGCCGCCAGTTGTCGTCCGCCCAGATGTTCCACGAAATGTGCCCCGGGGAGCCGCGTCGAGATCCATTGCGCTCCAGCGCGTGAAAGCGGTCGTCAAACGGGTCGTCGATCTCCCCTTTGATGAGCCGGCTGCGAACCCACAGCCCGCCAGGGCCGTCGAACAGCGAGCGGGCGTACAGACCGCGCGCGATCTGATGCTTCTCAAACCCGGCCTCCCACGGTTCGCCAGAGTCGGAGACGATCAATTCCTTGCGGACGATGAGCCGGTCGACTTCGAGTGTGTCGGTGCGCTGCTTGTTGGCTTCGACGACGCCGAGGGTGGACGCGACGGAGAGAACGATCGTGAAGAGGCGGTCTTTCATGGCGGGTCGAGGGCCGAGGGTTGAGGGCCAAGGGGGTGGGATGAGACTTGAGGGACGAGAGTTGAGAGTACTGCCGGAGCGACCCCCGCACTACGGATCGGGGATACATGCCCTGATCCACTGAAGTTCAACAGCGCTCCCAGATGCGTGTGAGCACATCTTCATCCGTCGGAGCATCGGTCGCTTGCGGCGCTTTCAGGCTGACCGGGACATTGTCCATCCGGTAGACGGTTCCCGGCGAGTTGAGGCCATACACACTGGTGGTAAACCGGACCGTCGGCACAAAGTCCAGTTCTGCGCCGGGATAGTCGAGGACGATCGTGGGGATCGCGCGGAGGTGCTCCCGGGCCGCCGCGGAGAGGTACGGCACTGTCTCGGCCCCGACCAGCAGACACAGGTCCGTATTCTGCTGGGCGAGCAACTCGTTCGCGCTATATTCGCCCGGGTTGTAGCGCGGGTAGCCGCGCGACATGTCGACGGCGAACGGGAACCCCGTCTGCCAGCACAACACGTTGTCGGCCCCGGATACGTCCCCCTGAATCCGCATGCGCCGCGCAGTAAATCGCGTATGGCTGTTCAGGTCCGCGACGAGCTGCAAAAGCATGGCCACGTTCACATGTCCGGTCGCTGGGTGCGCTCGCCCGTCCCACATACTGGTTTCCGTGATTCCCAGCCCGAAGAACACGACCCCGTAACGGCAGCCGCGCATCAGGTCCAGGAGTTGCTGGAGTTCTGGACTCGCTTTGGGAACAGGGCCGCTGCGGAACATCAACCGCAGCAGGGCCAACGCTTCGAAGTCCTGGCCCGGCGCAATCGGAATGACCAGGTCCGGCCTGGTCCCGTCGACGTCGAGGCGCCAGTCGTGAACCTGGTCGGCGTCACCCACCATCACGATCGTCCGGTCCGCCCGTCCTGACGGGAGATATCGTCCGGAAGCGAAGGCCGAGTAGCGTTCGGCATGTCGCGGATGTGAGACGGCCGGATTGCAACCCCAGAACACAATCAAGTCGGCCCGGTTGCGGATTTCTCCCAGGGTGCAGGTGACTTCCCCCACTTCCTGCAACGCCATGATCGATGGTCCGTGACACAGCGAGGCGGTCGTATCGATGGCCGTTCCCAGCCGTTCCGCCAGAGCGACGGCGGCCCGCTGACCAGGGGTGGCGCTGCGCGACAAGCCGTAGATCAGCGGGTAGTCCGCCCGCTGGAGCAGCGCGGCGGCGTAGTCGATCGCCTCGGTCCACTCGGCGGGTTGGCCGTTAATTTCTGCGAGTGGGCCGGCCGCCTGGCCGTGGACCCGAAACCAGCGTTCGCCCAGCGGGCAATTCGGCTGGAATTCGACAAGCTCGTGCTCGCGGAACGTCAGCGAGACATCGTCGCAGACGCACGCGCAACCGGGACACGGGACATTCTCCCAGGACGACGTCTCCGGTCCGGAATCCTGTTTGGAAATGCCCTGTCCACGTTGCACTGCGTCTGCCACTCGTTGTCGATCCTGCTGCTGGTCATTCCCTCACGGTTCGCTGCGCGCCCGGCCCGGCTCAGAACTCCGCGTTCTTCGGCGTCCGCGGGAAGGGAATCACGTCGCGGATATTCTGCATCCCGGTCAGCAGCAGCAGCAGGCGTTCGAGGCCGAGGCCGAAGCCGGCGTGCGGCACCGTCCCGTAACGCCGCAGGTCCAGATACCACCAGTACTCCTCGGGGACAAGGCCGGTCTCGCGCATGCGGAGTTCGAGCATATCGAGCCGGTGCTCGCGCTGGCTGCCGCCGATGATCTCGCCGACCCCCGGCACGAGCACGTCCATGGCGCGAACCGTCTTTCCGTCGTCATTGCAGAACATGTAGAACGGCTTGATCGACCGCGGATAGTCGAACACGATGATCGGCTGCTTGAAGTGCTGCTCGGTCAGATACCGCTCGTGCTCCGCCTGCAGATTCTGTCCCCAACTGACGGGGTACTCCCACTCCCGACCCGCAGACGTGAGAATTCCGACCGCTTCCGTGTAGGACACCCGCTTGAATTCGTGGTCCAGGATGTGCTTCAGCGTCGCCAGCACGTTCTGATCGATCCGCTCGTTGAAGAACTGCATATCCTCCGCGCAGCTCTCCAGCGCATCGGAAATCAGGTGTTTGATGAACGCTTCGGCGAGCTGCATGTTGTCCGGCAGCTCGTAGAACGGCATCTCCGGCTCGATCATCCAGAACTCCGCCAGATGCCGCGGCGTGTTCGAGTTCTCCGCCCGGAACGTCGGCCCAAACGTGTAGCACGGCCCGACCGATGTCGCGTACGTTTCCGCTTCAAGCTGCCCGCTGACGGTCAGCGCCGCCCGCTTGCCGAAGAAATCGACGGAATAGTCCAGTGACGAATGTCGAGTGTCCAGTGCCGTCGCACTTCCGGTCCCTTGACCCTCAGCCCCTGCCCCCTGGCCCTCCCTGGACCCTGAACCCTGAATGCTCGACGCGCCCGCCAGCGTCGTCACGGTGAACATCTCCCCTGCCCCTTCGCAGTCGCTGGTCGTAATGATCGGCGTGTGGACGTACACGAATCCGCGCGACTGGAAGAAGTTGTGCACGGCGTAGCTGACGCGGCTGCGGACGCGGGCAATGGCGCCGAACGTGTTGGTCCGCGGCCGCAGGTGCGCGATCTCGCGCAGGAACTCGAACGAATGCCGCTTCTTCTGCAGCGGATACTTCTCGGCGTCCGCCGCTCCCACGAGTTCCAGCGTGCGTGCGTGGAGTTCGATCCGCTGTTTGGCGCCCGGCGAGGCCTTGAGTTCGCCGGCGGCGCGGATGCTCGAACCGGTGTGGACGTGCTTGATCGTCTCGGCATAGCCGGGGACCGCGGAGTCGACCACCACCTGCAGGTTGGACATGCACGAGCCGTCGTTCAGCTCGATGAACGAAAAACCCTGTTTGGAATCGCGCCGCGTGCGGACCCAGCCGGCGACGGCAGCGGGGGCGCCGTCCTGGCCGGTCTTCAGCAGGTCGTTAATGCGGGGTTGAGCAATGGACACGGAAGCACCTCAGGGATCTCAATAACGGTTGGCGATTCGCGACGACGTCAAACGGCTCAATGTGTTCGCAACTCACACCGGGTCAGCATCCGGACATCTTGCTGGCGAGAACATCAAGGGAGCCACAGGCATTGAAGCACAGAAGATAGTGACTGAAGTTCTCCGGCGGCACCGATTGGAGTTTCGCCTGGCGATCGAGCCAGTGGGACTCGGTGACTTCGAATGTCCCATCGATGCGTGGGACAGGCTCGTCATGCTCCTGCCATCGAAATGCCAGGACGTTGCGAAATGTCACGGAACGAGCGGTTTCCTGCCAGTCAACGAACGACAGATGAAGATCGCCTCCCTCAAAGTGGATCGCCACGTGGTCGGCATCGACTGTATTCACTCCGAAGTCGCGTCGCTGGTATTGCATTTGGACTTGCTCGTCCACGCCGGGGGCAACGAAAAGTGGCAGTTAGTCGGGCATGTTCGGATAATCAACGATCCGTGCGCTGGGAAATCTCTCAGCAACCTGGCGGCGGCGCTCCGGCAGTACGTCACCCAGCATGATGACCAGCTGGTCGGGGCTGTCCGCCAATTCCGGCAGCAGCAGGTGGCCGACCTCATCGTTGGTTAACGCCTGCACGATCGTCTCGCGGCGGATTGGCACCCAACGCCAAGCATATTGAGTTCCGAAAAGCGGCAGACGGACAGGTCGATGAGGATACACGGGAACCTTGTGTTGTCCGGCCAAGAGTTCCCACGCGGCTCGATGGGCATTAGCTTTTGCAGATTGACGGGCCTGGCAGGCCCAGGCAATTACGAGGAGGACGACAACCGCCATTGCCCAGCCGATGCGCTTCAGACGGCGGCCGTTGCCTCTCCTTGCTTGTGTCATTTGCAGACCAGTTTCGGCAACCGCAACTTACAACTCCGAAAAGCATCAAAACCATAACGGAGACAATCGGATCTATCCGAACAAGTCCCCCCGTACGACTCCATCCCCCGCGATCGGCACCGGCCGCCCCAGCTGGTCCGGGACGGTCATGTGCGGATCGACTCCCAGCAGATGGAACGTCGACGCCAGAATGTCCTTCGGCGACACCGGATTCGATTTTACATCGCCGCCGACACGGTCGCTTTCGCCCACCACGTTGCCGCGACCGACTCCGGCTCCCGCCCTGCACACCGAGTACACCCGCGACCAATGCTCGCGGCCATTTCCCGGCCGGTTGTTGAGTTGCGGCGTCCGGCCATGCTCGCTCAGGCACAGAATGGCCGTCTCATCGAGGAGTCCACGCTGCTGCATGTCGTCCATGAACGCCGGGAACGAATGGTCGAACACCGGCATCAGGAATTCCTTCAGCCGCGGGTAATGGTTCGAGTGCGTGTCCCAGCCGTTCGCGAAATGGCTGTACGCATCCCAGAACACCGTCACAAACTTCCCCCCTGCCTCCATGATCCGCCGCGCCGCCAGCAGCGACTGCCCGAACAGGTTCATCCCATACGCCTCGCGCACTTCCGCTGGCTCCTCCTGCACGTCAATCGCCTTCACCAGCCTTGAACTGGTCAGCAGCGCATACGCTGACTCCTGCTGCCGGTCATAGCCCACAACCCGTCGCTGCGCTTCCAGGTCCCGCCGGACCGTGTCGAACTGTTCCAACAGCGACCGACGGAATCCGACTCGCTCGATCGTCGGCGGATTACTCCCCGGCCGGTGCCCCAGTTCCAACCGGTCCTCCGGTCGAATCCCGGCATACGGGTCCAACTTCTCCGAACCTTCCGCCAGCACCGGCACTTCGCGCGTTCCCTTCGCGTCGAACGACGTCCACAGCGGATCGTACGGCTGGCCGAGGAACCCGGCGTACGGCCCGCCCAGCAGCCGGAAATTCACGTGCTGATACAACGGGAACGGCAGCGCGACATTGCGGAATCGTCGGCCGCCGGATGCGCTTGCAGTACCAGGTAATCGATGACCGAGCCGAGGAACGGCCACTCGCTGCAGTCGTTCAGTTCGGCGCAAACGCATGATGCTGGGTCGGGGGATGCCGCAGAGCGCATAGTTGACCAGGTGGAACGGCAAATCGTGCGTCATCGACGCACGATCGTCAACCAGTCCGCAATCGCCGCGGTGCGGGAACCTTGCGCCGATCGCATACCCGGGAATCGACGTCGGGATCGCCTTCAGCTCTCCCTGAATTTCAGCGGGCGCTCGAGTTTGGGATGAACGTCACCATGCTGCGGCGGCATGAAGACAAGTACACGAGGATGCACGACTTCGCGCGTCAAAATGCGGCGAGTCGCCGTGACTCACGCGGTCGCTGCTTGCAAAGGTCGAACGCACCAAAGATTCAGTCCCAGCAGACTCAGCCATGAAGGCGATGCAGCAGATCCCGGCATGCGCCGTCGCACAGCGTCTTCCGGGTCGGCCCAGGAGGCGAATCGTCCGCTTGCTCCGCGTGCGTTCGGAACTTGCGGAGAAATGCATATCCACATCGTCACCACATAATGACTTCGTGAAAAATTGCCACGAGACACCGAGAGCACTGAGAATCAAACCAGAATCAGGTGACTAATTCCCCGAATGTACGTGCACACCAAGTGCGACGACGATCGACGTCTGCGCATTTCTCTGCGGCCTCGGTGATCTCTCGGTAAGCAAATCCTGACGCGTGACACACGACACAGGCTGAGAACATGGTCAAAATGCTCTGCTGCTGCAGTGCTATCATTTGTCTGTTCATCGGCGGTTTCACCGAAGGATGTCTCGCCGCCGATCGCCCCGGCATCTGGATCACCATGAGGACCACGGCCCGCACCTCGGCTGCTACGGCGACACCTACGCCGTCACCCCGTCCCTCGTCTTTCGCCGCCCGCAGTTGCCGGTACACGTTCTGCTGGTCCAACTTTCGGTCTGCGCATGGCCCGCACCTCGCTCATCACCGGCGTCTACGCCCCAGAGCCTCGGGGCTGAGCACATGCAGCCGATGGTGCCGGTCCCGCGGCTTCCAACTGCTGCCGCAGCACTTGCGCGCGGCCGGCTACTACTGCTCGAACAACGTCAAGGAAGACTACAACGTCGCACCGGTCGGCCGGGTCTGGGACGAATCGAGTAACAAGGCCCACTGGCGCAAGCGTGCCGCCGGACAGCCGTTCTTCGCGGTCTTCAATCACACGATCACGCACGAAAGCCAGATCCGCAACGCCATCGATCCGGCAGACCGCATTCACGACCCGGCCCCTGATCACCATCCCGGCCTATCACCCCGACACCCCCGAGGTCCGCAAGGACTGGGCCCAGTACTACGACCGCCTCACCATGATGGACCGGCAGGCAGGTCAGCTTCCTGCGCGATCTGGAAGCGGATGGCCTCGCCGACGACACGATCGTGTTCACTGCTCCGACCACGGCTCCGGAATGCCGCGCTGTAAAAACGCTGGCTGTACGACTCCGGCCTGCACGTCCCGCTGATTGTCCATCGGCATGGCGACACCTCGCACAGGCCGACTACCAGCCCGCCGGCATCGGCGCGCCTCGTCAGCTTCGTGGACTTCGCCCCCACGCTCTCTCCCTGTGCGGCACCCAGGCCCCGCCGGAGTATCAAGGCCAGGCCTTCCTCGGCCCGGCCGCTGTATCGCCGCGCACGCGTGTTCGGTGCACGCCTCGCATGGACGAACGCATCGACATGTCCCGCAGCGTCAGCGATGGCCGCTACGTCTACATCCGCAATTACCTGCCACTGCGTCCTGGGGACGGTGCCTGGAGTACATGTTCCAGACGCCCACGGCGCGCGCCTGGAAGCGGCTCTTCGACCGGCAAGCTCAACGCCGCGCAGTCCCGGTTCTGGAAGCCGAAGGAGTGCGAGGAACTCTATGACCTCCAGTCCGACCCGGACGAAGTCACCAACCTCGCCGCCTCAGCCGACCACGCCGCCAAGCGCGACGAACTCCGCAACGCATCGTCGACCAGATCGCCGCCATCCACGACGTCGGCTATCCCGAAGGCCCGCGCCTCAACTGGGCCCAAGCCGCCGGCGGCTCCCCCTACGACTTCGCCCACCAGGAAGACTTGTATGCCGCCCAGGTCTGGCACTCCGTCGCCGTCCACGCCACCGACCCGACCAGCCCGGCCCGCAACTACTTCAACGATGCCGAGGCCTACCTCCCGCTGCAGGACGTCGCCCTCTACTGGGCCGCCACCGGCGCGCTCGCCCGCGGCGAATCCGGCGTCGCCAAGTTCCACACAGAGCTGCGCAGCGTCCTTGACGGCCAGCTCTCAGCGAACGCCAGCCCGACCACGCGCTGCGTCGCCGCCGAAGCCCTCGGCAAGTTCGGCAACGAATCGGACCTCGCTGTCAGCCTCAACCTGCTCATCGACTACGCCAACGTCGAACAGCACGGCGTCTACACCGCGCAGGCCGCCCTCATCGCCCTCGACGAACTCGACACCCGCGCTGCCCCCCTCCGCGACCGCATCGCCAAGCTTCCGCAGACGGCACCCGGCATCCACGAACGCATGAACTCGTACATCCCGCGTTTGATTGAGAAGACGCTCGCGGACCTTAAGTAGTTCTCTGACCAACGGTATTCGTCAGTCGCGAAGTACATTCAAATGGCGAGCCGACGCAAATCTCGTACGGCGAAGATCACCACAGAGTGCACGGAGGTCACGGAGAGAATGGGACTGCCATTCAGGTTTGCTCCGTGACCTCGGTGTGCTCCGTGGTGAATTCTGGCGCCGCGAATCGCAACTTGATTCAGAATTCACCGCCTGACATTGATTGGAAGTCAGAGCAGTAGTTCAGGTTGGGCCTGACGCAATTCGCTCAACCCTTCACCGCCGTGACCGATTCACCTTGACCGATTGCCGAGCTTGATGCGAACCTCCCGGCGTCACGGTCCCATCCTCCGTTCAAGGAAGAGATCATGCGTCGGCACAGACTCGCGGCGGCGCTCTCCGTGGCATTGCTCCCGGCGGTTGCCTTTGGGATGGCAATGTGTGAACGCGGGAACAACCCACATTCCGCGCTCAACTATCCCAACTGGCCGGGAATCATTGATGTCGTCAACGACCTCTCACGCGAATCCTGGTGTTGGGTGAACGGCGGCGAGACGCTGTCGTATCGTGGTGACACGACCGCCCTGAATCGCGTTCTCAAGGAATTCGGTGAAGTCGAAGCGGAAGAACTCCGCGTCGAACTGCTGCCGGGGCCGGGGCGGCTCCAGTTACTGAAGTCGAAGGAAGAGTTGACAGATCCCTCCGACAACAACGCCGATTGGGAATTGCGTCTGCTCCAGGGGATCGTGCGCGGGCACGTTCAGCATGAAGGCATGGAAGCCATCTATGACATGCATCCCACACTGACGATCTATGTGACCGATCGAATTGATCTGAACTCGTTAGAGATTCCTGCACGTCTCAAAGTTTTGCAGCATGCCGATCTTCGGCAGCGATACGTGGATGGAGTCGATTTCGGCGACTACAAGGTGCGAGCGCGAGCCAAGCAATTTCTGGAAAAGTTCGACGCGAAGACGCCGCAGACCGGCGCAGAAGCCGAAGAATTCAAATCACGGCTCGCGCAGATCGACGCCTTTGTGCAGAAGCACAAGACATCGACAGACAAGTAGGCAAGTAGGGTGGGCTGTGCCCACCATTCCTGAGCGACCTCGTGAGCCGTTGGTGGTGGGCAAAGCCCACCCTACCCCCTTTGCACCTCTGATCCTTTGCTCCTCTACCCCAACCGATACCTTACTTCGCCGTTCACCACCGCACACACCGCCCGACCGCGCACCGTCCGCCCGTGAAACGGCGTGTTCCGGCTCTTCGACGCAAACCGCGCTGCGTCGACCGTCCACTGCACCTGCGGATCGATCAGCGTCACGTCCGCATCCGCCCCGGGACTCAGCGTCCCCTTCGCCACGCTCAGCAGCTCCGCCGGGCCGACCGTCAGTGTCCGCAGCAGCGCCGGCCACGTCAGATGCCGCGGCTCGATCAGCGCTTCGATGCACAGCGGAATCAGCGTCTCCAGACCCACGACGCCGAACGGCGCCTGGTCCAGCTCGCGGTCTTTCTTTTCCTCCGCCTGCGGCTGATGGTCCGAGCAGATGACCGCAATCGTGCCGTCTTTCAGTCCGTCGATCAATGCCGCGATGTGCTCGGCCGTCCGCAGCGGCGGATCGACCTTGTAGTTCGCATCGTACGTGCGGAGCGATTCGTCGGTGAGCAGTAAGTGCTGCGGTGTCACGTCGGCGGTGACGCGCAGCCCGCGCGCCCGCGCCTGCCGGATCTCATCCACGCTGTTCTTCGACGACACCCCCATCAGGTGCACCCAGCCGCCGGTCAGCTCGGCCAGCGCGATGTCGCGCCGCACCATGATCTCCTCGGCCGCCGCGGGCATCCCGCGCAGCCCCAGCGTGACCGACTGCTCCCCCTCGTGCATGATCCCGCCGGCCACCAGCTCCGGCACCTGCGGATGATGCAGAATCGCCCGCTCCCACATCCCCGCGTACTGCAGCGCCCGCCTTAGCACTTCCGAGTTCGCGATCGCCCGCTTGCCGTCGGTGAACGCCGCCGCCCCGCCGTCCACCAGTTGTCCGATCTCCGCCAGTTCCTGACCCGCGTGCGCCTTCGTCACCGACCCCAGCGGAAACACGTGGCAATGCCGCGCGCGTTCCCCCTGCAGCTTGACGAACTCCGCCCCGGCCCGACCGTCGACCGGCGCCTGCGGCCCCGGCATCACTCCAATGCTCGTAAAGCCCCCCGCCAGCGCGGCGGCGGTGCCTGTCGCGATCGTCTCGTCTTCCTCATTCCCCGGCTCGCCCAGCGCCACCCGCGCATCGATCAACCCGGGACAGACGATCAACCCGCTCGCATCAATCGTCTCATCCGCCCGCCCGCCCGGCCCATCCGCAATCCGCCCGTCCGCCACCCACAAATCGCCAACGCCATCCCGCCCACTCGCCGGATCCACAACCCGCCCACCGCGTATCAGAAGCGTGCTCATAACCCAATTCCGAAATTAGCCACCGAGATCACAGAGGACACCGAGAAATTAAGGTCACTTCCTCCAGCTTCTCGGTGCACTCTGTGTCCTCTGTGGCAAATCTTTTCTGCGGCTGTTTTCGGCGTTCGGCTATTCCCGCGCATGGTTTAAGAGATCCAAACACGCCATCCGGATCGCCAGCCCGTTCGACACCTGGTCGAGGATCACCGAGTGCGGTCCGTCCGCCACGTCCGGCGTGATCTCCACGCCGCGATTGATCGGCCCCGGTGCGAGAATCAGCACGTCCGACTTCGCCCGCCGCAAGCGGGTCGCCGTTCATCCCGTACAGGTGCGCGTACTCGCTGATCGACGGGAAGAAGGCCCCGCTGTCGCTCGAACTGCACCCGCAGCAGGTTGATGCAGTCCACCTCGCCGAGGATGTCGTCCAGCGAATGCGACACCTCCACCCCCAGCGTGCGAATCTGCGGCGGCACCAGCGTCGCCGGTCCGCACGCAATCACCCGCGCTCCGAGCTTCTTCGTCGAAGCCCCCAGATGTTCGACCGCGCCACCTGGCTGTGCAGTGCTGTCCCCACCGTGCCGCCACCGTCAGCCCGTCGATCCGCCCGCGCTGCTCCCGGATCGTGGAAGAAAGCGCCGAGGCGAGCCCTGCGTCGGGGTGCCGTGCGTCCCCGCATTGAGAATGCTGGCCTTCAGCCGCCGCGACAGCAGTTCTCGGCGCCGGACGAGCTGGGTAGCCGCATCGATCGATTATCGACACGCCCGGACGCCCGATCGTCGCCGTGTCGATGAACGACTCCCTTCGACAGGCTGCTCCCCGACGCACCGAAATCGACGGCGTCCTGCTCAGCCGCTTGGTCGCCAAAGGAATATCGCCCGCGTCCGCGTGACGCCTCAAAGAACAGGTTGCCGACCACCACCCCCGCCAAGCGCCGTCAGCTTCCGCCCACACTGCGGACATGGTGTGCGCAGTCGGAAGAGTTGAGTATTGGCAATGTGACAGACCGGACAATAGACGCCATCATTTGGGATCGGAATTGACTCTCTCAGCTCAGACAAACGAGACGCAATCCGGTAGATTTCGTCTTTTTCCGCGTCGGCTGGAGGCAAGCCCATTGACTCGGGATTGGGCGTGGTCGCGTTCAATGGAGCGGTCGGAATCCACTCGTCCGGACCGAGTCGTTGATCGTCACCGAATGATTCGGTGATGTCGACCTGGCTGTAGGAGAATGACTCGATCGGTTCAACATGCTTCTTGCGAAAAGGCCACATTTGAGTCGTGTGTCCTCTGCGAAAGAGAGTATGCAATCGGGGACGCGCCGGACGTGCCCCGGCAACCTTCGAGATGCTTGCAACCGGCTCGAAGCCGCGGTTCCTCTCGACGCTCTCGCTTGTTGAGCTAGCGCCCCTGGCGCATTGTACCGCGAACTCGAAAGAAACCTCGCCAGTTCGCTGCACCAGTATTCGTGTAGTGACACTCAGACAAAAATCAGCTTGCCGGCGGCGATCACGAGCACGACCGCCAGCAGGCGCCGCAGCGCCAGATTGCCCAGCCGCCGGCTGCCCAGTTCCGAACCGATCAGGCCCCCGAGGACGGCCGCCAGCGCCCAATACGGGAGTTCGCCCGGCAGGGACTGCAGCTTGTTCAATTGCCCGGCGATGGCCGCGATGGAGTTGACGAGGATAAACGCGACGGAGACTCCCGCCGATTCCTTCGGCTCGGCCCAGCGCAAAAACAGCAGCAGCGGAGTCAGAAAAATACCGCCGCCGGTGCCGGTCAGCCCCGCCAGCAGTCCGATGAATGCGCCGATGACGACGGCGCCCACGAATGGAATGCGGCGCGATTCGGCGGGGGGAGCACTCGTCGCGGCGGTCGGCGGAAACGCCAGGCGGAACGCGGCAAACAGCAGGACGCCGCCCAGGAGTTGCTTGTAGAGTGTGCCCGGCAGTTGTGCCACACCACCGATGAATGACAGCGGGATGGAGCCCAGGATCAGCGGAAACAGGATCGGCCGGGAGATGCGTCCCGCGCGATAGAACCGGAACGTGCCGATGGAGGCGACGAGGACGTTGAGCACCAGTGCGGCCGGCCGCATGACGTCCGGGGCCACGCCCGCGATTGCCATGGCCGCGATGTAGCCGGAGGCGCCCGCATGGCCGACGGAGGAGTAGAGCAGCGCTGCTCCGAAGATCATCAGCGGCAGAAGTGTCATCCAGTCCATGCTGCGGCTTTTCTGTGAGCCGCAACACTCTACCGGAGTTGTGCGGGGACTTCATCGGACGGGCGGACGAAGGTCCGTAATGCCCGCGCATTCCCCGCTTGGATTGCCGAGATTCTGATGCGAATTGTCGCTCTTGAATCGGGTCGTCAGTTCGCGCAGGCCGTCGAAGAGCAGGAGGCCACCGAGCGACAATAAAACGCTACCGCAAAGAATCGGATCCATCATTTGCGGTCGAATCACGGTTGCCTTCAGAGCCGAAAGCCCACCGTCCTTCAGTTCCAGGCAAATCGCCAATGAAATCAATACGCCGCCGGCGAGGAAGATTGCGCCGACCAGGACCGAAACGTAAGCCAGAATCCGGCGCAACTCGTGCATCGTCCAGATTCCTCCATGCGGCATGCTACCACGCGCGCAACAAGAAACCCCACCACTATGGCGGGGTTCAGAACAGGACGCTACTTGCTCGCGACTTCACAACCTCACGGCACCGACGGCGCGGTCGCCACCAGGTCATCCACGAGTTTCAGCAGCACCTCGTGCGTCACGGTGATATCCACCGGCGCCCGCCCCGGTTGCCCCTTCGTCGACCGGTACCGCCGCAACGAAAAGTTGCCGCCCGAATGCGACGACAGCACCACCTCGTAGTACTGGCTCCCGTCGGGCAACGAATCGGGCCGCACCGACCGGATCAGCACCTGTCCGGCCGCCGGGTCGTATTCCAGCGGGCCGATCTGCTCCAGCAGATACGTGATCCGCTTTGACAGCTCATCCGCCCAGTTCCGCAGCACATCGAACGCCGCGTTCTGCAGGGCCGGCACAAACAGCGACAGCTCCGAAAAGCAGCAGCTCATCGAGTCCACGGCGGCAAAGCTGATCTGCAGCTTCAGCCCCCCCGGCCCGGCCAGGGAGACCACACTGGCCCCCTGAACGCCAGCCAGACGCTGCAGCTCCGACGTCAATTGCGGCCGCATCGACATGGTCCGACTCCCGACGGATCAAACTTCTCTCATCAATCATACCCCGGAATCCCGTCTGCGGGCAGACCGGTTTTTTGACGAGCCGTCAGCGATCAGCCGTCAGCATTCAGCAAAGAACAGGAACTCTGGCGTGCCGCGCGGCATGTGCCTCGGGCTCCGAACGCATTTCGTCCTTCCTGACTGCTGACCGCTGACCGCTAAAAACGAACGGCCCGGCGGCCGACACGTCGCCAGCCACCAGGCCGTAACTACCCCACCTCCACGCTGTCAGCCCCGGACTTCAACCTTCCGCGATTTCGACTCGTCGCACTTCGGCACGTGCACGCGCAGCACACCGTCCTTGTAGTCGGCGGTCACATTTTCCGCCCGGACGTCGTCCCCCAGCCGCACCACCCGGCGGAAGTCGCCCCACTGCCGCTCGACGCGATGCCACGTCTTGCCGTGCTCTTCGTGCTCTTCCCGGCGATGTCCGCTGATCAGCAGTTCGCCGTTCTTCAGCTCGACGTTCACGTCCTCCGGTTTCAGCCCCGGCAGATCGGCCGTGATGTCGTAGGCGTCATCCGTCTCTGCCACATTGACGCGCGGCGCCCAGTAGCTCAGCGCTTGTTCGCCGCCGCCGTTGAGAAACCGGCCCATCAACTGATCCATCTCCTTGCGGAAGTCCTCGAACATGCCGAATTGTGGTCTCATCAAAGCGTTCATGTCACACCTCCACTGTTTCCTGAAAACCGTGTGTCACCGATGTTCCCGTTCCGGGCATCCGGGGGCTGACGCCCGCCGGCTCGCCGCACCAGCGACCAGTCTTCAATTCTGGGGAGCTTGCAGCGTCTCCGCGGTCGGTGCGGCCGGAGCGTCCGACCCGTACTTCACCGTTACTTTCTGCGTCTGCGCCTCGGGCCGTTTGTGCAGGACGATGCTCAGCACGCCGTCTTTGAGCGCGGCGTCCACCTTCGTCGGATCCAGCGTCTTCCCCAGCGGCAACACACGCTCGAACGCCCCGAACCGGCGTTCGTTGTGACGCGTTTCCGCCTCGCGCTGCGGCAGGCTCCGCTCGCCGCTGATTTTCAGCAGGCCATCCTCGATCCGGACATCCACATCGGCGGGCTTCGACCCCGGCAGGTCCGCCTCGACATACACCCGCTCGCTGTCCTCCCAGACCGTCAGCGTAATACTCCCCTTCCCGTCCGTATCCCCGCAGCACGCATTCGCCGGACGTCCGACAGATACAAACTGCGGTGCTCTCATCACAAAACGCGGAATATGAAACGTGCTCACCATCGGTTCGCTCATCCTGTGATTGTTGCGGCAACCGACCCCGAGAGCTGTTGGACACCCGCCAGATCGCCGCTTCGGCTGCCAGAATGTGCGGCAATCGGCTGCCATAAATGAAAGCAACGCCCGTGCCAAAGCAGCCCCTGAGCGGCCGACGTCCGGAAACGGCCACATTTAACGCGTGTCTGGCGGATACTTAGCATTCCGCCGCAGTTTCTAGCGGGAGCCAGTGTTAACCCAGCCACGGCACTTGGGCATGCCAATTGTGCCATTGTGGCACAAGCTCTCTTTGGTGATGTGGATGCCAAAGTGGCATTGTCCGGTGGTGCGGGGAGATTGCGTTCAGGCAGCCCGCACCTCGTGGTGGTTCCCGTCAAACGTCAGGACTGAACGTTCACCTTCGACCATGGTCTCAATGTGTACGGGCCGACTCCAGAGCCGCTGCAGATTGACCAGCGTGTCTCGCGCATAGTCGTCCTTCAGTTCGATGCCCTGGAACTCGTGCTGCAGATACAGCTCGCCGCGGTTCCGATAGTTGCCGTCTTTCACATAGATGAACGGCCGACCGTGGTTCGTCAGGTTGAACAGCAACTGCTGCTTGATCTCCGCAAACTCGCGCGACGCAATCTCGTAGTCGCCCGACGACTCGTTGTACGCGAACGAAAACATCCGGTGCTTCCGGCAGAAGTCCTCCGTCAGAAACGTGTCGATGAACGTCACGTCGTTGTGAACTCTGCGCACCTCGAAAATCTTGTCGCGCCCCAGCCCCGTCTGCCGGTCCCAGTTCTGCCGCGCTTCGTGATCGTCGCACGCCTCCCACTCGGCCCCGAACTGCCCCCGGTTCCAGCGCTCCTCGATGTCCTTGAACAGCTCGATCCCGATCTTGTAGGGGTTCAGCCGCCGCGGGCTCATCGCCATCGTTCCCGAGTGATGATCGGCATAGTCGATCACCTCGGCGTCGGTCAGCCCGTGCCGCGTCATGATCTTGGAGTGCCAGTAGCTGGCCCACCCCTCGTTCATGATCTTTGTCTGTCCCTGCGGAGCGAAGTAATACGCCTCGTCGCGCACGATCGCCAGCAAATCGTGCTGCCAGTCCCTCAGCGGCGCGTGCTCCAGCAGAAACAGCAGCACGTCCCGCTGCGGCGTCTCCGGGAATGACCGGCTGGCCTCGCGGTCATCCTCCCGCTTCCGGCGTTCCTCCTCGGCGCGCTCGAGCACATCGGGCGGGTTGATGAACTCGTCCATGTATTCCTTCGCCCGAAATTTCCCGCGCGCTTCCGGCAGCCCTTGCCCTTCCTTCTCTTTTTCCTTGCGACGGCGCTCCTGCTCGGCCGCCACCTGCTTCGGGTCCGGCCGGCGGCGAATGTGGGGCGAGTGCGGATCGATCAGGTCCTCCACCGACAGGCACGCGTCGATGAACTGCTCCACGGGCTCGTATCCGTGCCGGTCGATGTACCGGTTCACGCGCGAGGCGTGGTTCGCCATCTGATCGAGCATCTTGCGATTGGTCGGCGCAAACCAGGCGTTATTCTTGAAGAAATCGCAGTGCCCGTACACGTGCGCGATGACCAGCTTCTGGTCGGTGATGGCATTGGCCGACAGGAGATACGCGTAGCACGGATCGGTGTTGATCACCATCTCGTAGATCTTCGACAGACCGTACGAGTAGCTCTTGAGCAGCTCGTTGTACTCCGCCCCGAACCGCCAGTGCGGATACCGCACCGGAAATCCGCCGTACGCCGCGAACATGCTCAACTCCTCGTAGTCGAGCATCTCGAAGATCGTCTCGAAGAAATCCAGGCCGTAGCTGCTGGCGATCGCCTGCATCTCGTCCTGGATGGCCTTGATCTCCGGCGGCAGCGGACGATGGGTCGTGACGGGCATCGGCGAATCTTCTGGACGCGTTCGTGGAGACCTGCGGTCAGGCGCGTGGCACGGTCAGGAGACCGGCCACAACGAAAAAGGCGTGGCACGGATGGGCGACCGGCCGCAACAGCGGGAACCGGTCGAGGTCACCGTGGAATTGTTACCCACCCGCCGCACCTCGCCAAGAGCGGTTTCGTCACCTATCGCCGGCGACGGCAGCACGGGCAGCAGCCGAGGCAATGCGGCAACACAAACAACTGGCGAACTCTTACCGCCGCTGCGTTGTCCACGCTATAATCCGGGGTTCTTGGTACCTGCTTCCCGACGCCGGTGTGCAGAGCTGACCGGGCGTCGCATCGCGTAGTATTCCGGCAATCGGTATTTGTCAGGTAGGCCCACTAGCCCGAAGCGCGAGCGAGGGCATGCACGTTGCGAAGATTCACCACGGAGAGAACGGAGATCACTGAGCAGAAGTCTTTGGCACAGCACTCTCCGCGTCCTCAGTGCTCTCAGTGGTGTATTTCCAAATTGATAGTCGAACCACTACAAGTGAGACCTGAGATGCGCGATCAACGCAACCTGTTCAACAAGGTCTGGGACCTCCACACGGTCGGCACGCTGCCCAGCGGGCAGACACAATTGTTCATCGGCCTGCACTTGATTCACGAGGTGACGAGCCCGCAGGCGTTCGAAATGTTGCGGGACCGGAACCTCAAGGTGATGTATCCCGACCGGACAGTGGCGACGGTCGATCACATCGTCCCGACGGACAACCAGGCGCGGCCGTTCGCCGACGGCCTGGCCGAGCAGATGATGTCGGCCATCGAAAAGAACTGTCGCGACTTCGGCATTACGCTGTTCGACCTCAAGGACGGCTGCCAGAATCGTGCACGCGGTCGGCCCGGAGCAGGGACCACGCAGCCCGGGATGACGATCGCCTGCGGCGACAGTCACACCTCCACACACGGCGCATTCGGAACGATCGCGTTCGGGATCGGCACTTCGCAGGTGGCCTACGTGCTGGCCACGCAGACGCTGGCCATGAACCGCCCGAAAGTCCGCCGGATCGAAGCGTCAACGAGAGCCGCGCCGGGCGTCTTCGCCAAGGACGTGATCCTCTACATCATCCGCAAGCTGGGTGTGAACGGCGGCGTCGGCTACGCGTATGAGTACGCCGGCTCAACGTTCGACGCGATGAGCATGGAAGAGCGGATGACCGTCTGCAACATGAGCATTGAAGGGGGCGCCCGCTGCGGATACGTGAACCCGGACGAGACGACGGTCGAGTATCTGCGCGGCCGGCCGTTCGTTCCCCAGGGAGCGGACTTCGAGCGAGCGGCCGAGCGGCTGAGTTCGCCTCGCCCGGATAAGGCGGAGTACGACGAGGTCGTCCGCTACGACGCCGAGGACATCGAACCGACCGTCACGTGGGGCATCAATCCTCGACAATCCGTCGGCGTGCGTGAGTCAATCCCCGTCCCCGCCCAGTATCCGACGGACGAGCAGGCGGGAATCAAGGAAGCGCTGGAGTTCATGGAACTCAATGCGGGCCAGCCGATCGAAGGACTGAAGATCAACGTCGCCTTCATCGGCTCGTGCACCAACGGCCGCATCAGCGACCTGCGAGAAGCAGCCGCCATCGCCGAAGGCCGCAAGGTCGCACCGTGAGTGCGCTGCTGGTGGTCCCCGCTCACCGCAGCTCATCCGCCAACAGGCGGTCGAAGAAGGACTCGACCGGATATTCGAGGAAGCCGGCTTCGAATGGCGCGAGGCAGGCTGTTCGATGTGCCTCGCGATGAACCCCGACAAGCTCCGCGGTCGCGAGATCTGTGCGTCGTCATCCAACCGCAACTTCAAAGGCCGCCAGGGCAGCCCGACCGGCCGCACACTGCTCATGAGCCCGGCGATGGTGGCGGCAGCGGCGATCAATGGCTGTGTCACGGACGTGCGCGAATTGCTGGAGCCGGCGGGCGTGTGACGTGTCACGCAGAGTGGTTCACGAGGCGGGGGTGCATCGCAATGGATTACACGTTCAACGACTTTGTCTCAGCCGCTGAACATTGCCTCAAGTCGGGGGTTTCTCTAAGCCAGTTCACACCGGATGGCAAAGTTGTTGAGCAAGACGCCAACGAGGACTTCAGGCGTGTGCTCGCCATCATACGCTCCATGACGAATGATGAGCGTGAGTATCCAGAACAGATCCATCCAAACCGGGCGCGCCGAATCGCGCTCGGCAGCGGTACGGATCCCCAAGAAGTTGATGAGCTCGTGCGGCAATTTCTTGAAATGAGGAGATTTATGTCGCGAATGCAAAAGACTCCGGGCGAAGGGCGCTGACAATCCGCACGTCCGGTCGAGACTGTTCTGTTCGAACGCAAAATCTGGCCATTGAAATAAGCGATTCTCAATGCAACGCATCACGACCATCTCCGGCACCGCAGTCCCGCTGCTCCTCGATGACATCGACACCGACCGGATCATCCCGCCATGGCCTACAAGGGCCACGCCGAAGGCCTCGGCGACCACGCTTTCGAGGACGACCGCCAACAGGACCTGCAGCATCCGTTCGGCTCAACACCATGTATGCGGGGCGTCGATACTGATCGCCGGGGCGTAACTTCGGCTGCGGCTCAAGCCGCGAGCAATGCCGCCGCAGTCGTTGGAGCGCAGGTGGATCAAGGCCGTCGTCGCGGAAATGTTCGCGGAGACCTTCTTCGGGAATTGCACCGGCCTGGGATTCTGGCGTGCGTCACAGCGCGCGGGCGGACCTCGCGAATGCGGCGACAACCGTGATCGAAAGTCCGCAAGTACCGGTAAACTCGATCTGGAAGGGCTGACGTTTTCGTACGGCGACTTCAGTGTCCCGATCACGATGCCGAAGAGTCCGCACGAAGCGCTGGTTTCCGGTCAGTGGGACTTTCTCGGCCAACTGCTCGATAACACGAACGCGATTCGCGAGCGGGCGCAGGCGATTCCGTATCTGCGAGAGTTCGCTGTGTGACGTACTAGCCGCGACCGTCAGGGAGCGCGCCGGACCAAGGTACGCTTCCTGACGGGCGCGGCTAGTCAGTGCGCCCGCGACATTCGAACGCCGTGCGCTTGAGTCTGGACGGCGGACCGGTTTCAATCGGCGTCTCAATTAATCAACCGACGCCGAGTCGGTGTTTTCGCACTGTTCCTGCGCGCTGACCGTCCGATGAAGCTTCAAGCCGTCGATCTCGCGATTATCGTCCTCTACAACCTCGTCGTGCTGGGGATGGGGATCGGCTTCTTCCGGAAGACGAAGACCAGCGACCAGTTCATGGCGGCCGGCCGCAACCTGCCGGCCTGGGCGGTCGGGCTGTCGATCTTCGGCTCGTATGTCAGCAGCATCAGCTTTCTGGCGAACCCGGGAAAAGCGTACGGCCCTTCGAACTGGAATGCGGCGATCTTCGCCCTGATCATGCCCCCGACGGCGTGGATTGCCGTGCGTTGGTTCGTTCCCTTCTATCGCCACACGGGGGAAGTTTCCGCCTATACGCATCTGGAGCACCGCTTCGGCGCCTGGGCCCGCACGTACGCCGTGATCTGCTTTCTCCTGACGCAGGTGATGCGGCTGGGGATGATCCTGTACCTGCTGTCGATGGCGATGGCGCCGCTGTTTTTGGGCGAAGACGTCGCGAAAGCGGCACCCCCAGCGGCTCAGGCCGCCGCGGTCGAATCAGCCGCCGCCGCAACGACGGATGTCGATGCAAAGGCCGCCAAACAGGCAGCCGAGCGGAAGCAGCAGGAGAAGACCGAGTTATTAACCACGCTGACGATCGTCCTCGGAATTGTCGTGGTCGTGTACCCCTTCCTGGGGGGAACCGAAGCCGTGATCTGGACCGGCGTGCTGCAGGCACTGCTCCTGATCGCTGGTGCACTGAGTTGCGCCGCAGCGCTCGTTTTCGGAATGCCCGAGGGGCCGGCTCAGATTTTCAGGATTGCGGCTGAGGCTGAACCGAACAAATTCAGCTTAGGCAGCTACGAGTTGAGCGTCGCCGCCTCGACGGTCTGGGTTGTGATGGCGTACGGGATCGTCGAGCACCTGAAGAATTTTGGCGTCGATCAGGCCTACGTGCAGCGCTACATCACGGCGAAATCCGACGCGGCCGCGAAACGCAGCGTCTGGATTGGCACCGTGCTGTTCATGCCGATCTCGCTGACATTCTTTTTCATCGGCACGGCCCTCTACGCCTTCTATAAGGTGCAGCCGCAACTGCTCCCGAAGGGTGAGTTCAAGACGGACGATATCTTCCCGCATTTCATCGCCAATGAACTGCCCACCGGGGTGACGGGACTGGTCATCGCCGCGATTTGTGCCGCCGCGATGGATTCCAACCTCAACTCCTGCGCGACGCTGATGCTGGAGGATATTTACAAGCGCTACATTCGGCCGAAGGCGACCGAGGGAGAATCGATCTGGTTTCTGCGCGCGACGACGGTCGCCCTCGGCGTCATCAGCATCGTCACGGGCATCATGTGCCAGGAGTTCAAGAGCGCATTGGATGCCTGGTGGCTGCTGGCCGGCATTTTCGGCGGCGGCGTCCTCGGACTCATCCTGCTGGGATTAATGAGCCGGAAAGCCGGGAATCTCTCCGGGCTGATCGGCGTCATCTGCGGCATTCTCACGATTCTGTGGATGACGGTCTCGATCAAGCTGGACGACTTGCTGCCGTGGCTGCAGAAGAAAATGTCGATCTCCGACTCCCTCGTCGGAATGCTGGAGACAATTCGGAGCCCCCTGGTATTCGTCGACGCCGGCAAAAACGTGCCGCGCATCCACGAACTGCTGATTCCCGTGATCGGCACCGCGGTCGTCTTGCTCGTCGGTCTCGTAGTCGCGCAGTTCGATCGACCCGTCGCAAGCCCTGAACCCGCCCGCGAGCGCGCGTAGAAGCAGCCCGGCTGCTGCGGAGCAGCCGGGCTGCTGAATCATCGCGAACCTCGACCCCGGTTGCGGCTGTCGCATACAGTACGGTCCCCCAACCGGACCGGACTCATGACGACGACTGCCACGCTCCCGACGCCCCCGCGAAAGCTTCGCCGCAAGGACTACGCCAAGGACGCCAACCTCTGCGAATACTGCACGGCCAAGTGCTGCAAATATTTCGCTCTGCCGATCGAGACGCCGACGGAGCTGGACGATTTCAACAACATTCGCTGGTACCTGCTGCATGGCCGGGCGGCAATCTTCGTCGAAGACGGCGACTGGTACCTGATGGTCTACGCCGACTGCAAACACCTCCTGGACGACAACCGCTGCGGCATCTACGAGGACCGCCCGGGGATCTGCCGGAAGTACACCACCGACGAATGCGAGTTCGAGGACGACGCCGTGTACGACAAGTTCTTCGAGACGCCGGAGCAGGTCTGGGAATACGCGGAAGTCGTCTGCGGACCGCACCAGCCCATGCGAAAGTTCTCCCCGAAACCGCCCCGCGCGCGAGACGTCCTGCTGCCGGTGGTGAGTTCGTAGGGTGGGCTGCGCCCACCATTCGTGAAATCTGACTCTGGTGGGCGCAGCCCACCCTACGGTGTCTTCCCGTGTCCCACCTCATCAAAGCACAGACTCTCAAGGGCTTCCGGGACTACCTCCCCGGTCCGATGCTTGCGCGCGAGGCGCTGATCGAGACTGCGCGGCAGGTCTACCGCAGTTACGGCTTCAGCCCGATCGACACGCCGGCGCTGGAGTACAGCGAAATCCTGCTCGGCAAAGGAGGCGACGAGTCCGACAAGCAGCTCTTCCGGTTTCAGGATCAGGGGGACCGTGACGTCGCGATGCGGTTTGATCTGACGGTCCCGTTTGCACGGTTCGCGGCGCAGCACCTCAACGACATCGGCGTGCCGTTCAAGCGGTATCACATCGGCACGGTCTGGCGGGCGGAGAAGCCGCAGCGCGGCCGGTACCGCGAGTTCATGCAGTGCGACTTCGATACGATCGGGACCGACTCGGCCGCGTCCGACATCGAAACGCTGTTCGTGATCCATGACCTCTTCGAGCGGATCGGGTTTACGAAGTTCACCGTGCGGGTGAATCACCGGCAACTGCTGAACGGCCTGTTGGAGACGATCGGGCTGGCGGACAAGTCGGCTCGTGTCCTTCGCACGCTCGATAAACTCGGCAAAGTCGGTCGGGACGTCGTCGCGGCCGAAATGCAGGAAGCGGCCGGTGCAACGGCCGACCAGGCGGCGCGCGTGCTGGACTTCGCCGCCCTGCAAGGCGACCCCGCGACGATTCTCAACCAGGTCGAATCGCTGCTCGCCGGCAACGAGCGCGGGATGACCGGCGTGAAGCTGCTGCGGGGCCTGTTCGCTGCGGCGGTCCATGCCGGCCTGCCGGCGGACCGAGTTGCGCTCGACGTCTCGATCGCCCGCGGCCTCGACTACTACACCGGGACAATCTACGAGACCTTCCTGGGCGACCTCCCGCAGATCGGCAGCGTTTGCTCCGGCGGCCGCTACGACAATCTGGCCGGGTTGTTTACGAGCCAGCCGTTGCCGGGAGTCGGCGCGAGCCTCGGTCTGGACCGGCTGCTGGCGGCGATGGAGGAACTGGGACTGCTCAAAACGGAGCAGACCCCGGCGCCGGTGCTGGTCGTCCAGTTTGACGAGTCGCGCGTGGCGGATTATCTCAGGATTGGGCGCGTGCTCCGCGCCGCCGGCTTGGGAACGGAAGTTTTCCCCCAGGCCCGGCCGCTCAAGAAGCAACTGCAGTACGCTGACCGCAAAGGATTTCGCGTGGCGCTGATTGCGGGTGAGCGCGAGTTTGCCGATCGCGTCTGGCAGGTGAAGGATCTGCGGGCACAGTCACAGCAGACCGTGACGGAAGACGGTTTGATCGCGGCGGTCCGGGGCTTGGTTGAGAATTGAGTGACGAGATGTCGAGTGACCAATGTCGCGGCAAACGGATCGCGTGCGACTCTTTTTCTGACTGCTGACGACTGAAAGCCGACGGCTGCCGTTGTACGTCTTGCAATCGCCTACGGACGAATCAACAATCGCAGTCATGGGTTACTGCGGCGGAATGGCGAAACCTGCCGCTGGAAATCCGTGAACTGGCAGGTTCTGCGGCAGGTTCGCCGTTGCCAGTCCGAAAATGCCAGTCGATAATGGGCAGGTCGGTCCGTCCCTGATTGTCGGCGCATTTCCTTGTGCGTGCGCCTGTCCGGTCGAGTCGAAACGTATGCTGCCGATTGCTGCGACGACCTTCCGTGAGGTGCTCCGCGAGTCGGCCGGAACCTGGATTGGCCTGGCATTTGCGATTGTCGTTCTGGCGTGGATCGTCAATCGCGTGCGAGCAGCCTTTCGCAGCGATGCTGATCCTGCCGAGAATGCCAATCAAATGCTCTCGGAAATCCGGGAAATGTATGAGGAGGGTAAGCTCTCGGAAGAGGAATTCCGATCCATCAAGGGCCGGTTAACGAAGCGAAAAGATTCCGCGCCTGCGGCCAGTGAGGAGTGAGTGCAGGCGACTGGCGGACGCAATCCACGGGGGGACACCGGGACTGACGTGCCGCTGAACGCTGCGGGGCATCTGCAGCGATTGCATCCGTGAACAACGTCTGTCGGCCGGTCAGGGAGGCGGCGACAGACCCTGCGGGCTCGGTCTCACCAGACCGCACGCCCGATTGAAAGAACCACAATGACCTCCGGTAAAGACCATCCCACCGGTCGGCGCGGCGCCGCGAGCAAGAAAAACGCCAATTGCTCGTTTTGCGGCAAAAGTTACCGCGACGTCGGGCCGCTCGTGGAAGGTCCGGGCGACGTCTACATCTGCGGCGAGTGCATCGAGCTGTGCCACTCGATCCTCGACCAGGAACGACGTCGCCGCGGCGAATCCCACAAGCTGTTCAACAAGATTCCCACGCCGCGCGACATCGTCACGCATCTTGACACCTACATTGTCGGGCAGGTTCCGGCCAAGAAGACGCTCGCCGTCGCCGTCCACAACCACTACAAGCGGCTCGTCGCCTTCGAGGACCGCGAAGGGGACGTCGAAATCGAGAAGTCGAACGTCCTGTTCATCGGGCCGACCGGCAGCGGTAAAACGCTCCTCGCCCGCACCATCGCCAAGCTCCTGCAAGTGCCGTTTGCGATCGGCGACGCCACGACGCTGACGGAAGCCGGCTACGTCGGTGAAGACGTCGAGAACCTGCTGCTGCGGCTGCTGCACGCCGCCGACTTCGACATCGAAGCCGCGCAGCGGGGGATCATCTTCATCGATGAAATCGACAAGATCGGCAAAACCAGCCACAACGTGTCGATCACCCGCGACGTGTCCGGCGAAGGGGTGCAGCAGTCACTGCTGAAGATGCTGGAAGGGACGATCTCCAACGTGCCGCCGCAGGGGGGCCGCAAGCATCCTGAGCAGCAGTACATCCAGGTCGACACGTCGAACATCCTGTTCATCTGCGGCGGGACGTTCGTCGGGTTGGAAGACATCATCGCCAAGCGTCTCGGCCGGAAAATGATCGGCTTCGGCCAGGACGCGGGGGCCGACAACGCCCGCCGCCGCGACGAATTGCTGTCGCAGGCGACGGTCGACGACATCCTCGAATTCGGGCTCATTCCCGAACTCGTCGGTCGTTTGCCGGTGCTCAGCACGCTGGCACCGCTGGGTGAAGACGACCTGATGAAGATCCTGACCGAGC
>JAXMBS010000036.1:0-55961 GCA_046349775.1 Planctomycetaceae bacterium | reverse complement strand
CGCGTGGCGACGCCCGAGAGCCTAGTATCGCATCCCGTTCAGAGCCTGTATGAACAATTCTGGATGGAGAGCGCGCCGCTGGTCATCAGCGCGCTGCTGATCTTGCCGGTGCTGCTGCTCGAATTCGTACGGATGACGCATCGCGTCGTCGGACCACTGGTCCGCGTACAAAACGCTTTAGAGGCGCTGATGCAGGGCGAACACGTCTCGGACGTGAAGTTTCGAGACCACGACCTGCTCAATGAGTTTGAAGGCAAATTCAACCAGTTCCTGGTCTTCTACGAGCGGCAGCGCGCCGCTGGCGGACGTCCTGCGGACGCAGGGACTTCGACGAAGCGCGACGACAAGCTGACGGAAGCGCAGGCCAGTGCAGTGTCGTCGGTTGTTGCTGCACCGCCGTCCGTGGCAGCCCCGGCCGGAGCCTGAAGGGAATACCGGGCCTTACGGAGCCGTTGACGGGGCCGCAGCCGTGCGGGGTCCTGGCCGGTCCGTCTGCTCGATCTGTGCCTGCTTGAGCGGTCGGACCAGCGCGAGCTCGAGAAATTGCCGGCGGGCGCGCCATAGTTCGGCGTCCATTCCCAGGACCGCCCGCTGCGCATCCATCTCGGCCAGCGCGTCGCGTACAGCCGTCAGCGATTCGCTGACGTCGGCGGCCGCAAATCGGCTCTGTTCCGGACGCCCCAGCCGATACGCCCATCTTTGGCGCAGAACGTCGAGCAGCGAGTTCATCTGGTCCCAGCGGTCCCTGGGTGCACGTGCAGCGTCCGGTGCGCTCAACTCGAGTTGCAGCGCCGCCGTCACGTTCCGCACGGAGCGGTCCGTACCGGCGCCGTAGTACACCGTGTACAGCCGATGCGCCAGTTCCGTCCGGCGGTCCGGGGAGGCGCTGCGAGACAATAGCGCCGCCGCTTCGTGGTGTGCGAAGAAACTCACCAGCGGATCGAATGGATCCGCGAACTCCGTCACTCGGCGGATCGACTCCGCATCCGGCTGCTGCTGTCGCGCGGACTCTCCCAACGCGACCAGGTACTCCTTGCGCCGCTCATCTTCCGGATGCAGCCGGCGCTGCAGGCCTTCGTGCGATACCGGCACAATTACCGTCCGCGGACGGTTCTGCAACCGCTCTTTCAGCAACTTGCGATACGTCCACGGCTGTTCGGGATTCTCAGCGATGACTTTCTGCTGTTCGTTGACGTCCGCCAGCCTCTTCGCGGCGTCTTCCGCCTGCGCACAGTCGCCGATCCATTGCAGAATGCGCGATTGCCGCGGCTGCA
The DNA here is from genome assembly GCA_046349775.1 of Planctomycetaceae bacterium. GTDB lineage: Bacteria > Planctomycetota > Planctomycetia > Planctomycetales > Planctomycetaceae > JAEUIG01. The sequence continues at coordinate 54,687 of JAXMBS010000036.1, read as the reverse complement.
GCATCTGCTGAATTTCTGCCTGCTTCGCCCCCCAACGGAGCACTTCGCGCCCCAGCCCCATCGCGCACCGACCGTCGGCGCCGACGTTGACGCGCGAGTTGCCGGCCACCATCTCGGCCGCAGCATCGGTATCGACCGCCGCCAGCCCCAAGAGCACCGACCAGTCCCAACCGGTCTGGCTCATCACGCGCCGGACGTGCGCGGCTGCCGCACGATCCGCCAACTGCGCATCAATGACCGGCCCGTCGTCGCGCATCGCCAGCAGAATGACTTCGCCCGGCGCCGTCTCCAGCAGGCGCACCTGCGGGAACACCGCTTGCAGCGTGGCCGTCATGTCGCGCAGCGGCGCGGCCCCGAGATCGAGGTACTGAAATCGCTGGCATAACACGCCGCCTGGCTGGAGCTTGGCCGCCAACCGCAGGTAGTACTCCGTCGTCGCCGTGCTCGCCGACGAGAACAGCGCCGGCTGTGTCGCCGCGACGATGATGACGTCGTAGGCTTCGTCCCGCGCCGCGGCGCCGAGCGCTGCATCAATCTGCAGCAGTCGGACGCGGGGATCCCCCAGGACATCGGCCGAACCGGACTTCGCGACGCCGCGACGCGCCAGCCTGACGAGCGCCCGATCCGCCTCGGTGCAGGTGATTGACTCCACCGGGAACGCCAGACAGGCCTGCAGCGTCGCCGTTGAACCCAGTCCCGTCAGCAGCACATTCCGCGGATGCGGGTGTACGATGAGCGGCGCCACGGCCGGCAACAATTCGGCCGAAGACTGCGGGCAGATCGCCAGGTCCATGGACATGATGTGTCTCGGGACTCCGTTCTCGCGGAACTGCAACTGGGCACCGTGGTGTTTCCATACTGTCCAGGTCGCCTGGCCGTTGCTCAGCCGCGCCGTCAGACGACCGTCGTCCAGCACCTCAAGTGTGTCCTTCTCGACGCCGCTGCGATACGCGGAAAAAACGTCTGTCGAGTAGAGCAGACGGGCGGCCCGGGCCGGTCGATAGTCCGACAGCCAGAAACTCGCCGCCGCCAGCACGATGCCCGCCGCGGCGGCGATCAGTGCCCGCCGCCGGACCTGCATTTGCTGCCGGGCCGTCTGCAGGAACAGCAACGCCAGCACGCACGCGCCCACTTCAAACCATGGCATGGCGCGTTCCGGATCCGCTCCGATCCACCGAAACAGCACGAAACCTGCCGCACAACCCGCAAGCACGACGCTCAGCTCGCCTGGAAAATTGCCGCGTACCATCCGCGGCCGTTCATCCGTCGCGATAATCATCGCCAAACCGCACGACGCCATGGGTAACGCCGCCTGCAATGCACGCAGCGGCATCAGCAATCGGACATCGGACACCGTGGCCGTCAGCCACAGATTCAGGTCGATCAACGCGCCGAACAGAACCGACAACAGTGCAACGCTCGCCACCGACAACAGCATCCCTGCGCCGATGAGGTTCTCCGCCTCCATCGACCGTCCCGCCGCGCGGCGCATCCGCAGTGACAGCCCGATCGCCACTCCGCCAAACAGTCCCCCCAGCGATGCAAAGACTACGAACGTCAGTTGTGCCTGCAGTTGCGCGGTCATCTGCATGAGCACAGCCGTGCTGACGCCGATCAATGCGCCGGTCACCAGGTGTCCGACATCGGTCAGCTCCCAGGGATGCCTGGGTTCCTCGCGTTCGAAGACCGGCTGCGAGGTCGCGGAGGAATCCGTGGGCTGCCAGACGCGGCGCCACGTGAGGGTGGCCTGCACCGTGCGCGCCGACTGCGAGCAGCCAGCCGAGTTGCTGCATGCCGAAAGCCACCGACCACGTCTGCGGAATTGCAATCAGGCTGACCGCCATCCCCCCCCAGAGATAAGGATCGGCCGCACGCAAGCGGACGCGTGAACCGCGGGGCGGGCCTCCGCACAGTACGCCCAGCGTGACGATCGTCGGTCCGATACTGAGCAGTGCGGCGACATAGGCCAACGCCGTGCACACGATGCTGTTTTCGAGGGCCACCGCCGGAACCCATCGCAATGCGTCCAGCGTCAACCCTGACACCGTCGGCGCGGTCACCAGTGCCGCCGCCAAGCCGCACCACGCCAGCGACAGCCGTTGGGGAACGCCCGCTCCCCATCGCGCCAGTCGCAACCCCGCAATCAGCGCCGTCGCGGCAGCGAGCGTCGCGCCGGCACTGGCACCCAGCGAGGCGCCCCACTGGATCCAGAAGCACCACAGCACCACCGCCACACAGGCGCCGGCGCCGACTCCGGCAACTGATCGTAGAAGTCGGCCTGAAAACTCCGGCCTCCGGACCGCTGAAGCGATCTGCGCCAAACGGGGCGCTACGGACAATGCAGCCTGCATCGATGGCTTCCTTGCCAGCAGAGTTAACTTCAGAACGCCGCGGGCACGCTTGACGTCCGCAAACGCGCCACCCTTCCATGTCGCGGCCCCGCGGGGGCGCCCGCTCACACCGCGCGGGTTTGTACCCCACGCGCGCAAACTGGAGCAAGACCAGTCGTTGCGACCGCGGTACCAACAACCCAAGAAGGGCTGCCGGCCCCACACGAACCCCCTCGAAGCGGCACGCGAACCCGCACACTCGTACGGACGTCCCTTGCGCAAACCATCAAGGGTTCATCGCCCATAATCTCGAATTCCACGGACCGTCGCCGTATAATCCGCTTCAGGACGGGCTGCCGGCCGCGATTTAACTCATTCCCGCAACAGACTTTGCATGCTCGTCGAACCGCCGCCAACCGCTCCCCGTGAGGCCTCTGTGGACGACGGACTCGTGTCCCGACAGTCGGTTACTCTGTTTACCCCTCCGGATTCCCTGAAGCTCGAAAGCGGCAAACGTCTCGGTCCGATCACCGTCGCCTATGAAACTCTGGGGACGTTGTCCCCGGCGCGCGATAACGCGATTTTCATTTGCCACGCGCTGACGGGCGACGCCCATGTCGCCGGCCGCTACAAGTCCGACGATCGCAAGCCCGGCTGGTGGGATGGTTTCGTCGGCCCCGGCAAGGGGATCGACACGGACCGTTACTTCGTGATCTGCGCGAACATCCTCGGCGGCTGTCAGGGGACGACGGGCCCCAGCAGCACCAATCCCGCCACAGGCCGGCCCTACGGACTCGAGTTCCCGTTCATTACGGTGGCCGACATCGTCAACGTCCACCAGGCGCTCGTCGATCATCTGCAGATCCCCAAGCTGCTGGCCGTCGTTGGCGGCAGTCTCGGGGGCATGCAGGTCCTGGAATGGGCGGTCCGCTTTCCCGATCGACTGTCCGCGGCCCTCGTGTTGGCCTCCGCCGCGCGACTCAACGCCCAGGCGATCGCCTTCGACAAGGTCGGCCGCCGCGCGATCATCACCGACCCGGCGTTCCACAACGGCGATTATTACGGCCATTCCGAGACGCCCCGATTCGGGCTGGCGCTCGCGCGAATGATTGCCCACATTACTTACCTGTCCGAACAGTCGATCGAGCACAAGTTCGGCCGCCGGCTGCAGGACAATGCGGAGCTCGCATACGACCTGCTGAAGGAGACCGAGTTCCAGATCGAGAGCTATCTCGACCATCAGGGCAAGCGGTTTGTCGATCGCTTCGACGCCAACAGCTACCTGGTCCTCACGCGCGTGATGGACTACTTCGATCTCGAAGCCACGCACGGTCCGCTCACGGAGTGTCTCGGCGCAACGGCGGCCCGATTTCTGGTGATCTCGTACGAGGACGACTGGCTGTTCCCGACGGCGCACAGCAAGGCGATCGTGCGCGCGTTGGTGCAGGCTGGGCGCCACGTGACGTTTGCCGAGCTCCCCGGCGGTCAGGGACACGACTCGTTCCTGATCGACGCGCTCTATCCCGAATTGCAGAAGTTCGTCGTTCCGTTCCTCGACGCGACGTTACGCCAATCCCGGTCCGGTTGACCTGCACTCTCCCATCAACATTCGGTCATTCGGACATTTCCAATATGTGCGCCAAACGGATCTACATGCCCGACCCGTTGTCGGCAGTCACCGACGACCTGCTGATGGCCCACATTCCGCGCGGCAGCCGCGTCGTGGACCTGGGCTGCGGCGACGGCCGCCTGCTGCAACGGATCCGCGACGACCACGCCTGCCGCGTGCTGGGCGTCGAGGTGGATATGCCTTACATCTGCACGGCGATCGGGCGCGGCATTCCGGTCGTGAAATCCGACCTCGATCAGGGGCTGCAGCTGATTCCCGACGGGTCGTTCGACTTCGCCGTGCTGAGTCAGACGCTGCAGCAGGTGCACCGGCCGCTGGCGCTGTTTGAGGAAATCTTCCGCATCGCCCACAGCGCACTGGTCGTCGTGCCGAATTTCGGACACTGGCGAATTCGTCTTCAAGTTGCGCTCTCCGGCCGCGCCCCGGTGACCGATGCGCTCCCCTATGAGTGGTTCGAAACGCCCAACGTCCACTTCCTGACAATGCTCGACTTCCGCGATTTGGCCAAGCGTGGTAATTTCCGCGTCGTTCGCGAACTGCCGATCATCGGCGAGCGCGCCGTCGATCGCGCCTGGCTCGCTAACCTGCGCGCCCACAGTGCGTTGTTCATACTCGAGCGCGCATCCCGCAAGGGTTAACGCCACATCGCACGGGCAAGTCATCGGCCGATGCCTCCGATCCTCGCCGCACAAGCCCCGCCTGCCGAGTCCACGCATTTCTGGCTCGACCAGTTGTCGCGCGCCTCGCCCTACGTCATCGTCGCGGCGCTGGTCGTCCACCTGATCGTGCTGGCCGCCTTATGGGTCTGGTCCCGCCGCGACCTGCGGAATATCGCATCGGCCCTGTTCGACTTCACGCGCGGCCTGGGACACCAGAGCATGCTGGATGCCACCGCGCATCTGTCCGACCAGATCGACGCGTTTCTCGCCGACGTCAACGATGTCCTCGACGATCCGCAGCGGACCGCCGATCGTGCGTCGCTGTTGCATCGCATGAACATCCTGGACGAAAAGCGGCGCTACCTGAGTTCCATGCTGTTCGACACGGCCTACAACATGGCCCGCACGATGATCGAAGCGTATCCCATCGCCGGGATTCTCGGGACCATCCTCGCCATCGGCGCATCCATGCAGTCATCGACGGCGGTCAGCGCCGTCGTCGCCCGCTTCGGCGACGCCATCTGGTCGACCGCCACGGGCCTCCTGGCGTTTATCGTGCTGCTGTTCATCAACAGCTTTCTGGAACCGGGCTTCCAGCGTCTGTCCGACAATCGGCAGCACGTGCGCGATACGGTGTCGCGGGTCAAGCGCGAGCTCGCGCTGTCGCCGTCCCCCGGCGGAGGGCCGCCGGCATGAGGTTCCGCCCGCGCCGCATCGCCTTCCAGATTACGCCGCTGGTCGACACGCTGCTGGTGATCCTGTTCCTGCAGTACCTGGAATCGCGGCAGCAGCAGGAGGCGACGCAAGTCGAAGCGGCCCAAGTCGCCAAAGACAATGAGCGTGCCGCGGCCGACCTGTACCTGGCCGAATCGCGCGAACGTGACTTGCACGACAGGATCCAGGAACTGCTGAAAAGCGTGGACCGCATCGCGGCCGCTTCGAACGAGCGCGAGGCCCGCGCCGTCCGCGCCGAGGTCGCCCTCGAACGCACCGAAGCCCAGCAGCGCGTCCTCGGAGAACTGCTGGTCGAGTTGTTCCGCCTGCCGGCGGACGAAGTCGCCGCGATCCTCGACCCGGACCGCGACCCGCCACTGGCGGCTTCCCCCGCCGACGTCGAGCGTCTCAAATCGAGGTTCCAGGAGTTCGCTCAAAGTTCCCCCGGCACGATGATCCGGCATCTCCTGACCTACGAGGAGATCCGCAAACGCTGCGACCTCTGGGATCTGATCATCGATGACGAGGGGATCGCCACGCTCGACACCGGCGGCTCGCAACTCCGCTTCCGCGTCGAGCCTGACACTTTTGAAGAGGAGTTCTTTCGTCGTTACAAGTCGCTCCCGCAGACGAAAGACCTCGTCATTCTGCTGTTGAGCGTCGATCGCCGGGCGGAACGCCAGTTCGTTCAGCCGGTCCGCGCCGAATTGCCCAAACTCGTCGACCGGATGCGGGCCGACAGCGGCGGACGCACGCGATTTGAATACGCCGACCTCGGAGTCCGTCTGGACTGACCGCCTCGCGCGGTTACACTCGAACGGCAGGGGGTCGCACCGTTTTGCGGTCCATTTCGGATTTCGAGTTTCGTATTTCGGATTTCTGCCCCGGGTGCTGACATGCGCAAACGACTCATCGCTGTGGCGGCCGTCGCGCTGCTGATTGCCGGCGCCTGGTTCGGCAACATCTTCCGCGGGTTCGGCCCGGGAGGCCCCGGCAGCGGAGAAGGCGCTGCCGAAGCGCCGCCGGCCGACACCCAGGTGAATCTCGGCACGGAGCAATCCATCTTGCTGACAACGCCGACATCGGCTGCGAGCGGCGAGGCAGCGCCGACGGCGCCCAAGAATGACCAGGTGCTGACAGTGCTGGTCGCCAAAGACCGCTACGAGGTCCAGTCCGGCGACGACGCCACAGCAACCTTCGAGCCGTACACCCTGGAGTCCCTCGTCGAGCAGGCGAAGACGCGCACGGGCGACGAGCACGGCGTTCGCGTCCGCCTGCGATTCAAGCGCGATGCTCAGGAAGGGGCGACGAGCGACCTCGTCAAAGCCCTGCAGGCGGCCGGCATCCCCCGCGAGCAGATCATTGAATCCACCGGATACGTCGAGTGAGAGGTGAGTAAACCGTAGTGGTTCGACTATCTACTTCTGTCAGGCAGCTTGGAAATTCACCACGGAAAGCACTGAGGACACGGAGAGTGCTCCGCCGAAGACTTCTGCTCAGTGAACTCCGTGCACTCCGCGGTGAATCTTCGCAATGTGCACGCTCGCGCTGCGGGCTAGTGGGAAAGACCTGACCAATACCGATGGTCGGACCACTACGCCTTATTCCGCGACCGCTTTCGCATAACCGCCTGCAAGGAACGACCGCTCGACGAAGCACGCCCCCTGCGTACTGGGGAAATACAGATCGTCGTCGCCGTCGCCGTTGAGATCTCCCAGCAGCACGCGCGGCTGCATGATCGGCGGTAACTCGGGAGTGAAACCGGGTGAGAATGTCGCGACCGGTCCCGTGACGTCACCGGGACGGGCGAGGAACACCTGGACGCGGCCGTTGGCCGAGCCGGCGATGACGTCCATCTGGCCGTCCTGGTTCCAGTCGGTCGCGCTGACATTGAGCCGGATGCCGAGGTCGCCGATTTCGATTCCGTCGGCGAATGTTGGCGTGTCGGCTGCGACTCGTTCGGAGTCCGGCAACTGCCGAAAGTAGCGCACCTTGCCGAATGTGTCGCCGACGACCAGATCGCGGCGGCCGTCGCTATCAAAATCACCCGCCGCGACGACCGTCCGCGCCCCCTGCAGCGCCGTGAAATCCTTGTCCGGGTCGCCGCCGATCGGCCCGACTTTGATGGGCGTTCCGTCGCGCGTCGCCAGCTTGATGCCGACGAGATCGAAGTCCGGCACGGCCGCTGACCCGCGGTTGCGGTGCAGCCAGACGTGGCCGAACCAGTCTCCGAACAACACATCAATCGTTCCATCGCCATCAAAATCGTCGAGCGATGTCGAGAACTCTTCGTCGCCGCGTCCGGAGCGATGCTGGATCGTGGCTCCGGATTGCAGCACGGGCTCGGGAGGGGACCAGCCCCACGGATTCGGTGCGCCGGTATTGAGCCGGACGTTGAAGCCCTGCACCAGATCGATCCGGCCGTCGCCGTTCCAGTCGAGCAGTTGATCGGCGTACATGGGCGCCGGTCCCCAGTGCGGCAGGATCGACACCGGTGCCCCGCCGAAGCCCGGCGACGAGGGTGTGCCGCTATTCATCAGCAGATACATGTTCGGCCGCACGCAGATCGCCAGATCCAGATCGCCGTCCGCATCGAGGTCGGCCAGCCGCGGCGCACCGAGATAGATCGACCACAATTGCGGCGTCGGCAGCTCGCGCTCTCGCAACTCCGGTTTAAGCCGGGTGCCGACGTTCTCATAGAGCAAGATCCTGGCCTTGCGGCCCGGCTCGTCGACCGGGACCTGTCCGCTGACGAGATCGAGATCGCCGTCGCCGTCGAGGTCGCCGGCGCTTGGCGACGCGGCCCAGTGGCCGACGTTCAGGACGTGGCCGTCCGCCTGCAGCGGCCCCCGCGCGGCGAACTTCGGGACGGAGCCGCGTTCGTGACTGATCGTCTCGTACAGAAACACACAGCCGGTGATGTAGCCTCCCGCGAGCAGGTCGTTATCGCCGTCGGCATCCCAGTCGACGAACTCGAGCACGGGGTAGTAGTCGAGGGTGAAGATCGCGGGTTCACCGCGAAAGAGGGGCGTCACCGGCAGCTCCAGCGGGGCACCGTTGAGCAACACTAGACCGCGGTACTTCAACTGCCGGACTTCATTGCTGCCTGTGTTCTCATACCAGACGATGCGGTTTCGCTCGGTGCCGATCACCAGATCGCCGTCGCCGTCGTTGTCCCAGTCGCAGACCTTTGGCGTGGCGCCATTGCCGACATCCAGCGGTTGTCCGTCGGCGTCGAGGACGAGCCGGCAATACTCGTAGCGGGGGGACTGGGGTGTGCCGAGGTTCGGCCACCAGAACAGGTGCCCGAAATCATCCCCGACGATCAGATCGGGCAGGCCGTCACCGTTCCAGTCAGCCACGTCGCTGTGCAGGTGATCGGACTGCACCGTTTGGGTGGCTGTCGGCGCGCAACGGGCCTGACCGTCGCCGATCCATCCCTGCGGGGCGAGCTGCTGCGGAACTGCGCCCGGCGCGAGCAACTGCGCTTCGATGCGATACCACGAGGGGGTCTGGCCGCGCTGCGTATGCATCCAGACGAGACGGCCGTGATGGCTGTCTCCCATCGCGTTCAGGTAAAAGCCGCCGCGCGTCCGCGGTTGCGGCTCGAGCTTCCCGCTGGTTCCGCTGACATTGTGAATCAGTTCCGGAAACTCGTAGGGGATCGCCGTGTCGTACCAGCGGAGGGGGAGCGAGCCCGGCGACTGTGTGCTTTCGTCCTTGTCCGACGGATGACCACTTTCGTCGATGCAGATGATGCGCAGCGTCGCCACGTCAATCCGGTCATCGCCAACGTCAATCTCAAACTCCGCCGGGCGTTCGTCGGTGTTGCGCGAGCCGATGTCGACCGGATCGATGCGCACGCGCCATGTGCGCTGCACTGGCGCGTCCTGACTGATGGCCAGGGAGGTGACGCATGCTGTCAGCAGAGCGGTTGAGGCGCGAATGGAGGTCAACATGTCGTTGTAGTGAGATCGAGAAGCGAAAAGTTCCTCGGATTGTGGATGTTCAGGGAGCAACTTGTCGATGAACATGCCTCAGTTTCTGCGGAGAAGCGCAACTTGGCCAACTTTGCCTCGCGCCAGGGCGTCGAAGCAGGAGCTTCGGGGCAGGGCGCTCCCGATGAAATTCGGGAACAAGGACGCGACGGGGCACTCACCGAGGCGCGGTGTTGAGAATGAAGCGGGCGCACTCGGTGGCGAGTCTGCGCTCGCCGACGAGTTCATGGGTCTCACGTCGGCCTGTCCAGCGATCCGGCGGCGAGCCGACGACGACTCGGATTTCGTCGTCCAGATGTGCTTCGTTGGCAATGGCCAGGATGACCGCGAGCCGGAAGCGCTCCTGCGGATACACGGGGCAGCGCAATTCAGCGAACGACCACGCGTCGAGATACAGCGGGCGCCAGTCGCTGAGCGGCTCGGGTAGCCCGACGAATGTCTGCGCGGCCGCCGGCAGGTCCTGGACCCGACCCTCACGCACATAGCAGGTCACAACGGCCGGTCGTGCCGAGTAGAGCCGCCAGCTCGGCCAGTGGTCCCACCAGCCCCACGGCTCCAGCAACGGCCCAAGGATCACAACCGCCGCCAGTCCTCGCGCCAATTGCCATCGCCCTGTGACGTCGCTGGGGGCTTCGCCAACGCCCTCCCGAGACGGCGCAAACAGCACCCAATTCTGCGCGATCCAGACGGCGTTCCATACCAGCACTCCCTGGTGATGGTCGAGACCGAGCGGACCGAGCGAGAGAAGCAGACCCGCGTGCAGAGCGATCGACGCCCAGCGCCCCAATGGCCGAGTGCGCGGCACGACCAGCAATAATGCGACAACGAGTTCGGCTGCCGCGAACAGCGCACCAAATGCCAATCGGACACGCTCCGAGACGAATGCGGTCGACAGGCCCCACTCTTCCAGCAGTGGAGCGAACAGTTCCCATTGCTGCTCCAGCGACGCTCGATCGCATCGCGACACGGCCGAGTGCACATAGATGCTGATGGCCAGAGCACGGACGAGAAACAAGCCCCGCTGATCCGGCACGAGCCACACCAGCCACAGCGCGACGACGAGGTGCAGCACCCACGTTTGCAGCCGATGCTGGTCGAGCAGGACCAGTCCGACGCTCGCCAGCGAGAACACCAGTTGGAATGCGAACCGTACGCGCGGAAGTCCGGGCCGGATCACGGTTACGATCAGGCCGACGACGGCGATTACAGCGGCGATCAGCAGAACCCGGTCGGCGGCGGGCGGCGCAGCAGTCAGCGATTGCAGCCACGGAATCTGCGGAAACGCATGCCCCGCCGTCCACAGCGGCCTGGTCACCCACACTCCACTGCACAAGCCGAGCAGTGCGATGAGCTGCAGCCGCGCGACGGCCGGGGATAAAGCAGTCTGGCTGCTGAATTGAACATCAGTCGCCGAAGGCAATCCGCGCCGACTTTGCTGCACCCCTCACCCCGACCGTCTCCCCCGAGTCATGCCGACGGTGAGTACGACGCGTCGCACGCGGGAGAGGGGGAAATCTCCGGGCGCTGACGCTTCCGGCTCAGGGCGTTGTTGTTTGCCGGGCTGCCGTTGGTTTCTCAAGCCTTGTACGCTTCCCGCACGCGCTCCAGCAGCGCCTTCGTCTTCCGGATTCCCTCGTACTCGTCCAGTTCGCGCCCTTCATATTCGATGCCGACGTACCCGTGATAACCGGCATCGGTCACGATCTTGAGCAGCCGGGAGTAATCGAGGACACGGGGCTTATCCGGGATGTGCTTGTCGATCGTGACCAGCGGCTGACTGTCGTCGAACTCCATCGACTTCGCGCTCACGGCCTGCGCGTAGGGCATCATTTCGGCGACTCCCTGGTAAATATCGTAAAACTTGCCGTCGCCGAGTGAGAAGTTGCCGAAGTCCGGCAGCGTACCGCAATGGGGGTGATTCACCAGCTGCATCACGCCCGCCAACCAGGCGCCGTTCGACGACAGCCCGCCGTGATTTTCGACGATCACGTTGAGCTGGTGCTCTTCGGCAAACAGCGTCAGTGCATGCAGTCCCTCGGCCGCGAGCTTCTGCTGCTCCTCGTAAGTGCCGCCGCTGGCCGCATTGACGCGAATCGAGTGACAGCCGAGGAACACGGCGGCTTCGACCCACTTCTTGTGATTATCGACCGCCTGTTGCCGCTTCGCCGCGTCGGGATCGCCGAGCTTGCCTTCGTTATCGACCATGATCAGCAGGCTGCGGACACCGAGATCGCTGCAGCGCTGCTTCATCTGATTCAGGTAGGCCTGGTCTTTGGCCTTGTCCTTGAAAAACGAGTTGACATACTCGACCGCGTCGATGCCGAACTCCTCTTTGGCCGTCTTGGCGAAGTCGAGGTTGTCCAGCTTGCCGCTGGACAGCGTGCGATGCAGCGACCATTCGGCCAGCGAAATCTTGAACGGCGGATCGTCCTTGAGAGCGGCAGCAAGCTGCGGCGAATGTATCAACGCCGCTGCGCCCGCCGCGAACGCCGAGGATTTGAGGAAGCATCGACGGTTGTATTTGACGAGCATGCTGGCAATCCTGAGAACCGGCCCGGTGCGGTGAACTTTCTGTGGGTCACAATCGCCGAATGACGAAGAAAGTTCAACCGGGGGGGCCGGTGAGTGGTGAATGGTGTTCATCAACCATCGGCTCGCTTCGGATTTCGAGTTTCGGATTCTCAGCCTGTCGATCAACCATCAACGATAAACCATAAACCGCACCCCATGTCTGCCGTGTGGCTGCTGCTCGCCATTGAACTGTTGCTCGCCCCCGCGTGCACGGCGCTGATCGGGACGCGGGTGGAACTGCCGCTGGCCGCGCTCGCACTGTGCATTCCGCAGGTGATGTCGTCCACCTGGTTACTTGGCGCACCGGCCGGATTGGCAGTCATTGCGAGCGCGGCACTGGGCTGGTGCCTGCCGACGCTGCTGACCGGTTCGCCGGCCGAGATCGACGTCTCGTCGATTGTGCTGAGCACGGCGGTCCTGATCGGCTTCGTGATGGTGACGCGGCAGTGGCAGAATTCGCAGGCCCGCGCCCAGCACTGCCGCGGAAGAAGATCCGCTCACCGGATTGCTCAACCGGCGCGGGTTCCTGGCGCGTCGAAGCGGAGCGCATCGCAGCCTGCGTGCGGAATCGTCGCTGGCGATCGCCTTTGTCGACTGCGACCACTTCAAGGAATGGAACGACACGCAAGGCCACGCCGCCGGCGACCAGGCCCTGATCGCCATCGGCAGCGCACTTCGCGCCCAACGTGCGCAGCTACGACGCCGTCGCGCGTCTCGGCGGCGACGAGTTCGCCATTTTGCTGCCGACGGCCGACGAAGCAGCGGCGCGCCGCCAGCCGGCGCCTGATGGAAGCCCTGTCCACTATGTTTCAGGCCCGGAACTGGCCTCTGTCGTGCAGCGTGGGAGTCGCCGTATTTCCCGCGCCTGCCACGACGGCGGAGATGATCGCGGCCGCCGATGCGGAGATGTACGGTTCCAAACAGGCCGGTGGAGGGCGCTGCCAGATTCGGACGATTCTCGTCGAGAGCAGACCGGCGCCGACGCCCTGATTCGCACTCCGGCTTGAGCGATCACTGTCGCAATTGCTCTGTTGCCTTTGTCCGCGGGCTTACTTTGCAGACTGACGCAGCCACCGCTGCTCGTTCTGGATGATCGCCGGTGACAACCGCTTGGCAAACTTGATGGCGACTTGGTCGTTCGAAGCACGCAGCACGAAGCCCGACAGGTCTCCGGTGCTTTCGGTCGCGAACCGGATCCGGCCATGGATCACGGTGCTCAGTGCTGGCGGCTTCGCGCCGTTGAGCAGGTATCGCAGGCCGGCTTCCGAACAATCGATGACTTCGTAGGTCCCGGAATACGTGTCGAACTGCGGCCGCGCGCCTTCAGGGTAACTGATCCGGAAGACCTGCCGCTGGCAGAGAGTGCGGCTCGACATGGTGCTGCCTCGCAAGGGGAGGATACGCGGTGTTGGCTGAATTCAACATAGTTCCGATTTCGCAACGCGGTCGCGAACTGCTCAGCATTCACCAGCGGTCTTCGGCCGCCAAATCTGCGCGTCGTAGCGGTTGTGACGACGGCAATCGCCCCCCTACCAGAGCGTGTAGCCGCCGTCGATGACCAGGGCAGCGCCGGTCATGTAACGGGACGCGTCGCTCGCCAGGTAGACGGCCAGCGGGCCGAGATCTTCGGGCTGGCCGAAGTCTCCCATCGGAATCTGCTCTTTGAAGGCCGCGATGACCTCGGGGTTCTGCTGCGACCAGCGGACGTTGGGTTCCGTCATGAAGCCACCGGGACAGATGGCGTTGACCGTGATCCGATAGGGAGCCCAATCGGACGCGACCGCCCGCGTGAACTGGATCACCGCCGCCTTGGCGGTTTCGTAGCTGCGGCCGCCGATCTTGCGGTTGGCGACCATGCCGCTGATGGAGGCGACGTTGATGATCCGCCCGCCCGTCCCCCGACTGACCATCGCCCCGCCGAGCAGCTTCGTACAGACGAAGACGCTGGTGAGATTGAGGTCGATCATCTGCTGCCAGGTTTCGAGCGGGAACTCGTCCGTGGGGATGTTGACGCGGCGACCGCCGACGTTGTTGATCAGGATGTCGATGGCGCCGCGACGGCTCAAGACCTCGCCGCAGAAGCGTTCGCACTCGGCCGGCACACCGGCATCCGCGACGATCGTCTCGGCCTGACGGCCGCGTTCACGGATGGCGGCGGCGGTGGCTTCCAGGCTCGTGGTGTCGCGACCGACCAGGATCAGGTCGCTGCCGGCTTCGGCCAGTGCGAGCGCCATTTCGCGTCCCAGCCCGCGGCTGCCGCCGGTGATGAGTGCACGCTTGCCGTCGAGACGAAACCGGTCGAGGACGGGCATGGGAGAGGTTTGAGGTCAGACGTCAGGAAATGAACAAGAGACTGCTGACATCAAGTGCCTGGCTTCAGTGTTTACCAGCAAAGGCCTGGCGCAGGAGGTTTTCGCTGAAATGCGCGGGCACCTTGCCATCGGCCGCGTACAGATACAGCGCGGCCAGAATGATCGTGTTCAGCGTCGCCGAAATGAGCGACACGAGCATCATCCCGATCAGTCCGCAAGCCATCAGGACAATCCCCGGACCTGCGTGGCCGGCGGCAATCACGAACGCCCCGCCAATGATCGGCACGATCGCCGCCAGCGATGCGAGGAACACGATGAACTTGATGCTGAAGTGCGCCCCGACCGCTTCGCCCCACGTTTGTTTCAGGATCGCGAGCGACCGCTGGATCGCCTGGAACGGGCCCGCCTGCTCGACGACCAGCACCGGCACAACAAAGTAGGTGGCGATCGTCCAGCCGGCGCCCAGCAGCGCCGCGGCAAACTGTCCAGCCTTCTCCGAACGGGACTCGATCGCCCGCAGAATGACGCCGACCGTCGCGCTGACCAGCGACCATGCGAAAATCTGCGGCAGACGCTGCATCGACGCGCGGAGGCCGTCTCCGACCGTCGGATCCCCGCCCCGGAATCGAATCAGCGCGCACGCCACCAGCGCCGAGTTGAAGAATACGATCACGAAGTAGTTCACCGTGTAGAACGCGAACAGAATCAACCAGGCCACGGGATCGTGGGCAATGTCGCGATCTCCGGTGAGCACTCCGGCATACGGGCTGTTCCACAGGGGCAGCCCGAAACTCGCCAGCACCAGCAGACAGCAGCAGCCGCTGACGAGCGGAAACACCAGCAGTTCTTTATCGAGCCGCAAAACGTGCCAGCTCTCCCTGGCCATCTCCCAACCGTTACTGAGACGCTCGAACACGGCGCGACTCCTGAGACAGGTGCAGCAGGCACGGGACGACGCAGCACAGAGATTGTAACGCGGCGGAGTTTCAGCAACAGGCCGCCGTCATCCTGAAGCCAACCGCTCAAGCGTCGCGCGGGTGACCGCGGACCACACCCGCGCCTCCCACTCGCTCGACCCATCGAAAATCGAAAATCTGAAATCGAAAATACCGTCAGTTCAGCTCGGGGTTCTTCGAGCAGTTCGGCACGATCCGGTTGGATTCGTACACCTGCCGCATCAGCAGTTCCCAGACGACATAGGGATCGTCGTGAAACACGATGTCTTCGCTGGCCGGCACGACGAACCAGTCGCCGCGCGCGAGTTCGCTTTCGAGCTGCCCGGCGCCCCAGCCCGCGCAGCCGGAGTAGACGCGGAACTTGAGTTCCGCGCTGATCGAGACATGCCGCACGACTTCCTCAAACACCGCCGGGCTGTTGCCCACGTACAGGCCGCCGCAGACCGGGTGCTCGCCATCGGGGAATTCGGCCGTGTTGTGCAGGACGAAGTAGGTGCCGGCTTCCACCGGTCCGCCGCAGTGCACCAGATCGCCGGTTTCCGGCAGATCAAAATGTCCGGACAGGGCGTTCGCCACGCTGACCGACGACGGCCGGTTCACGACCAGGCCCATCGCACATTCGTCATTGTGCTCGACGATCAGCACGACCGTCTTGAAGAAGTTCGGGTCACGCAGCTTGCAGCCGGCAATCAGAAAGTGACCTCGCAGGGACTCGGACATTGCTCACGCTGATCGGCAATTCCATGAAACGAACGGCCGCAGCCGCTGACCGCCGGAATTATAGGTCGCGCGTGTGGTGGACGGATAGTCGCGGTCGCGGATTGGTCAATCGTCAATTGTCAAAAACGGCGTCGTGGCGAGCCACAGATCTCGTGCGCGGGCCTGGACAATTAACCATTGACGGTTGACCAATGGGCGGCGCACCCGGCTGACCGATGACACGCGGCAGAATCATCGGCCTTTCCCGAGAAACGTCTTGATCGAATCGTAGATCCCGTCCTTACTGTCGATCTCCGACAGCACCAGGTTCTCGTTCTTGTCCACGATCTTCCGCAGCTCGCGGATGAAGTCGCCGCTGCCGTAGGGGCTTTCCACCTGGCCGTAGCAGAACAGGTTGGAGACTGGCAGCAGGTGCTCGGCGAGGTACTTCAGGCATTCGCGGTTGTCTTCACCCCAGTTGTCGCCGTCCGAGAACTGGAACACGTAGATGTTCCATTCATTGACGGGAAAGTCCCGCTCGATGATCTGGTGCGTTTTCTTGTAGGCCGAGGAGATGCGCGTGCCGCCGCTTTCGCGGACGCGGTAGAACGTGTCCTCGTCGACTTCGTGCGCGACGGCGTCGTGGACGACGTAGCGACGGGTGACGCCGTCGTACTGGCTCTGCAGCCAGGTATCGATCCAGAAGGCCTCCGTGCGGACGATGTTTTTCTGGTCGTCGGTCATCGAGCCGGACACGTCCATCACATAGATGATCGCCGCGTTGGACTGCGGCTCAGGGACCGTCTTCCAACTGCGGAACCGCTCGTCTTCGCCCGTGGGAATGATGACGGGCCGGCGCGGGTCGTATTGCCCGCTGGCGATCTGCCGCTTGAGCGCTTCTTTGTAAGTTCGCTTGAAGTGCCGGAGCGAATCGGGGCCGACGCGGCTGATTGTGGAATACTTGTCCTTCTGCGACTTGATCGCATCCTTTCCCTTGGGTTCGATGCGCGGTAGTTCCAATTCCTGTCCCAACATCTCGGCCAGCTCGTCGAGCGTCACTTCGACTTCGCGGATGTGTTGCCCGGCTTCGCTGCCGGCCTGACCCTGGCCGTCGCCGTCGTCCTGCCCGCGACCGATCGGCTGGCCAACCTGTCCCTCTCCCTGACCGGTGCCGCCGGAGCCTTTCTGGCCGTGGACGAAATGCGGAATGTCGATGCTCGGCACCGGGATGGCGACCGTCTCGCGGCCGGTGCGGCCGAGCATCTCGCCGTGATTGATGTACTTCCGCAGATCCTTGCGGATTCGCCCCCGCACGATCTCGTTGAAGCGTTTGACGTCGTGGTCGATGGATCGGGGCATGGGGGCAGACGTCAGAGGTCAGAGGTTCCCGGCGCACCGGGATCAACACTCACAGAATTGTAGGTCGGGGGGATGCATCAACGAAGACGAATTCGGGGAGTCGCTTTCGTGCTTGGTGTTTGGTGGACTATTGCCACGCGCGATTGTGTCGCCCGTCCCTGATTCCCGATCCCCTCCCGGCGCGCCGGGACTGAATCCTCAATTGGTCGCATTCGCTCCGGGACGCCGATAAACTGTCGCACTCCCATCCTACCGAAATCGCCCAATCTGCACCGCGCCGCCGCGGACCACCGGCCGCCAAACGACCAGATCACCAACCTCCATGACCGAACCCATCAATGTCGCTATGGTCGGACTCGGCTTTGGCGCCGAGTTCATCCCGATCTACCAGCACCATCCGCACGCTCGCGTCCATGCCGTCTGCCGTCGCGACGAAGCAGCGCTGAACAAGTGCGCGGACGAGTTCGGAATCGAGGCGCGGTACACGAAGTTCAAGGATGTCCTGAAGGACGAACAGGTCAATTTCGTCCATATCAACTCGCCGATTCCGGACCACGGCTGGATGTCGATCGCCGCCCTGAAGGCAGGGAAGCACGTGATGTGCACCGTGCCGATGGCGACGACCATTGAGGAATGCAAGGAAATCTGCCGGCTCGTCCGTAAGACCGGCCTGAAGTACATGATGGCCGAGACCGTCGTCTACTCCCGCGAGTTCCTGTTCATCAAGGAACTCTATGACCGCGGCGACCTCGGCAAGATCCAGTACATGGCGGCTTCGCATCCGCAGGACATGGACGGCTGGCCGGAGTACTGGCAG
Source organism: Planctomycetaceae bacterium (assembly GCA_046349775.1). Taxonomy (GTDB): domain Bacteria; phylum Planctomycetota; class Planctomycetia; order Planctomycetales; family Planctomycetaceae; genus JAEUIG01. Next base: position 36,642 of record JAXMBS010000036.1, on the reverse strand, counting down.
AAGATGATCCCGATGCACTACGCGACGCACGTCGTCAGCCCCTGCCTCGGGCTGGTGAACGGCCGGGCGGAATACGTGAGCTGTTTCGGCTCTGGTGCAGTGCGCAAGGACATCCGCAAGAAGTCGAAAAACCCGTTCGCCGTGGAGTCGTGCCACATCCACATCGCCGACAGCGATGTGGCCTGCCACATCTGGCGATTCCTGTACGACACGGCGCGGCAATACCGCGAGAGCTTCGACGTCTACGGCACGAAGCAGAGCTTCGAATGGACGCTGGTGGAAGGCCAGCCGCACATCCTGCATACGGCCAAAAAACCGGAGCCGGAGATTCCGTCCCCCGTCGAGGTCCCCGATTATGCCCACCGGCTCCCCGATCCGATCCGGCGGTTTACGCAACCCGCCGAAATCCACGACTCCGGACACTTGTCCTTTATCCAGGGCGGGGGCCACGGCGGCTCGCATCCGCATCTGGCCAACGAGTTCCTCTCGGCGCTGGCCGAGGATCGCGACCCGTGGCCGAACGCCGTCCAGTCGGCCAATTGGACCTGCGTCGGGCTGTGCGCGCACGAGTCGGCCATGAAGGGGGGCAAGATCGTGAAGCTGCCGTCGTTTACGCTGCGGTGATGTTTTGAGCGGGACATCGGGAAGCGATGCAGATTTCAGAGATTTGCGCCGATTTGTGAGCGAAGGAGGTCAACCACAACGACACAACGGACACAACGAAGGCGTAACTCGTCGTGTCCGTTGTGTCGTTGTGGTTCTATTGATGGATCGAGATGAGTGGCCGCGAATTTGATCCGTCGTCGTATGCCGCGCGCTTTCAGCGCGATGGCTATTTTAAACTTCCGCGGGTGCTGTCAGACGCGGATGTGGAGGAATTGCAAGCGGCGCTCAGTCGCGTACCGCCGGGAGAAGCAGTCCGCCGGAAATCAAACGTCTACGGAATCCGCAACCTGTTGGAACTCGTGCCGGAGGTCGCGGCTCTCGCCGTGAGTCCCGAGATCTGGCCGTTCGTTACGCCCATCCTGGGCGACAGCGCGTTTGCCACCCGGGCGATCCTGTTCAACAAGACCCCGGATGCCAACTGGGCCCTCGGCTGGCATCAGGACAGCGTCATTGCGGTCGCCCAGCACATCGAGACGCCCGGTTTCATCGCCTGGGGACGCAAGGCCGGCGTGTGGCAGGTGCAGCCGCCGGCGGACATCCTCTCGCGGATGTTGGCCTTGAGAATCCACCTCGATGACTGCGACGCCAGCAACGGCGCGCTGCGCGTGATCCCCGGCTCGCATCGTCACGGCTGGCTCGACGACGAGATCGCCGACTGGCGGGAGCGCGTCGGCGAAGTCACGTGTGCAGCTCCCGCCGGCGCCCTGCTCGCAATGTGCCCGTTAACCCTGCATGCGTCCTCCCGCGCCCTCCGACCGGCGAATCGCCGCGTGATCCACATCGAATACGCCAACGAGTCACTGCCGAACGGCCTGGATTGGCATTGGCGGGTGGCGCCGAGACCCTCCGATCGCTGACTGACAGGGCAGGGCAGGATGCCGTCGCGCGGTGCTGTGTCCAGCTTCCCGGACGGTCGTCGTTACGGCTTGCGCCGGCGCGGACCCTTCATTCTACGGTCCGGAACGCTCCTTGCTGAACATCCGCTCCGGCACGAAACAGTCTGAAACTCTGGAAATTGACCGTTGACTTTTTGGTCACCCAAAAGTATTGTCTGCAATCATCAAACTCTATTTCATTGGCACCGCCATGATTCACCGTAGATTGCGCCATGGTTTCACGCTCATCGAACTGTTGGTGGTCATAGCGATCATCGCGATTCTGATCAGCCTGTTGCTCCCTGCCGTGCAACAGGCCCGCGAAGCGGCACGGCGCACGCAGTGCCGCAACAACCTCAAGCAGGTTGGCCTCGCGCTGCACAACTACGAAAGCACCTTCGGGTTGTTCCCGCCGGCGTGCGTGAACAACCCATATCTGGCCGGTGCGGTCGACGGGATCAGCTACCCCGACGGCCAAATGGTCGGCAGCACAGGCTTCGGCTGGGGCGCATTGCTGCTGCCGTTTCTCGATCAGGCGCCGCTGTACAATCAGTTCGATTTCAATTCGCCATGCTGGTCGATCAGGAACAAAGTACCAGCGGCCGTGCCAGTCCAGGTCTTTCTCTGCCCGTCGGCAACCGGTGGCAGCAACGGGTATGTCGTCCAGCATCCGGTCCCGGGTCCTTCCGTCTCGGGCGCAGGGAAGACCGGCACCGACATCGTGCGGTCGGACGGCAGCCCAGTCTTCTTCTCCCATTCGCACTACGTAACGAACGCCGGTGTGAATCAGCCGTGGGGCCGCACCCCGCCGTATTGCTTCAACTTCGACATCCCCGAGCCGGTCAGCGGAGCGCCGGACGCCGTCATTAACGGCCCGTTCTATCCCAACTCGCACACGCGGCTTCGCGACATCACCGACGGCAGTTCGAACACGGTGTTCATCGGCGAACGGAGTTCAATTCTCACCAACAGCACCTGGGTGGGCGTCGTGCCCGGCGGGGGCACGATTCCCCGGATGGACCTGCGCGCCTGGCCGTCAGAGAACAATGCCGCCACGAACATGGTCGGCTCGCACTGCGGACCGGACACCCACGACCACCCGCAAGTCATCATCCATGCCCCCAACAATCCGTTCGGGCACACAGATGAAATGTGGGGCGAACACGGCGCAGGATGTCACGTGCTGTTCGGCGACGGGTCCGTCCGCTACTACACCGCGTTCACTGATGCGTACGTCTGGGTCGCCTTGTGCACCCGCAACGGCGGAGAGGTGAATCATGGCGAGTGACCCTGATCGCCGACGGTTCTGGTTGTTCGGAGCGGGGGGCGCGCTGGCCTTCCTGGTGTTGGCGCTGCAGGTCTGGGCGCACTGGCCGCCGCCGCAGATGCAGACTGACGAGCAGGTCTTCAACACGGTCGATGCCCTGTTCACGGCCCTGACGGCCCGCGACACGACCCAACTGAACGACTGCGCCCGGCGGTTGAAGACGTATCACGCCGAGGGTCGGATGTCCGACGCGGTGGCAGACCGGCTCGACGAGATCCTTGAGCAGGCGCGCGGCGGCGAGTGGGAACCGGCCGCGCACACGCTGTACGACTTCATCCTCGGCCAGCGCGGCGGGGCGTAGATCAAGTCAATCATGCACATCGCGGTCGATCGGACTGCGCTTTCCCAGCATCCAGTCCTTGAGACGCAGCATCGATACCGCGAGCCAGATGATTGCGAAAATTGCAGGAATGACGAGTAGCGCGGCACCAACTTCGATGACGGCGCCGTAGACCTCTCGAGAGACTCCGGACGCAAATGCCGAGTAGATGCGCGGCGCAAGCACCAAGAGGATCACGAAATCGATTACCGCGAAAACCTCGAGCGCGCTTTTTGTCGTATTTTTCATACGAAACTTGGCTAGCGGATCGCGGTTGACACGCTGGCGTGTCACGATGTCGTCGCTGGCAACGGTTGCACTGCAATCATACACGCTTCGGATTGCAGTCTCGCATTCGAGTCAGGCTACGCTCGCGTTTTCCGCCGTTTCCGGGTATTCCGTGGTTCCATCCTCTGCGGAATCGCCCTGGACGCGACGACCGAGCCATGCCGCGCATCAATGCCGTCAGTTTCCATGAGTACCGGCACATCGAAACGATCTGCCGGATCGTCCGCAGCGCCGGATTCGACGCTATCGAAGTCTCGCGCCCTGCATTCTACGAGAGGCTGACGACGCCGGAGACTCGCCGAGCATTCGTGGACTGGTCCCGATCGATCGGCCTGGGCCTGTACGGTTTCGATTGCTGGGTCGAGGTGGAGCCGTTTGTCGCCTTCGACACGACGCTGGCAGAGTTCGGGCGGGCCGTCGAGTTTGCGACTGCTCTCGACTTGGGGCTGGTCATCAGCCATGACACCTGGGCGCACACGAACGGCGACCGCTCGGCAAGCGACGTCCAGGCCACGAATGTCCGGCTCTTCCGCCAGGTGGCTGACATGACCGTCGCCGCCGGGCTCAAGCTGGTGTTCGAGCCGCACCCGGACACGCTCAGCATGGACAACGCCTGGTGCATCGACTTCTGCGACGCGGTTGCGGAAGGTCGGCCGGCAGGCAGCGTCGGCATTCTGTTCGATACGTGCCACTACGGCGTCGGCCAGCCGCGCACATATCTGCAGGCTATTGAGCAACTCGGCCCGCGCATTCAGCACGTCCACTATTCCGACGGCGACTGCCGCACGTATGCGCTGCACCTGCCCGTCGGCGACGGCTGCCTCGACCTGGCCGGTGCGACCGCGGCGCTAAAGCAGATCGGTTTCCGCGGCAGCCTGACGTGCGACATGTACAACTATCCGCTGCTGGAAGATGGCGCCCGCCGAAACGTCGAACCGATCCGCGCCGTCGAGCACGAACTGGGACTCGGACAGTAAATCCGAAATCCAAATGTCGAAATCCGAAAGGGTTGATGCGCATGAAAGCTGCGCTGCTGACGAAATTCGGCGCCCCGCTGGAACTCGTTGAGGTTCCGGATCCGCAGCCGGGGCCGGACGACGTCGTAGTGCGCGTGATGGCCTGCGGCATCGACGGCACCGATCTCAAGCTGCTCGACGGCTTCGGGTATACGCCCGAATTGCCGTTCATCATGGGACATGAGCCGGCGGGGGTCGTCGAACAGGTCGGCCGCAATGTGCGCGACTTCGCGCCAGGCGACCGCGTCATTCCCTACATTTTCCTGATCCCACCGGACAGTCCGTGGTATCGGTCCCCCCGCGAGCAATTGTGCCCGGACATGGTGGGCGTCATCGGCGTGAAGCATGTCCCGGGCGGATATGCGGAAAGGCTCTGCGTCGCGGTGCGGCAGCTCGTGCGAATTCCCGACAGCGTGCCGTGGCACGACGCAGCCGTGCTGTGTGATGCCGGACTGACCGCCTGGCACGCAGTGGGACGTGCGAGATTACAGCCCGGAGAAACGGTGCTGGTGATCGGTGTGGGCGGAGTCGGGTCGTTCGTTGTTCAGTTCGCCAAAATTGCGGGTGCGACTGTGGTCGCTATCGAGCGATCACCTGGCAAATGCCGGTGGACAATGGAACTCGGCGCGGACGCCGTCCTTGTTGCCGACCATCCTGACAATGCTGACGCATTGCGCCGTTACGCAGGCGTTGGTTTCGATTGCGTCATTGACGTCGTCGGCTCGGCCGAGTCGCTGGCCACCGGCGTCGCTTCGCTCAAGCCGGGGGGTCGCCTCATCGTCGTCGGTTACACGCCGGACGAATACCGGCTCTCGGCGAAGCAGTTCGCCCAGAACGAGTTTGAGCTCATCGGCTCGCGCGGCGGCTCGTTTGCGGACCTGCGGGAGGTCGTCCAGGCGGTAGCGAGCGGACAGATCCAGTCGATCGTCACGCAGCGCCGCCCGCTGCGGGAGGTGAACGAGGCGCTGGCGGAGTTGAAATCCGGCCGCGTGCAAGGTCGGTTGGTGCTCGACTGTCAATGAGCGATACCGCGCCGTCAAACGCTGATCCGCACAGTGAAGTTCCTGCGCTGGCCCAGCGACGCCTGCATTGCTATTCCGGAAGACTCTGGCCGCGGGTCTCGGGCAGGAACAGTACGACGATTGTTCCCAGAATAAACAGGGCCGCCAGCGAAGTGACGGCGACCCGCAGATCGATCGCGGACTGGGCCTTGAGCCAACCGGAGCAGAACAGGACCGGAACCGCCAGCAGTCGCCCCCCGTTGAAACAGAAGCTGGTGCCGGTCGCCCGCAACCGCGTCGGGAACAGTTCCGGGAAGTAGATCGCATAGCCGGCGTGGATCCCCAGCGTCAGGAAACCAAACACCGGCAGGATGCACAACAACTGCGAATACGACTGCGGCAGCCAGCAGGTGACGGGAACTACAAGAAACGCCAGCAGTTGGAACACGACGAATGTCATTCGTCGTCCGAACCGGGCCGACAACGGGCCAAATGCCAGTAGACCGACTCCGCCGCCGGCCGTCTGCACGATGCCATAGGCAAACTTCGCCTGCTGCGAGGCCGCGTCAGCGGCGGCGCCGGTTCGCACGAGTAACGCCTGCGTCAGATCCTGACCGGCGACCGTAACCGCCCAGAACGTGCCCAATCCTGCGGATGCCAGCACCATTCCCAGCCAGGCACGATGTTTCCACGGACTGCTCGTCAGCAACTCTCGGAAACTGCCGCGTTGAACGGAACCTGTTGTCGCGGTCCCCGCGACGGCGTGAGACTGCCACTGATCCGGCTCGCGGAGTTGTCCCCGGACCCAGAGCACGAGCAGCGCGGGAATGATCCCGAACAGGAAGGCGAGACGCCATTGTGCCCCCACGGCCAGCCCGGCCAGCGCCGCCAGCCACGTGCCGATGACGCTCGAGGCGTGAAAGATCCCGGCCGCATGGGCGCGGGCCCGCACGGGAAAAACTTCCGCCACGAGGCTGGCTGCGACGGCCCATTCGCCGCCAACTCCCACGGCCACAAGGAACCGCAGCGCCGCCACGTGCCATAGTTCGCTCGCAAAGTACGTCAGCCCCGAGAAGACCGAGTAGATCAGGATCGTCGCGATCATCAACGGGCGGCGCCCATAACGATCGGCCAGCGAACCGGCCGCCAGACCACCCACCGTCCCTCCCAGCAGGAAGATGCCCAGGAACATGTCGCCATAGCGGGCGACGTCGGCGCCGCTGCGTCCGAGGACATCGGACAGCAACTGGTTGCGGGTGATGTTGAAAATCTGGCCTTCATAGACGTCGAACACCCAACCGGCGGACGCCATCGCGAGGACGATCCACTGATACGCCGTCACATCGGCGTACCAACGAAGATGGACATCCTCGTTGTTCGGCGTCGTTACTGGAGTCATGTGACGGCTGTTGTCTGCCTCGTTCGAATGTCACGCCAACGCACGCCGGCAACAAACGTCCGCCATCCGTTCCCGCGAACCTTCGGCAAATTCAGGCGCCAATCACTGGAAACGCGTGACGGCCGGGGTCGGCCAGAGATGCGAGCACTCTCCGCGTGCCTCGAAACGTGCGGCGGCCATGCATGACCACCAGGTTGTCGAGCAGGGCCACGTCTCCCTGCTGCCAGGGGGTGTCGAACGTCAGTCTTTCCGCCATCTCGGCGACTTGCTGCACCGCGTGCCGATCGAGCGGTGTGCCGTCGCCGTGGGTGATCGCCTTTGACGGGTCGTTGCGGGCGTCCTTCCAACCCTGGGCCGCGGCGATCAACTGGTTGAAGAACGTCTTCCGGCCGGGGGCGATCTCGCGGACCGCCGGCAGCGGGGGGGTCGTCGCCCGCAGGCAGCCGTCCGACAGCCATTCCCACGAGTAACCCAGTTCCCGGAGCCGCTGCTCGGCGCCGGCGCGCGAGTCGGATCGGAATGTCAACTGCCAGCTGCGCCCCATCCCGGAGGCAGTATCGTTCGCGGACGGCATCACATTCGAATACCGCAGCCCCTTCTGCTCGCAGTCGCGAGCGAATTGCGGGCAGCGTTCGATCATCTGTTCGAAGAGGATATCGGACCGGCAAGCGGAGTGGCGCTTCCTGTTCCGCCGGCTGCTGGCAGAAGAAAAACAACCTGCCGGAAAAATCGGCGTCTGCGCATTTCATGATGCAGATGGATCGTGACGTCGGGCGGCGGCGTTCGCCGAAAAGACACGCGGCGTGTAGTTGATCCGCACGGCGTTGGAGAGCGACCGGTCGTAGGGAAAGTTCTCCACGCCGAAAGCGGCGATAAACCGGTCGAAGTCCTCTGGAGTGCCGACAGGAAAACCGCGGAACAGAACCGCGTGCCGGCGGGCCTGCTCCATCAAATTCTCACGCTCAGCCTCAATCCACGCAGTGACGGCGTCCCAGTCGCCGGATGGATCGTCGCACTGCAGCACGAGCGGGAAGGAGACGCCGTGATAGGCAGGCTGCTGCGGAAGCCGCAACGTCGAAATCGACAGGGACCGATGTCCGGCGGGCATGTTGTGTGTCTTCCGATTGCCGAGGAATTCGTGTCGCCGGTTCCGCAGGGTCGATCGGCGTCGCGTGCGCCCCCTCACCGCCGCGGTCTCCACAGTACAACGCGGGGCAATCTGCAACCATCCCCACGCCGCTTGCGGCCAAACGCGATCGAGACGTCTCCTCGCTGCCGGCCGACCGGCCGGTTTTACGCTGCGGCAATCAACGAGTAAACTTTTGCAATGCCGGGCCGATTGCGGCGAACCGGTCGGGCGTCGAAGTGCTCCCGACATCCGGTGCCACAGTCTCGCCGTTCGCGCATGTCCCCGTAGCTCAGTTGGATAGAGCGGCGGTTTCCTAATTAGCCCAAAGAATGCGCAAAACCCCTAGAAACTAAGGGGTTTTCTCATTCTGGGACTCTGGAGGGAATCCTGCAAATTCCCGAGAAAAACGGGGCATTCCAGAGGCATCGGTTGTAGCCTACAACCGCCCGTCAGCACTTGCGAACCAGACTCAGATCAGGCGAAGTCAGATTGCAGAACGTCCCCTCACCCCACCGCCGCCGGCGCTCGGTTCTGCTCTTTGGCTGCGAGTCCGCACTCATTGGCGTTAACTCGCTTCGTTGGTGTCTCTATCGGGGTGTCGCGTCAGATGTCGTAACTCAATTGCCCCGCATGCACCGGGCTGAGCCACGGCACACGGACATTCTAGGGAGTCTCCGGACGGGGTGACTATGCGGGGTTGGCTCTAGCGGATTGTGGGCGGCGCTGAAGCCTCCTCACCGCTCCGCCTCAGTGATCCCATGACCCTGCGACATTCGGCACGCGGGTTACAAACGGCACAAATGCACGTCCGGCGGCAATTCCAAAAGCGGGATCGGACGAGCGACAGGCGACAGCGGCGAAATGTCCAACCTGTAGCATGGTGGATCGGAGCCGGGGCGCTTGACCAGCCCCGGCGGATTCAATTTCCACCACATCTTGAACAGCAGCTCTGCGCCCGGTCGATCGGAGTCCGTATAACTGATGATCGGTTCAAACACGGGCCGAATCACTTTGGTGGTGTTCCGCGATATGAGGCGAGCTTTGCCAGCGCGCGACGCACCGACCCACACCCCGACATACCACACCACCAGCAGCACCACGACCGCCAGCACCATCACAACACGTCTGACGATCCGGCGGGAGCGGGTGGCGGTCATTTCGGCAATGAATGTGAGCGTTGAGATGTGAAATGCTTTTTGGACTCGACGACGTTGTCTTTGGAATACGTAATACGGACCGAATACGGTGCTACCGGAGATTGCCAGTCCTCGATAGCTGGCTTGCTGCCGTAGTACGCCTCCCGCCCCAAGTCTAGGACCGGTTTGCCGACGCTTGCCTCTACGTCCTTGCGACTCATCCCTATTTGCACGGCCTTGTAGATGTCCTCATCGGCTATGTTCCCTGCACGAGGCAGCCGCCAATCAGTAAAACCGCCATTGTGACAATGATTAAGCCGCCGTTCCGCTCCGTGATGCTTTCTCCATCGGGCGATTCCCACTTGTCGTAACGCACCAGTGCCATGACAACACGTCTGACGATCCGGCGTCTGCGGGTGGCTGGCATGGGATCACCATTGCGGGTCCAAGGACTCGATCTCTTTTTGCGACAATCTTTCAAAGAAGCGCGGGATCAGAGAACGGATTTCGCGCGTAATGCAGGATATTGGCGCGCCTGCGGAATCGGCTTTGGCGGCTGCTGGTCAGCGTCCGGCGCATCGCCGGTATTCTGGCTGATAGCCCGCTTTCGCGCATCGCCTTGAGTTGCCCATTGTTACCGACCAATCGAACTCAGACCGGCATCGTTCGAGAGCGTGCAACGCCGTAGACCGCACCGGTCCCGTCAGAGTTGTATTTTGTAATAAACCGGGCTCCTTTTACTGTCGTGAACATAAACCCAACTCGACAAACCGCAGGTCAATGTGATGCGATGCGCCACTCAAGATATGCGAGCAGGCAAACCATTGAGGAAATAGCCCGATCACGGGCGCGTCTGACGAGTCGGCGGGGGCGGGTTAGCATCACTGGGGCGATCTCCGTTCCAAGATGCCTGAACAACGAGTCCCATCAAGGCCGTCGCCAGCGGAACCGCAGGCCCTCACAGTTCGCCGACTTGGTAGGCAAGGACGCCGACGCGAACCCGGTGAGGCAGCAGATCGGCGGGAGCCGCCGCTGCAGCGAACGGCGGGGGCGGGTGGCGGGCATGGTCGAGATGCCCCGTAGCTTCTCATAGATTCGGCTGGCAGGTCCAGTCAGAGGGAGGGTCACCCGGCTGGCGGTAGTGGGTCAGTTTAATCTTTGCGGTCTAGAGGACTGAACGTCGGTCGATTATTCCCCGAACCACCCGATCCCGCACCCATCCGCCTCCGGCCAGGCGATCACCACAAGGACGATGAACCGAAACAGACTTTCTCGGCTGACAAAGTCGTACGGTCCCCTGAGAACATCTGAAACGTCAGCAGGAGCAACGGGGCCATCACAGCGTCTACACGAAAGTAGCAAGGGCATCGATATCGCGATTTCTCATCGGACGTGCTGCGGTGGTTCGGCGATGCCCGCATCATACCACGAGCGCAAAAAGAAACCCCGCCAGTCTGGCGGAATGCAAATGAATGCTCTTTCGGCTGATTGCTCGCGTTGCGATCAGTGTCGGCTGCGTTTCGACTCGCCATCTTAAAACCATGACGATGACCGCGACCCCGGAGACCGCAAGCTCCGGCAGTGGACGGCATCAGCCACCACGGCGACGGATGCACCGTTGTTTCGGTAACTGGCATGCCGTCCGGCAGGCTGTAATCTCGAGACTGGATAAGCCCGGTAACGTGGCAATATGCAAGGTGGCATCGCACCAACTGCAACGAGCCAGAACGTTGACCACACAATGATGCGACCGGACAGCATGTCTCACCCTGCCCTTTGAGACGCTCTGAATCTCGGTGCCTGCGGAAGCCCATCCAACCGCAACGTGAGCTGTCCCCGTGAGACCGAAGCTCCATTCGGACATCCAGTATCGTACTGGATCACGCCCACCCTCCCAACTGCGGGCAGTATGAGGATGCCATCGTTCGACCAAATGGCACTTCCAGCGATGGAGAGTGCTTTCTGAACGAGGTTTGAACTCATCCGGGAGCCAACCCCCATGTCCAGACCCCGATTTGGTCGAAAATTACACCGGGCGCTCGGCTAAGAACGTGAGGGGCGTTGGGACTGGTTTCTGGGGGAAGATGGTTCCTTCACGTGATCGGGCCAGCGCTGGACTTCCCGCTCTGACTGAATCGGCGGCGAGACAACCACGCTGTACGTAACGCAGCCATCCCCGGCAAGCCGAAACGCCTCGTGATTTCGACTGTGGTTGCACGCGGGAGCAAGAGTCTCGCGGATGATTTGGCCCGATGGCGTCGCTCTCTCCGCTCCTTGGCACCGTTTTACGCAGCCAATCGCACCCGGTAGACTTGCGCGCAGGATGCCGGTGAGATCCTGAACCGGCGGCGGCCGGATCGGGTCCAGGTGATTGGCGCGTGTCCCCGTAGCTCAGTTGGATAGAGCGGCGGTTTCCTAAACCGCAGGTCGCAGGTTCGAATCCTGCCGGGGGTAATTTCCGAACGGGCTTTCGCAGCAGTGCGCCAATACGAAATGGCGATCACAGCGGACTTGACGACACTCTGAGTTGCGTCTGTCCCCAGCCCCCTCCCTCCCATGTCCGACAGGGTGGTTGCTGGTGTCGTCGCAGTCCCAGACGAGACGATTTCTGACGAAGACGACATTTGGCTTGCTGCCGGCAAATTCGTGTGCAGCAAGCTCGAATCTCATCTGGCCCAACACGGGCACTCAATTCCTGACTGGATCCACGGCGGTTGCGACGAAGATTGGGGCGTCTATTTCGAATCCGTATTGAATGAAACGGCGTTTCGCTACCAAATCTGTTTCTTCTCCTGCCCGCCGGACGCCGCGCAGAATCAGATGGTGGTTCAATACCACGTCCGCCAACCGCTCCTCTCTTGGTTGTTTCGCAAACGGGCCGAACTCCACTTCGATCATCCAATGCATGAGACAATGCGCTCGTTCGGCAAGCTGTTTAGTGCGTCGCGCATGCTGACTCGGTCCCAATTTGAAAGCGAATACTGACAGGACACCCATTGCCAGGTCATGCTCACTGGACATGCCAGCCCCCAGCGGGCACACTCTTCTCGTGATTTCACTTCCGGCGGTGGAGCCTGCGCTCCGGGCCGCTGCCGCGAGTGCCCGCCTGAGCGGCTGCGCTTCTGATGCCCGACCAGCACACGTTTCACTCCTACCGCACGGAAGCGTTCTACGACGAATTGATCGACGCAGAGGGGCGGCCCCGGCCGGGGTCGCGGCTGCTCGTCGAAATGATCAACTCCCTCAGTCCGGGCGAGTTGCGCCGGCGGCAGGCAGAAATTGAGCATGCGCTGCTGCGCATGGGAATCACGTTCACCGTCTACGGTGATGAGCAGGGGACGGAACGCATCTTCCCGTTCGACATTGTCCCCCGCATCGTCGAGGCCTTCGAGTGGGGGCACATCGAAGCGGGTCTCAAGCAGCGGATCTCGGCGCTCAACCGGTTCATCCACGACGTCTACCACGAGCAGCAGATCCTGAACGACGGCGTCGTGCCGCGCGAACTGGTGCTGAACGCGAAATCGTATCGCGCAGCCTGCCAGGGCCTGCGTCCGCCGCACGACGTCTGGTGTCACATCACCGGGACCGATCTGATCCGGCACAGCGACGGCGCCATCTACGTGCTCGAAGACAACATGCGCTGCCCGTCCGGCGTGTCGTACGTGCTGCAGAACCGGCTGATGATGAAGCGGAGCTTTCCGCAGGTGTTCGCGGCCTCACAGGTGCGGCCGGTGGTGGACTACGCCAGCCGGCTGTATGCCACCCTGGCCAGCCTCGCCCCGACCGGGGTCAACGATCCCACCGTCGTGCTGCTGACGCCGGGGATTTACAACTCAGCGTACTACGAGCATTCGTTTCTGGCGCAGCAGATGGGGATCGAGCTGGTCGAAGGACGGGATCTCGTCGTTCAGGACGGGTGGGTCTTCATGCGGACGACCGACGGCCTGCAGCGCGTCGATGTGATTTACCGGCGGATCGATGACGACTTCCTGGATCCGCAGGCGTTCCGGCCGGACTCGATGCTGGGCGTTCCGGGATTGATCGACGTCTATCGCCGGGGACACGTGGGCCTCGCCAATGCGCCCGGAACCGGGATCGCTGACGACAAGGTGATCTACGCCTACGTGCCGGAGATGATCCGTTTCTATCTCAATGAAGAGCCGATCCTGCCGAACGTGCCGACGTACCTGTGTTCGCGGCCGGAAGACCGCGCATACGTGCTGGCACATCTGCCGGAGCTCGTGGTGAAGGCGGCGAACGAAGCGGGCGGTTACGGCATGCTGATCGGACCGCACTCAACGGCCGCGCAGCAGGCGGAGTTCGCGAAAAAGATCGAGGCGCATCCGCGCGAGTACATTGCGCAACCGACATTGTCGCTGTCGCGGGTGCCGACGCTGGTCGACGATCACCTGGAAGGGCGGCATGTCGACCTGCGGCCGTACATCCTGTATGGACAGGACATCTGGGTGCTGCCCGGCGGACTTACGCGCGTCGCCCTGCGCAAGGGATCGCTGGTGGTCAACTCCTCGCAAGGCGGCGGCAGCAAGGACACGTGGGTCATGGCCCGTTCGCGCGAGGAAGCGGCCGAGCCGGAAACGACGCTCTAAATTCGAAATCCGAAGCACGAAATCCGAAACGGCCTCTTTCCTGGTCTATCGACCACCGACTATCGACCATCGACCTTATGCTGAGCCGAGTTGCTGATTCGATCTACTGGATGGCCCGCTACGTCGAGCGCGCGGAAAACCTCGCGCGGTTCATCGACGTCACGTTGAACCTGCTGCTCGATTCGCCGCAAGACGCCGGCCGGGAGTGGGCGCCGCTGGTCAACACGACCGGCGACGACGAGTATTTTGCCGCACACTACGGCGAACCCAACGAAGCCAACGTCATCCGGTTTCTCGCGTTCGACCGCGAGTATCCCAATTCGATCATCGCATCGCTGGTCGCAGCGCGCGAGAACGCCCGCACTGTGCGGGAAGCCATCTCGTCAGAGGCGTGGGAGCAGCTCAACGAGTTCTATCTGTTCGTGCGGAATGCCGCCGGCAGCACGCTGCCTCCGCAGCCGGCGGATTTCTTCGGCGCCGTCAAACAGCACAGCCATCTGTTCAACGGTGTCCTGGACGCGACGATGTCGCACGACAAGGGCTGGCATTTCGCCAACCTGGGGCGACTGCTCGAACGCGCCGACAAGACCAGCCGCATCCTGGATGTGAAGTACTTCACGCTTTTGCCGCAGGTGCAGGACGTCGGGACGACGCTGGATGATCTGCAGTGGTCGGCCGTGCTGCGGTCGGTCAGCGGATTTGAGATGTATCGCAAGCGGCACCATGCGATCACTGTGCGGCGCGTGGTGCAATTTTTGATTCTGGACCGCGCGTTTCCGCGGGCGGCGCGGTTCTGCATCAGCGGCGCCGACGAATCGCTGCATCAGATCTGCAAGACCGCGCCGGGAACCTATTGCAATGCAGCGCAGCAGCGCCTCGGACGCCTGCGATCGGAGCTCGAATACACCGACGTGGACTTCATCGTTCAGAACGGCCTGCACGAATACATCGACCGGTTCCAGGATCAACTGAATGCCGTCGGGGCAGCGATCAACGAGACGTTCTTTGCGGCGCAGCCGGTGACGGCGATGCAGATGCAGACGCAGCGGCAGTGACGGGCCGAAGTGATTTGGCCAGTCCTCATCGTCAGGCAGCTTGAAGATTCACCACGGAGACCACTGAGGCCACGAAGCGTAGTTGGCGTTGACCATTCACTCCGTGATCTCTGTGCACTCTGTGGTGAAATCGCGAGTCTGTGCACGCCCTCGCTGGCGCTTCGGTCTGGTCGGTCTTGCTGGCAACGACTGACTGTCGGGCAGCTATTCCAAGCCCAGTGCGACCGCGTCGAATTTCACCTGCGGGTTCTGCTGAGCGGCGTCGCGGAGTTTCGCGACGACGAAATGCTTGTGGTTGGCGACCGCCTGCTCGCTGATGTTGAGCCGCGTCGCCACATCCTTGTTGGCATGGCCGAGGACGAACAGCAGCTCGATGCAGCGGAGACGTTCGTACTCGCCGCGCTCGATCCATTGCTGGACGAGTGCACTCAGGCAGTCGGCAACGATCCGCTGTTCGTGGGACTGGCGTTCCTGGCTGCGGATCAGGCTGGAAGCGACGCGCGTGCGGGCGGCCGGTTCGGAGCCGGAGCCGTCGGAAGCAATCGGCGTCAACGGGGGGCGGCGGCCGAGCTTGCGGAGGATGTCGGTCAGCTTGTGCGCGGCGATCGCGAACAGGAAGTTTTCCAGCGGCGTCTGGTCGTCGTAGTTCGGCAGGGCGGTGAGGAACCCGAGGAAGGTTTCCTGGACGACGTCTTCGGCGGTGGAGCGGTCGCGGAGGCGGCTGTCGGCGAAGGCGAGGAGACGACCTTCAAAGCGGTCGATGCATTCCTGCCAGGCATCCGGTTCCTGGCGGCGGATGCGGGCGACGAGCAGCTTGTCGGTTTCGTCGGCAGGCATCGGGGAGGGTCAATTGTTAATGGTTAATTGTCAATTGTTCTTGAATGGTCGCCGCATGCGTCAGCGGAAGGTGTCACGCCACCAGTTTTCGTAGGACAGCAAGGGGTAGGCGAGAGGTGTACTGCGGGCGACGACGATCAGGGGGCCGTAATAGAAAGCGAGGTACTCCCGCAGCAGCGGGTAACGATCGGCGAGGACGCTGGCCGGGCCGACGCTCGACACATAGCCGATGAGGATGGCCAGTGCGAGCAGGGGGATCCGGAGAGCGCGTCGCGCGCGGCGCATGGTTGTCAGATTATCACAGTCACGACGAAGGAGTCGGGTTGGGTGCCACTGGCTTTGCCAGTGCAACTGATCTTGGGCGATCAACGTGCATCGCACTGGCGGAGCCAGTGGCACCCGCGCGTGGTCGTCAGGCAATCGCGAGTGCGGCAGCGGCTCCGAGCATCGCCACGATGCCGACGGCGGCGGCCACCGTTCGTCCACGATAGCGGCTGGACCGGGAAGCGTCGATTCGCAGGGCAGCCGCGATCGCGCCGAACAGCAGCGTCAGGCCGCCTGCACCGCCGCCGAGCCACAGGATCCTGCGCTCGATCGCAGTCGCTTTCCACTCCTGATAGGCCATGTCGTTGACTTGCGGCGTCACCGCCAACTGCCAGTAGGAGCGGTACATGGGCATTTCGACCTCGCCGACCTTGAGCGATGTCTGTTCGACGAACCGCTGGCGGATCGCGCCGCTCTGGTGGATGAAATCCTTGCTCGGCCGCCAGCCGTCGAGATCGGGCCGCTGCAACCGCAACTGTTGCAGGATGGCGACCTCCGCCAACTGCTCGATCTGGACTTCACTCTCCGGTACGCTCGACCATTGCTCGCTCGCCAGCAGAATTGGCGTGCGAGTCACGTCGTTGATCTCGAGCTCGTGACCGCGAATCCAGTCGGGCAACGCTGCTGGGGGAGGGGTGGCCTCGGCGGTGGCTGCCGCCGGCGTTTCGGTGGCGACAGGCGTCTCCGCCGTCGTCCCGATATCGGAACTTCCTGACGCTGCAGCGGCGGCCTCAGCTGCTGATTCACTGTTTTCGTCAGACTCTGACGCTGCCGGCTGGACGGCGACAACCGGCACTTTCTTCTCGCGCGCCGACTTCTGATGGAGCGACTCCCCAATCTCGCGCAACCGACTCGCGATTTCCGTCCGGCGAACTTCGTCGGCCGAAACGACCGACGCCCGTGCCACGTAGACGCCCACGCTCCCCACCGCAGACAAAGCAACGAAAGCGACTCCCAATATGCATACCGCCGGGATGACGATCGCACGATGCTCACTGATCCATTTACGGCCCAGGATGGGAATCGTGACAAACAGCGCGACGGCCAGCATCACCGGGACAATGAGAAACAGCATTTTCAGCCCCTTGGGACCTGGCACCGGGGAGGACACGCCGGCTCCCGCTTCGGAGACGAAGTGGTCCCGCCACGATGACGGGTGCTGCTCAAGCCTCAGGTTCTGCATTTCGACGCGTGCGTTGGGAACGTCATGGACTCGATAAGCCGCCAGCGACCAGACGATTGTCGCGGTCCCGAGCAGCAACAGGATTCCCAGTGGCAGTGCCACGAGCGTCTTCCAGGACGGATTTCGCAGCGCGGCGATCACGAGCGCGCACACGACGAGCAGAATGATGATTTCGACGATTCCGAGTCCCATAGCTGTCTCCGTCACTCAATGCTGTTTCAGGTATTTCAAGGCTGCCATAACGAGGATCACGGACACAACACAGACGGCCAGAAACACCACGAAAAGCACCACCTGCTCAATGACGCCGATTCCAAGCATCGCTTACCCCTGGATTCGGGCCGCCGGCGGGGTCCAGGCGGACGACAGTTGCACCACGCTCGAAATCACGCCGGCCCAGACGATTCCCCAGCCGAATTCGAACTCGAAGACAAACATCAATGCGGCGGCGAGCGCCATCGTCAGCAGTACCGACATGACCCGGAACCGCTTGGGACGGTAGCTGTCCGTCAGCCACCACCAGCGCCGCAGGCCGAACAGCAATCCAAAGAACACGACGTAGCCCAGGCACGTCGGGCCGGTCGACTCGATCAGCGGATGCGAGTTGATGGAATGGAACGCCGCCTCACGGCTGTCCGGAAGGTGCACAAACAACACGTCGCTGAGCCCCCAGGCGACTTCGCCGACAACGCAGCCCAACAGGAACAGCATCGCGTCGCATGCCGGGGCCGTACGACCGGCCTTCCAGCAGGCTGTTCATACCCAGCAGCCCCCACGCAGCGGCGAGCGACGTGATGCCGAACACGCCGACAAGTCCGGATCAATGGCGTGACCGGAACCCCAGAGACTCTCCAGCAGCCGATTGAACATTCCCACAGGTCCGTGCGACAGGTCCACCTGATGCTGCCGGACGCGCACCGAGGAACCGGAGCAAAACCGCGACGCATGCAAAGACGGCGGTGAGGAGCGCGGCAACGGCGGCACTTCGGCAAAATGCGCGACCCGATTGCGGCCGACCGTGCGGATCGTACGCGGCGTCAGCACGGGCGCTCTTACTGACGCGCGGTGACCAGGGCGCTCCGTGCTGCTGGACCTGCGGCAACGCCGGAGCAGCAGCCGGGGCAGTCGCCAAGGGGATGGCGGTGCGGATGAATAATTGGCCCCAAGACGGTCCCGACCGGCCGCACGGCCGTCGAACGATGCGCGCCGTAGGCGATCGCTGCGATCGACAGCACTGTCAGCGGCGGTGCGCGCTCATCATTGAGAACAACAGGCCCAGCAGTCCGCCGAATACCCAGAGATTCATCCCCAGGATCGTCCGCTGTCCGCGTCCCGAATGCCGAGACGATTCAGCCGTCTCCATCCTGTGACTGGCGGCATGCGGCGACGCGCCATTGACCGTTGCCGCGACAAACGATGCTTCCGGAATATCAAGCACCAATGGCTTGCCGAGGACCGCCCGCTCAAATGACTCTGCGAGTGCAGCCACTGTCGGAAACCGTCGCGCCGGGTCCTTTTCCAGCGCGCGGGCGATCACCGGCTGCAGCCGCGGCGGCAGGATCGACAGGTTGGGGGCTTCCGAAAGATGCTTCATCAAGATTTCGCCGGTCGATTCCCCGTCAAACGGAACATGCCCGCTGAGCATCTCGTACAGCATGATGCCGATCGCGTAGACGTCGACTTCCTTGCCGTACTTCCCCTTCGCAACTTCCGGGGCCATGTAATAGACGGTGCCGACGCTCTGCGTGTGGGCACTGCGCTTGCTGGGGGCGATGAACTTCGACAGGCCCACGTCGCCGACTTTGACGACGTTGTTCTCGATGAACACGTTCGCCGGCTTCAGGTCGCGGTGGACGATGCCGCGGTCGTGGAGGAACGTGACGCCGGCCGCCAGGCCCGGCACCCAGCGGCGAATTTCCTCCATCGGCATCCCCTGGGGGTGCCGGCGGAGCGAGACGTCGAGAGTTTCACCGGCGACGAACTCCATCAGGATCCAGTGGTCGCCGTCGCCGTCCTGGCGGATGTCGAAGATCGTAACCAGATTCGGATGGCTCAGGTTCAGGCACTGCTGCACGCCGCGCAGCTCCACCTCGGTATTATTCTGGAGCAGCTTCAGCGCGACTTCACGCCCGGCGTCGGTGAGCGCGTAGTACACCTCGCCAAACCCGCCGCGATAAATGGCGCGCTTGATCGTGTAGCCTTCCAAAGGCCGCGATTCAGGAGCGAAGGTGAACTTCATGGGAAGCCGTCGGGGGTCAGCAGTCAGGTGTCAGCGGTCAGCAGTCCAGAATTACGACGCTGCGGTCGCACCTCACATCTTTCAGGCCCTTTGAAAAGACTCATTGGATGGCATTTCGATCCGAAACCGGGCATCGCCCAGTGTAACGATTGTGCCGTCCTTAAGCGGGGCGGAATCGGCCGCCCGGCAGCCGTTCACATACAGTTCTTCCGATGAGGTTTCGCCGGGGGACGCCCCGAGTTTGCACCACAGTTTGCCGTCGCGGCGGAAAATGATGATCCGCCGCTGCCAGTCCTCACACACGACGTGGCAATCGTCCGCCGGCCCCAAAACGCAGGCCTGATCCAGGAGGAGGACGCCATCAATACGTCGGGCGGGACGATGTGGACTGTCAAAATCCAGACGAACCGTCAGCGACAGCGGACTTGGTTGCCGGAATTTCAATCGGACCGCTCCTCCCAGTCCGATGACGTCGCCGTCCCGCAGGACGACCGGCTGCGCCAGGGCTCGGCCGGCGACGCTGGCCGGGGAGTCGGCCGCCAGGACGTAAGCCTCGCCGTGCCGGGCCAGCGACGCATGCAGCCGGCTGAGGTCGGCCAGCAGCTTCAAGTCCGCACTGCGTTCCGTGCGGCTGTGTCCGCCCGGTCCGCCGATCGAGAGGCGATCCTTGAGGTGCAACTGCCAGCAGCCGACGCCGTCGATCCACAGCAGACAGTGTCCGCGATCCGTTTGTCCGGCGCGAGTCGGTTCGGCGCCAGGATCGGAAATCGTGTCGGCGATTGGAGCGGGAGCGGGCTTCGGCGGCGCGTCCAGGGTAACTGCCAGGTCGTTGCGATACATCGCGCCCAGAAACTCGCGGCCACACTTGCCGCAGCGGCCAATCTTTCGCGGCGAGCCGGCGCCCTTCCAGCGGACGCCTCCCATGTCCCAGATCGAGGTCTCGGCCCCGCAGGGACACCGCATCCGCCAGGCGCGCGATTCTGCTTCCATCGACGCGGCCCAGGCGTCGGGGAGCAGAGTCGCGAGGAGTTCCTGCAGCTTGCCCATGGGAGCAGAGGTCGGCGGCCAGAAGTCGGAGGTCGGGGAAACGTAGGCGTCGCGCTCCGCGAGACGCTGGCACAAAGTCTGCCCATCTTAAGGCACTCGCGAAGCGAGTGCCCTCCTTGACACGCAGTCGCGTCCCGGACGCGGGGGGGGGGCGCCCGGGACGCTGAATGCGGCACTCCGAAGCGTGGCGTTTAGAGTGCGTCCGACGCCACCGGCGTTTCGGCCGGCTCGCGGCCCTGGAAGTACGAGTCCACCTGCTGCATCAGGTCCTCGGGAACAGCGGCCTCTTCTTCGACAGGAATCAGGCCGGCGAAGTTCGCGTCGGCATCCAGGAGCTTCTCCTCAACGTCGAGCTTGCTGTCGATGTTGCGGATGAGCGACTTGCAGTGGGCGAGCTGCGACTCGTCGATATTGATGTCGCTGATCGTCTTGCGGGCGGCGATCGTGCGGACGCGGGCGTCCAGGCGATCGAGCTCGACTTCGAGGTTCTTCCGCTGCGAGAGCATGCCTTCGAGGGCGTCGCGATGGGCCTGGAGGGCGTGCTCACGGGCGGCGCGGGTTTCCTGATCCGCCTTCAGAGCGCCTTCGGCCGTCTTGAACCGATTGAACCGCTCGGCGAGGTCGCGCTGGACTTCGCTTTCGTTGTACGTGCGGCCGGCGACGACGAACCGGTTCTCACCGGTCTTCAGCTTCGCGCTCAGGGCCAGGATCGATTCTTCCTGATGCTCCAGCTCGCGTTCGCGGCGGGCGATGGTTTCCGTCAGGTGCTCGACTTCCACCTGCTCGCGGGCGATGACATGCATCGACTTGCGGATTTCCGGGACGAGCTGCACGACCTCGCGGCGGGCCCGCTCGATTTCAAACTCGACCGGCACTTCGCCGCGAACGGTGTCGCGGACGGTCTGCACTCCGGTGCACAGATAGCTGTAGGCGTCACGGCCGAAGACGAACGTTCCGAGCGTGGCCAGCGCTACCGAACCCAATGCCACTTTCTTGATCATGTCCTCACTCCCTCAAAAGAGTCGCTGCTGCCCGTGACCGAAGGAGCTGCGACCAACGCAGAACGGTCACCGTGTTGAGGGGTTATTCGCCGAGGTCGGAGTGCGCTTTGCAAGAATTGCAGAGAATTTTCGGCAGGTCGGTGTTAGGCGGGAGAGTTTGCGGAAATGGCGGCGCCCAGCGGAGTTGTGAAGGAGGTTCCTGGTGGTTTGGTGTTTGGTCGTTTGGTGCTTGTTGGACGGCAGTGGCCGGTGAGTGGCTCGCAGCTGTGGGACGATTGACCCCGCAGGGGTCTCAGCCTGTAGCCCCGGGTCGCGAGCGAAGCGAGCGCACCCGGGGTTCGCATCCTCACGCTGACGCATCCCGGAGGGATGCCATCCGATATTCGTGCTGGTAGGTGGAACGCCCGGTTGTGCCACAATCCCAATAAGCTGGATGGCATCCCTTCGGGATGCACGGTTCCGCTGGTGATCGTGACCGGTGGCGTCGCTTCGCTCAGCCACCGGTTGTCGGATGTGACGCCTTCGGCGTCGGCCGCGTTCGCCATGACACTCCGCCAGCATCTGCCCGTTCCCATAGGCTCTAGCCAATCTCACGGACGGGCGACGGGAACATCCGCTTCATCAAGTCGTTCGAGAGTCAGTTCGGTGGGCCTCCAGATACCCTCCTGGCGAACAACGAGCCGGATCGACGTCTCATCGACACTCAAGATTTCTTCGCGCCTGTTGCTAACGAAGCGGAGCGGAGCCAACTTGCCCTTACTCGTCAATATCCCGCCTAGCGACATCACATAGCTCTTAAGCTGCGACTTCTTGCTAGGGATATTCTCGAATAGGAAGCCGTCGCGACTGATCGACCAATGCCAGTCGTAGCCGCTTTGAAACCACTGTCCAGTCGAATCGCGCTGCAATCGCATCCCTTTGCCGTCGGAATGCAGAACCCAAATGGACTCGCTGTCCCACTTCGGGCTGGTCACTCGCCACGCCCCGACGAATCGGGGATCAAGCCAGGAGTAGTTCAGCCATGCGAAGTAGAGGACCAAGGCAGTCGCTGTGGAAACGATGCGAGCAGCCAACGACGGCGCTTGCGTTTCGGCTTCTGAAGTTCGTCGGTCATGCTACGCATGCCTTTGTCACTTCCGTCAATAGCCGCTCCATCGTCCGCAACTCGTTCGTAATGACGGCCGGCATTACGCAGGATGCTACACTATCACAATGCCTGCCACACGCCGCCGCCGGATCGTCAGGAATCAACAGACGGGGCGAAATGGAGCAACAGGTTCTTGTTCACGCCGGCGACCGCCAACAGGCGCGAACTTTGATGTCACCGGATCGATCCTCAAGACGAAACCCGAGTTCGACGATCTGGTCGTGCCGTTGAACTTGGAGGCCAACCGTTGGCGTGGCCGACGGTCGAGCTGGCGATAACATGTTCGTTAATACCCGCAATCCGAAGAAGTCCAGGGGCCGACCAGTCCTCGCCGTCGGATTCGCTTCAAGAATGCGCGTACCGGCGAACAACACGTAGTTGAGGGTGACCTGACAACAATGAAGAGCGAACCGCATTTGATGATCCTCCGACCGAGGCCTTGGAACTCGCACCACGCGAATCGTTCGCGATGCACTTTGACCTGAGTGCGTTTACCCAAGGCGACCCACCGTTGCAACTTCTGCCCGACCCAAATACGAACGACCAATACCTCATCACTGCAGTCTTTGAATCGAGCGGCGGGACCGCGACTGGCGGGACTCAAATTTGGAAGGGAACAGTTGAAAGCGAAGCGTATCGGACACGATTTACTGCCAATCGCCTTGATTCGCCGAGCGACTACATCGCGTTTGGCTTCACTAAACGGGCGATCGCGCTTATGGAGGAGGATCCGTCTTGGCTGCGGCGCGCCCGTGACAGCCAATTGAATGTCGCAGTTGCCTATCACAACCTCGCGGCAGTCAAGTGGCTCGTTGAGCATGGCGCTGACGTCGATGGCGCGCTCCGTGGAGCCGACGTCGAGATCAAAAACTGATCCTCACGCGACATCCCGATCTCAATCTCGCGGAGCAGGCGCTGGGCAGGACACCGCTGCAGGAGGCCGCAGCAAACTTGGCTGAAGCGCGAAACGATGCGGATCGGCAGAAATGGCGCACGATCGTGCAGCTCTACCGCGATGCAGGTGCCGATTACGACGTGCGGACCGCGATCTGGCTGGGCGACCTGAATCAGGTCAAAGCCAGGTTCGATCGCACTGCCGTACGAACTGATGGCTTCTATGAAGAGAATCCGCTACGACTTGCCGCTTCACTGGGCCAGACGGATATCTGCCGCTATTTGATTGAAGAGCACCACGTTGACGTCAATGCATTTGACCAGGGTAACGGCTATCCCATCATCAAGGATGCACTGGCATTCCTTGACGTCGTGCGGCTGTTGATTGAGAATGTATGCCGATCTGCAAACGCGAACTACTCTGGGCAAGGTTCCACCGGTACCTGGATAAATGGCGATGACGCAACGGCCCTCCACTATGCGGCAGAAGACGGTGTTCCGGAGACTCTGACGCTGTTGATCGACAGCGGCGTCGACGTGTTTTTGCGATGCCGCGTTCGCTCGGTGAAAAAGTCGGAACGCAATCGGCACTCGATGTGGCAGCATATTTGGGGAAAGCTGGCAATGCTCGGGCAATCCTGAATCATCCAAGATTCCGAGAGGGAGACGCTGAGCTGCGCCAGAATACTCTCGACCGCTGCCTGGGATTTGCTGCGCAGTGCAATTGGCTTTCCGGTTCTGCAAATAGTCAGCGACCGGACCTGATTACTGCCCTGCTGGAACACGAAGCGCAAATCCGAAGAGTCCAATTTGCATCGACAGCTCTCCAATTGGCCGCTCAATCCATTCATCCGAATCCCTGAAAGAGCAGAATGAGACCACCCGCAAGATTGTGAACGAACTGGTGGCTCACGGTGCCAAGTTGGACCTGTTCACGGCAGTCGCGCTCGGTGACGAAGCCGAGGTCGCGCGTCTGCTGCAAGCAGATCCGTCGACAGCCAATACTCGCGGAGCGGACGGATATCCTGCACTACATAAGGCAGTCACAATGAATTACAGCGGCATCGTCTCCGCCTGATCGGGGCCGGTGGCGACATCGAGATTCGTAATCAAAGCCAAATGACTGGCAGCATTGAGGAAACCGGTCTGCACTGCGCAGCATTCTGGGGCAGAGTCGACATCGCGAAGCTGCTGATTGACGCCGGTGCGGATGTCAATGCCCGCGACGAACGCGGTGCCACGCCTTTGCATGAAGCGGCGCGACTCGCGAATGTGCACATTGCGTCGCTCCTGCTCGAACATGGCGCGCAGGTGGACGCGGCCGACAACGACGGTGCGACGCCCCTCGATGACTGCCGATCGGCCGGCTCGAAGAATGCCGACGAAATGGAGAAATTGCTGCGGAGGTATCAACACGAATAGTAATTGAACTCGCGGTCTGACATGCCGGGATGCAGTCTTCGCATATTTCTCGGATGCGATACCTCCGTCGGACCAAATGGAGAGTTTGTCTGCACGTCGATCCAGTTTTAGTTGATCAATTAGAAAATCGCGAGCTGTGGCGAGGCGGCGAATTTACAATTACGACACGGCTTCCGGCGGATAGAGCGTGATCTCGCCAAAGTCCGCCGCTTGCACCGGGCGCGAAAGCTGTGGTGTCGCAGCAGTTCCAGGATCGCGAGGAACATGCCGACGACCTTGCTGCGCTGCGACTCCGGTTCGAGGAGCGAGGAAAACGGCAGCCGGGCTGCTCGCGGATCAGGGCGCCGATCCGCTCGACGTAGACGCGGATCGGCGTTTCGTCGTAGCGGATGCGGGTTTCGGCCTCGGCGTCCTTGCGCTCGAGACGCGGCCGAGGGCGCCGATGAGGTCCCAGAGCTCGACGTCCTTGATGCGATCGGCGGCGTGGTCCTTGCCGGCGGTCGGGCGGTCGTCGGAGAGTCGCGGGTGAGCGCTCCTGCCACTGGGGCGGCCCGGCTCTTCGAGCTGCTGGCGGCGTCGCGGAATTTCTTGTGCTCCAGCAGGCGATGGATCAGTTCGCTGCGGGGGTTCTCGGCGTCGAGCGGACGCTCTTCCTCGGCCGGCTGCTCCGTGTCGGCAATCTGAGGTAGGACTTCGCGGCTTTTGATTTCGGTCAGAGTGCTGGCCATCAGGACGAACTCGCCGATCTCGTCGAGGTCGATGACCTGGAGCAGTTCCAGGAAGCTGCGGAACTGGTTCGTGACCTCGCCAACGGCAGGTCGCGGATGTCAACCTCCGCCCGCCGCACGAGGTAGAGCAGCAGATCAAGCGGACTCCTCGTAGAGGTCGAGCTGAATGCGGTAGGCGGGCTGGTCCATGGGAGCTTCCGTGCTTTGTGATGGCAGCATGATAACAGAGGAGCAAAGGAGCAGAGGAGCAAAGGAGCAGAGGGGGGCGCGTAAGCGCCTACCCTGTTACTGCGCTAATCCCCTTTACTCCTTTGCTCCTCTGCTCCTCTGCCCCTCCTCTCGCTACAATCCCCCGCATGGCTGCCGCTGACTTTCGCGACCGACTGCTGCAGTGCCTCGGGGGGGACTGGCCCGCGCCCTGCCCGTTGAACGTCAAGGTCTCCAAGACGACGCCGGCCGACGGCTTTGAGATTCGCACGCTGACCTACGAGGCGGAGCCGTGAGGACCCGCTGCTGCTGCTGGTCCCGAAACGGCGTGACGGCCGCGAACCCGGCCGCAGCGATTGCGGTCTGGCATCAGCACAACGGCGAGTGGCACCTCGGCAAGACAGAGCCAGCGGGACTGGCCGGTAACCTGATGCATCACACCGGGGCGGCACTCGCCCGCGAAGGGTACGTCGTGCTCTGCCCGGATGCGCTATGCTTTGAGGAACGGCAGGATCCGACCGCGAAGCAGAAGGCCGGGAACTACGAGCGGTTCGAGTTCCTCCGCTATACCGTGGCCGGCAAGTGCATGGCGTGGAAGAACATTCTCGACATGCGGCGGGCGGTGGATTTTCTCGTGAGCCTGCCGGAAGTCCGCGCAGACAACATTGGCTGCTACGGGCACTCGATGGGTTCGACGCATACGTGGCTCGTCGGGCCGTGGGAGCCGAGGCTCAAGTGCCTGGTCGGCAACTGCTGCCTGCCGACATACAAGGCGATCCATCGCGAGCACATGCTGCACTGTTTCCCGAACTTTGTTCCGGGGATCTTCCAGTACGGCGACACACCGGACATCGCAGCACTCATCGCCCCGCGTGCCCTGCATCTCAATTTCGGCGAGACCGATCACGGCAGTCCGATCGATGAAGTCCGGGCCGGGCTGAAAGTGATCGAGCAGGCGTACGCTTCGATGCATGCCGAGGACAAGTTCTCGTCCTACATCGAACTCGGCAGCGGACACGTCCTGTCGCACGAAATGTGGCAGCGGACGAAGGCGTGGTTTGCAAAGCACCTTTCGTAGCCAATGGTCAATTGATAATTGTCAATTGTGAAAACGGCGATGCGGTGCTTCAGAACAATTAACTATTCACAATTGACCATTCACCAGCTCTCAACACTCGACTCCGCATGGCCGAAGAACCACTGATTGCCGTCTTCATCGACTTCGAGAACCTCGCCATCGGCGTGCGCGATATGCACGCCGGCAAGTTCCAGATCCAACTCGTCCTGAAACGGCTGCTCGAGAAAGGCCGCATCGTCTTTAAGCGGGCCTACTGCGACTGGAGTCACTACCGCGACGCGGTTCGCGAGTTCCATTCGGCCGGCATCGAGCTGATCGACATCCCCCAGTCGCGGATGAGCGGCAAGAACAGTGCCGACATCCGCATGGTCGTCGACGCCATGGACCTGTGCTACTCGAAGGAGCACATCGATTTCTTCGCGCTGATCTCGGGAGACAGCGATTTCTCGCCGCTGGTCTCGAAGCTCAAGGAAAACGACCGGCGGGTGATCGGCTGCGGCGTGAAGAGTTCGACGTCCGACCTGCTGATCGCCAACTGCGACGAATTCATCTACTACGACGACCTGCTGCGCGCGGCCGACAAGGCGAAGGCGGTGCCGGTTGCCCCGAAATCGTCCGGCGGCGCCAAAGGCAAACCGGCCGACAAAAAGACCGAAGCGGCCGAACGGCTCATGGAAGTCCTGCAGTCGCTGGAGCAGGATTACGACCCGGTCTGGGGTTCGCTGCTGAAACAGACGATCCGCCGCGTGTTTCCCGGCTTCAATGAGACGTACTACGGGTTCGAGAGCTTTTCCGATCTGCTGGAATACTTCGCCGACGAGGGTCTGATCGACCTCAACTACGACGAAGGTCGGCGGAACTATCAGATTCGACGGAAGAAGAAGTGAACCAATCGGGGAATTAGCGAGTCGGTCCTTACGGCCCAGAGGCCGGTCGTTGTGGCGGCTTTGAGACTCGGAAGCGACCGCGACGGGCGGTGACAATTGCACCGGACTCCAGATGCTCCCGGTGTTTCTCCACGATCTCCGCCATTATCAGGACGCGTTGATCCGCCGGTACCGCTGGGAGGCGCACGACTCCACAGTGATGTTGCCCGTCGACGAAGATCAGCCGGCCGAAGTCGGCGTCGATCGTCACGAGGATCCGAGCTTCGTCCGTGGCCCATTCGAGAATCTGAGTGTCTCCCGGGTCGGGACCGCGTTCGCGCGCTTCGACGACATCATGTCCTTGCGATCGCAACCAGTCCGCCAGCCGGCGCCCAGCGCAACGGTCGACCAGGAATTTCATGTCGGGCGGACCTCAGACGCCGTCCAGCAAATCGTTTGCGATCGCAGCGCGGGCATATTCCAGGCTCGCGCGGATGTCCTCGATTTCCAAGTCCGGGTAGTCTTTGAGGATTCCTTCGGGAGTTTCACCTTGAGCCAGCAAGCTCAGAATCAGTTCGACGGAAATGCGCATGCCACGGATGATTGGCTTCCCTCCAAAGATGGCAGGATTCGCTGTGATTCGCTGCAAAGCATCGGCGGCTGGCATACGATGGTGTCCCTAAGACGCGAGCGTTCCGAACGATATCGTAGACCGGAATGTTGACTTCGTGAAAGACCGATCGGGTTACATCCCCTCCCGTTGCATCCACGCTCTCCCGCCTGACCGCCATGACCGCCTTGGATTACGCCCGCGAGCTCGTCGCCTTCGACTCGATCAGCCTCAAGTCGAATTGCGCCGTGACGGACCACGTCCAGCAGACGCTGACGAAGCTGGGCTTCGAGACGGAGCGGCTGGAGTACAACGACGCTACCGGCGTGCGCAAGGCGAGCGTCGTCGGCAAGCGCGGGCGCGGGACTGGCGGGATGGCGTACTTCGGCCACACCGACGTCGTGCCGGCGGACGATTGGAAGTTCACCGAACATGGCCCGTTTCAGCCGTCGGTCAAGGATGGGCGGTTATACGGACGCGGCAGCTGCGACATGAAAGGCTCGGTCGCCTGCGCATTGGCTGCGGCGGAGCGGACAACATCCGGCGGGTTGTCGCAACCGCTGTACATCGTCTGCACGTCGGACGAAGAGGTCGGCTATCTGGGAGCGAAGCAGGTCGCGGAAGAATCGCAGCTGTTCGCCGGAAATGGTCCAGCACGGCACGCGCGGCGTCATCGGCGAGCCGACGAAGCTGAACGTCGTCTATGCCCATAAAGGGGTGTGCGGACTCGTGGCGACGTCACGCGGGCGGGCGGCCCACTCCAGCACGCGCGAGGGGAAGAACGCGAACCTGGCAATGATCCCGTATCTCGTCGAGATGAAGGCAATCTACGACGACACCGAGCGCGATCCGGCGTGGCGGCAGGCGGAGTTCGATCCGCCGACGGTGTGCTGGAACATCGGGATTAACGATCACACGCGGGCGACCAACATCACGCCGCCGCAGAGCATCTGCACCGTTTACTTCCGCGTCATGCCGGGTCAGGACGCCAATGTGCTGATTGAACGCGCACGGCGGGCAGCCACGGCCAACGGGTTGGAATTCGAGGTGAGGATTAACGCCCGTCCGCTGTATATCGATCCGAAAGCTGCCCCTATGTCCGTGGAGCGCTGGAACTGGCCGGTCGCGAAACGCCGACGACGGTCTCGTACGGGACAGTACGGTGCGATGCTGGGAGCCCTCGAGCACATGATCGTCTGCGGACCGGGGACATCGCGCAGGCCCACACGAACGATGAGTGGGTCGCGCTCGACGCGCTGAGCAGGGGACCGCTCTGTTCGAGCCGCATGATCCGCCGCTGAGCGCGTAGGAGGGCTGTGCCCACCATTACCGGATTACCCTGCGCTCATCGGCGCCGACACTCCCAAGTGCTGGACGG
Organism: Planctomycetaceae bacterium; assembly: GCA_046349775.1. GTDB lineage: Bacteria > Planctomycetota > Planctomycetia > Planctomycetales > Planctomycetaceae > JAEUIG01. Next base: position 6,863 of record JAXMBS010000036.1, on the reverse strand, counting down.
CCTGACGGCCGAAATACAGGCGACGCGCGATTTGCTGATCTCCATCAGCGAGCAGCGGTAACTCGAGAAAACAGATCGAGCAGACTCGCCACGGAGCGAGCCTTCCACGCTTTTTTCCCGTCTATCGACCGTGTTATGCTCGGCTCCCCCGCGGGAGCGATTGACGCGCCCGCCGTCCCGCCGACGCATTCGCTGAGTCCCGCCGATGTCCACCACGCCGCCTCAGTCCACTCAGCCGCGCCAAACCGGTCTCTGGATGGCGCTCCTGGCGGCGTTTCTGGGGTGGATGTTCGACGGGTTCGAGATCGGTCTGTTTCCGCTGGTGGCGCAGCCGGCACTGAAAGACATGCTGCCGGGCGCAGCCGAAAAGGTGATCGGCAACTGGATTGGAGTCATGACGGCCGCGTTCCTGATCGGGGCGGCGACCGGCGGCGTCGTGTTCGGCTGGCTGGGCGATCGGATTGGCCGCGTTCGGGCGATGTCGCTGAGCATCCTGACCTATGCCGTCTTCAGCGGACTGTGCGGAATCGTCGAGGAACCGTGGCACCTGTTCCTGTTTCGATTTCTGGCGTCGCTGGGGATGGGGGGCGAATGGTCGCTGGGCGTTTCGCTCGTCATGGAAATCTGGCCGAACAAATCTCGCGGCTGGCTGGCGGGACTGATCGGAGCAGCGGCGAACGTCGGGTTCGTGCTGGTCGCATTGCTCGGACTGACGCTGGCGAACGTGTTGAGCTCGGTCGAAGGCTGGCTTTCGTCCGGCGGCTTGTCGGCGTCGACAGTGGAGCGGCTGACGTCACACTCGGGGTGGCGACTGCTGGCATTTAGCGGCGCACTGCCCGCTCTGCTCACGTTTCTGGTGCGGATATTCGTGCCGGAATCCGAACGCTGGCTGCAAGAGCACTCAAAAGGGACGACGAAGCAGTGGTCGAGCACCGATTTGCTGGCGGTTGCCGGAGGAGCTGCGGGGGCTGTGGGGCTTGTCAGCCTGTGGGCTTTGGATGATCTCATCGGGGTCGCGCCGCCCATGTATGTCCGGATCGGCGGCACACTCATCGGGTTGACGATCGCGTACTACGGATACACATATCCGGTGCGACGCTATCTGCAACGTTCGATGACGAGCGAGTCCGGCGCGTCCGTCCAAACCGAATGGACGCCGCCACGAGTCCTGTCACGCATGCTGATCGGCGCTACGCTCAGTGGCGTCGCACTTCTGGGCACCTGGGCTTCGCTGCAGAACGCCGCTCCCTGGGCCGGCAAGCTCGCGGAGAACCGGGTGATCTCGGAAAATCCCGACATGCCGGCCGCGGACCGGACCAAGCTGGCCCAGTCGGCCGCTGCGGTCGCGAGGTCCCAGACGCAAATTGCGGGGGGCCTCGCGGCGATTGTCGGCACAATCTTGGCGGCGCTGCTGGGCAACTGGTTGGGCCGACGAATCTCCTATGTGATCCTGTGCGCCGGCTCGCTGGCGACATCGCTGCTGTTCTTTCAATTCAACGACTCGTTTGGCGCGTTTTTCCTGGCGACTGTCTTTCTGGCGGGCGGCGTAACGGCCTCGTTTTATGGCTGGCTGCCGTTGTACCTTCCCGAACTGTTTCCGACCCGGGTCAGGGCGTTTGGACAGGGCTTCGCCTTCAATTTCGGGCGCATCCTGGCCGCGATCGGCGCGTTGCAGTTCAGCTACATGATGCGGAACGTGTTTGACGGCAGCTATCCCAAGGCCTGCACCGTGCTGAGCATGGTGTACCTCGTGGGGATCGCGGCGATCTGGCTGGCGCCGGAAACGCACGGAAAAGAGCTGCCGGAGTGAGCGTGCTTGAAAGGTAAGGCACGCAGATGGCGCCGATTTCAGAGATTGACGCAGATTTGGGCCAGACAGCTGGGACACGGTGCGAGGTGAGATCATGTCAGCGTCAGTTCCGCACGTGCTGCTGGTCTGCGGCGATCTGTTTTTCTCGACGCAGCTGAAGAGCGCCGCGGAGGCAACCGGCGCGGCCGTCGATGTCGAATTGTCCGCCGCCCGGATCGGCCAACGGATCGCGAGCGGCGCGTATGCTCTCGTCGTGATCGATCTGGAGATGGCGGGGCTGGATGTGCCGGCGGTCGTCGTGGGGTTGCCGACGGAGAACCGGCCGGTGATCGTCGCCTTCGGCCCGCATGTGCAGGCGCAACGGCTCAAAGCCGCGCGCGACGCCGGCTGCGACCACGTCGTCCCACGGAGCATCGCGGCGGAGACCGTGGCGAAGTTCGTGGGTAGTGCATAGTTGGTCGTGGGTAGGTCGTGGCGTACACGGTTTCGGTCCATCGACCATCCTCTATCGACTATCCGCCATCGACTATTGACCATCCGCCCGCTCTGGACGACTATGGCCGTCCATGAGCACACCCGAATCAATCGCCGCCGAAGTTGTTCCCGCTGCCGCCCGCGAAGGCCACCCCAATGGTCTCTGGGTGCTGTTCATCACCGAGATGTGGGAGCGGTTCAGCTACTACGGCATGCGGGCGCTACTCGTGCTGTATCTGATCCGCAGCACGGCGACGACTCTCGAGAACGGCCAGCCCAACACGAATCCCGGTTTCGGCTGGAGTGAAGAGTCGGCGTATTACCTGTATGCGTTGTACACCTGGGCGGTGTACCTGCTCCCCCTAGCAGGCGGCTGGATCGCGGACAGGTTTCTCGGGACGCACCGCTCGATGGTGCTGGGGGGAATCATCATCGCCGCCGGCCATATCACCCTGGCGATGACAGAAATGTTCGGCATCACTGCCGGTGAAGCTGTCACGCTGCAGCATGGAGCTGGCGCATTACTCTGCTTCATGACCGGGCTGGTGCTGATCATCATCGGCACCGGGTTCTTCAAGCCCTGCGTGAGCGTGATGGTAGGACAGTTGTATGAGCGCGACGACCCGCGCAAGGATTCGGGGTTCACGATTTTCTACATGGGCATCAACCTGGGCGCGTTCTTTTCGCCGATCGTCGCCGGGACGCTCGGTGAAAAAGTCGGCTGGCACTGGGGCTTCGGGTCGGCGGCGGTCGGCATGATCGCCGGGCTGGTGTTCTATGTGCTGTTCCGTCCAAAGTACCTCGGACACATCGGCGAGCTGGCGCCCCGTCTGCCGGCGACGGCGACACAAAGCTCCGTAACCGTCGAGCATCCGCGTATGACCGCCACCGACTGGCAGCGCGTCGGGGTCATTGTGATTCTGTCGTTCTTGGGGAACCTGCCGTTCTGGATGTCCTTCGAGCAGGCCGGCAGCTCGCTCAACGTTTTTGCCGAACAGAAGACCCAGCGGACTTTGGGATTCATGAGCGGCGAATTTCCGGCAACGTGGTATCAGGCCGTCAATCCGCTGATGGTGATCTCGTTTGCCCCGGTCTTCGCCATTCTCTGGATGTGGCTGGACAAGAGGAAGTTGAATCCGCCAACTCCGATGAAGTTCGCCTTGGCGCAGTTTCTGCTGGGCATCGCGTTCCTGGTCATGGTCGCTGGTGCCCTGGAAGCCCGCAACGGCAAGCTGGCCGGTCCGCACTGGCTGTTGATCACGTATATTGTCGCCACGTGGGGCGAACTGAGCCTCTCCCCCGTGGGACTGTCGATGGTCACAAAGCTGGCCCCGCCGCACCGGCAGTCGCTGCTGATGGGAATCTGGTTTTTCGGCATGTCGTTTTCCAACCTGCTCTCCGGCGTGGCGGCGGCTTTGTCGGTCAGGCTCGAGAAAGGGGAGGCGACGTTCATCTTTCCGGGACTGCCAGGTTTCTTCCTGGCGCTCGCTCTCGTGCTGTTCGGCGCCGGGATTGTGCTGATGCTCCTCACGCCGCTGCTGAAACGCATGATGCATGGAGTGCACTGAAGGCCAACGGCTGAGAGCCATCGGCCAAGGGGCAGGAAGACCCTGACCAGACACCGGACCACCACTCACCAGACGCCCCCTTCCAGCCATGCTCCCCGAAACCTTTCGCGGCTTCCTCGTCCGCAAGACCGGCAACGATCGGATCGAAACCGGCATCGAGCAGATTCCGCTGCGCGATCTGGCGGCGGGCGACGTGCTGATACGGGTCCAGTACTCGTCGCTGAACTTCAAGGACACGATGGGGGCCAGCGGGCATCCGGGGATCGTCCGCAAGTTCCCGCACGTGCCTGGAATCGACTCCGCCGGGATCGTGGCGGAGAGTTCCTCGCCGCAGTATCGGGTCGGCGACGAAGTGATCGCGACCGGCCATGAGCTGGGGGTCGAGCGGTACGGCGGCTGGGGGGAGTATGTCCGTGTGCCGGCGACCTGGATCGTGCCGCGGCCGGCGGGACTGACGCTGGAGGAATCGATGATCTTCGGCACGGCGGGCTTCACGGCCGCACAGTGCGTGCAGGCGTTGCAGCAGCATGGCATCCGGCCGGATCGGGGAGAGGTGGTCGTGACGGGGGCGACCGGTGGCGTAGCGGCGATTGCGATCATGATCCTGGCCAAGCTGGGCTACAGCGTGACGGCGGTCAGCGGGAAGAAGGACCGCGAGGCGTGGATCACTTCGCTGGGGGCAAACAAGGTGGTCGGACGCGACGCGGTCGCCGACGAGGCCCGCAAGCCGATGCTGGCAGCCAAGTACGCCGGGGGCGTGGATACGGTCGGCGGCACGACCCTCGTGGCGCTCATCAAGTCGCTGCAACAACGCGGCTGCGTGGCGGCGTGCGGGGTTGTGGGGGGCGCGGAGCTGCCGCTGACGGTGTACCCGTTCATTCTGCGGGGCGTGTCGCTGCAGGGGATCGATTCGGCATGGTGCCCGGAGGACAACCGGGCAGAGATCTGGAAGCTGCTGGCCGGCGACTGGAAGCCGCAGAAGCTGTCAGAGATCGCGACCGTCATCGACCTGGACCAAGTTGCGGATACCGTGCGGCAGATGCAGCGCGGCGAGCACGTCGGGCGGACCGTGGTGCGCGTGGCGGGATGAAAAATGTAGGCTCGGTCGAGACCCAGCTTTACACAGCGCTGAATCAAATCCGACGATCCATCGTGTCGGTGAGCTCATTCAAGCTGGGTCCAGACCCAACCTACCTCACGACTCTGGCTCCGCTTTGGGGGTCGCCGGCGTCAGCCACGGCAGGAGCAGCCAGCAGGCGGCCGTTGTGAGCGTCCCGACGACGACGAGGGCGTCGAACGCCGCGTGGGCGCCCCATTGGCGGGTCCAGACTTCGTAGAGCCAGCCGCCGGCCGCTTCGGCGAGTGATACCCCCAGGTTCGAGAGCGACATCAGCAGCGCGAACAACGTCCCGGAGACCTCCGGCGGACAGACCCGCGCCGCCAGGTCCAGCTGGATCAGCGTGCCGGTCATGTAGGCCAGACCGGCGATGGCGGCGATCACCATGGCGGACGTTTCGCCCTGCAAGGCGACGTACGCGATCGTCGTCACCACTCCCCCCAGGATCGACAGGTGCACGAGCGTCCGTTCGGAAAACCGGTGGCAGTACACGCCGTAGGCGGCCGAGGCGATTGTCCACGCCACGGCGGCGACGGACAGCGTGTTCCCGTAGAACTGCTCGCTGATCCCCAGTTCCTGCGTCATGTAAAGCTGGTGGATCGTCATCGAGAACGGGTTGAAATTCCACAGAAACAGGAACATCGCCGCCGCCGGGAAGCGGCCACGGGCCAGCGCGCCGAGCAGAGTTTTTACCCTGTGGTCGAACGGCACCGACTCGCGCGCTGCACTCCGGCTCCCCCGCCAGCCGGCGACCAGCAGCAGCGTGCAGCCGCTGGCGACGGCGCAGATCAGGAACCCGAGGTGCTGCTGGTTCCGCTGGGCCAGCCAGCCGCCGGCCGACCCGGCGAAGATCGTCGCCGCCGAGAGGGCCGTCCATTGGACCGACTGCAACTTGCCGGTCCAGCCGCGGGCCTGCCCGTGCTCGACCATCAGGGAGTCGGCCAGCACGTCGGTAAAGGCGACGCCGATCGTCGGCGCGAGCAGCAGCCACAGCAACGAGCGGACATCCCCCGCCGGCGGCGGCGACCAGGCCAGCCAGCCGAGCGTGACGGACGTCAGCGCCGTCATCAGGATCAGCCAGTTTCTCCGCGAAGATCGCCCCAGCGGGACGAAGTCGGCGATGAGTCCGAACAGCGGCTTGATCGACCACGGCAGCGACACGATGGCCATGAAAGAGCCGATCGTCGCCGATGACTGGCCCCAGTCGGCGAGCAGCGTGCGGACGGGCTGCGCGATGAGTCCCTGTGTCGGCTCGGCGATTCCCTGGATGAAATACACGCATGCGAACAGAGCGGCGAGCGGCAGGAACCGCGCCGGGGCGGAACTCGACGGTGGCTCGGCGGTCGCGCGCGGCGCAGTCATTTCAGTTTTTTTTAGAATCTGATCTCAAACCGCGAAGACAGGTGTTGACGACCCGGCGCATTCACGATTCAATTCTGCGCGCTGGACGTCACAACGTACATCGACGTGCGTGAGACGTCCGCCACCCGAAGCGGACCGGTCAACCGGAGGACTGTAAGAGCCACGCACAAGAGATCACAAGACGTTCTCCGCGGCTGACGTGTTTCGGTGTGTTCGGGGTCGCCATTGGGACGGCCCCGAGGCGGTGGGCGAGGAGCAAGCTCACCGATCCTGCTGTCTGCTCGCCAGGAGCCTGCATTATGCAGTCGGCGGAATTGGGTACGGATGCTGGGCACCAGCTCATGCGGTGCGACGAAGACACGGAGCCTCCTAGTTCGAGTCAGGTACTCGTCGCGACTCCTCTCACAAGTTATCACCAGGCGACGCTGTTCGGCGGCCTCAGCCCCGAAGAACCGCCTGTCTCTCCGAAAAACGGCCGCCGGAACGGCCGGGCCACCGTTCAGAGCGGATATCGCCGTCTGCACGAACCGCC
>JAXMBS010000035.1:0-57586 GCA_046349775.1 Planctomycetaceae bacterium | reverse complement strand
CGTGTTACCGACGAGCGACAGGTTCAGTCCTCTCCTATAGACCGTGTCGAACTTCGTGACGAGGTCGCCGGGAGTGTCGGTCAGCCCGCGCGGGGTCCAGACCCACTCCGAGACTGAGAAGTCGCTCCCGCCCAGCTGAAGCGAGGGGGCGTGAGGGACTTCGATGTACGCATCCCGGCCGTTGAACGCGCCAGTCGCAAGATCGACGCCGTGGTTGATTCCGTCGTTGCCGGAACCCGACGAATCACGTGCATCGCCTTGGAGCTTCCAGTATCCGATCAGGCCCGGCTCAATTGCAGGGTCGTCAGCGGCGGTGCCACGAACTGCGATCAAGAGTAGGACTACGACGACCACTAGTGCACGAGGAACTCGCGGCATAGAGCACCTTAGCGAGCGGTCCAGAGTGTTCGAACCGGAGTTGACCGTGACCAATGCAGCAGCGAGACGGCTGCGCACGTAGGAAACGCATCATCATCGTCGCCTCATTTGATGTCAAAGGGCGATCTGTCCCGGAAACACATTCGCCCCCCGGTCGGCGGAATGCGCCACGGAAGATGATTGCCAAGAGCCGCTTGAGCAGGGTCGGTTTGACGGCATCCCGGGATGCCCTCTCAGCGGCCGGTTCTGAAATGTGAGTTGTCGGGGGTGACATTGTAACCCCTCTTGCTGGCCAGAGACCCAAATTCGCTCATCACGCGCGCGAGACCAGCCAAATGCACATTCCAATGCGCATTTGTTGGTCATCCCTCATCCTGCATCATCTCGGCCAGCAGCTCCCGCACCTCGTCGACGCTCCTGGGCTGATGGCGCCACACACTTTCGCTCATCGCGCACGAGGCGGGACTACCGGTAGACTACCGGATTCACCAACGGCCGATTCTTGGAGTACCGCGAAAACATGGGAAGCGATGCGATTGAGTGATAGTGTTTGCAAAAGGCATCTTGGCTGTTAAAGTATCGCTAAACACCGAGGAATTTCAGGCTTTTCGCGGTCGGAAAAAGTTGGCTCATAACCTCGAGGTCGCAGGTTCGAATCCTGTCCCCGCCATTTGAACGAGCGGTATTGAACTTCAAGTACCGCAGCGTTATCCGCGAGGCCGGCATCTTCGGGTGCCGGCCTTTTGCGTTCTATCGCCAGTTACGGCAACGACTTTCACTCTCGCTCGAAGTCTCCAAGTCTCAGGAATCGCCGAACGCGAGATTCGCGACCGTCCGTCCGCCGCCGCTTTCGCGGACCGATTCGGCCGAAAACTCTGCGCTGTCTCCGAGTCTCTCCATCGGTAACCGCACGGTCAGGTTGATTCTGCGCAGCGCCCTGATCATCCCGGTCCAAGGAGAGTCGCAAATTTCCGCGCCGGATTCGACGTCCGCGACGAAATGCCCCACCGCCATTTTGATTCGGCATTGAGTTACAGAGGCGTATCAACTCGAACGTTGCCGCGTGGGGTCGCCATGCAACGTATTCGAACTTTTCCTTCCTGCAGGCCCGCAATGCATCTGCTATCGTCAGGCTCGGATTCAATTCAATCGCCTGAATCATGCACAACCCACTCGTCGATACTCCCGAGTCGTTTCCCGGCTGGATCATGCCATGGCCTTCGTTTGTCGTGGACTGGACGCGAACGGGTCTGATGATCATCGACTTACAAAACTACAGTTCGAATCCGGCCTGCGGCGTGACGCGAATGATTACCGAGCAGTATCCCGAGGTTGCGGCGTATTACGTTCCGCGGGTGCGCGAGGTGGTCTCCAATACCCGTCGTCTGCTCGATGCATTTCGTCGAGCGCACCGGGAAGTCGTGTTCACCCGTCATGGAGCACTCCTTGGCGATGGTCGCGACATGATCTGGCGACGCCGTCAACGCGACAGCGAAGCGGTCACATTGACAGGTCGGCCCACTTTGTGGGCCAAGGGGAGCCCCGAACACGAAATCATTGAGGAACTCGCCCCGACAGCCAATGAATTGGTCATCGATAAGAACGCCAGCAGCCCGTTCAACGGAACCGGCATTGATCAGTTGCTGCGGAACCTGAGGCTGGAAACACTGGTGATGGCGGGAATGGCCACCGACATGTGCGTGGAAACGACGGCGCGCGACGCCGCAGATCGGGGTTACAATGTCATCGTCGTCGAAGATGCCTCAGCGACGTTTTTTCCTGATCACCACCGAGCAGGACTGTCCGCCCTGGCACGCGTCTACGCTCAGGTGTGGAGCACTGATCGCGTCCTGAGCCAGCTTCAAGACCGATAATCCTGACCGCATCACCATTTATTGCGTTTCCAATTCTCCGACCGCCGTCTTCGACGCTCCCACTCGTTGACGTCCCGCGGCAGTCCAGCGCATATTCACATCGGGATTCCCTGGAGGCTCTCAGTATACGATGAAATGCCGTGGGCACTCCGCCTGCTGTGACTGGATGAATGACATCGGTCTGGCGCGCGGCGGGGTCACCACACATGGCCGCAGTTGCACTGAGGAATTCGGCCGTTTAGTGTAGCCCCAGTGACTGAAATGACAGCCATCGCGCCTGCATCCGACTTCGCTGAACATGGGAAACGCTGAGTGGCGCTGGGTATCGTCGTCCCACCATTCATAGAACCGCTCCGATGGCAATCGAACTGCATTGCCGGAATGGACACACACTTCGTGTCGCGGACGGCGCGGCTGGGAAGCGCCTCCGGTGTCCGCAGTGTCAGCAGATCGTGACCGTCGGGGAGGAATCGCCCGCGGCGACGCGCGGCGCATGCAGGTCACTAACGCTCTCCGATAAGGCACATCAGCCTGCCACTGGTGGGCGGCCCAGTCAGGGGCCGGGGTCATCACGGACTGTGACTGCTGCCGGCAGCGGCATTGCTGCGGCGATCGCTACCGGACTCGCTGTACTGCTGTGGCTCAGTGCGAGTTCTGTTTCCCATGCCGCTTCGCAGGATGTCCCCGGGGCTGCGGTCGCCGGCGAAACCGAAAGCATCGCCCCGGTACAAGCAGAGGAGCCGAAACCGGTTCTCGTTGCCGCGGCGCCGCAGACTGCCGCTCAGGAGCCGCCGGTTGCCCCATCGCCACTCCAGAATGCCGGCAGTGTGCACGTGTGGGATACCGGCGCGTCAAAACCAGTGGCAGACGATGTCAGCCTCGTCGGCCGCGGTGCTGGATGGACCCAGGTTGCGCCTGCCGACACCGCCGCTCACCAGTTTGGCAGTGGCTGCGTCGTTGACAACGAGAAACTGTGGCTCCACATCCCGCAGGATGCATCGTCACCTGTCAGGATTGCGGCGAGACACGCAGACGGTCCCGTAGCGGTCGTCCCGATCACGTTTGGCAGTACCGCATCGAAGGCAACGGGCCCGAGAGTTATTCGTGTCGAGCAACTCGCCGACGATGCGGCGCTTGTGACGTGGAGTGGCGGCGGAGCGTCGGTCGGCGTTCGCGTGGAGGCGAATAAATCCTGGGTCGAAGTACGGCCCGGAGACGGCGCCAAGGAGTTGGCGATCGGCACCTCGTCGCGGTTTGTCGTCGTGCCGACGGAATTTGGTGAAGACGCAATCCTCGACGCCGCGATCCCGATGGAACGCCGTTCCGTGCCGCTTCCCCAGGGGAACACGGTCCTTGCTCTCCAGCAGGAAGCGCATTCCATTGCCATGCTCACGTTTCCCTCAAACTCACAGGGGGGTGAAGTCACGCTCGGTGCGAGCGGCGGCTCTGCCGGCAAACTCGTTACCAGGATCAGCGCGAAGTTCAACGACCAGAGCGTGTTCGTCGGAGTGCTACCGCAGAGCGACCTGTGGTTCTCCGATCGTGTTGGCAAGAAATACAGCGCCTCGGGTCAGTATCCCCTCAATTGGAAGCTTCCATGTGCGGGTGTGTGGCGCCTCGCCGGTCGAATCCAGGGGCAATACTACATCAGCGAAGTGCCACACGATCGCCTGATTTTCGCGTGCTCGAAAAGCGGCACGCTGGAATGCCTGATCGGTTATCTGAGCCGGCCGCTGGAGCGGGCCGCGGACGATGCCGTGACACCCATGACCGTCTATCGCGAAACACTCGGCGGCAACGACGGGAACGCATATCTGGCGGAGTCCGATGCCGGTGATCCGGTGGAACTGAGGAAGACCAGGTACCGCGACGTCTGCAATTCGATCGACGACATCAAGGACGTCTGGCGAAATTCGCCCGCGAAGCTGAAATCCGACCCCGATTACGTACCGGAACTGCTGGCCGATTGCCAAAGCATTATCGGCCGAATGGATCTGAGACTTCGCGACTACGCAACGCTGACGCAGCATGTCGGTGAAATCGCCGCCCAGGCCGACGCAGACGGATCGGTCAAGGCGGACACCGGTTTGAATGCGTTTCGCAGTACGGTGCAAAAGTGCGACACCCTGCTGAAGGCGCTGCCGCCCGTGTCGACCGACCACCTCGAGACGCTGGTCAAGGAGATCAAATTGAAGGCCGCGACTCCGCCGCAAAGCCGGGCCAGCGTCTCGGAACTCGACGCACTGGCCGAGCGTCTGCGCGATGTGGCCAGCGATCAGGAAGTGCGGCTCAAAAAGTTGCGCGCCGTCGCGCTGCAGCTGTCGGACGCCTGCACCAAGCAACGGAAAGCAGCATCCGGCCCCGAGCGGCCCTACGTCACAGCCCTCGGGCGGGACTGTCGGAGAATTCTGCGAACGCGAGACGTCGAGGAATGAACGGGATGCTGATTCCGGTAGGTCGAATCCGTTTCAGGGCTCCGATAGCGTTCGCTCTCGCTGCGGCGCTTTGTGCCGGATGCGAACGTGCGACCAACTCCGCCGTCGCGCGCGTGCAGCCTGCCGTCGTGACCTCCGCCGAGGGAATCGAGATGGTCGCCATCCCCGCCGGCACGTTCGTGATGGGATCGGCGGCAGGTTCGGCCGACGAGGCGCCCCCGCATCCCGTTACGCTCGACGGATTCCTGATGGATCGCTGCGAGGTGACGCAGGGGGAATACGAACAGCATGTGATCGGCAATCCGTCCAAATTCAAGGATCCGACCAATCCCGTGGAACGCGTTCGCTGGGAGGAGGCAGCCCTGTATTGCAATGCGCGTTCGTCCGCCGAGGGACTGGAACCGTGCTACGACGAGACCTCCTACGCCTGCAACTTCAACGCAAACGGCTATCGACTGCCGACCGAAGCGGAGTGGGAGTACGCCGCTCGTGCCGGTGCGACAGAAGCGGAGTCGCAGGACGTGCGGCGCCTGGGAGACATTGCGTGGTTCAAGGACAACGCGTCCGAGCGCACGCACGCCGTCGGCACAAAGAAACCGAACGCGTGGGGGCTGTACGACATGTACGGCAACGTGGGGGAGTGGTGCCAGGACATCTACGACGCGAAGTTCTACGAGCAATCGACGTCGCTGAACCCCTGCAACCCGTCCGGCAACTCACTGAGAACGCTGCGCGGCGGATCGTGGAGCTCAAGCGCGGAACGCTGCCGCGGGTCGAGCCGGTCGGGAGAAGCGCCAGGCAGCTTTGCCGATGCCTGCTTCGCACGGCCCGACATCGGTTTCCGTTGCGTGCGTCGCGACACGCCGTTGGCGGATGCCGTCAAGACGCCCGCGGCATCCGAATCCACGAAGACCCCTTAGCGTTCGCTCGCCTTCAGTCGGCCAGCCAGTCGCGGAATTCGGGACCAGAAATGATGTTCTTTGCCAGGCGGACGTACCCCGTCGCAAGGGGATGACTCGCATCGCCGTATTCGTCACTGGGCAAGACTGCCGAAGCGACGTACGGAATTTCCTCGCTGTGCAGCCACTCTTCGACCTGCTGACGAACTGCCTGATGCCGCCGGCGGCTGGAGTCCGTCAGCAGGTGCTCATTCAGCGGACCGACCAGCACCAGCAGGCTGTTTCTTCTGGCTCGCAACCGCTGTGCGGTCTGTTTCCAGGCCTCCCATTGCAGCGACGAGTTCAGGTCTAACCAGGGCATGTCCTGCGGCTCGATGCCCTGTTCGGTCCAGGGGACTCCTGCGTGACGCAGCGCGGTCGTGTCCGGCGGCGCCGTCTGCTCGAACTGCCGCAACGGATTCGCGAGAGGATGTGCGATTGCCCAGCTCTGCAGGTCTCGGCCGTCGAAGTAGCGGGTCCGTATGTGAGTGACACAGTCGAAGAAGGAGACGGAGCGGTCAATCGAGAGGCTCACGCGCTCCGAGAACGGCGCGTGGTACGCCGGAATGCGGGGCACAAACTGCGGGAGCAGCCGAGTGTGGTTGATCGGCGTGTCGCCGGATTGCAGGTCGCGCTCGGGTGAGCTCATCCACAGTAAATTGCAGTGCAGGATCACGTGGCGATCCTGCAACGCGTCTGTATAGTTCGCGACGAGTCCCGAAAGAGCCAGCGGATGTGCACCGTTCAGACCGGCATTTGCAAATCGAGGCGCTGGCAAGTCTCTGTTCAGGCAGGCGGACAGCGTCTCGGCAGGAGCAACGTATTCGCCCCAAATGACCGAGTCTCCGATAATCGGGATCCGCTCCCCCTCGACCATGTGTTCGATGCGCACGCGGTAAGTCCAGTAGTCCTCACTCGACTCGTACGGGATGCGGTCATCGATCCCGGCCGGCAAGCGCTCGAACCACTGACACAACCGGGGAATCACGACGAAGCAGGCCAGCACAAACAGCCCGACCACCGCCCAGTCGCGCAGCCGTAACCGCAGAATGCTGTTGCCGAAGTCAGCGCGGTACACGCCCGGATGGGATTCTGCGGTTGTGTGGATATCAGCCTGTTCGGACGAAGTTGGTAGCATCGGCGTTTCGTTCGATAGTGCTTCGCGGACGACGGCGCGCGGTCCCGCAGTCCCTCAGAACTGGAAGTAGATAAACGGCAGATCGCCTCGGCCCGTCGCGGTGCAGAGGTACAGGATCATCATCACAGCCATCGCAACGCGCACCGGAGTAAGCGATGGCAACCACTTTGCGGGGGATTCGCAGATGAACTCGTACGTCCACACGCTTCCGACCATCACTGCCGCCAGGATTGGAAAGCCGGGATTCGACCAGGGGGTCGAAACGATCCGGCTGGCGATCGACCACGCATCCGTGATGTTCTCCGCCCGGAACAGAATCCATCGTAAAGCAGACAAACAGAAACACTGCCGCCTGCTTGACCAGGCGCGGCACGCGCCGCTCGTACCACGTCGTGCGTTCCAGATTGCGTGTGAGAGCGTACGCCAGCCCGTGCACGCTGCCCCAGGCCACGAACGTCCAGCTCGCACCGTGCCACACGCCGGATATGAGCATGGTCAGGAACACGTTGCGCGCGGTGCCCAGCGAACCATCCCGGCTGCCCCCCAGCGGAATGTACACATAGTCGCGGAACCACGACGACAGGCTGATATGCCACCGCGACCAGAAATCCCCCAGCCCGGTCGCCAGGTACGGGTGATTGAAGTTCAACAGCAGCCGGAAACCCATCAGCCGCGCAACGCCGCGGGCCATGTCGGTATAGCCGCTGAAATCGCAGTAGATCTGCCAGGCGAACGCAAACGTCGCCGTGGCCAGCGCTGCCCCATTGTGCCGCGACGGAGACGCATAGATGGGATCGACGTACTGCGCCAGACAATTCGCAATCGCCAGCTTCTTGAACAGTCCGACCAGGAACAGCGTCAACCCGTCGCCGATGTCGGTCCTGGAGATCGGCGGCAGCCGATGGAATTGCGAGAGCAGATTTCGCGACCGTTCGATCGGCCCGGCGACCAATTGCGGAAAGAACGCGACGAACGTCGCATACCGCACCAGGTTGCGCTCCCGCTCCACGTCGCCGCGATAGTAGTCGATGAGGTAGCCCATCGACTGGAACGTGAAGAACGAAATCCCCACCGGCAGCAGCGGGTCCGGCTGGTACAGCCGCCAGTCGATTCCCAGTACCAGCAGCAGCTCATTGGTCTGGCCGGCCACGAAGCCGGCATACTTGAAGAATCCGAGCAGCAGCAGATTGTTCGCCAGGCCTGCGGCGAGCCACAACTTGCGGCGCCGGCTCCGCTCAATGAGCCAGGCAGCCGTGTAGTCGACCAGCGTGGAATACCAGAGGAGCAGCAAATACAGCGGATTCCACCATCCATAAAAGACGTACGACGCCAGGCCCAGCCAGGGGAGCCAGTACCGCGTGGGACGGAGCAGCCGGTAGCCCGCGTACACGATCAGGAAGAAGACGACGAAGGTCCAAGTGTGAAACAGCATCGTGCGCGCGGTGAAGAAAGAAATGCGGGCAGGGTCACGTGCTCATCAGCAGGCTGTTCGCCACCCTACCACACCGGGCAGTTGCTTTTCAGGGTGACCAGGCGGAGGCGCGCCGCTCACCTGCGCTGAGTTCGTCAACCAGTTGGAGACGCTCGCCGACGCGTCCCCTTCCCTCTGGGCTCAACAGCAGCTCGCACTGGTCCAGGCCGAACAGATCCGCTGCAACCTACTGCGCATACGCCGCAGGCTTCGGTTCGAGCATCGCCACCAGCGCGTCCTTCATTGCGAACGCGCAGAAGTGATTTCCCAGCGGGTTGTAGTGGCCGATGAAGTACCGCGCCAGCGCTTCGTCCGGCGTCCCTTTGAACCGGGCCGCGTCGTCCGCATGCGCCTGCATCAGGTCCACATAGGGAATCTGGCGCTCCTTGAGGCCGTCAACCAGCGCCTGATCGAAGCGCTTCCCCGTCTGGATGTGCTGGCGAATGGTGTACGCCCCGTAGGACAGGACGAACAGAACCCGTTTGTCCTGCTGGCGGGCAAACTCCTGCACACGATCGACCACCTTCAGGCTGGCGAAGATGCCATGCTGCATCAGCCGCTCGTCGTCGTAGTCTGTCGCCGGCACTGACTCGCCGCGCGACTTGCGATTGGCCTTCATCAGCCGGTTCTGCAGATAGAAGTCATCGTGAAAAAGCGCATACAACCGCTCCAGGTCGCACAGTTCGTACAGCGACTGCGGCGTCGGGCACGGATTGCCGCATTCGGTGATCGTTCCCCGTTCCAGATCGACCTGCAGATGCGGGACCGTCGGATTCGGACTCTTGCGGTTCACGCCGAACTTCAGTCGCTGCCAGCCATGCACATTGCGGGCGTGGTCATCATCGAAAATGTTGAAGATGATGTACTTGGCCGGCGATCGCTGTTCCTCGCGCAGCATCCGCAGATACGCCTGATAGACCGAATAGCCCCCGATGCCATAATTGCGCACCGGCTCCCCCAGATGGGCTGCGAGCGCCTCCTGCCACGTCTCCCCGTCGCTCACCTGCTCGCAACTCGTGAAGCTGTCACCATACGTGTTGATCCGACACGGCTGTCCCGCATAGGCGAACATCCGTCTCGCATCCAGACGGTCATAGCGATACTGACAAACCGCCCCGTCCTGCCCTTCGGCAAAGTCCCGATCGACGTGCAGATACCCCAGCACAGGGTCATACTTGCAGAACGGAAACTCCTTCCGAGTGAGCCACAGGTCGACATCCTCATGCGTCAACAACAACGTCTGTAGAAAATCGCGAACCTGGCTCTCCGTGACATCGGGTTCCACCTTCGACTCGACAGCCCCGCCCAAATTCGTGCCCAACAGCGAACCGCTCGCCAGCGCGGCCGCCCGCACAAGTGCCGCACGTCGATCAATCCGCTCATCATTGCCGTGTGACATGAGAGTATCTTGCTGAATGCTGACCGCTGATCGCTGACGGCTGATCGCTGACGGCTGATCGCTCTTATTCAAACACCGCCTGAAACGCCCGAATCGCAGCCGCCGAATCACTGCGCGGCATACATTCCAGTCCCACAAAGCCGCGGTAGTTGCTGCCCTTCAGCATCCGTGCGATATTCGAATAGTTGATTTCTCCCGTGCCGGGCTCATGCCGGCCGGGGACGTCGGCCACGTGAATGTGACCGATTTCTTCGAGATTTGCCTCCAGGGTCGCGATCAGGTTCCCCTCCATGATCTGCATGTGATACACGTCATACAGCACCTTGACGCGCGGACTGCCGATTCGCCGGACCACCTCAAACGCCTGCGCCGAATGGCACAACGTGTAGCCAGGGTGATCGACCTTCGTGTTGAGCGGCTCCAGCAGCAGCGTGATGTTCGCCGCTTCCGCCAGTGTGGCCGCTGCGCGCAGCCCGGCGAACATGCTTTCGTACTTCTGGTCCTCGGTCAGCGGCATCGGGGGCGGCACCGGAATCCCGCCGTCGTTGACCTGGTCACTGAGGATCGTCAGTCGCGAGCAGCCGAGCCGCGCGGCGTGACTGAGGCTCTGCTGCAGTTCTGCCAGGAATCCGGCGCGCTGTTGCGGATCGATCAGCGAGTGGTCGCGATTGCCGCAAAACAGCTCCAGCCGGCAGTCGGCCGCGTGCAGCCCTTTCTGGACGGCCGCCACGTTATCGGCCGGCAATCCCCACAGTTCGATCGCCGGCGTTCCCAGCCGGCTGATCGCGGCAAACCTCTCGACCAGCGGCCGGTCCCCGAAGACAGTCTCGCTGCAGACGGTCAATCTCATGACATCCCCCTTTTGGCTCCCGGGATTTGGAATCGCGGCTTGAGCTGCGTGCGCTTCGTGGGTTCCGTCAACGCGATACTATACCGCTTCTCAATCCGCAATCCGACTTCGACGATCGATTGAGCCAGACAGGAGTACCCGCATGGCCAGGTCCGTGACGACGTTTCTGATGTTCGAGGGAGCCGCAGAAGCAGCAACGAAGTTCTATGTTTCTCTGTTCCCGAATTCCGCGATTCAAGTCCTTGAGCATTTCGGCCCGGGCGAGGGGGGTCCGGAAGGAAAAGTAAAACGCTGCGAGTTTACGCTCGCCGGTCATCCGCTGAAATCTTTCGACAGCCCGGTACATCATCAGTTCACGTTCACGCCCGCGGTGTCACTGTTCGTCGAGTGCGACAGCGAATCCGAACTGGACGCGGCGTTCCAGCAACTCTCCGGGGGCGGCCAGGTGCTGATGCCGCCCGACAACTACGGATTCAGCCGGAAATTCACGTGGTGTAATGATCGATTCGGCGTCTCGTGGCAACTCAATCTGTCGTGACAACGTTACCCCCACAGGCTTTCTCTCGAGGTGGCGAATGAACGATCGATCGGCTCTCGCGACGGGCTGCGCGCTGCTTGCACTTCTGACGATCGCACAGACGTCTCGTGCCCAGGACGACGTCGCGGACGTGCCGTCACAGGACCTGCGGATCGGCAACGACCAGAACCAGCGCTATTTCCTGGTCGGCCCGGCGGAAGGCAGCACCGCCCCGGAGTCCGGCTACGGTCTGATCGTCGTCCTGCCGGGCGGCTCAGGAGATGCGGACTTTCACCCCTTCGTCAAACGAATCTTCAAGAACGCCCTGCCGGAGGGATACCTCGTCGCGCAGCCGGTCGCCGTCCAGTGGACGAAGCAGCAGCAGATCGTCTGGCCGACGGCGAAGAATCGCGAACAGGGCATGCAGTTCACTACGGAGGAATTCGTCGACGCCGTCATCAAGGACATCGAGCAGAAACACAAGCTTGATGCGCGGAGGATCTTCACGCTCTCCTGGTCGTCCGGCGGACCGGCCGCCTACGCCATCTCGCTGACCAGCGACAAAGTCGCCGGTTCGTTTGTCGCCATGTCGGTCTTCAATCCGAAGTATCTACCGCCGCTGGCGAAAGCCAAGGGGCAGCGATACTTCATCTACCACTCGCCCGAAGACCGCATCTGCCCATTCCGCATGGCGGAGCAGGCGGCGAAGGACTTGCCCAAAAATGGAGCCGTAGTGAAGTTCGAAAAGTACGACGGCGGGCACGGCTGGCAGGGGCCAGTCTTCGACAACATCCGGGCCGGCATCGAATGGCTCGCCGAAAACGACGCCCCTGCCACGAAATGACGTCGTCCGCTATTCGCGCACCTGAATTGCATACAGCCGCGCGTTCTTGAGCGTGACATGGAGGCGCACCGTGCGGCCGACGAGCGAGGCGAGGTCCGCCTGGTCTTTCCAGTTCGGGCGATATCGGACATCGTCGATTCCCGCCGCGCTGACTGCGTTGGCTCCTGCATACTTGGGAATCGCTCGTCCCTCGGCATCCAGCATCTCGACGCGCACGCTGCCTCCGTTCGCCGACGAAACATTGAGTTCCAGATGCGGCCCCACCAGAACGAACGGACGCGTCGTCAGTGTCCCCGACGATTCTCCGGCTTCCCAGCCGAGGAACCCATCCAGCCGCAGCTTCGCCAGGCCAATGCTCCCCTGCCGCCCAAACCAGATGTCCTTTTCGGCGCAGCCGTGCCGCTCGTTGTTGCCACCGTAGTAAATCCAATGCTGGTCCTGATGCGTCACAATGTTTGTGACGGGAAAGATCATGTCCTTGTCCCACGCGCCGGTTGGCCCACGCGAAACCAGCGGCCGGCCGGCATACACCCAGTGCAGATCCCAGCCCACGCCGTCGCGGCCCGTCGCAAAGTAGTAGTTCTCAATGCTCCGCTCATGTCGCGTGACAGGGTCGGTTTCCGTCCCCTCGCTGACATCGGTCGGATACTCCAGCACGGCCATCAGGCCAAAATGCACGCCTTCATGCTGCCAGTCGGTCATCATGTAGAGCTGCCGCCGCAGCGCTTCCTGTTGCACGCGGGCCACGTAGGCAGGATCGGCCAGCAGTGCCTCGATCGGCGGTCGATCGGCGCGGTGAACTTCCTCGCCATCGAACAGCCAGTGACGTTCCAGCGTCCAGTTCGTCGGATCGGCTTTAATGTCCGGATTGATCATCGACCGCACGCCGCGAACCTCCAGCCGGTGATCGCCGATCGGCACATTGACGCGATCCGCCAGCGGACCGCCGCCAGCGCCGAAATCGGTCCGCGTCAGCAGTCGGTACGCCCGGATCGACTCGTCCCACGTTACCTGGTTGGTGAAGTCGTTCGCGCGATACGTGACCGGCTGCCCGTGGTTGTAGGGCGTCCAGTGAATGCCGTCGGCCGAATGCGCCAGCGCCGCCGCGTGCACCTCAGTGGCGGCGTCGTAGCCAATCTTGTAGCGATGCGCCGGGTCGGACTCATGGTCGTCGATCGTGACGACCATGTTGGTGTCGCCCGACGTCGTCAGCCCTTCGAGATCGGCCACGTACTCGAAGTGAATCCCGTCGTCCGACTCGGCATACGCACGGCGGTAGTCAGACCCGACGCCCAGGTCGAACGCCGAGACGTTCCCAACGGCGTCGCGCCGCGAGCGGTCGTTGAACGAGATCCGGTACCACATCCGGAACTTGCCGCGCTCCGCGTCGTAATAGACGGTGGCAAACGCCGGCCAGACGTCAATCCGCACCGGCCGGCCGTCCGCGTCCCGGCGCGTGAACACCAGCGGCTGTCCGCCGTTGGCCTTCTCGACGTCGCCAACGACGCGCGTCACGCCCTTGGTTTCCGCGATCACGAAGTCATCGACCAGCAGTTGCTTGCGCGTGCCAATGTCGACGGCAGTGGACGATGGGAAATCGACGGCGCTGACCGACGTGGCGGCAACAAGAACGGCGAACAAGACCAGCATCCCACCGCCAGCACGACGTAGTAACATCGGCGACATCATGGCTCTCCTACGAAGCGGCTCAGGAGTTTGAAAGGACGTGATGATCTCATTCATCGTTCCCGCCTACAACGAAGAGCAGCTTCTGGGGCCCACGTTGCGCGCCATCCAGTCGGCCACAACCGGACTCACCGAACCTTACGAGATCATCGTCGCGGACGACGCCTCGACCGACGGAACCGCCGCTGAGGGGGCCGCGTGCGGCGCCCGGATCGTCTCGGTGAACCATCGGCAGATCGCCGCCACGCGCAATGCCGGCGCCCGGGCTGCACACGGCACGCTCCTGATCTTTGTCGATGCCGACACGCTCGTGACTCCCCAGGCCGTCCAGGCCGCAGTGGCCGCCATTCGCAACGGCGCCATCGGGGGCGGCTGCGCATTTCGGTTCGATGGCCGGGTCCCACTCTATGCGCGGCTCCTCGCGGGCATCGCCATGCCGGTCTATCGCTGGTGCGGACTGGCCAGCGGCTGCTTCCTGTTCTGCACGCGGGCTGCATTCGACGCGGTCGGCGGATTCGATGAACGGCTCTATGCCGCGGAGGAAGCCGCCATGAGCCAGGCGTTGCGCCGGCAAGGTCGATTCGTGATTCTGCGCGAGTCGGTCACGACATCGGCCCGGAAGTTGCGAACGCACTCGATGCGTGAAGTGCTCGGCACGCTGTTGCGGATCGGATTGACGGGTCCCCGCTCCGTCCGCACGCGCGAGGGGCTCGACATCTGGTATGGCGATCGACGCAGTGACGACGAATGACCAGTCCCGACCTTCGAGTGTTCCGCGCGTCGAGTTTTCCGGACAGTTGTCGTTGCGCTTTTCCCCAGCTGAGGACATTCCGCTTGCCTGTCGGGGGCACTCTTTGCCGACACGGCGGCTTGCATACATTCCGCGTCGTATCGATACTGGTTGATGGAATTAGAAATCCTCGACAAACCGGCCGCAGTCGGCCGTTCACCATTGGGGACGCGAGGGGCTCGCCGTGCGTCGGGGCATCGCTGTCTGGCTCTGTTTGTGCTTGCTTCCCTCTCTTGCCAGTGGCGGGCCGGAGGACGACCACTTCTTTGAGACGAAGATCCGCCCGGTCCTCGCTGCGCGGTGCTTCAGTTGCCACGGCGCTCGCAAAGCCACCCAGGGGTTGCGGGTCGACTCGCGTGAGGCGCTGTTGGCCGGAGGCGACGACGGCGCCGCCATCGTGCCGGGCGATCCGGACGCGAGCCTGCTCGTCCGCGCCATTCGCTATCGCGAAGAACGCAAGATGCCCCCCGACAAGCCGCTGCCGGCCGAAGTTGTCGCGGACATCGAACGCTGGATCACGATCGGCGCTCCCTGGCCAACGACAGCCAGATCCGCCGCCGACAGCGATCCGACATGGGCGTTTCATCCGGTCCAGGCAGTAACTGTCCCGCAAGTCGCCGCCGACGCCGGGTCTGCCGACAACCCCATCGATCGGTTCGTGCTGGCAAAGCTGCGGGAGCGCGGCCTGCAACCTGCGGCGGCGGCCGACAAACCGACCCTGCTCCGCCGTGCCACATTCGACCTCACCGGCCTCCCTCCCACGCCCGACGAACTCGACGCCTTCCTCGCGGATGAATCCCCCGCGGCCTTCGCCACCGTTGTCGACCGGCTGCTCGCCTCGCCTCACTACGGCGAACGCTGGGGACGACACTGGCTCGATCTCGTTCGCTATACCGACGAGTTCGACGAGGCCTGGCGCTATCGCGACTGGGTCGTCAATGCCTTCAACGCAGACCTGCCCTACGACGAGTTTGTGCAGCTGCAGGTCGCCGGCGACCTGCTTCGTCCGGGCCAGCCGGCAAGTGTCAACTCCGACGGCATCGTGGCCACAACAATGCTCTCGATCGGCCCCTGGAGCGGCATCGATCGCAAGAAACGGATGACCGACATCGTCGATGACCAGATCGACACGCTGACGCGCTCGGTCCTCGGTCTCACTATCGCCTGCGCCCGGTGCCACGATCACAAGTTCGATCCGATCACGACGGCCGATTATTACGGCCTCGCAGGCATCTTCTTCAGCAGCCACGTGGTGCCCGAAGAAGGCTACCTGTCGCACGGCACGACGCGGCTCAAGATTCCACTGGCCGATGAGGCCGAGGTCGCCCGGCATCGCGAACATGACGCGCACGTCGCCGCGCTCGAGCACCAGGTTCAAGCGTCCGTCGATCAGCACTACGCCGGTTTCGCGCGCGGGCTGCTGCCGCAGATCGACCGGTATCTGCTGGCAGCCTGGGACTATGAGCACCGTCCGCAGGATCAGATTGCGTTGACGGTAGACGATTTTGCGAAGCGCGAAGCACTGCACGGTTTCGCGATCCGGCAGTGGATCGACTACCTCAAAGGCCCGCCGCTCGGTGCTTTCCAAACGCTCAGCATCGCCGAACCGAACTACGACGGCGAACCGGGTGTGCTCGCGTGGCGGGCGCATGCTGAGCGGCCGTGGTGGGCGCTGAATACCAATGCGTACGATGTCCCGATCGAGACGTTCAACCTCCCGCCGCGCGCGTTGTCGATCAACCCCGGCACCGAAGGGGGCGCGGCGAGCTGGACCAGCCCGATCGCAGCCCGCGTGAGGATCACCGGCACACTCACCGACGATGATCCCTATGACGGCGTCGGCGTGGCCTGGGCGATCGACCACTTTCACGACGGCGTGCGGCACGAGCTGTCATCTGGCACGTCTCCGAAAGGAACCGTACGACTGGCAGACGGCCGCACTCCCGAACGGCTGACGGCGATCGAAGTGCAGCCGGGAGATCAAATTCAACTCCAGGTGCGCCTGCGACAAGGAGACGCACACTACGATGTGACGACCGTCGAATTTCGCATCGAGGCCGGCGACGGCACGACGTGGGACCTGACGGCCGACGTGTCCGCAAACTTCCTCGAATCCAATCCGCACGCCGACAGTCTTGGCCACACGTCGGTCTGGCAGTTCCTCGACATGGCCGGCAGCCATCGGCTGGAGCGGATGCCGGCCGTCGATCCGTTACTCGCCCGCTGGCGGGCCGAAGCGGCCAAAGGCGCCTCCGCCGATCGCGGCGAACTGCAAAATGCCGCCGCTCAGCTTCGCGACGCAGTCGCTGCTTCCGGCAACGACAGCCCTCTGGTTCATGACCTTTCCGGCGTGCGCAGTCCGTTCTTGGTACGGACGCGCGACGACGCCAAGTACTTCACTCCGGAAGCGCAGGCAGACCTCGCAAATCAGGCTGCCGAGTTAGACGCCTTGAAGAAGAGCCTGCCGCCGCTTGCGTTTGCTAACGGCGTTCAGGAAGGAGGCCTCAGGTTCAGCCAGTATCCCGGTCTCCAGGACGCACCGATCCATGTCAGCGGGCGGTACGATTCGCTCAGTGAACGCGTCCCGCGGCATATTCCCGCTGCGTTGGCCAACGGCGCTGATTTCACCGTGAACGAGGGTAGCGGACGACGGGAGTTGGCCCGCTGGCTCGGCTCGCCCCAAAACCCGCTGACGGCTCGCGTGCTCGTCAATCGACTCTGGCAGCATCATTTCGGCGAAGGCCTCGTCCGCACGCCGAGCAACTTCGGAGCGCTGGGGGAACGGCCGACGCATGCGGAATTGCTCGATTTCCTTGCGGCACAGCTCGTCGAGTCCGGCTGGTCGATCAAAGCGCTGCACAGGCTGCTCATGCTTTCGGCCACGTACCAGCAGTCGAGCGTCGCCGGCGAGGAGATCCTCAATGCTGATCCGGAGAATCGCCTCTTCGGCCGTCAGAACCGGCGCCGACTGGAGGCGGAGGCGCTCCACGATGCGCTGCTGGCGATTGCCGACCGACTCGACTCGCGCGCCGGCGGACCAGCGGATGGCGAAGCCGCCAGTCCGCGACGGATGCTGTACATCAAGACGACACGTAACACAGCACCGGGTTTCGGCCCGCTGTTCGATGCGGCCAATCCTGCGATGCACGTGGAGCGCCGTGCCGTCTCCACCGTCGCGCCCCAGGCGCTGTACCTGATGAACGATCCGCTGATCACCGACACGGCGAAGAGCGTCCTTGGCCGCTCCGAAGTCGCCGGGCAAGCCCCTGCGACCGGGCGAATTCAGTTTCTGTACCGGCGGATTTTCGGCCGCAGCCCCTCCCCCGCGGAAGTCGAGCGCGGCGTCGGTTTCCTGGAGCAGATTGCGGCGGGTCCGGCCCCACCCTTTAAAGACAATCAACAACCCGGTGACGCCTGGAACGTGTATACTCAGGCACTGCTCCTGACGAACGAATTCCTGTTTCTCGATTGAACGACCGCGGTCACGACTGGGAGGCTACGATGCCGCACCATCTCATCGACTCGCAGCGAGTCTGTCCCAGCCGCCGCGACTGGCTCTCCACCGTCGCCAACGGCTTTGGCATGCTGGGGCTGACGACACTCCTGTCGGACGAGCGAATCCTCGCCGCCGAGGACGCCGCCAATCCGTTCGGCCCCCGCCCGCTGCATTATGCGGCCAAAGCGAAGCGCGTCATCTTCCTGTTCATGGGGGGCGGGCCGTCGCAGGTCGATCTGTTCGATCCCAAGCCGAGGCTCACGGCCGATCACGGCAAACCGCTGCCGTTTGAGAAACCGAAGCTGGCCCGGACCACGACTGAAAATCTGATGGCCTGCCCGTTCGGGTTTCACAGGCATGGCGAGTCGGGAATCGACGTCAGTGATCTGCTGCCCAACGTCGCCGGCTGCGTCGACGATCTCTGCGTCGTGCGTTCGGTGGTGGCGGACAACGTCAACCATGCCAACGCTTGCCTGCAGATGCACACCGGCGAGCAAGTGTTTTCGCGACCGTCGTTCGGATCGTGGCTCTTGTACGGACTCGGGAGCGAAAACCAGAACCTGCCGGGATTCGTTGCCATCGGCCCCGGCGGCCAGGATCCGGGACTGTACGGTGCGAGTTTCCTGCCCGCCGCCTACCAGGGGACGAAGGTCGACGACCCCAAACATCCCATCGCCAATCTGGCCAACTCCAGGATTTCGGCCAGCGGCCAGCGGCGGCAACTGGACCTCGTCGGCGAGCTGAACCAGCTTCACGAGCGCAACCGCAACCACGACAGCCGGCTGGAAGCGCGGATCGCCTCGCTCGAACTGGCCTTCCGCATGCAGACGCAGGCGCCCGAGGCCTTCGACCTCGAGTCAGAATCCGCAACCACGCAGCAGCTCTACGGCATCCACGAATCCCGCACCGAGCAGTTCGGCAAACGCTGTCTGCTCGCACGCCGGCTCGTGGAACGCGGCGTCCGGGCCGTCGAGGTATTCAGCCCTGTCGGCTGGGACCATCACACCGGCATCCATACCGAATTGCCGAATGCCTGCACCGCAGTGGATCGGCCGATCGCCGGCCTGCTGACCGATCTCAAACAGCGCGGTCTCCTTGACGAGACCCTTGTCCTCTGGGGGGGCGAGTTCGGCCGCAGCCCGGTGGCGCAAAAGGGGGACGGCCGCGACCATCATCCCTACGGGTTCACGATGTGGCTGGCCGGCGGCGGAATTCGTGGCGGTCTCGTCCACGGCGCCACCGACGAATTCGGCTGGTATGCCGTCGAGAACAACGTCCACGTCCACGACTTGCACGCCACGATTCTGCACCTGATGGGGATCGACCACGAACGTCTCACCTATCGCTATAGCGGACGGGACTACCGGCTGACGGACGTCCACGGCCAGGTGGTTCAGAGCATTATCGGCTGAAAAGCCCTTGGTTGGTGGCGGCCGGTTCGCAGCGGTATAGTGATGCCGCTGCCGGCGCGTGGGTTTGCCCGCTGTTCTCCTCTCGACGCGAGGTTCTGTATGTCGCGGCCGCTGCTCTTCGGGCTTGCTGCACTGGTCCTTTGCGGGGTGCTCGGCTGCAGCCAGCCGGTGAACGTCCCGAATCCGCCGGATCCGACGGTTCCCAATGCGCCCCCGTCTGAAGATGACGAACGCAGGTCGCGGGACACTTCGACGGAACCCGCCGCAGCGGAGCCGCCGGCCACGCCTGAGAATACGCCACCAGTGAATCCTGCACCGGAAAATCCGCCGCCGGCAAATCCGGCGCCAGCGAACCCCACATCGGAGACTCCCCCGCCACAGACCCCTGCGACGCCGACGCCGAATTCTCAGTCATCGGCAACGCCCGCCCCCGCTGCCGGGGAGCAGACCGGCGACCCCGATGCGATCCTCCATCGAGTCGCGGACTTCTACAAGCAGACGCGGTCATTGCAGGTCGACAGCCTGCAAACGATGCAAGTAACGGCGCAGGGCATAAAACAGGAATTGGAAACCCGCCGCTCGATCACTGTTGAGCGGCCCAACCGCATTGCCGTCCGAACTTCCACTAACGTGATGGGCATTGATCTCGTGTGCGACGGCAAAGAGTTGTTTACAGCGATCCCTGCGCTCAAGAGATATTCCGTCGGGCCGGCCCCGCAGGGACTCGACGAGTTGGCCTCGAATCCGCTGTTGGGCGGCGGGAGCACGGGCATGCAGGCCAGCATTGCGATGCAACTGCTGGTCGATGATCCGTATGCCCAGGTTATGAAGCGAGTGCAGAAGACGGAGTTGGTCGGCACCGAGACGCTGGACGGAAATGTGCGGGCTACTCACCTCAAATTCGTCCAGGACGATTCCGACTGGGATTTATGGACGGCGGCCGAGGGGGATCCGGTCGTGCTCAAGGTTTCGGCCGACATGTCGAAGACACTGGCCAAGACCGCGGAACAACTGGGCGACAAATTCAAGAACATGCAGATGGTCGTCACCGAGGTGTTCCAGAACTGGAAGCTCAATGCTCCGCTGGACGCCAATGCGTTTGTCTTTACGCCCGCAGAAGGCATGCAGAAAACCGACGATCTGCTGGGCGGCCTCGGCGGCGGAGCGCAGGAACCCTCGCCGCTGCTCGGCAAGCCGGCGCCCGCCATCAAGCTGGCCCTGCTGGACGGCGGGGACTTTGAGTTGGCGGAACATGCGGATAAATCGATTGTGATGGTCGACTTCTGGGCCACCTGGTGCGGCCCCTGCGTGGCGGAGCTGCCGATCCTGGTGAAGGTCGCCGATGAATACCGCGATAAGGGGGTCGTCTTCTGTGCATTGAATCAGGACGAAGATGCGGACACGATCCGCAAGTTTCTCGAGGAACAGAAACTCACTTTCCCCATCGGCCTCGATGCAGACTCAACGGTCGGAAAGGATTACGGCGTGCCGGGGATCCCGATGCTGGTCCTGATCGACAAGAAAGGAGTCGTGCAGTCCGTGCACCTGGGCTACAACGACGGAATCGAGCAGGCGCTGCATCAAGAACTTGATGATCTGCTGTCCGGCAAGAACCTCGCCGAAGAAACGCTCGCCAAGGCAGCAAAGGAATCCCCGGCCGAGCCCATTGAACCGACCGGGCTGGAAGAGGTCTGGTCGGCGGACGGCCGGTATTCGAGCGTCGTCAGCGACCCGAAGACGGGCGACATCTTCGCCGCCAGCCAGCGGGGCCAGGGAGTCCGGTTCGACGAGCACGGCGAGGCGAAGAAAGCGTTCAACACGCCGCAGCGGGCAAATGCCCTCAGGCCGGCGCGGCTGCGGCCCGGTTCCGACACGCAGCTTCTCGGCTTCAGCTCGCCGGCGGGGGAATCGGTCGTGGCGATGGACGCCGACGGCAAAAAAATGTGGCAGGAGACCAGCGGCGACGGCGTCGACGACGTCTGGGCGGCCGATCTCGACAATGACGGACAGGACGAAGTGATCGTCGGTTACAACGGTTCGACGGGGCTGCATGTGTTCGCCGCCGACGGCGCCAAACGCTGGGAATCCACGACCATCGGAAACGTGTGGCACGTATCCGCCGGGGACGTGGTGGGGGACGCGGCCGTCGAGGTCGTCACCACCTCGGCCGCCGGGCAAGTCCACCTGTTCGACGGCGACGGCAAGCATCTGAGCGACCTGCGCACTCCGATGTACGCCAACATGGTGCGCGTCGGCAAATTCGCCGCCGACAGACCCCACGCCTCGATTATTGTCGCCGGCGCCGGCGACAAGGTCGAACAGGTCGCCGCACTGGACGGTGAAGGCACGGTGCTCTGGACCTGCGACATGCCCGACTCGGCCAACCACTGCGACTCGATGAGCATCGCTCCCAGCGGCGCCTGGGCGGCCGTCGGCCTGCGCGGCGGAAACGTGATGGTGCTCGAGACGACCGGCGGCAAAGTCGTCGCCCAGGTGGCCGGCCTGGGTGAGCGCCCGGACGTCGCCTGGCGCGCGGCAGACGGAGAACCGTCCCCGCTGCTGCTGGTCGCCAGCGGCAAGCACCTGAAGGCGTTCCGGTTCACCACCAAGTCCGAGTGACGGTGCCCGTAACAGGTTGCGTCCGACCGGCGATCATTTCAAGACCCGTCCGACGACCACGCAATGCTGGCCGCGCGGGATCGGCGCCACCCACGCCTGCGCGAGCACCACGCCGTCCACCCCCGCCCGCGCCGGCCACGGGTCCATGTCGATGTGATCGAAGTCGTGCAGGTAGCCGACGATGTCCCCGCGTTTGACCTCCGTGCCGCACTCAATCACGCACTCGTAGTGCCCGTCGAACGGCGCCACCGTGAAGCACTCGCGGTCGACCATCTCCAGCTTCCGCTGCGTCCCTGCCGCGTGATGCGCAATCGGTGAGATCTCTCCCCGCAGGAGGCCATTGTTAATCAGCGCGGCCAGCACCCCCTGGCGGCCGTAGCGGACCCCTTCGGGATTCACGGCGCAGCCCCAGCCCAGTTCTGTGCCAACGGTAATCTTCCCCAGCCGTTCCGCTTCGCTCGGCAGTAATCCGGGCGTCAGGTTCTGGTAGACCATCAGCGACGGCGTGCCGAACCAGCGCGCGGTTTCCTCGATCTTCTTCGCCAGCGCGGGGTCATCGACAGGGTGATAATTCGCGCACAGCGAGAACCGGGCCACGTTCCCGCCCGAATGCAGATCGATGACGATATGCACGCGCGGCCAGATCATATTCCGCACAAACGCGGCGATGCGGTGCGTGATCCCCGCCAGCGCCGGCGTCTCCCCGGCCCCGGCAACGAACGCCCGGTTGAGATTCACGCGGTCATCCGGCGTGCTCTCGCGCGTCCCGGCCCGGAATGCCGACGGATTCAATACCGGGATAAAAATGATCCGCCCCTGCACATCCTCGAGACGGATTTCCCGCAGCAAGTTCTTCAGAACGACCGGTCCCTCGTACTCGTTGCCATGATTCGAACCGAATGAGACGAGACCTTGGCCCGGCACCGCTTTCGGCCCGACCCAGACGGTCAGCGGAATCAGATGGTCGCCCCAGATGCTGTCATGCTCCAGCGCGACCCAGTAGTCGCGCCGGCCGGGGGAATCGAGGTCGAGCTGGTTCGGTCGGGCGACAATGCGGTTCATAGCGGGGGTCTTTGGCATGTGACAGGGTGATCAAGGGCTATGTCACGGGCGAGAGAATTCCGAGAGGAACGGACCGTTCGTCCACGAAACGTCGTCGTCGTGGCAACTGGCAGGGAGATCCTCAACGCCGGCCGCTCTATCCAATCACATCCCAGATCGGCGACGCCCCCTCCACTCCCACCAGCTTCTGATTCAGGCCGCCGTAGAAATACGACAGCGCATTCGGGTCCAGCCCCATCTGGTTCAGGATTGTCGCATGCAGCTGGCGGACGTGCAGCTTGTTCTCCACCGCAGCGCTGCCGAGTTCGTCGGTCGTGCCATAGCTGACGCCTCCTTTGATCCCGCCGCCGGCCAGCCAGGAGGTGAAGCCATACGCATTGTGGTCCCGGCCGGTCCCTTTTTCGTACTCGGCCGTCGGCTGGCGGCCGAACTCCCCGCTCCAGACGATCAGCGTCTTCTCCAGGAGGCCGCGCTGCGCCAGATCGGCAATCAGCCCTGCGATCGGTTTGTCCGTCTCGCCGGCATGCAGATCGTGGTTCACCTTGAGATCGCCGTGGGCATCCCAGTTGGCGTCGTTGTGGTGCCCGCCCGAATAGATCTGGACGAACCGCACGCCCCGCTCGATGAGTCGTCGCGCGAGGAGGCACTGCCTCGCGACAACGGTGCACTTGGGATCGTTCAGGCCGTAGAGCTCCTGCGTGGCGGCCGTCTCCTGCGACAGATCGACGGCGTCCGGCGCGTGCAGTTGCATCTTGAACGCCAGCTCGTAGCTCGCGATCCGCGCCGTCAGGTTCGAATTGTCGCTGCGGGCCGATAGGTGTTCTGCGTTGTAGTCGCGCAGCGTGTCGAGCAACTGCCGCTGCGATTCCAGCGTGAGCCCGGCCGGCGGCGCCAGGTCGAGGAACGGATCCCCCTGCGAGCGCAGCACCGTCGCCTGGTACGTGGCCGGCATATAGCCGCTGGACCAGTTCTTTGGTCCGGAAATCGGCCCGCCGCGCGGGTCGAGCATCACGATGAACCCCGGCAGGTTTTCGTTCAGCGTGCCGAGGCCGTAGTTGAGCCACGACCCGATGCACGGGCTGCCGCTGAGGATCTTTCCCGAGTTCATCATCAGCATCGCCGAGCCGTGGATCGGCGAATCGGCCGTCATGGAGTGCAGAAATGCGATGTCGTCCGCGCGCTGCGCCAGGTGCGGAAACAGTTCGCTGATCGGTTTGCCGCATTCGCCGGCCGGGTGGAACTTCCAGCGCGGCTCGACAATCCGCCCCTGGTTCTTGTGCCCGCCGCGACCGAACGTCTTCACTTCGACCGTCTGGTTATCCCGGCCGTACATCTCCGGCTTGTAGTCGAAGGTGTCGATGTGACTCGGACCACCATACATGTACAGAAAGATGCAGGCAGTCGCGTCCGGATCGTGGTGGGGCTGTTTCGGCGCCAGCGGATTGACGAACGGCGTGCGTCCGTCGGCGGCGACCGCCTGCCGCGCGAGAAAGCCGTCCTGCGACATCAGTGCGGCCAGTGCGGTGCCGGCGAAGCCGCCACCGGTCTGCCAGAGGAACTCACGTCGGGTCCGGCCGCAGAAGCTGGGTTGAGCCATGAAAACATCCGTCTGTCGACATCGCAGCACAAAACAGGCAGTTGCGCATGTTCAGCAACTCTTCGCATTCTACGAGTCCGGCGATTCCGACTGCCAGCCGGATCGTCAAGAACTCGAGCTGGTCGGCGTGTTTCCCACGAGATTTCGATTCTTTGCTATCGGTCGTCGATCTCGCTAGAACGTGAATCGCAGTTGCCTCAAAGGATCCGTTCATGATTTATGCAAAGCAATTCTTCGGTCCGCTTGTCGCCATACTGGCTCTGGCGACAGGGCATCACGCAGGGAGTGGCGTGCAGGCGGCAGATGCTCCCAATCGCCGCACCGAAAACGTCCTGCTGGTTACGTTCGACGGCTTCCGCTGGCAGGAGCTGTTCACAGGCGCCGACGAGTCCTTGATCAACAAGGAATTTGGCGGAGTCAAACGTATCGAGGAGACGCACGAACGGTACTGGCGGCCCACTCCCGAGGAACGCCGCCAGGTGCTGCTGCCGTTCTTCTGGTCGAAGGTCGCCGTCGAAGGCAAGGTCTACGGCAATCCGGAGCATCAGTCGGTCTCGCGAGTCACGAATGGGATGAATTTCTCGTACCCGGGGTACAACGAAATCCTGACCGGACATCCGGATCCACGCGTCGACTCCAACGACAAAAAGCCGAACCCGAACATCAACGTCCTCGAATGGCTCAATACACTGGACGCCTTTCACGGTCGCGTCGCGGCATTCACTTCGTGGGACGTCTTTCCCTTCATCATTAACGAGGAACGCAGCGGAGTGCCGGTGAACGCCGCCTGGGAACCGCTGACCGACGGCAAAGACGCCGAGCTGCTGAACCGAATCGGTGCCGAGATGCCCTTGGTTTTCCCCGGTGTGCGGCTCGACTACTTCACGTTTCGCGGAGCTGAGGAGTACATCAAGGCCCATCAGCCGCGCGTGATGTATGTCTCGTTCGACGAAACCGACGACTGGGCACACGCACGGAGGTATGACACGTACCTGGAAGCCGCGCAGCGCAACGACAATTACGTCCGCCAGCTCTGGGAACTGGTGCAGTCCCTGCCGGAGTATGCCGGAAAGACGTCCCTGGTGATGACGACCGACCACGGCCGTGGGGAAACCAAGGAAAACTGGACCAGCCACGGCGACGAGCACCCCGGCTCTGATCTGATGTGGATCGCGGTCCTCGGTCCCGACACGCCGGCCGGCCCGGTTTCGGCCGGAATTGTCACGCAATCGCAGGTCGCGGCGACGGTCGCAGCCCTGCTGGGTGAGAACTACAATGCGGCCGTTCCCGAGGCGGCCCAGCCGCTGCCGGGAGCGATCAAGTCGGAATGAGTCCGAGCGGCAGGGTGCCGCATGACGGCGGCATCAGGATTCGCGGTATGTCTGTGCAGTCTGAGACAATCGAACAAATTCGCTGGCAGAAATTCCCGGTTCTCAATGACGGGTTCGTCTGCCTGGTCGACTGCATGGGCGACGACAGCTCTGTCGTCCAGGCCGCCCGCGTCAGCTATGGCGCCGGCACGAAACACGTCTCCGACGACCGCTCACTCATCCGCTACCTGATGCGGCACCGGCACTCGACGCCCTTCGAGATGGCCGAAATCAAGCTGCTGGTCCGCGTGCCGATGGACTGCTGGCGGCAGTGGATCCGGCACCGCACGGCAAACGTCAACGAGTACAGCACGCGCTACTCGGTGGCCATTGATTCGATGCAGACCACGGAGCCTGACGCCTGGCGAACGCAGGCGACGAACAACCGGCAGGGGAGCGCAGGGCTGCTGCCGGATGACGTCGGCGCGAAGCTGACTTCCTCCGAGCACGAGTTTCAATCGGCGGCCGAGAGGCTCTATCAGAACCGCCTCGAACTCGGCGTCGCCCGCGAACAGGCGCGCAAAGACCTGCCATTGAGCACGTACACCGAGGCCTACTGGAAGTGCGATCTGCACAACCTGCTGCACTTCCTCGCGCTCCGCATGGACACGCATGCACAACTGGAAATCCGCGAGTACGCCACGACAATCGGCGAGCGGATCGTGCAGCCGCTCTTCCCGGCGGTCTGGGAAGCGTTTCAGGACTATCGTATGCAGGCATTGATGCTGACGCGCCTCGAGATCGGCGTGATCAGCCGGCTCGCCGCCAGTGGACGCGCCGCACCGTATTCGGCCGACGACTTCCTGGCTGCACAGGACGAAGCCTGGAAGTCCCTGCAGCGCAGCCGCGAACGGGATGAGTGCCGCGAAAAACTCCTCCGGCTGGGCTTGTTGGCGAATCAAAAGTAATCCGCTCGCTCGATCGTCAGGCACATGTACTCACCCGAGTGGATCGACCACGACACGTAACGGACAAAATCAGTAATCAATGACGACAGATGCCACGGCCCCCACGGCCAAGCAGCAGATCCGCGAACAGGCCCATGCAGCGCGCCGCGCACTGCCGGATAAGGACGAGCGCAGCGCTCGCATTATGGACCGCGTACTGACATTGCCCGAGTACGACCGCGCCGCCACCGTGATGTTCTACATCGACGTCCGGGCCGAAGTCCGCACGCGCGCCGCGCTGCCGGCGGCGCTCGCCAGCGGCAAGCGCATCGTCGTGCCGTGGTGCAACGCGCATGGCGAATTGGAGCTGTTCCGGCTCGAATCGATGGATGAGCTGGAACTCGGGATGTACCGCATTCTCGAGCCGCGCACGGAGCTGCGGGAACTTCCAAACAAGCAGGTCGCGCCGCACGAGCTGGACCTGATCCTCGTGCCGGGGGTCGCGTTCGATCGCACTGGCGGACGGACCGGGCACGGCAAAGGCTACTACGACAAGCTCCTCCAGCACGCGCGCCCCGATGCGCCGCTGGTCGCCCTCGCGTTTGAGTGCCAGATTTTCCCCGAGATTCCGATGCACTCGCACGACATCTTCATGGACCAGGTCGTGACCGAAGATGCCGTCTACACCGGTCGCGGCCGTTCGCACGGCACATGAGGTCGACGCCGATCACGCCCTTCTCCCCGCAGTGTGTTGTCGACGAACAGCTTGAGCAGCCGAGCGGGGAGAAGGTGGCCGAAGGCCGGATGAGGGGGAGGAAACCAGCTTTCGATCTTGTTCTGAACTCGCAAAATCGGACAACAAATTTTCACTAGACCCCTCACCCCGGCCCTCTCCCCCGAATCACATCTCGTGAGAAATCAACGCGGTTCGCGGGGGAGAGGGAGAACCTCCTGCCACCATCGAGTTGGAGCTTCGTGTGCCGGCGCTGATTGAAGACACGTACGCTGAAGCCTTCCGCAGCATCTACGCCGAAGTGCTCGTCACGGCGCGCGACCGCAACTGGCTCGAACACGCCGTCAATGCCGCGACGGGTCACGCCAGCAGCACGATCATGTGCGACTGCGAAGCCGGCGTCGATCAGTGGATCGATCCCGACGCTCCCGGCGAAACGACCCCCGACGGACGGCCCGGCGCCGTGCTCCAGTTTCACGTCCCGCGGTTCCGCAAAGACCGCGAACCGGCGCTCGAACGGACGCTGCTGACGCGCATCGCACAAAACATCCTGACTTGCCCCACGACGGCCTGCTTCAACCGGATTGACAGCGAGTCGTGCTTCAAGCTCGGCCGGAAGATCGCCCTGTTCGGCGACGGACATCAGTTCCGCGACGTGCGGTTCGGTCGGCGGGTCTGGGTCGTCCCGACAATGATGGGGGAGTTCGTCCTCGACCGCCGGTTCGGCTTCCGCGACGGCATCATGGGGGGCAACCTCTGGTTCATGGCCGACTCCGTCGACGCAGCATTGTCTGCCGCCGAACGTGCGCTCCAGGGCGTTCGCGAAACAGCTGGCGTCATCGCCCCGTTCCCCGGAGGTGTCGCTGCCAGCGGATCGAAGGCCGGTAGCCGCTACTCGTTCCTGTTCGCGAGCACCAATCATCCGTTCTGCCCGACTCTGCGCGAAAAACTCGGTGCCGAATCGCAGGTCCCGGACGGCGTACAATCCATCTCGGAAATCATCATCAACGGCCGCGACCTCGACGCCGTGCGGGCGGCCACGCACGCCGCCATCGCCGCCTCAGTCGACACGCCCGGCCTGCTCCGCATTTCCGCCGGCAACTACAACGGCCGCCTCGGCAAGAACTTCATCTATCTGCGTCCGCAGGACGGCACGCAGATGACGCAGGTTTAAGAGATTCACGCAGATCACGACGAGGTGGAGCACGGCCGGCGCCGCTACAATCGACAACGGTGGCGCCTTCTCTGCTACCCACTATCAACTACCCACTATGGTCTGGTCCGACCTCCTCCGTCACGCTCCGCAGGTGGAAATGATCCGCCGCGCGGTGCAGCGCGGGCGGGTCGCACACGCGTACCTCTTCCTGGGACCGGACGGAATCGGCAAGCGATTGGTCGCTCAGCGAATTGCGCAGTGCCTGTTCTGCCAGCGAGTGCCGGACCAGGAACTCGATGCCTGCGGCGAATGCCCGTCCTGCCGTCAGGTGCTGGCGGGAACGCATCCCGATCTGCTCACAGTCGCTTGCCCCGAAGGGAAAAGTGAGCTGCCGATCAAACTCATCGTCGGCCCCGAAGATAACCGCGGCCGCGAGGGCCTGCTTCACGATCTCTCGTTGCATCCCATGTCCGCGTCGCGGCGCATCGCGATCATCGACGATGCCGACAAGATGAACGAAGAGAGCGCCAACGCGTTACTCAAGACCCTCGAAGAGCCGCCCCCCGGCGCGATCCTGTTCCTCATCAGCCCTTCGCTGGAAACGTTGCTGCCGACGATCCGCTCGCGTTGTCAAAAACTCCAGTTCGCCCCGTTGACCGATAACGAACTGGCCGGCCTCGTCGTCAAGCTGGGCTGGGACACTGACGCCAAATCCGCCGCTGCCGTCGCCGCGCTCAGTGAAGGCAGCCTGGCGACCGCGAAGCAGTTGCTCGACCCCGGACTGCGCAAGCTCCGCGACCAGTTGCTGGCGCGGCTCTCACAACCGCAGTGGTCGAGTGCCGCGCTGGCGGATGAACTCATCGGGTTGATTGATGAGATTGCCTCCGACGCCCCGGAACAGCGCCAGTCGGCGAGCTGGCTCCTGCGCTTCGCGATTGACTGTTATCGCGCTGCCATGGAGGCCGGCCTCTCATGCGACGACGCCACTGCGGGACCGGTCTGGCAAGCCCTGCTGGCGCGAGCCGGCGGCGATCCCGTTGAGACCGCCGATCTCGCCGCCGCAGCCATCGACCGCTGCGTCCTCGCCGATCTCCACATTCAACAGATGATGCCGGTTCCCCTCTGCCTTGAAGGCTGGTGCGACGACCTCGCGCGAATCCATCGAGGCACATCGCCGCTGCTTGTCTGATGGAAGCAGACACGTAGGGTGGGCTGTGCCCACCATTCCCGTCGTCAATCGCCGTTACGAATTGGTGGGCACAGCCCACCCTACGGAACGAACTGTGCGACAGTCCCTGTCGCGTTGCGGGCCAGACCCCGGTATACTGCCCGGCGCTGAGCACGAACCCGTTTCAGCGATTGTCCGCTCCCGTCCACAACCAACGATGCCGGCCCGTTACGTGATTCGTTACGGCGCGATGCGCCACCTGGGAGAGTTCTCCACCCGCGATGCCGACTTCGCGCGCGGTGCCCAGGTGATCGTTCGCAGCCACCGCGGCACCGAGTGGGGCGAGGTCCTGTGCTTCGCCACCGATCGGACCCGCGAGTACCTCGGATCGCAGGATGCCTCCGGCAAGGTCCTGCGCAGTGCCACGCCGGATGACGAGCGCCTGCGCAACGATCTCGTCCGTCGCGAGCAGGACTCGTTCCTCGGCGGCCGCGAAGAGATCAGCCAGCGCAACATGGCGATGCAACTGGTCGACGTCGAACTGCTGTTCGGGCTTGAGAAATTGATCTTCTACTACACCGCGGACGGCCGCGTCGACTTTCGAGAACTCGTCAAAGCGCTGGCCAAGCGGTTTCAGTCGCGGATCGAGATGCGGCAGATCGGTATCCGCGACGAAGCCAAGCTGCTCGCCGATTACGGCGACTGCGGCAAGCCCGTCTGCTGCAATACGTTCCTGCAGCAGATGCCGCCGGTCTCGATGAAGATGGCCAAGCTGCAGAAGGCCACGCTCGACCCGACGAAGATTTCCGGACGCTGCGGGCGCCTGAAGTGCTGTCTGCGGTACGAGTACGACACTTACGAAGAGCACCGCCGCGAATTGCCGGGGGTCGGCAAACTTGTTGTGACGCGCGAAGGTCAGGGAAAGGTGCTCGCACAGGAAATCCTGGCGCGCAAGGTGCTCGTTCGATTCGACGACGATCGCCGGATTCTGATCGACGAAAAAGACGTGTTGACCGTCGTCGGCGGGGGAAATGCACCGCCGCCGGCTGCGCCGGAACCGGACGACGTCGTGGACACCTAGGCAGGCTCGTCGGAGCCTGCGGGCGGTTTTGTCAGCAAAAACTTGCTCTGGGGATTCCGTTCGAGGTATATTAAGTTTCGTTCATCGACATGATTCCAGCGCCGGCGGGAACCACTCCCGGCCCGCGATGCTGATACAGGGTCTGCGTCCATGAAAGTCTCGAGCCGCTCGGTGGCGCCACGCCTGCGCTATCACCAGGACGCGTACCGTTTCGTCTTCGACGCCCTGCAGTTCTCGCAGGAAAAGCTCAAGCGTCCCCGGCCTCGCGACCCGGACGATCAGCACGCCCACATCACCGGCCAGGAGCTCTGCGCCGGCATTCGCGAACTCGCGGTCAAGCGGTTCGGCTTGCTCGCCAAGACCGTCTTTGCCCACTGGGGCGTCACCAGCACGCTCGACTTTGGCCGCATCGTGTTCGAACTCATCGAGCGCGGCGAGATGAGAAAGACCGATCGCGACACCCTCGATGATTTCTCCGGCGTCTACGACTTCGAGGAGGCCTTCGACCGCGCCTACGCGATCGACACATCGCCGGCGTTCCGTCGCTGAACGCCCTCGGTCGTACGAGGGACCCGGTCGTCACGGTTTGAGATTCGATGACCGCAGGCCCTACGAGCAATCAATCGGCGCCCCCCGCCACGCGTCCATCGACGGCTGCGCCTCCCGCGACAGCTCGCCGCGCGGCCGTCGCGCTCATCGCCGTCGCCTGGTGCGCCGGCCTGACCTGGCTGGTGCTGACGACGTCCAATCCTGTCACGCTGAACCGCCTGCAGATTCTGGAAGCGGATGAGGTCGTCACCGCGACAATCGAGGATCGCGATTCCGGACGCTGCCGCATCATCCGGCAATGGACCGGCGAGGCACTACGCAAGGAAATTGTCGTCGACAGCCTGAGCAAGACGGCGGCCCAGTCGCAAGGAGAATGGATTCTGCCCCTCGTTGAACTTGGTGAAGAGCTGCAGATCGTTCCCAGCCGGCTCCCCTCTCGCGCCCGGCTCGTCTATCCCGCGACGCCGGAAGCGGTCGCACAACTGGAGACGATCCTGGATTCCCGCGAGTAGGTCATGCTGTGCATGACGAAATGGTCGCGGATGATGTCATGCACAGCATGACCTACCTGCTGATCGGGGCGTCATAGATCGTCGCACCATCGGCGACCACCGACAGCCGTCGATTCGCGCGTGTTACCTGGACGGCTTTGACCTGTTCGCCAATGGCGACGGCCGGCCGACCATTGACCGTGATCTGCGTCGGCGCGACGACGACCTTGGTCCCTCCGAGGTCCAGCGTCGCCGTGTCCTTTGCGTTCGCTGACGACATCCAGAGCGTGTCGCTACTGGCGGCGATGGTTCGTCCAGATGAAAGCGTTGAGCCACAGCTGCCGCCGCAGCCGGAAATCGCGATTGCGAGTATGGCCAACAGCGTGATGTGATGTCGCATAGACTGCTTCCGGTTCGGAGTTGAGTAAGTAGGTCATGTTGTGCATGACACAATCGGCGCCCATTCTGTCATGCACAGCATGACCTACCTGTTGATCGGGGCGTCATAGATCGTCGCGCCGTCAGCGACGACCGACAGCTGACGATTCGCACGTGTCACCTGGACGGACTTGACCTGTGCAGCGATGGTGACGGCCGGCCGGCCGTCGATCGTGATCTGGGTCGGTGCGACGACGACCTTCGTTCCCCCGAGATCCAGCGTCGCCGTATCCTTGGCGTTCGTTTGCGACATCCAGAGCGTGTCGCTGCTGGCGGCCACCATCCGACCGGACGGGAGAGTCGCGGCACTGCCGCCGCCGCACCCGCAGATGCCGATCAACAGGATTGCCAGCAGCGAGCGGTGCTGTCGCATGGATGATTCCGGATTTGGGATGTCGGCCACGGTGTGTCTACTGAGTGATCGGCGCGTCATAGATTTTCGTTCCGTCGGCCACCACAGACAGCCGACGGTCTTTACGTGTCACCTGGATCGATTTGACCTGCTCACCAATCACAACGGGCGGCCGATCATCGATCGTAATCTGCGTTGGTGCGACCACGACCTTTGTTCCACCGAGGTCCAGTTTCGCAGTGTCCCTTGAGGTCTCTCGCGACATATAGAGCGTGTCGCTGCTGGCGACGACCGTTCGTCCGGAAGAAAGTGTTGAAGTCGTTCTGCCCCCTCAGCCGCAGATGCCAACGCACAGAACAGCCAGCAGTGGGACGTGCTTTCGCATCGGAAGCTGCTCTTTAAGGATTGAAACCTACGCAGCGCGGGCCTTCAGCGTCGCCTGCACATTGAGTCGTTCGCCAATCGCCGCTGCCGCGCGCTCCACTCCGCCGGTCCGCACAATGTCGTTCCGCATCCGCGTCAGCACCTGGCGCGCGGCGACTAGTGTTTCGCGGTCGGAAATCCATCCGTCGAGAATGTCCGCCATCCGCAGAGCGTGGTCGGCGATATGACCAGCAATTGGAAACTCCGGCATTACCGCACGACCGGCGATCAGATTCGGCAGCGACATGTAACGGCAGGTCACAAGGAGCTTCACGGCGATGTACGAAAACGGACTGCCGCGATACAGGATGACCGCCGGCGTATTCCGGGCCAGCAGTTCCAGACTTACCGAGCCGGACACCATCAGGCAGCAGTCGGCGGTGTCGATGATCTCCGACGTGCGACCGACATGGAGGTCGATCGGCAGGTCGGGGGCGAGCCGGGCGAGCAATTCACGGCACTGAGCCCGGTGCGACTCCTTATAGCACGCCACCGGGAATCGCAGTTCGGGATGGCGTTCATGGAGGATGCGGACGACTCGCAGCATCACCGGAAAATTACGACGCACCTCCAGATTGCGCGAACCTGGCAGCAGTCCTACGACGCACGGTCGGCCATCGAGCGCGCTGGCCGACCGGGTCGCTTCGCAGAATTCCCTGTCTAAAGGATGCTGAGCGACTTCATCAAAAAATGGATGACCCACGTACTCCACGCTGACGCCATGTGCGGCATACCACTCCGCCTCGAACGGCAGCGCCGCGAGCACGTGATCCACAAACCGGTGGACTTTCTTGATCCGCCACGGCGCCCAGGCCCACAGCTGCGGCGGCATGTAATAGAACACGCACGCCGGCGCGCTTCGCCTTGCGGGCAATCCACCAGTTGAATCCGGGGAAATCGATCAGGACCACCGCATCGGGCCGGTGCTGCTCGATGTGACGCGCGGCCTGCTGCACCAACTTGTAGAACGTCCAGATCAGCGGCAATACCGCCCAGATTCCCATCACCGCCAGGTCGGTCAGCCGGTGCAGCGACTCCAGCCCGGCCTCTTCCATCAGCGGCCCGCCGAATCCGGAGAATCGCGCCTGCGGATGCCGGCGACGCAGCGCACGCATGAGCTGCGCTCCGTGCTGGTCCCCGCTCGGTTCGCCGACGGACAGAAAAATGTGCATCCCTGCATTCCCGGACGGTCATTGCACCGGGTGGCACGCCCCCTCTCGCAGCGAAGGGTGTGATCGGCCGGGAACGGTACGGCGAACCGCGTCCGGCGGTCAAGACGAACCGCTCGTGACGCAAACGGCGGTCCGCGTTAGGATTCGCCCCCCAACAAAACCGGAAAGCGGAGAGCCGGATGCCGAAAGCACGGAATGTCGTAATGACCAAATGTCGAATGGCGGTTTGATGCACGACGCCTATCTCGACACAATTTCCGGTCGCAAACGCGGCGTTACGGCGACGTGCGTCCGGGGTGCACTGTCGCTGTGCGAGCCGGCCTACGCCGGCGGCGTGCGCTATCGCAACTGGCGTTTCGACCAGCCGCATGGCGCCCAACCGGTGTCGGTCCCCGTCATCAGTGTGGGAAATCTGACGACCGGCGGAACCGGCAAAACGCCGGTCGTGGCCTGGATCGCCAACCGGCTCGCGCAGGGCGGACTGCGGCCCGGAATTCTCAGTCGCGGTTACAAGTCGCTCGACGGATCGACCAACGACGAAAAACTTTTGCTGGACCGGCTCTGCCCCGGTATCCCGCACATCCAGAATCCGGATCGTGTGGCGGGATCCCGCGCGGCCATCGACCAGCAGGGCTGCAACATTCTGGTCCTTGACGACGGTTTCCAGCATCGGCGATTGCGCCGCGACGTCGATCTCGTTCTGATCGACGCCCTCAATCCCTGGGGTTACGGCCACCTCCTGCCGCGCGGCCTGTTGCGCGAACCCAAGTCGTCGCTTGCACGTGCTTCGCTTGTGCTGATTACGCGTGCGGACCTGTGTGAGCCGCAATTGCTCACGAGTCTGCGGACGGAGATCGCGGAGTACACGTCGGCTCCGCTCGCGACAGCGGCATTCGCAGCAGAGTCGCTCGTCGACACGGGCGGTTCCACAGCTCCGCTGTCCTCCGTGCTCGGAGGTCCAGCATTGGCGTTCTGCGGCATCGGTAATCCGGAGGGCTTTCGTCGCACGCTTTCTGCAGCCAGCCCGGAATGGACCGATCTCAAGTTGCTCCCCTTTCCCGACCACCACCACTACACCGCGGCCGACCTCACGTTGATTGCCGATCGTGCGCGCGCCGTTCGAGCACAGACTCTGCTCACTACGGAAAAGGACATCGTCAAGCTGCCGGCCACGATTGGAGAGTTGCCAGTCTGGGGGATCCGGATCGGCCTGGAAATCATGGATGGAGCGGACACGCTGGCAAACGCGCTCGACAGTGAGATTCGCAATATCGTCGCGACATAAGAATCAGGCCTACGAGATAAGCCCGTCCTCTACACGATGGACCGCCCGTCGTTTTTTTGCGTGCGCAGAGCACGTGAAAGGCAAGAGCGGACAGACTGAACGAAATAGCAACCGACGGCACCGAGAAATGCACATTTTTGCCAGCTTCTCGGTGCACTCTGTGGCCTCGGTGGCAAACCTTTTCGTTGCGCCCCCCTGGGCCGTGCTGGTCATTCCCTGAATCTCGAGTCCTGACTCCTGATTCCTCTCTCCAACGGGTTTTCACACGCCCCCCGGTGCCGTAAGCTTTAAGTGCGCGCTGCGGTACTTGCACCCGGGAGACGTAATGGCGACCGAGACTGCGACGACCACCGAGATCGGCAGTTACTTCATCTCGAACTACCCCCCCTTCTCTCAATGGCGGCGGGAAAACGTCCAGCAGACCTTCGACGCCCTCAGCGCCGAGCCCGATCGCAGCGTGCCGCTGGGGATGTACATCCACATCCCATTCTGTCGTAAACGCTGCAAGTTCTGCTACTTCCGCGTCTACACGCAGCAGAACGCCGACACGATCAAGAACTACGTCGACGCCCTCGACCGCGAGGTGCAGCTCCTCAAGGACCAGCAGGGCATTTCCGGCCGCACGCTGCGATTCGTGTATTTCGGCGGCGGCACGCCGTCGTACCTGAGCGCCCGGCAGCTCCAGATGCTGCGGGAGCGTCTGAGCCAGTCGGTCTCCTGGAACAACGCCGAAGAGGTCACCTTCGAGTGCGAGCCGGGCACGCTCAGCCTCGAAAAGGTCCAGACCCTCAAAGAAATCGGTATCACCCGCGTCTCGCTGGGCGTCGAGAACTTCAACGACAAGATTCTCGAAGAGAACGGCCGCGCACACCTTTCGGCCGAGATCTTCCGCGCCTACGAGTGGCTGCAACAGGTCGGCTTCCCGCAGATCAACATCGACCTCATCGCCGGCATGGTTGGCGAGACTGACGAGAACTGGACCGCCTGCATCGAGCGCGCTTTGCAGATGGAGCCGGACAACCTCACCGTCTACCAGATGGAACTCCCCTGGAACACGGTCTACTCCAAAGAGATGCTCGAACACGGCATCGCGTCCCCCGTCGCGGACTGGCCGACCAAGCGTCGCTGGGCGAACGAGGCGATCAATCGCTTCCTCGCGGCCGGCTACCAGCTCTCCAGCGGCAACGAGCTGGTCAAGAGCCGCGACACCGACCACTTCGTGTACCGCGACAACCTGTTCCGCGGTAGCGACATTCTGGCGGTTGGCGTCTCGTCGTTCGGCCACTTCCAGGGGGTCCACTACCAGAACATCGACGAACTCGAGAAATATCTGGCACGCGTCCACGACGGCCGGTTACCCGTCAATCGCGCGATGACGCCGACAGCGCACCAGCTCCTGATCCGTGAGTGGATCCTGCAGATGAAAGAGGGACACGTCCCGGCAGCCCCGTTCCGTGCGAAGTTCGGTGTCGACCCGTTGGAAGAATTCGCTGAGCCGATCGCCAACCAGGTCCGCGCCGGTTACATCGAGCGTGACGGCGATGGCATCCGTCTCACCCGCAAGGGACTGCTCCAGGCCGACAGCCTGCTGCCGGAATACTTCGAGGAGCAATACCGCGAAGTGCGGTACACGTAGCGGTTCGTAGTGACCCGCTTCAGCGGGTCTCCGAAAGCCCAAAACGACGGCCTCGTTCCCAAGCTCCTGCTTGGGAACGCACTGCCCCGAAGCTCCTGCTTCGCGTCAAGATGGAGACGTTCAGTCGCCTTAAGAAACGAGTTCGCGCACAAAGAACGTGTCCCCATCACGTTGGTGCGTGATGCGAAATCCGTTGCTCAGATAGAAATCGACGGCCTCCTGCCAGGTCGAAGTCGTTTCCAGAATCACGCGGCGAAACGACGCCGCGTGAGCTCGGGCGAGCAGTTCCCCAAGAATCGCTCGCCCGACCCCCTGCCGTCGCTGATCTCGTGCGACTGACATCCGCTTGATCTCGGCCGTGTCAGCATCGACGGGCACGAGTGCTCCGGTGCCGACAACTCGATCACCCTGCCAAGCCACCAGGAATACTCCTGAGGCGTAGCTTTCGGCAATCTTCACCAGGTCGGCGTTCCTGTCGGGATCGATGGCGCCCCAGTGCTCCCGGAGCCCATCCAGGATTAGCTCGCGGACCGCCGCCTGATCTGCCGGAGCAAATGGGACAATTCGTATCTGCTCAACCAGCGACGCCACCCAAGATCCTCTTCATCCGGCATTACTTCTTCTTCGGCCGGTAGTAGTGCGTCGCCTGATCGAACCCCGCTTCGGC
Organism: Planctomycetaceae bacterium; assembly: GCA_046349775.1. GTDB lineage: Bacteria > Planctomycetota > Planctomycetia > Planctomycetales > Planctomycetaceae > JAEUIG01. The sequence continues at coordinate 19,672 of JAXMBS010000035.1, read as the reverse complement.
GCTCTCCATGATCGTTTCTGACAGCGTCGGATGCGCATGGATGCTTTCTGCCACGTCGCGTGCGAGTGCCGCTGTCTCGACGGCCAGCACCCCTTCGGCGATCAGCTCGCCTGCGCCGGCTCCGCAAATGCCGACCCCCAGCACGCGATCCGTCTTGGCGTCGAAGATCATCTTCGTGACGCCTTCAGTCCGAGCGATGGTCTGCGCGCGGCCTGAAGCGGCCCATGGATAGCGGACAACCTTCACATCAATGTTCTGATCCTTCGCCTGCGTCTCGGTCAGCCCGCACCAGGCGACTTCGGGATCGGTGAACACGACCGCCGGGATCGCGACACTGTCGAAAGCCGCCGGCTCACCGAGGATCGCCTCGACGGCCACCTTCCTCGCCGCGTCGCTTTGTGGGCCAGCATCGGTTCTCCGGCGACGTCGCCGATCGCATACAGCTTGGGATCGGCCGTCCGCCGTTGTGCATTCACCTCGATGAATCCGCGATCCGTGACCTTGGCCTTTGTCTTCTCCACTCCGATTCCCTTGCCGTTCGGGATCCGGCCGACGGAGACCAGCACGCGATCGAACGTCTGCGGCGACGCGACTCCTTCGCCCTCCAGTGTGGCGACAATCCCCTCGGGCGTCGCCGTCAGGCCCGTCACCTTCGTGTTGACGTGAATGGCAGTGAACAGCGCATCCAGTTTCTTCTTGAGCGGCATCACCAGGTCGCGGTCTGCCCCGGCCAGAATGTGCGGCAGCATTTCGACAACCGTCACCTGCGAACCCAGCGACGCGTACACCGAGCCCATCTCCAGCCCGATATACCCGCCGCCGATGACCAGCATCCGCTTGGGAATATCAGGCAGTTCGAGCGCTCCGGTGGAGTCCATGACACGCGGATCGCCGATGTCGAACAGTTTCGGAAACGCCGGCCGCGACCCGACGGCGATGATGCAGTGATCGAACGTCAGCTTGCTCGTTGAGCCGTCCGCATTGGTCAGTTTGAGAGTCGACGAATTCTCAAACTCGCCGCGCGCCTGGATCAGGTCGACCCCGCGCGCCTTGCAGAGCTGGCGGACGCCGCCGGTAAGCTGCGTGACGACCTTCGACTTGAACCCGCGCAGCTTGTCGATCTCGATCTGCGGCGGAGCGAATGTGACCCCCCACGCAGACGACTCGTGCGCTTCGTGGATCAGCTTGGCGACGTGCAGCAGCGCCTTCGACGGGATGCACCCGCGGTTGAGGCACACTCCCCCCGGTTGCGGGTCCTGATCGATGAGCGCGACTTTCAGCCCGTGATCGGCGGCCGTGAATGCGGCAGGGTACCCGCCCGGGCCGCCCCCGAGGACGGCGAGTTGAACGTGAGTGGGTGCAGACTCCGGCATGGCAGGCTTTCAAAGGACAACAACGGATTGCTCGACAATTATTCGGCGCGAGCTTAGCGAGTGGAAGCGCTGACGCAAACCGCGGGGGTATTCACGTCAACTGCGATCGAGCTCTTCAAAGACCGCCTTCATCAGCAGCGGCCAAACGACCGTCGCATCGGCGTACACCTCCGCAAACCGGCCGCCATCGCGCGGCGACACGAATTTCCCCCAGCTCACCCCCTCGGAGTACGTGCACCCGCTCAGGCCTCCCCAGTGCACCGGCTCCGGACAGATTCGCACCGCGTACTTGAACCGTGGCGGCCGCAGATTGCTGCCGACGCGATTGTTCGTGATGTCATAGAACGGCGCCACCTGTTGCGCCCAGTTCCGCGGCACCCCTCCGCCGATCGTGAAGATCCCCAGCGTCTCGGCCGTCCCCACCAGCCGGGCGTATTCCAGCATGTCCAGGAACGGATTGAACGCCGGCGGCACGCGCAACAGCTCGTCCGCCGACAGTTTCGCCGGATCGAGCCCGTTCGCTTCCACCCAGTTCCGCATTGCCCACGTGGCAACGTCCAGACCGACCTCGCTGTCCGTAAACGCCGGAATGAACACCGGAACGTCCTGCTGAAACGCGCTCCGCAGGATCCCCACCCCCATGTCCCCTTCATCCAGTTTCCGCCCGATCTCCCGGCACAACCGCGCCGAAGACCACACGCCGCCCTCCGGCGTCACGTCGTTCAGCGCCGACCGGACCAGCCGCTCGACGTCGTTCAGGTTGGCCTCCATCTCCAGTGTGTCGTAAATCCGGTTGTAGCCCTGCTCGAAGAGCGTCTCGTCGGACTTCGTCGGATCATACCGGTAGTGGGTGAGGCCGATCGATTCGGTCAACCCGTGCGCCATGAGCGCCCCGGTGGAAATCACACAGTCCACCAGCCCCCGGTCGATCATCTCGCAGACGATCCGTCCCTGCTTGGCGACTGTCATAGCGCCCGAGAGCGTCATGACAACCTTGCAATCGGCGTCCCGCGCCATCTGCAGCAGGATTTCGAACGCCTCGCCCAGTTGTCGTCCGGCAAACGCCGTCGCCGACATCCCCCGGAGCAGGTCGGCAAACGAACCAACCCGGGACAAATCGAGACTGTGCAGCGGCATCAGGCCGTCGCTGCGTCCGTCGTGCAGTTCGCGATGTTCCATGACAGCGTAGAGGGTTGAACACCTGGCATTGAAGGATCATTCGCCGCGCAGAGTAACGCACGCGCGGTGAAATCCGAAATCCGAAACTCGAAATCCGAACCGTTGTCGTGCGACGGTGCTCCTCGATCGTCATTTGCGGCCGCGCTCCCGGTTCTCCTCCGTTTCACAGGAATCTGCGAAATCGGTCTTGTCATTCACCGACAGGCGTACAGAATTGACGCCTGTTCCGTGGAGAGTATAGTCCCCGATTCGCGCAACAAGGCGGACGCCGGTCGGGCCACCTTCAGTGGGAATGACGCAGTCCCGCACGGCAACGCCGGCGCGCAGTTCCTTCTTCTCTCTCCCACAATTGCAGAGCGTCCTTGATGGTTGTTGAAACAGAAGTCCCCACACGCTCCTGGTCGCCAGTCGACGCCAGCGAGTTTTATGACGTCCCCCGCTGGGGCAAGGGCTACTTCTCCGTCGGCCCGAACGGCCAGATGCGAGTCCATCCTGAACGGGATCCCGCGCGCTTCATCGACCTCAAGGACCTGATCGACCGTCTCCAGCTGCGCGGCCTCGACCTGCCGATCCTGCTCCGCTTCAACGGGATCCTGAAGGACCGCTTACGCGATATTCACGACGCTTTTGCGACCTCGATCCGCGAGCACGACTACAAAGGCACATACGCCTGCGTGTACCCCATTAAGGTCAACCAGCAGCGCGAGGTCGTTGAGAAAATCATCGAGTACGGCAAGCCCTACGGCTTCGGCCTCGAAGCCGGCAGCAAGCCCGAATTGCTCGCTGTCGTTGCGATGACCGACCCCTCGACGCCGATCATCTGCAACGGCTTCAAGGACGACGAATTTATCGAGATGGCCCTGCTGGCCCAGAAGATCGGCCGGCAAGTGATCCCCGTCGTCGAAAAATACACCGAGCTGCCGCTCGTTCTGAAGTACGCCGAAAAGATCGGCGTCCGGCCGCAGATCGGCATGCGCGTCAAGCTGGCTGCCCGCGGCTCCGGCCGCTGGCAGGCCTCCGGTGGCTACCGCTCCAAGTTCGGACTCACCGTCAGCGAACTGCTCCACGGACTGGACGAGCTGAACCAGTGCGGCATGGCCGACTGCTTCAAGCTGCTCCACTTCCACCTCGGCAGCCAGATTACCAACATCCGCCAGGTGAAGGCCGCCATCAATGAAGCCATCCGCGTCTACGTCGACCTGACCAAGCGCGGCGCGGGCCTGGAATACCTCGACGTGGGCGGTGGCCTCGGCGTCGACTACGACGGCTCACAGACCAACTTCGAGTCCAGCATCAATTACACGCTCCAGGAATACGCCAACGACGTCGTGTATCACGTTCAGACCGTCTGCGACGAAGCCGGCGTCCCGCACCCGAAAATCATCTCCGAAAGCGGGCGCGCCGTCGCCGCGTACCATAGCGCCCTGGTGTTCAGCACCCTCGGCGTCGCCGAACAAGGGAACGGCCACCAGCTTCCCGCCAGCATTCCCGAAAACTACGAGCAGCCCATCCACGACCTGCAGATCACCCTGCAGAACGTCACCGCCCGCAACGTCCTGGAGAGCTTTCACGACGCCCAGCAGGCGCTCGATATGGCCATCAATCTGTTCAGCGGCGGCTATCTGCCGCTGGATCAGCGGGTCCTGGCCGAAGACCTGTACTTCAACATCATCCGCCGCATTCGCAAGCTGGTGAAGGAGCTGGACTACGTTCCCGACGAACTCGGCGGACTCGACCGGCTCCTGGCCGACACGTATTTCTGCAACTTCTCGCTGTTCCAGTCGATGCCCGACAGTTGGGCCATCAACCAGCTCTTTCCGATCATGCCGATCCACCGCCTGACGGAACGGCCGAATCGTCACGCCGTGCTCTGCGATGTGACCTGCGACTCGGACGGCAAGATTGACACCTTCATCGACCGCCGCGACGTCCGCCGCACGCTCACGCTGCACCGCTTCGACGATTCGCCCTATTACCTCGGCGCCTTCCTGATCGGCGCCTACCAGGAAATCCTCGGCGACCTCCATAACCTGTTCGGCGATACGCACGCCGTCCACGTCGACCTCTCGCCGGCCGGCGAAGTCCTGATCGAGGCGATGGTGAAGGGGGACACCGTCAGCGAAGTGCTCGACTACGTCGAATTTCGCGGCAAGGAGCTGATCGACCGGCTGCAGAATGCCGTCGAGTACGCGGTCCGCGAGGGCCGTATCGACCACCAGCAGGCCGGCCGGTTCGTCAAGTTCTACGAAGAAGCCCTCAACGGTTACACGTACCTCGAAGGTCCCGGTGAATAGCTCACCTCGAACGATCCGCGACGAGTGCTGCCGCGCCGTCTGACGCTTGCGGCTTCGCCCTCTCGAAAACGCAGTGACCCGGACGCTGACAGCGTCTGGGTCACTTTTGTTTGCGTTGAACGACTTACTTCTTCGCTCGCGTTGCCTCGACGGTGATGATCTTCTGCCACTTGCCGTCGTCGCCCTGCACCTGCGACGTGAACACCTTGTGGTCCGTGTCTTTGACCTCCAGCACTTCCCTGTATTTCGCCGTCTCGCCCGGCTTCGTGAAGCTCGGCCCCTCGGTGAGCAGCGTCAGGACCTTGCCTGAGGAATCGAGCGTCCCTTCGTACGTCCACATGTGGTTGAACATCGTGTCGACCCAGGTGCCGACGAACTTCTGCTTCGCCGGGTCGTAGCCCAGCGTGAGTCGCGATTCGACCTTCATTCCCATCGCGCTGGCTTCACCTTTCGCGATCATCCACAAGCCCCCGAGACTGCTGATCGATTCCTTGCCGTCGCACTCAAACGCCGGCTGGCCCGGCTCGGCTTCCGCTTTACCGTGCGTCTCCCATTCGCCCACGAGCTGCAGCAGCCACTCGTGCTCCTTCTGCGGTTTCGCCGGCTGCGGCCCCTCCTGCGCGAGTGCCGCTGCAGTTCCCATCAGACCAACGACGAGTAGCGAGTTCATCAGCCAGCGAAGCATGTGGCACCTTTCGAAACTGTGTGATTGCGAACGCCCACCTCTAAACTGATATCAGCATCCATTCGGCTTCGGGAGGGGGAGACTCCCACCGAGCCGCACGCGTGCCGGCGCACCCGATCAATACGGGTCTCTCCCAGCGGAAAGTCGACGTGCGCAGGACGCATGCGACTCGCTTCGATCGTAGATAACTCTTCAGCTCACCGCTCCGCCTCGATCAATGCCCGCTTCCGCTCCAGCCCCCACCGGTAACCTGCCAGCGAGCCGTCTGTCCGCATCACGCGGTGACACGGAATCGCCACCGCAATCGGATTCGCGCCGCAGGCCGCCCCCACGGCTCGGACGGCCTGCGGCCGCCCGAGCCGCGCGGCAAGTTCCGCATACGTCGTCGTCGTTCCCGCCGGAATCTTTCGCAGCGCCTCCCACACCTGACGCTGAAACGCGGTTCCTCGGACATCCAGCGGCAGGTTGAATGCCTGCTCCGGCCGTTCGACCAGCTTGATCACGGCCGAGACGGTGCGATCGAAACTTGCATTTCCCGGCTCGAGTTCGGCCTGTGGAAATCGCTCCTCCAGTTCCCGCACGAGCAATTTGGGATCGTCGCCCAGGAAGATCGCGCACACGCCGCACTCCGTCGCCCCGACCAGCACTCGTCCCAGTCGCGATTTTCCCACCGCGTAGCGAATCCGTGTCCCCTTCCCGCCGCGCCGATACTCCGTCGGTGTCATCCCGATTTCGTGCGCGGCCGACTCGTAAAACCGCCCGCTCGACTCGAACCCGCTCTCGTAAATCGCCGCCGTCACGGATTTGCTGGACTTTAACTTCTGCTGGATTCGTCCCGAACGCACAGCCCCGGCATACGCGCGCGGCGTGACGCCCGTGATCCCCTTGAACACACGATGAAACCGCGAAGCACTCAGCCCGGCGACTCGCGCCAGCTCACTCAGCGTCGGCAGCGCCGCCGCCTGTTCGATCTGCCGGCAGGCCTCGGCGACCAGTGCCACGAGTTGTGCGTCGCGGCTGTGCGACTTGGGCCGGCATCGTTTGCACTCGCGGAAGCCCGCGCGTTCTGCGGCCTGCCAGTCGCCGACGAAGGTCACGTTCTCCCGTTTCGGCGTCCGCGCAGGACAACCGGGCCGGCAATAGACTCCCGTCGTCCGCACACAGATGACAAACGCTCCGTCCGCCGACTTGTCCCTCGTGACAACCGCCGCCCAGCGGGCGTCCTCGTCGGTGAGCTTCTGCGTTCGTGTACGAGTTTCAGCAATGGCAGCCATGGGGAAGTGCTCGTCTCCTGGAGTGCAAATCGACGAGTGCATCCTATGCCGCCACTCGCCCATTCCGCGCTCCGCTCCTTGCTGTCAAATTCGGAAATTGGTTTATGGTTGATCGTTGATGGTTGATCGACCGAACGTGGAATGTCGAAATCCGACGACACAAGCGTGACAGTCCCCGATTGGAGAGATGAGTCTTATCGATAAACCACCAACCATAAACCACTCCCCCCCCCTCAACCAACCACCTCTCACACACACTGATTCGCCCGCTCGAGCAGCAGCCGCCGCTCTCGTTCGTTCCGCGTCAGCGACGCCGCTCGTTCGAACTCGACCTGCGCTTCCGCGAACCGCCCCAGCTTGAACAACAGATCGCCGCGCACGCTGGGCAACAGGTGATAGCCCGTCAGCGAACGCTCCGACAAGAGTCGATCGACCAGTTCCAGCCCGGCCTGCGGCCCATCCGCCATCGAGACGGCCACCGCCCGGTTCAACTCCACGACTGGGGAAGGACTTCGCCGTGCAAGCTCGGAGTACAAGCCGACAATCCGGCCCCAGTCGGTGTCGCCGGCATTCCTTGCCCGCGCGTGGCAGGCTGCAATCGCCGCCTGCAAAGCGTAGGGCCCCTGTTCGGCCGCAAGCCCCTCGACACGATCCAATGCCGCCAGACCGCGCCGGATCAGGAGCTGGTCCCACAGGCCGCGGTTCTGATCCAGCAGCAGGATCGGTTCGCCATTCTCGTCGGTCCGCGCGGCCGTGCGGGACGCCTGGATTTCCAGCAGCGCGGCCAGCCCGTGTACTTCCGGTTCCAACGGCGCGAGTTCGGCCAGCATCCGCGCCAGCCGCAGCGCATCATCGCACAGCGCCGGCCGCATCCAGTCGTCCCCCACGGTTGCCGTGTAGCCCTCATTGAAGATCAGGTAGATCACCTCCAGCACCGACGCCAGTCGCTCGGACAACTCGGCCCCGCGCGGCGTCTCAAACGGCACCTGTGCTTCCTGCAACGTGCGTTTGGCCCGCACAATGCGTTGGGCGATCGTCGGCTCCGGAACCAGAAACGCACGCGCGATGTCGGCGGTGGTCAGTCCTCCCAGGAGCCGCAAGGTCAGGGGCACTCTCGCTTCGGTCGGGAGCACGGGATGGCAGGACGTAAATACCAGCCGCAACAGGTCATCGCCGATTTCGTCGTCCAGCGCCGCATCGATCTCGGCGGTAAAATCGGCATGGACCTCGTCAATCCGGCGGCCGATGTCGGCCTGCTTGTCCTCCAGACGCTTGCTGCGGCGGACCGAATCGATTGCGCGATGCTTGGCGGTCGCCATCAGCCATGCGCCGGGGTTTTCCGGGATACCGTCGCGCGGCCACTGTTCCAAAGCGGCAACCATCGCATCCTGCGCGAGCTCCTCCGCCCGCCCCACGTCGCGCACGATCCGCGCCAGCCGCGCGATCAGCTTCGGCGACTCGATCCGCCACACGGCCTCGACAGTCTCGGCAACGGTCGACATGGCAAGTACGAACAGTCTGATCGGTGCAAACAGTGTGAACAGTCAAGAAACGCCCGTGGTCGTCGTGGTCCGTTCCCCGGATACGCTCCTCGGCGGATCGCGGCTAGACTGGTTCCTGACTTCTAACGTCGAACCTCTCACGATGCCCAATTCCCCAGTCGCTATTCCTCATGACTACCTACATGCTTCTGTTCCGCGACGCTCCCGCCGCCGTCTATGACGCGATGCCCCCCGACCAGCGGGCCGCCTGCCTCGACAGGTGGAACGACTGGCACGACAGCATCGCCAATGACGGCCGCATGCAGTCCGCCCATCCGCTGGAAGCCCCCGTCCGTCTGATCTCCGGTCCCCGCGGCGAGCGGGTCGTCGACGGTCCCTACGCCGAGGCGAAGGAACTCATCGCGGGATATTTCATGTTCACGGCCGAAGACCTCGACGAGGCCACCGCGATCGCGCAGCGCTGCCCGAATCTCGAGTACGGCATGACGGTCGAAGTCCGCGAAGTCGCCGGCGGGTGCCATCTCGCGAAATCCATCGGCCGCAAGGGAATGAAAGAGTAAAGGACTGACGACGCAAAGACGCTGAGACGCGCAGAGAAGCAGTTATCGTTTCGCAGCTCCGGGTGGCGCATGTTTAGAACATGAATGAACGTGCCTTTGCGCGTCTTTGCGGCTCTGCGCCTTTGCGTCAAGCGTTTGTCAGCGGCAGCAACTCCCTCAGTCGCCTGTCCCTGAGAAGCAGCCCGAGCCACACGAGCGCGCCGAACACGAACGCCGGCACGGTTGTCCTCCAACCTTCGCCCGCGCGGATATGCGTCGCTACCGCTCCGCCCAGGTAACCGGTCAGGACGATCGCCCCCAGCACCGACGTCCGCGGCACGACGTACAGGATCGTGCCGACGAAGCAGTGCCAGCCGCGATCCGGTTCCAACGCCTTCGGGGTACCCCATCTGTTTGAGTCCCTCGGTCGCCTGCTGCGACCCGGACAGGTTCATCACAACCCCCATCAGAAACATCGCCACAACCAGCGCGCTGATGACCCGGCCCGACCAGAGCGCAAGCTTCGAGACCGGAGGCGGTGCATCAACGGGATTCGACATCGGGCCGGTGGACATGTTTCGGTTCGCTGTGTCAGAGGGAGTATCGGCGGGCCAGAATGAATATATGTACAGTATTTTCCTGTAAAAATCACGTCGCCTTGCCGACCCGCGCGAGCTTTGCGAGGCGGGCCACTTGGGGCATTGACCACCGTCACACGCATGTGCCGCCTCAGCGATTCCCAATCTCGCCGCCGCGAAACAACAGGCAATCCGGCAACTGAGTACGCAGTTCCTCCACAACCTGCATGTTGCCATCCGTGCCCGCGAGGTCGAGTTCCCGCAGCGTCTTGCACTTTCCCAGTGTCCGCGTCCCCTGACGTGTGACCTTCGTGTGCGACAGGTCGAGTTTCACGAGTTGACGAAGTTCCGCAATTCGACTCAGACTCACGTCGGTGATGCCCGTTCCGGACAAATCGAGTTCGCGGATGGCAGGAAACTCCAGCAGCAGATCAACGTCCGCATCCGAGAAGCTCTCCTTGTTGACGGCGATGCCGGTGACCCGCGCCCCGACATCTCGTCCGACATAAGAGAAAACTCGGGCCAGATACTCCGGCGGGGCGTCCACGACGATGTAACCCGTGTCCGGTCTCCCACGATAGTAAGTGAATCCACCGATGTGTCCGGGAGAAACGTACGCGTATCGGCCGTATTGCGCGGACACCGTCGCTCCATGCAGTACAAGCGCGTCAATGGCGCGCTGCTGTTGTGCGTCGCGAAACCAAACGCAACCCAGGACGCCGGCGGCGACCAGGACAGCGGCGCCGACCCCGCACAGCCGTCCGCGTCGCAATCGGATTCCGCTCAAAAACGTGCTCATGGGCGCTACGCTGCGATTCATGGACGTCTGTGGCCTCAATGATCGAGCAATGTGGCAACTGTCTCCCCAGTTCTGCCGCGACCACCTCGCTGTCTTCCGTTCCACTGAGGTCGAGTGATTGCAGATCTCTGCACCTGTCCAGCAGCCGCGTCGATCTGCCGGTGACCTGCGTATGGGAGAGGTTCAGTTCCACGAGCTGCTCCAGAGACGCCAGTTTCGTCAGCCCTGCGTCGGTGATGCTCGTGCCGGCGAGGTCGAGCACCTTGACGTCCGGGAACACCAGCAGCCGATCGACCTCCGCGTCGGTAAACTGCCGGTCATGGACGACAATTTCGACCACGTGCGTGGCAAAGCGCTGCCCGAGCATTGGAACCGCCCAGGCGATGGACTTTGGCGGCAGGTCCTCGACCCAGTACCCGCGCAAGCGTTTCTGCGGGGCCGTCCACAATATGACCGGCAGGTCGCTGGGACGATCCACTCGGATGAACCACCGCCGGTGATATTCGCCATACAGTGCGTACACCGACGCGTCATACTTTAGAATCGCATCAATGGCCCTCTTTTGCAGTGCGCCGCGGACCCCGATCCACGTCAACAGGCACGCAGCCGCGACGCTCCCCACGATCCCGACGCGGGCGATCCGATTTCGACCGACCCGCGACATCACACCGTCGCGCACGGGTGATTTGGACTCGCGATCTGACTGTGAAAACGGGAGTTCGCGGTTTTCGCTCACGCGCGTCAACTTCCAATCACTCGTGCCGGACACGCTGGTCGCCTGCGGCTCTTCGCTAAACGGCCCGCCCCCCTTGCAGCACCGCAATGAAGTTCTTCCGATCCTCCAGCAGCGAAATGTCCGTCGCCACGTCGCCATCGACGACCAGCACATCCCCGAGCTTGCCCGCTTCGAGCGTCCCGAACTCGTCGCCGCGGCCCATGATCTCCGCACCGGTCTTCGTGGCACACGTGATCACTTGCAGTGGCGTGAAGCCGACGTAGTTCACGAAGAACGACAGTTCTTTCGCGTAGTCGCCGTGCGGGTTCCAGGCGAAGCCGTAGTCGCCCCCCATGCCCAGCCGCCCGCCGGCCTTGAGGATGCGGCGGGCGCTTTCGGCGCCCCCTTCCAGCGTCTCCTGGTGGCCGTCGATCACGGCCTGCGGCATCTTGTAGTCCGGCCCACGCTCGATGCTCGCCTGCTCGAAGTAGAGTGCGGGGACGACCGGCGTATTGCGATGCAGCAGCAGGTCGAGCGCCTCGTCGTCCATGAACGTCCCGTGCTCCAGCGTGTCGTACCCGGCGCGGAGCGCGTTCTTGATCCCTTCGGTCGCGCGGCAGTGGCCAGTGACCTTCAGGCCGTGGTTGTGGGCCGTGGCAACGACCGCGTGCATCTCCTCGAACGTCATGCAGAGGGTATGGTGATCGTTGAGATCGGGCGAAGCGGCGTCGCCGGTGGGGTACGTCTTCACCCACTCCACGCCATCTTTCACGAGCTTGCGCACCGCCGCCCGCGCTTCATCCGGCCCGTTGATCAGCAGGACCAGTCCCTCCATGCCGATCTTGCGGAAGTCGGGGTTCCAGTCCATCAGCCCGCCGACGCCGCAGATCTCCCGTCCGCTGGCCGACAGCCGCGGCCCCGGCATGACGCCGTTCTCGATCGCCTTCTTGAGCCAGACGTCGATGTTAAAGAGGCTCCCGCCGCTGCGCGCTGCCGTGTAGCCGCATTCGAGAGCGAGCTGCGCGTTGCGGGCCGCCAGGAGCGTCACGTACTCGACCGGGTACTTGATATCGAGGTCTTCCAGCGCCGCGACGTTGAAGTACGTCGGGTGGAAATGCGCTTCGACCAGCCCCGGCATGATCGTCCCGCCGCGGGCGTCGATCCGCTGCACGTCCGGTCCGACCCTTGGCGCACCTGCTGCCGGACCGGCATACGTAATGCGGCCGTGCTCAATGAGGAGCGCCGCGTCAGGAACCGGCGGGGCGCCTGTGCCGTCGATGAACTGGCCGTTCGAGACAATCGTGACGCCTTCGGCAGTCTGCATGAGCGATCTTTCAATTGACGAAGGTCAAGTGAATCATCGATTTGCCGATTGTCACTTGTCGCTGGTCAATTGTCATTCGATTCCCTGCGGGTGTTTCGCAGCGGCGGCTGTCGGTGGGATGAAGGAGCGATTTGCGCAGCGGATCAGAGGCCGTGTACAGGAAAACCAGCTATGTGGCGCTACGCCGGCGCGATGGAATTTCACCCGAAGCCTCCGCGCGATGTCCGCCGCCGTCGAGTCGCCCCGATCACAGCCTGGCCTCTTCACGATCTTTGTGGCCGCCTGGATATGGGACATGCTGGAGGCAGCGTGAGCCGTTCAGGAGTTTACCACGTCCAAGACATTCGCCGATCATGAGAGCGACTCGCTGCGCAGAACCGGCGTCGAGCGGCGACTAGGAATTATTGGCGAAGCCGCGGGGCGTGTTTCTGCCGAGTTGCAGGCCGAGCACTCAGAAACTCTCTAGACGCCGATCATCGCTCAGCAGTATGTGCTGGCTCACGACTACGGCGAGGTCCGCCACAACCTGATCTGGCGAGTCACAACTGTCCACATCGCCGGCCCCTTATCGGCTGGCTAGAGCCACTGATCCCTGAGCCTCCGGGCGACGCGAAACAACCCGCCTGAACCGCTGCGTTCGATCCGAGTCTGGTTCCATGCTGCAAATCCGCTAATCTCTCCGCTGGACTCGCACCGCCGGCTGCATTGAACCGCCCGACGGGCTGCCGTGTCTCTTCACCTACCGAGCAACTTCGTTTCACCGCCACCGGATTAACGGATGTCGTCCGACCTCCCCAAGCAGTACGAACCCAAGCCGGCCCAGGAAAAGTGGTTCGCGTTCTGGGAATCCCGCGGCTATTTCAACGCCGACCCGCAGCCCCCCGTCGCCGACGGCGGCAAGCCGCCGCACACCATCATGATTCCGCTCCCCAACGTCACGGGAGCGCTGCACATGGGCCACGCCCTCAACGGCACCTGCCAGGACCTCATTACCCGCTGGCGGCGGATGCAGGGGTATGAGGCCCTGTGGATGCCCGGCACCGACCACGCCGGCATCGCCACGCAGGCGGTGGTCGAGCGGCGGATGCTCGAAGAAGAGAAGCTGACGCGGCACGACATCGGCCGCGAGGCGCTGGTCGAACGAATCTGGAAATGGAAGGCCGCCTACGAGAAACGGATCATCGGCCAGCTCAAGCAGATCGGGGCGAGCTGCGACTGGCGGCGGACGCGGTTCACGCTGGACGAGGTCTGCTCGCGCGCGGTGCGGCGGACGTTCTTCAAGATGTTCAAGGACGGCTTGATCTACCGCGGCAAGCGGCTGGTGAACTGGGACACGTTCCTCCAGACGGCCGTGGCGGACGACGAGGTGTTCGAGGAGGAGATCGACGGCCACTTCTGGACGTTCAGGTACCCGGTGGTGGATGGCTCCGGCAAGGACACCGGCGAGTTCATCCGATTCTCGACGACGCGGCCGGAGACCATGTTGGGCGACACGGCGGTCTGCGTGAATCCGACCGACGAGCGGTACACGCACCTCGTGGGCAAGCAGGTCCGCATTCCGCTGAACGGGCGGCTGATTCCGATCATCGCGGACAGTCTGCTGGCAGATAAGGAACTCGGCACCGGTGCCGTGAAGGTGACGCCGGGACACGATCCGAATGACTACGCGTGCTACGCGCGCAAGCTCGGCCAGCCCGACGAAATCGCAATCATCGACCTGCTGAACCTCGACGGCACCGTGGCGGCGGTCGCGGACAACCCGAAGTACGTCGGGATCGACCGGCTGAAGGTCCGCGGAATCGTCGTGGAGGACATGACGGCGATGGGGTTCTTCGAGGGGGTCGAAGACCGCAAGATTCCGCTGAAGCACAGCGACCGGTCGAAGACGCCCATCGAGCCGCTGCGCTCCGACCAGTGGTTCGTGAAGATGGACGACCACGCGGACGGACGGCCGGGCCTCGCACAGATGGCGCTCGACGCGGTAGAAACGAACCGGGTGCGGTTTTATCCGTCACGCTACGCGAAGACCTACCTCGACTGGCTCGGCGAGAAGCGCGACTGGTGCATCAGCCGGCAGTTGTGGTGGGGGCATCGGATACCAGTGTGGAGTCGTGCATTCCAGAGCGACTACAACAAGCGACACAGTGGACCTGGCGTGAATCCGTCCGAACGTGATCGATTCGACATTGATCCCTATTTGAAGGACGAATTCCAAGGCAAGATTGTCTACCAGGAGGAATCCGACGCGCCGAGTGGCACGACAATTCAATATGCGTGCCTCATTGATGACGCATCGGAATTGCAAGCAATCCTAGAATCCGCTGGTTTCACGCAGGACCCCGATGTGCTCGACACGTGGTTCTCCTCTGCGCTCTGGCCGCATGCGACGCTCGGCTGGCCGGACATGGAGCACAATCCACCGTTGGATCCTCAAGAGGTCGCGAAGCAGAACGAAGCGAGTTCGGAGTCCGGCCTCAAGGCGATGCTCGAACAGGCCGGATATTCTCCGATCGATTTGGAACTGGAGGATGCGCTCACGAAAGTCTTCGGTGTTGAACAGACGGTATCTGCACTGAAGGCCACTCACTTGCGCCGAGTCAACGAACAGATCGACTCACGCTGTGGGTCGCGCGGATGGTGCTGTTGCTGACCGGCCTCTACAACATGGGGGACATTCCGTTCCACCATGTGTGTGCGTGCATCCGAAAATTCTCGACGGCTTCGGCCAGACGATGTCGAAGTCAAGGGGAACGGCGTCGATCCGATGGACCTGATCGACAAGTACGGCACAAACGCCGTGCGGTTCACGATCGCGTCGTTCGCCGGCGGACGCAGGACGATGCGCCCTGCCGGTCGGCTACGAATGCCCGCACTGCGGGACCACCGTCATCCGCAGACACTGGAACACCAGAAAATGATCCCGGCCGGCGGGGCCGAAGCCCAACGGCTCAAGTGCCCGAACCCCAAGTGCAAGAAAGACTCGCAGTTCACCAGCGCCTGGTTCGACCCCGATCCGGGCGAGCCAGTGGCGCGGATCGTCAGCGAACGGTTCGAGTACGGCCGGAACTTCTGCAACAAGTTCTGGAACGCCGCCCGGTTCGCGATCATGAACCTGGAAGGCTATACCCCTGCCCCGGTCACGGCCGACCAGCTCCGCATGGAAGACCGCTGGATCCTCAGCCGCCTCGCCCGCGTCGGCGCGGAAATGGACCAGTACCTCAGCCGCTACCAGTTCGACGCCGCGACGCGCACGGTGCGCGAGTTCGCGTGGAACGAATTCTGCGACTGGTACCTGGAGATGATCAAGCCGCGGCTTCGCCGCGAGGATTCAGGATCCGGGATTCAGGATTCGGGGGAACGCGCAGTCGCGCATGGTGCTGCTGGCCGTGCTGGATACGCTCGTGCGGTTGCTGCAGCCGTTTACGCCGTTCATCTGCGAGGAACTGTGGCAGCGGTTGAACGAAATCGCACCGGAACGCGCGCTGCCGCCAAGCGAGGAATCAGGAAAGAGTGCCGATCTCCTGACTCCCAGCTCCACTGCTCCAGCGGCGATCGTTGCGTCCTGGCCCAAGCTCCCGTCGGCATGGCGCGACGACGCCCTCGAAGCCCGCTTCAATCGCCTGCAGGACACGATCGTCGCCGTGCGGAACGTCCGCGCGGTGTACAACATTCCGCCCGGGACGCCGCTGCAGCTCATGGTCCGCGCGCCGGCGGAAGTGGCGGGCGACCTGCAGAATGTTGCAGCGCAGTTCGACAACCTGGCCAAGGCCGTGCTGGCGGCAGCCGGAGCGGAGGTGGTGCGGCCGCCGGCATCAGCGAGCTTTTCGCTCGGCGAAGCGGACGGTTACATCCCGCTGGAGGGGATCATCGACCGCCAGGCCGAGCTGGAACGGCAGACGAAGGAAGCGGATAAGCTCCGCAAGCTGATCGCCGGCAGCGAAGCCAAGCTGAAGAACGAAGCCTTCGTCGGCAAAGCCCCACCCGACGTCGTCGCCGGCGTCCGCGACCAGCTCGACGGCCTGAAGAAGCAGCTCGCGAGCGTGGAGGAGATTGTCCGCGACCTGTCGGCAGGCTAATTCAGATGTGTATGGCGGGTGCCACTGGCTCCGCCAGTGCCGATTGCAATTAGACGTTGATCGAGAATGCAGGCAAAGCCCGTGGCACCCCCGCGTGTATAAGTCGCGGTGCCAAGCCCACAGACGGCAGTCACGGGGCCCGCGCATGAGCCATGCCAACATCGCGGCTTTCACACACGCTCCCTGATCCTGCCTCTCGCGGCCCTGCTCATCGCCGCGCTGACGATCTACCGACTGAACCGTGGCGAGCGGCCGCCGGCATCGTCCGTCGGCCGCCGATCTCCCCGCCCTGCGCGCCGCTGGCGATTCCACTCTCGGACCAGCACAAGCATCCGGCCAAGCTCGAACGCTACTACGGCCGCGCGCTGATCGTGATCGTGTTCTTCGACAAGACCAAGCGAGCCGACCAGGACCCGTACCTGACCCGACTGCGCGACGCTGTTTCGACAGGGTGAAAGCCGGGATCGAAGTTGTCGGAATCAGCCGGGCGACGCCGTTTGAAAACCAGCAAGCAGAGGAACGCGCCCGGCCAGGAATTCCCCTTTCCGCTGCTCAGCGACGTCGATCCTCAGGGTTTTCACCCGCAGCAGTTCATATTCAGTTCGGCCTGTTCGACGTTGCCAGCGATTCCACACGAACGGCGATGTATCTCGTCGTCCGCGGGACGCATGGCGTGGAATGGACAGGTTCCGCGGCGGTGAGCGATCCGGCCAATGCGGTGGACGCACTTTGTCGCGGGGAATGGCCGGCAGTCGGGACTGGAGACTGATTGGAACTGCAATCGCGAATTGCGTGTCGTGGATTCCGAGTCGGCCCCGCTTGTCCAGCGCGCTGGGAATATAGCCAATACTTGTTCTATTGCGCGTTCACGAATCACTGCGACGCCGGAGCACGCTAATCATCCCCAAGCCGATCCCGACATGACCATTCCGGTTGGTTCAGGCACCTCGTTAGTCAGCAGACCCTCTTGGAAGAACAGGTCTGCTTGCGAGTTGGTGCTGGGGAGATAGCGACCTCCGGAATAGCCGTTGTTGTTGTCCGCGAACGAAAAACCTGTCTCCGCTCGACTTACGTATCTGCATGGCATAGCTCTGGCCAGGGGTTAAGGTCACTGTGTTCGTGAAATCGAAGATCACTTCCAGACCAGTGTATTATCGGCAGTAATCAGTGGTGGTCCCGAAACTATCGGCGAAGGCCACCGTATTGCTCGTAGCAAACAACGTCGTCTGATCGACCGATCGCATTCCGACAGAACGATCCGCCGCATGCTGGTGCGGCCCGCAGAACAACCGTCGCGTTCGTCAACCTGACTGGGCTATTATTTCGGCGATAAGCCGTTTGATTGACAGGCCGACAACCCAATGCCGAAGGACGAAGTGGGGTTCTGACGAGAGGGTTTCCGCCTGATCCTGCAAAAGGAACCCTGCCGCGCAACGCCGGTTGGCAAAGGTCAGAATGAGAGCAGGCACTGAACTCCGGACAAGAGACTTCATTATGCAATCCTTCGATCAGCGAGATAACCGAGACCGGACGATATTAGAATACGAGCGACTCATCCTGGTCAACTTAATAGTTTGGGGTTCCGTGCCTCAAACTCCACCGTCTCCTCCAGCACTTCCCGGCAGCTAGACCCTCGACCTGAGACCAAGTTCACCCCGTCCCATAAATCACCGCGAGGCCAGACACAGCAGCACAAACAGCCAGGCGATCGAGAGCGTGCCAGAACCAGGCGCACACGCTGACGCCCCAATAGTATTCGTGGTCGTAGCGTTCAGCCTGGGCACGGGCCGTCACAAACGCCAAAAACAGGACGGCGACGCTGAGGTGCAGCGCGTGGAGCGCCGCCAGCATCAGGATGAACGGGGTCGCCCCCAGCGAGGCGTCGCCGGTCGTCCGTTGAACCGGCAGCAGCCACCACAGCCCGTATCCTTGCACTCCCATGAAGCACGCACCGGCAGCCAGCGCGACGAGCAGCCAGTGCCGGAACTCGCGCTGTCGCTCGCGACGGACTTCGACGACCGCATTGGTCATCGCGACACTGCCGACGATCAGCAGCAACGAGCTCACGAAAAACGACGGCGGCACGGCGAACCCGGCCTGGGCCGCCGGCCGTCCCAGGAGATGTGCCAGTCCGCCGGCGATCGCCGCGGCAGCCCCGAACGCGAGGCTCGCCAGCAGGAAAAATCGGATCGCAGTCCGGCTCTGTCCGGCGGCGTGACGGCGCGGAACGGGAAAGCGGACGTCCGTAGACATGCGTCAGCGACACGTGGGTTGACGCTGAAATTGTAAGCCGTGGGTCACGAGGTCGACCAGTGCCGGCAATTGGGTTGGCGGAACAGCCCCGGGAGCGAACGCGAAACCACGGAAACCGTGAGCGGCCGCCGGCCGCCGCGACGGCTGTAGGACGTCGGCTCCGGGTCTCTGAAAAAACGATTCGCAGGAGTGCCGTCAGACCGTTGACACCACCATGATCGGGTGGTAGCGTAGCCCCAAGCCTCGAATTCGCTATCTTTTCCCATCATCTCGACCGGCGGGTGTTAGCACCGGCCAGGTCAAGCAAGCGGGGCGCTGGTTCTCAGAGTTCGTTGACAGCATCATCTCAGGTTGCGGGCTACCACACACGGCGGAGAGAGTGAGTATCGACTGAGCGACTGTGTAGCGTCGCCCAAACGTCAACGACTGAGGAGATGAGGCAGTGATGCTAGCTGTCATGCTGAAGGTGTTGTCGGCGCGTCAACAGGGTTCGACGATTCCGCTGCCGACAGGACGATTTCTCATTGGCCGCGAAGAAGATTGCCATCTGCGGCCCAACAGCGAACTGGTGAGCCGCCATCATTGCGTCTTTACGCATGATGAGTACACCGTCCGTGTCCGCGACCTGGGGAGCACGAACGGCACCTTTGTGAACGGCAACCGCGTCCGCGGAACGGCCGTGCTGAACTCGGGAGACCGGATCACGGTCGGCAAGCTCGAGTTCGAAGTCGTGATCGGCGATGAGACCGAACAAGCCGCCGCCAGGAGCGAAGCACCGGCCGCGGCCGCTCCCGAAAGTCAGGTTTCCGACGATACGGCGATGATCCACAGCACGGAGACCCCCACGGAAGTGCCGGCCTTTACGGCGCCGGGGGCGGCGCCCGCGCCGATCAGCGTCGGCGATACCGCGATGTTTGCGGCGGTGCCTCCGGGCTACGGCGGCATGCCGGGCTATGCGACCCCCTACCCCCAGCAGCCTTACGGCTACCCGTCGTACCCGCAGCCGATGTATCCAGGCTACTACATGCCCAATATGGGGTACCCGCTCCAGGGCGGTTATCCTGCCGCAGCGCCGGCTGCG
>JAXMBS010000034.1:0-57618 GCA_046349775.1 Planctomycetaceae bacterium | reverse complement strand
CGGCATCGAAACGATCTTGGCCACCGAGGTCACAGAGATCACCGAGGAAGCTGAAGCGCCTCTTCTCGGAGTTCTCTGTGGCAATTCATCGACGAAGCACTGCCGAGCGGATGTAGCCACGCGGCTACCGTCAAGCGGACATGAGAAAACCACAAAGATACAAAGAGCACCAAGCAGACCTCATTAAAGTCTTTTTGGTTCTTCCAGTCGTCATCGTGAAGAACGACCTACTTGGACGAGAGCACTTTCGCCGCTCGGTCGCGGACCTTTGCCTCCGGATGCTCGCGCAGCGACTTCGTCTGGTCGTCGTTCAGTTCGACGCTGCCGAGGCGGCCGGATTCGATCGAGAACAGCAGTGCGTCGCAGCGCCCGGAGTCCCGCAGCAAGCCGGCGATCGCCAACCGGCGGTTCGTCGCCTTGAGAAAGAGAAACGCATCGCTCAAGGCCTTGGTGGAATACGGAGAATCGATGTCAATCAACGCGCTCACGGCACCCATCTGCAGCTCGTCGTTCGTCCCCTCCTCGAGATACTGCAACAGATGCACGCCGTGCGGCTCCCACTCGCCGCAGCCGAGGATGCGCAGCGCATCGTACCGCGTGCCAGTGAACACGGACTCGTCATCCGCCATGTCTGCCGCCTGCACCAGCAGCCGGTCCCAGCGGGCCTGTAGAGTTGCGTCGTTCTTGAGCAGTTCGGCGATATGCGTGCGCGGCCAGACCTGCTGCTGGCTCAGTCCATTGATGATCCCGCCGCCAATGACGACCGCCTGCCAGTCCCGCAGCGGCTGCTCCTTCGCCGGCAGCGAGAACACGAGGATATCGCGGATCTGCGTCCCCTGATTGCGTCTGGCGGCGCTGATCGCCACGCGCCAGATCCAGGGAATGCGACGGTACTCCTCTTTGCCCGACTCAAGGCCATCGGTCATCACGCGGATCAAATCGAGCGAGATGGCCGGATGGTCCTCAACGACCTTCTTCCGCTCTGCCTGCGAGAGACTGTCGTCCAGCAGTCTGGCGGCAATGGCCTTGGCATCAGCCGCATCGTCGGCACGTGTTGCGCTGAGACCGGCGCCGACGCAGAGCATCGTTGCCAGAAACCCAACGGCACGCAGCATGTCACGTGACATTGCGAATCTCCGACCGCTGACATTCAACTACTGGCCGCTCCGTCACACCGCGTACCGTTTGACCGCCGCTTCATTCACCTCGATCCCCAGTCCCGGTCCGGTCGGCACGGTGACAAAGCCGTCCTTGAGTTCCAGTGGAGTGTTGATGATCTCGGTCCGCCACGGGTTCTCTGAAGTATCGAATTCCATCAGCGGGGTGTCGGTCGGGAAGCCCCAGTGCGGGTCGGGCAGCAGCGAGAGCAGGTGAGCCGTCGCGGCCTGCAGGACAACTCCGCCCCAGCAGTGGGTGATCGTCGGCACGCCGTAAAGGGCCGCCAGCTCGGCGATAAACAACACTTCCCGAATGCCGCCGCACAGGCTGACATCGGGCTGAATGATGTCCACGCCGCGCCGCTCCAGAAGCGACTGCGCCTGTTTGCGGTCGCCGAGCGCCTCGCCGCCTGCCAGCGGCAACGGGAGCCGTTCACGCAGTTCGGGGTAGCCGGTGTAATCGGGGCTTTGCGGGAGCGGTTCTTCGAAGAATCCGAAGTCCAAATCGGCGAGGGCCTCTCCCATTTCGAGCGCGGAGCCCAGGGTGTACGCGGCGTTCGCATCGCAGAACAGCTTGATATCGGGACCGACTGCGTTACGCACCGCTTCTGCGACCTTGGCTTCGCGGCGCACGCTATAGCGGCCGAGCCGCATCTTGAGTGCTCTAAATCCCTGTTCGACAAGCCGGGCCGCCTCGGCCGGAAATTGCTGTTCCGGTTCTTCCCCCTCGCGATAGTTCATGGCGGAGGTATACGCCGGGATACGGGTCCGCAGCCGGCTCGAACAATTCGGCGACGGAGACGCCGGCCGCTTTACCGCGGAGGTCGTTGAGGGCGGTGTCGAGCGCATCCGATTGCGATCGGCTCATAGAAATTCGCCCTTACGTCGCGCGTCAGCGCGGTACTCCAGCGGATTGCGGCCGATCAGCAGCGGGCCCAATGCATCATCAACGCGCCTTCGTTCCGCCGATCGGAGATGACTTCCCCAGCCGACGAGGCCCGCGTCGGTCTCGATTTTGACGAACAAGCGCCGTGCGGGTGGTGTCGAGCGGCACCGGCACCGACACGCCGAAGGCCTGCTTGACCTGCGTTTTGACGCTGTAGGTTTTGACGGACGTGATTTTCAGCGGCGTCGCCGCATCTTTCCGCCGCCAGGGCATCATGTTCGGCGCCCAGGAGGCTCGCGGTGAGGCCGATGGTTGATTGCGGCCAGTCGGCGACGGGTCGCGGCAAAATCAGGCATGGCAGGGGCTTAACGGCTCACCAGGATCAGGGCCGCCGGCGATGTCGCTTGCGGTTGTGCGCGTGCTTTCCGCTTCATTTTCGCGGCCGGGCGCCTGGCTCCTTCGTAGCGGATGCGGCAGCGCCGTGCGGCAGCGTCTCTGCCTGTTCAGGCGTCTTGCCAGCGAGCAGGGCATCAACGGCGGCGTCGAGATACTTTACGGCGACCTTTGAGGCGTCAGTGCTGTCGTCGATCGCCCCCAGATAGGCCACTTTGCGATCGTGGTCGAGCAGAATCACTTCCGGTGTGGTCTGGGCGCCGTAATCGCGGGCGATTTGCTGTGAGGCATCGAACAGGTACGGGTAGGGGAGTGCCTTGTCCTTCGCCCGCAGCTTCATTTTGTCGAGGCTGTCTTCGGGGACTGTGTTCACGTTGATCGCGACGACCGCCACTTCCGCTTTGCGGCGTTTGGCGAAGTCGATCAATCGGTCCTCGTAGCCGGCCGCGACCGGGCAACTGTTGCACGTAAACACGACGGCGACGAGCTTCTCGGCCGGCAGGTCAGCCAGCGAGTGCGACTTATCGTCCGCGCCGGGGAGTTCCTTCCACGCGGGTGCGGCGTCGCCGATCTTCAGTGTTTCGTTGAATTCCCCAGCGCGAACGGCTGCGAATGTCAGCGCCAGTGCGGTCAGCCAACCGACTTGGAACACGCGGCGAAGACTCATTCGCGGAACTCCGTGAATTGCTGGCGGCTGAAAATCCGTCGAATGGCCGCTGCCGGCCACGATACGCGGCAGTTCCGGCACCGTCAACCGGCGCGCGGCGGCAGCTACGTTTGACGCGCCTGCACGCACGCGACAGACTGGAACGGTTCGCTCAACCGCGATTCCAAGGAGCTGCCCGATGCTGCTGCGAGCCTGCCGCGTTTCCCTGTATTTGTTGATCGCCGTCGCATTGGCGAACGTCGCCGGTGCTGAGAACTGGCCGCAGTGGCGCGGGCCCCGCGGCGACGGCATTTCCGGCGAGCATGGCATCGCGACGAAATGGAGCCGGACCGAAAACGTGGCCTGGCGGACCGAGCTCCCCGGACCGGGCGGAGCGACGCCGGTGGTGTTCGGCGACCGCATCTTCGTGACGTCGTCGCTCGGCGAGGAGGACGGCGCCGCTTTGCTGCTCCTCTGTTATTCGACGGACGGCAAGGAGCTGTGGCGACAAACGGTCGGCGCCGGCAACAAGAATGCCCGCAAGATCGAAGGCAACAGCGCGTCTCCATCCCCCTGCACGGACGGCAAGCACGTCTGGTGCTTCTTCGGCACTGGCGTGCTCGGCTGTTACACCGTCGACGGCGAAAAGGTCTGGAATTCCGATCTCCAGGAGCGGTACGGCAAGTTCGATATTCAGTTCGGGATGACCTCGACGCCGGTGCTCGATGGCGACGCACTGTACCTGCAATTGATTCACGGCACGTGGGGCGGGCCTTACAAAGTCGCCAAGGTGATCCGGCTGAACGCGCTGACGGGAGACGAAGTCTGGGCCGTCGATCGACCCAGCGAA
This sequence comes from Planctomycetaceae bacterium, assembly GCA_046349775.1. Lineage (GTDB taxonomy): Bacteria > Planctomycetota > Planctomycetia > Planctomycetales > Planctomycetaceae > JAEUIG01. The sequence continues at coordinate 53,686 of JAXMBS010000034.1, read as the reverse complement.
GCGACCGACGAATGCAAGCACTCGTACGCGTCGGCGTTTCTGTTCGATCACGGCGGCATGCGGTTTCTGTTGACCCACGGCGCCGACTGCACCGTGGCCTATGACCTGGACACCGGGAAGGAACTGGGCCGCCTCGGCGACCTGAACGGCCCGACGAAGCTGAACGACAACCAGTACGACCATACCTTGCGGTTCGTCGCCAGCCCGGGCATCTCCGAAGACCTGATCGTGATCCCCACGGCGAAGAACGGTCCTCTGGTTGGAGTGAACGTCAACCATGAACTGGTCGGCGACATCACACACAAGCCCCAGGCGGTCCGCTGGGTGTATGAGAAGACGCCGGACGTCTCAATCCCGCTGATTATCGACGGCCTCGTGTACGTCGTGATGAAGCCGGGACAGGTCTTCTGTCTCGATACAAAGACCGGCAAAGAACTGTACTTCGAACGTATCCACAACGCCGAACATCGCGCCAGCCCGGTGTATGCCGACGGGAATCTCTACGTCTGCTCACGTGACGGCATTTGTACCGTGCTGAAGGCCGGGCCGAAGTTCGAAGTCGTCTCCGAGAACGATATTGGCAACGAGCCGATCACCGCCTCTCCAGCGATTTCGAACGGCACGCTATACCTGCGGTCGTACGACGCGCTGTACGCGATTCGCAAGAAATGAGCGAGTCGCTGGCGCCCTTGGACATGAGATGGATTTCGCGATGGGCGTCGGCGGACGTACAGAAGATGTCCGCACGATCCAACGCGGAAATTGTGCTGGTCTTTCTCGTCATTGCACCGCTGACCGGTATGGCGGTTGTCGCGATCACGACATTAAATGCCGTGCGTCATGCCCGCGAGTTCATGACTGTAGACTGGCTCTTACAGGTTGGTTGGGCGGGTTTGCTGGGGCTGGGGGCAATGACGGCCCTGCCTGCGGTTGGGTGGCAAGAGTTGCAGAAGAGACGGCGTACACCGAGCAACCAAAGCCGAGAACAGAAAACGCCGGGTGATCTCGTCTGAACGCGCGAATCCTGCCGTCCGGCGCACTCTCCAGGGCTCACTCGCGGTCGCGCCGCACGACGCGCCGCGCCTTGAGCTCGAACCGCGGCAGACTGCCTGGCTCCACACAATGAATCTCGGCCTGAAAATTCAGGCGGTCCTTCATTGACCGGCCGATCCGGGCCACGAGTTCCTGCAGAGCCGCCGCATCGAGCGTGGCGGCCGGTTCAATCTCCAGCCGCAGATGCTGCATCGCCCGGACGCGCTCGATGACGATCCGGTACTCGACGACCTCCGGAAATTGGCGGACGATGGCTTCGATGCTCGACGGAAACACATTGTTTCCGCGGATCGTGACCATGTCGTCCGCCCGCCCGAGAATGCCCCCTTCCAGCCGCAGCAGTTCCAGCCCCGATCGGCACGGGCTGGTTGCAACACGAACCAGGTCGCCCGTGCGATAGCGGATCACCGGCATCCCCGTACGGCCGAGGTTCGTGATGACGAGCTCTCCCAGCTCTCCCTTGGGGACGGGTGCGCCGGTCTCCGAGTTGATGATCTCCGCGATGCATTCGGTCTCGAGGATCAGCAGGCCGCCGGGATTGGCTTCCGGCTCGATGCCGAGCGACGTGATGTCGGTCATGCCCCAGTGATCGAACAGCCGGGCACCCCAGCCCCGTTCGATGCGCTGGCGGACTTCCGGGATATTGCCCCCCGGCTCGCCGGCGACGATCAGCATGCGGACCTTCGTTGCGGCGAGGTCCATCCCGATCGATTCGGCCACTTCAACGAGCCGCAGCGCGTACGTCGGTGTGCAGCAGACGACCGTGGCATTCAGTTCGTCGATCATCTGCAGCCGTGCTTCGCTGCTCATGCCCCCCATCGGCAGGCACAGGTTGCCGAGCCGCACCGCGCCGTCGAACGCCGCCCAGAACCCGATGAACGGTCCGAACGAAAACGGAAACGCCAGCACGTCGTCTGGGCGCAGGTCCACGATCCGATAGATTTGCGCCCAGCATCCCATCAGCCAGTTCCAGCTTTCCGGCGTATCAAGCCAGCGCATCGGCTTGCCGGTCGTGCCCGAAGTCTGATGGAGCCGGCAGTAGCGGCTCAGCGGATACGTCAGGTTCGTTCCGTACGGAGGGTGGGCATTCTGGTCCTCGACCAGTTCGTGCTTGGACGTCAGCGGCAACGCGCGGAAGTCGTCGAGCGAGGCGACGCCGCCTGGCTGGTAGCCGGCGGCGAGCAGCTTGGCCCGCCAGAACGGATTCCGGGCGACGACCTCGTCGAGGAGCCGCGCCACGCGCGTCAATTGACGCTGCTCGATGGCGGCACGGGGAAGCCGTTCAGGTGCGTCGGGCGTCATCGATCCGTCGCCATCCGTGCGAAATGAGATCCCAGCGTCCGGTGGAATGGCCGATCGCTGCAGGGGACTACTGCTTCGCGGACTCGGCCGGGCTCTCGTCGGCCGCCAGTTCCGGCAGAATCGGACGGCGTTCCGGGAACTTGTGATACAGCGGGAACTCCTGTCCTTTCTCGCGGATACAGATCACGAGACCATCGGAGGAGCACATGAACAGCCGGTTTGTGCGGTCGTTCGGCAGCAGCTGCGTGTAGCCGCGCAACGGCAGCTCGCCGAGGACTCCGCCGTCCTGGGGCGAGAGCAGCAGAACATTGTTCAGGCTGTCCGCTGCAAAGACATAGTTGTCGGTCGCTGCCAGGAAGGCCGCAGCCCGAGACTGGTGCCAATTGATTGTGCCGCCCGCCGCGGAGAGGCAATACAGCCCCTCGCGGACTGGCGCGACGTACACGCTGCCGCCGATCACGCGCGGTTCAGTCCGGATCGGAACCCCGGCTGTAAAAGTCCAGCGACGCAGGCCGCTTTCGCGGTTCAGGCAGTACATTCGCGTGTCTTCCGAGACGACGAACAGCGAATCGGCGCCGCGGCCGATGGGAGTGGGGATTGGTTCGTCGGTTTCGAACTGGAAGACCAGCCGGTGGTCCAAGGTCTTGACCGAGTAGATGGTGCCGTTCAGGCTGCCGAAGACCACGGTCTGGCCGTTGGAAATCGGCGGCGAAGTAATCTCCTGTGCGGCCTTGTGCCGCCACTGATACGCATTGGCGCTCCACCGCGGCAAACGGCCCTGCTCGGCCAGCTTGCGAATCCGCGCCAGGTCGTAGCAGTACACGCTGCCATCCACCATGCCGAGAAAGACCCGGTCGTTGTCGGCTTCCGGCGAAGTGGACGGCTGATGCGGCAGCTTCAGCTCCCACGCGACCTCGCCGGTGAATTTGTTCAGGCCGAACAACTGCTGTCCGTTGCAAACGAACGCGTCGCGCTCGTTGGTGGACATCGGCAGCAGAACCTTGTACGGGGAGCCCAACAATTGGGCCCACAGCTTTTTGCCCGACTCCGCCTGGAACGCCGTGACGATGCCGTCGTCGGACTGCAGGTACACGATGTCTTCATCGACGTTCACATTCGACACTTGATCCTGCCCGGGATCAATGACGGCCTGCCCCCACCAGTGCAATTCCAATCCATAGCGGGACAAGTCCCGGTTGGCAGGCAATACGGCGCGCGGCTGGGCGCTCGCCGTCTGCGCCACGCACAGAGCAGTCAGGCATGCGAGCATGAGCCGGCACACGGAGCAACGAGTGAGCGTTCGGAGCATGGCGATTGATCGTAAGATCCGGTGTGGTCGGGCCGGACAATGTCTGATGTCAGGGGAGGTGGCGGAAGCCGTCTCCCCCTGTCGCGGCCGGCGAGGCTCGTTCCGGCGTCTGCGCGTGCGGGATCCGCAACAGGAATCCCCCGTCTCCCGGAGAAGATCGGCACTGGCCGCATCCGGGCTGACGTCGATTCCGCCGGAGCCGCCGACCGATCTCGTGAGCGGGCCACGAGCCGCCGGACACAACGATTCTGCACCACATGGCGACGCGGAGCAATCCGTAAATCCGGCACAGTCCACGATTTCGCCCAGGGGGCGGGGGACTGCTCAAGGGGCCACCGCACGTACCCGGTGATTCTCGCTGTCCCCCACGTAGACCGTTCCATCCGGGCCGACATCGACCCCGTGCGGATCATTCAAACGACAGTGCCGCGGCGGACCGTCGGGGCCGTCTCCCTCGTGGCCGTCGCCGAACACGGTCTCGATGACACCCGTAGCCCGGCGTATCGCCCGAATCACATGATTTTGAGTATCGGCAACGAAGACGTCCCCTGTCGGCCCGAGGGCAATGCCTTTGGGACCGAAGAATTCGGCGAGGCGCGCGTCGCCGCCGTCGCCGGAGTAGCCTTTTCGGCCGGTGCCGGCCACATGGTGCAGCGTGCGCGAGTCGAGATCGATGCGGTAGACCATGTTCCCTTCCCGAAGGACGAGGAACAGACTGTGGTCACCGTCAAAGGCCAGCGCGCGCGGTCCGTTGAGCGGTGTTCCATCGAGCGGCGCGCCGTCGGGGGTGGCGGTTCGTTCCCCGTTGCCGCCGAATGTGCGGATCGTGCCCGTCGCCAGTTCAACGCTGCGAATCCGATGGTTGCCGATGTCGCAGATGTAGAGCCGCCCGGAGTCGTCGAGACAGATGGAATGCGGGCGATTCAGGCGCGCGGCCACCGCAGGTCCTCCGTCGCCGCTGAAGCCCTCGACGCCGCTGCCGGCAATCGTCGTAATGACTCTCGTCGCGGCATCGACGCGGCGCACGACGTGCTGCGTCATGTCGACAAAGTAGAGATTTCCATCCGCGTCGAACCGGACTTCGTACGGCTGATCGATCCGCGCGGACGTCGCGGGCCCGCCGTCGCCGTCGTTGCCGGGCATGCCCGTGCCGACGACGGTCGAGATCTTGCCCGTCTTGAGGTCGATGCGGCGAATGACGTGCCCGACGGTTTCGCAGACGTACAGCGCGCCATCAGTTCCGATGTCGAGACCGTACGGTTCGGCGACGCCCGCGGACACGGCTGGTCCACCGTCGCCGAACCAGCGTCGCTCACCGGCTCCGGCGAGCGTGACCACATCGGCTGCGCCGGCATCGAGCGTGGAACAGGCGATTGCCAGCAGTGCGATGCACGAATACGAACGCATGGCGGCTCTCTCAAGGCGGCAAGGATGCGATGTCGGTCGCGACCCACGATGGACGCCCTGCCGCGGTTTGTCAAGAAGCGGGCAAGCCGCCATCGACGCGCTACAAGTCGACGATGACCTGACCGGAGAAGCCGTCGGGAGTCGGCCGAAGTTCGAGCTGGTGATACGTGATCGCCTTGACCTCGTGGCCCAGCCGGTGGCGCTGCGGGTCGAGGGTTTCGCCGCGGCATTCGGCGTCGATCCCGTGGTCGCCGACATGGACTTCGAAGTGGCTGAAGACGCGGCCGGTCGACTCGAATTCCTGCAACAGCGCGGTGAGCCAATCGAAGAGCAGGTAGTCCAGTTCGCCACCGGGAGGGTTGGGGACCTGGATGCGGACGGATTCCGCCGGCCGGATCTCGTCGAGGTTTTCCACGATCAGAGACGACAGTGCACGGCCGGCGTCAATCAGTGCCCCTGCGAGCGTTGCGTCCTGCACGCGGAACCCGACGTCGGCGGTGTGCTCAAAGAATTCGAACATCAGGGACGATCGACGGCGGCGACTGCGATTACGGAGCAGGCGGCGGAGTTTGCTGACCGGATTTTCGCGACGACTTTTTGACAGAGTCGTCGTTCGGTTGCGGGATTTCGCGACCGTGCGGGTCCCGCGGCGGCGAGGCCAGCTCCGAAGCCAGCTCGGAGCGAAGTTCGGCGTCGATGTAGTGCTCGGCGCGATGTGCAGCGGCATGCAGGTGGTCGGATGGCAGCGCAAAATGCTTCAGCAAGTAACTCTCCCACAGGCGATGGGACCGGACGAGCGAACGCGCCTTCGTGCGGCCGCGGTCGGTGAGTTGGCAACCATCTCCGTTCAGCATCAACAGGCGGTGACGCTGCAGATTCCTGAGCGACAGCCAGGTGAGCCAGCGTCCGAGTCCCAGTCGCTGCGCGACGAGCGAGGGGGCGAGTTCACTCGCTTCGGTCAGTTGGCGCTCTTCCATACGGTAGAGCAGCCCGAGCAGGTCGTCGCCCGCAATGCGAATCGTGAGCCGGACCTGCGCGATCAGCGTGCCGAGCAGCCCCTGACGCGGTGAGAACAACCAGGCAACCACGAACAACGACGCGGCCACGACCGGCACCATGCCGGACGTCTGTACGTCCTCAATGCCGGGGAACCCCAGCCGGGGCAGGATCACCGGCGGCAGCGTCCGCGCCAGGACGTGTCCCAGCACGCCGCTGACTCCGGCCAGCAGGACGCTTACGACCAGCATGGCCCGCAGCCGGGTCGTCAGCAGTTGTGCGGTGGCCGCCGGGATGATCAACAGACCGACGACAAGGATGCTGCCGACGCTTTCAAATGCGGCCACCACGGTCATGGCCGTTGCTCCCATCAGTCCGTAATGCATGACGTGAGCATTGATCCCCTGTGCCGTCGCCAGTCCCGGATCGAACGCGGAGAGCAGCAGTTCCTTGTAGCACAGCAGCATGACGACGAGATTGATCATCAATACGGCGCCATTGATCCAGACGGCCCGTGGAATTCCTTCGTCCCAGATGGCGTTCTCCAGTTGTCCAAAGAGAAAGCACTCGGGGTCGATGTGGGCGCGGTCCGCCAGAAGTCGCAGCAGGAACAGGCCCAGCGCAAAAAACGATGTAAACACGACGCCGAGTGCCGCGCCGCTCTCGACTCGGCCAAGCTTCTGCACCAGCTCGGTAATGAATGCCGTCAACAGGCCTATGACGACTGCTCCGACCAGGAGCGCGACGTGCTCTGCCGGTGCGGCGAGCCGCTCGATCCAGCCGGCGGCCGCGCCGCTTCCACGGACAACATAGCCAGAATGATGCCTGGCGCCGCAGTATGGCTCAGCCGCATCGCCCATCATGCTCTGCCGGGCGCAGCACCAGCCACGTCCCCGGCAGCGCAGCACGACATCGCCGCCACCGCCGCCGCCGCGGCGATCTTGATGTCGGCCAGATGTTCAGTAAACCAGGTCACGATGTCACTCTTGGTCAACAATCACGTGCTCAGTGCTCACACGCATTCAATTCTCACCCATTGCCCGCTACGTCCTGCCCACAATCGCATGCGGACTGTCCGGCACCTCGTTTCGCCGGTCGCGCTGCTCCAGTATCTGCTCCAGCTCCCCGACGATCTCGGGGTCAACAACGTGTTCGATCAGGTCCGCCGTGTGATCGACGTGCGCGGCCGCGATGTCGGCGTATTGAATGAGATACAACTCCCACAGCCGGTGATTCCGCACCAGTCGCCGTCCCGCGGCGATGCCGTCACCGGTCAGTCGCAACGCCTGCTGTCCGACCGGCGCCGCGAGTCCGGCGCCGATCGCCCACCGCACCAGGCGGTGCACCAGCCGCGGCGACCACGTCCGCACCGCTTCGATGGCTGGCAATGACACGGCCGGCGGCTGCGATTCCAGCGGATCGCCGTGCCGTTCCGACTGTTCATAAATGGCACGAATCAGGTCGTCTCGGGCGATCCGCCGCTCCAGCTGACGGTGCTCCCAATGTCGCCACAGCACGCCGCGACGGGCGCCGAACAGCAGGCTGACGGCGAAGATGCCGCCCGCGACCAGCACGATCGTCGCGCCGGCTGCGACGCGCGGGATTGCAGCGCTCAGCGTGATCCCGATGACGGCGCTGGCGGCCCCGATTCCGCACGCCAGCAGCGACAACCGCCGCAGATCGTCGGTCCAGAATCGCGCGGCTGCGGCTGGTGTAATCAGCGTCGCCACCACGAGCAGCAATCCCACGCTCTGCATGCCGATGATTGTCACTGCCGCCACCAGTGTGATCAGCAGCGCATCCAGAATGAACACCGGCCAGCCGTTGGCGGCAGCGAACTCTGCATCGAAGCAGAGCAGCGTCAGTTCCTTGAACAGCAGCAGCGTGAGCGCGAGGATCAGGAACGCGGACGCGGCAAACAGCCATACGTCAGCTGCGAGCAGCGACGCCGTCTTGCCGTTGAGATACGTGGCGAGTCCGGCCGCCGCGCCGGATGACGTCCGCTGGACGATGCTCAAGAGGACCGCGCCGGCTCCGTAAAACGTGCTCAGAACGATCGCCAGCGCCGCGTCGGATTTCACGCGCGAGTAGCGGTCGACCAGCGTCACGCAGATCGCTCCGCACAGACCCGTGATGAACGCACCGGTCAGCAGCACAGGGAGCGATTTGCCGGCGCCGGGATGCAGCAGTTCGGCGAGCAGAAACCCGCCCGCAATGCCCGGCAGCGCAGCATGTCCGACGACGTCTCCCACCAGAGAGCGTCGCCGCAGCAGCATGAACACGCCGACGACTCCCGCCATGCCCCCCAGCAGCGCCGTTCCCAGGAGCACGGTCCGCGTGTTCGGATCCCGCAGCAGGATCACGCGTTCGAGGCGTTCGATGGCACCCGGTTCTGCCACAACGTCCTCCGCGCTGCCTGACCGGGCCCCAACGACCAGAAACGACACCGCTGCCATAGCAACCACGACCCGCCGGCCCTGGCCGGCAAACCGCCGAGTCCACATCGCGCGTTGCACTGCGGAAGTCATCAATGAGTCGCCGACCCCTCTCCTACCCATTGTCCACTATCCACCGCCCACTACTTTGCCATGTGCCGACCGACCTGGTCCAGCAGTGAAAGTTTGCCACCGTATGTTGCGCGGAGGTTCTCGTCCGTGAACACGTCTCGCACCGGCCCGGCCGCCACGAGTCGCATATTGAGCAGCAGCACGTCGTCGAAGTATTCGGCGACGGTCGGCAGGTCGTGATGCACGACCAGCGCCGTCTGGCCGGCGGATCGCAGTTCGCGCAGCAGGGCGACGATTGCTCGTTCCGTCGCCGCGTCCACGCCGGCAAATGGTTCGTCCATCAGATACAGGTCAGCCTGCTGCACCAAGCGCACGCGCCAGAAAGACCCGCTGCTGTTGTCCGCCGGACAACTGGCTGATCTGGCGGGATGCGTACTCAGCCAGTCCCACGCGATCGCCGCCGACAGTGCGAGGTTTCTCCAGTGCCGTGTCACCGGCCGTAACCAGCCGATTCGCCGGTACAATCCGGTGGTGACGACGTCCAGCCGCGCTGACGGGAAAATCCCAGTCGACGCTGGTTCGCTGGGGGACGTACGCGACTCGCGCACGCTGCTCGCGGTACGGCCGGCCAAAGACCCGGACGTCGCCGGAAACCTTGGGAATCAGATCCAGGGCCGCCTTGATGAGCGTGCTCTTGCCCGCGCCGTTCGGCCCGACGATCGCCACCAGTCTCCCTGCCGGCGCAATGTAATCCACGTCCCACAGCACCGGTCGGCGATGATAGGCCACCGTCATATCGTGAATCGACAGCGGCGACGTCTCCGGATGGTCACGCGTGGCGGCGGGGTCGCCTGGGGGGGATGTCGTCGCAGAAGTCATGAATCCGACCGCATGGGTAGGGCTTTCGCGTGCCTGGCCTTACTCTGAGGCGGCCAACTTTCCGCGAAAGCCGCGCGACGGCGCCGTGCCGCCGAGGGCCTGGGCGACGACAGTGGCGTTGTGATCGAGCATGCCGATGTACGTCCCCTCATAAGTCCCCGGTGCGCCCATCGCGTCGGAAAACAGCGTGCCGCCGATCCGGACTGTCCAGCCGCGTTTGGCTGCTCCCTCAATGACCGCTTCGATATTGCGGGAATTGACGCTTGTCTCCACGAACACTGCCGGAATCCGCTGCTGCACCAGGAATTCGACAAGCGAATTGATGTCCTCGACCCCCGCTTCCGACTCGGTCGTGATGCCGAGTACCGACCTGACCGGGATCGCGTAGGCGCGAGCGAAATACGCAAATGCGTCATGGGCGGTCACCAGCGTTCGTTGCTGCTCTGGAACGCTGGCAATCACCTGTTTCGCGTAGGCGTGCAACTCGGCGAGTTCGGCGCGGTACTGCTTCGCATTCGTCCGATATTCCTCGGCGTGCTGCGGATCAAACTCGGCCAGCCGCCGTGCTACGCACGCCACGCACTGGCTCCAGGCGGAGACATCATTCCAGACGTGCGGATCGGGGTGCCCTTCGAACTGCTCGGAGTGACGGACGTAGACCGGGTCGAGGTCGTCTGTGACGGCGAACGCGGGCTTGCCGCGCTCGCGCGCCTTCTTCAGGACCGGGTCGAGGCCCCCTTCGAGCATCAGGCCCGAATAGAAGATCACGTCGGCGGCGAACAGCTTGCTGTGATCGCTGGTCGACGGGCGAAACAGGTGGGGATCGACCCCAGTTCCCATCAGGCCATGCACATCCGCATGGTCACCAGCCACGTGCTGGACGATGTCGGTGACCATCGCCGTGGTTGTGACGATCGTGTAGCGCGCCGAAGATCTGGCGACAGTGTTGGATGCGGGTGGCGTCGACGGGGCGCAACGCAGTGCCAGCACAATCGACAACAAGAGCAAATGGCGGAACGGCATAGAACTCGTCGCCACAAACGCCCGGGGGCAAACCCGGCTTCAAGTAATCAATGTTTGTTCACCCAAAACTTTCCTTTTTGGAATTGTAAATCGCGGCGGCTTGGGCTGCAACGCCAAACGGGGATCGTTACAATCCTCCTCCCGCACGAAAAGACACGCCGAGGCTGATATGCACTACGGGAAGACCAAGATCGACGTCAAACAGGCGTTGGCCGACAAATACACCCATTTGTCCCAGATCGCCGGCAGCACGCCGAAGCGGAAAGCGTATGCCCACAAGGCGACCAAGTACCGCCGGCAAGTCGAGCAGATGCGTCGCGACGGTTGCTGAGCGTCCCATCCCGCCGCTGGGTTGCAGGCGCCGGCCGATGGCCGGAGATTTCATCTTGCGGGATGCTGCGCGCGCGGACAAGATCAGGGCCGAGGGCAGCCAGCCGTCGCGCCAGCGCTCCGACGTTCAACGGCGTACGATATTGTGTGCGGCCGGGCGGCCTCACCGCGAACTCGGCGGAACGGCCGCTGTCTCTGAGAGTCGGGAGGCACTGCGATTTCCACGCGGACTGCGGAATGCGCGTACCAGGCCAGCATCACTCCCGGGCGGACGGCCACGCTCGGCGTCAGTGAAGCGCACAACGTCCGCGCAGATTCCGACGAACTGTTCGACGTCCGCTACGACTGGGACCGCGTGCCTCTGCCGCGCTCGCTTCGCGAATTCACCGCACGGCGAAGCAACATCGGCAATCCGCTCGATCTCAGCGGCGTATGGCGGTTTCGCGAACTGTTGCCGTTCGCACCCGACGACCAGGTCGTCACGATCGGCGAAGGGCAGACGGTCCTGCGGTCTTCGGACCTCGTCGCACGCTATGTCGGTATGCCGGCCGGGCAGGTGTATCTGCAGTACGAAGGGCTGAATCCGTCCGGCAGCTTCAAAGACAACGGCATGACGGCCGCCGCGACACATGCGCGGATGGTCGGCGCCAAACTGGCTGCCTGCGCCTCGACCGGAAACACCAGCGCGTCGCTGGCCATCTATGCCAGTGCGACGCAATTGTTCCGGGTCGTCGTGTTCGTCGGCAGCGGCAAGATTGCGTATGGGAAGCTGTCGCAGGCGCTCGATTACGGCGCGCTCACGCTGCAGATCCAGGGAGATTTTGACGACGCGCTGGCCCGCGTGCGGCAAGTCAGCCAGCAGGCCGGCATTTATCTGTGCAACAGCGTCAATCCGTTCCGGCTTGAAGGACAGAAGGCGATCATTTACCGGATCCTCGAAGGCCTGGACTGGCAGTCGCCGGACTGGATCGTCGTCCCGGGCGGCAATCTGGGGAACTCCAGCGCGTTCGGTAAGGCGCTGCAGGAACTGAAACACCTCGGTCTGATTGAGCGCGTGCCGCGGCTGGCCGTGATCAACGCCCGCGGGGCCAACACCCTGTTCGAGCTGTACGATCGTCAGGGCCTGCGGTGGAACGATGGTCGTCCGGACCAGAAGCTGATCGATGCTTATTACGCCGACATGGACGCGCGGCAGCGCCGGGCGCAAACGCTGGCCAGCGCGATCGAAATCAACCGGCCGGTGAATTTGAAGAAGTGCCTGCGGGCGCTCGCCGTCTGCGACGGTGTCGTGCGTGAAGTCTGCGACGAGGAAATTCTGGACGCCAAGGCGCAGGTCGGAGCCGGCGGCTTCGGCTGCGAGCCGGCGAGTGCAGCCAGCGTGGCTGGAGCAAAGCTGCTGCGTGCGCAGGGCGTGATATCACCGAGCGATCGAGTGGTCTGCGTCCTGACCGGGCACCAGCTGAAAGACCCGAATGCTACGGTGGAATATCATGCGGGAGGCGAAGGGGGGCGGGGAGGCGGGCAATTCCGCAACGCGCCCATTGTCGTCCCGAACGACCTGGCGAGAATTCTGGAAGTGATGGAGCAGGCGCTGCACAGCCCGATTGCCCGTCATGGCCACTCCATTTGAAGAACTTGAGTATCTGTCCGAGCATCTCCCCGACGAGGGAGAGTCCGTCCTGATTACGCGCAAGGACGGCGAACTCGTGTGCGAGCCGCGCGCATCGGACGGGCTGCGGGACGGCATCGACGAAGCGGAGCTGTACGGCCTGCTCGTCGAATGCAACGAACGATTGAGTCTGCGGGCCGCCCGCCCGCTGTGGACGACGTCGTTCGTAACGTTTGCGATCCTCGTGTCGCTCTTCACAATCGGCGGACTGGGCTGGTCGAACTGGTTCGTGGTCCCCGGGGTGGTCTTCGTCGCATTGTGGGGTTGCTACACTTGGATTCGCAGCCGGCAACTGCGGTTGTTCATGCGCGAGTTGCGCCCACGGATCGCCGTTGCCATCGAAGATCGCGAGATTGACACTCACGCGCTGATTGCCGGCATGCGCCAGCACGTCGAGCTACGCACGCTGCTCGATCTGTTCATCGCGGGAGCGGAACGACGCGAGAAGTAGCGCGACGTACCAGCAAGCGCGGTCACATCGCGAGGGACTCACCGCCTCCGGCGCGCCAGAAGTCGATGAACTCCGTCGCTTTGACTCACGCCGTGCTCCTCTCACTCTCCGTTCGTATTGCCGAGGAGTTTCTGTCCAAGGAGCGCGTGCTGTCGCCCAGGAATTGGCGGACCTGGCGGTCACCGCCGGTTATGACGCCCTTTGCATGCGGGCGTCGCAGATTGGAACCAGGACACCCGACGCGTTCGCAGCGCAGGACCGCGCGGCGTTGCTCCACGAGCCAGGACTGCGGGTCACGATGATCACTGGCGACTTTCCCGTCGTCTACAACAACGACGCTGGTCCGGATTGCCTGCGAAACATCGGCCCCTACCCGGATCTCGGCGCCAATCGCTTGGCGCGCCGCTGATCCGCGTCGCTCTCAAAAAGGACGGTGACATTGTCGCCGCACAGCAGGCCGGTTGATCAGGCCGCGCGAGCCGGCATCACGCTCGTCCACCAATGCCACACGTCGAGCCTGTTCGAGACCGTCGACGGCATCGAACAATCGCTGCGGTCCATTGATCGGCCGAACTTCGGACTGATCTATGAGCCGGCCAATCTCGAAATCTGCGGACAGGACTACGGGCTGGACAATCCAGCGACTGGGCGCCGTGATCGTCAACGTCTACCTTCGGCGAAACCGCGCGCCCAACTCGACGGCAGCGTCACGCTCAACACGTGGCATCGTGGTCCTGTCAGCTTCGATCTGCTGCTGATCCATGCCGGGGCGCGGAATCGACTTCGAACGGGTCTTCACCGATCGCGCTCCATCGGCTACGAAGGTCCGATTACGCGCACCAGTCCGGACTGCTGGATGAGCCGCCGGTCGACAGCCTACCAGACGGCGAAGTTCCTGCGCGAGTTAATGTCCGTACGATGAAATGGCGGCTCCGAGGCACGGTGCTCACCAGGATTGCCGGTAGCCGCTGGCGTGGATGATAAAGTCACTGATCCGAAGGCTATACGGCTGCCAGGTGGTTCAGTTTTCCGGTGCGTCGCGTCATGCCCGATGTTCGTCCCGAAATCTCGCGACGGCGATTATTCGCTCGGTCTTGCCGGTGTCCTCGGCCGCTGCCGCAACTGCTGTCATTGCAGGCACGCGGCGGCGCTCAGTCACAGCCGGCCGCGAAGCGGGTACTCGTGATCTACGAACAGGGGGGGCTCTCCCACATGGACACGTGGGATCCCAAGCCGGAGGCCCCCGTCGATCATCGCAGTCCACACCGGCCCATTGCGACGAGCGTGCCGGGTCTCCAATTTACGGCCCTGTTACCGCACACGGCGCGGTTCGCGCACAAGCTGGCGGTCGTGCGGTCGATGCATCACGCCGTCGGTGGCGCAGACGCGCACCCCAACGGCACGCAATACGCACTGTCCGGCGCGCATCCCAGCAGTCTCGTGGTGATGCCGGACATCGGCTCGACGGTGAGCCGCATCATTGGAACCGAGAACCCGCGCCTGCCGCCGTATATCATGGTGCCGGGAAACCACGAACAGGCAGTTGAGACCCGCACGGGGTTCCTGCCCGCGTCCCCTGGGCAAAGCCTCAAGGTGATCAGGGCGCCGACGTGTCCGATCCCAATTGGCAGGTCGCCGACCTGCTGGCCCGGCCGGAGAATGCGGCTGCCCGCCTCGGCGGCCGACATGACCTGCTGACCAGCTTTGACGGCGGCTTTGTCGATGCCGGCAGAGTCCGCGGGCTGGACGGCATGGACCGATTCTACGCGCAGGCGTTCGATACGCTGACCAGTCGCGTCGATGAGGTGTTCAACCTTCACTCCGAACCGGCGACGATGCGCGAACGGTACGGGAAGGTCACCGCGTGCCTGCTACCTGCTGGGCGCGGTTGATCGAAGCGCGCGGTTCGTGACCGTCGACGTCCGCTGGCCCCTGACTGCGGAAACGCTGGGCGGTTTCGACCTCAACTGGGATCATCACGACCTGATTTACACTCCCGCATCGTGGCACCGTTCGCGACAAGGCCGGCGGTGAGGGGCGCTGGCGGCATCGGGTCACTGGGTCATGATGGGAGCACCGATCAGGTTTTGCGCCGATCAGCGGACCTCGACGAGCCGCGGACTGCTGGCCGGAGACGCCGGTCTGCTTTTGTCAGAGTTCGCCGGACGCCACGGCTCAACAAGTTCCAGGCCAGCGACCACCGGACGGACGCCTGGCCTCGGTTGGTGATGGCTGAGCGCCGGCGTCCCCGGCGGCCAGGTGATCGACTCAGTGACCCGGAAGGGGCTACGTGATTGCCTATGCGCAGCCGATACGCCCGAGGACTACGCAGCAACGATCTACGAAAAACTGGGGATTGATCGTGATCAACCGCTGTACACGGCCGCCAATCGCCCGGTGCACTTTGGCCATCTGGGCGAGCCGATCCGCGAGATGTTCTGATTCTCGTTCGAGTTCTCTCTTCAGGCGGTACGGAGTCGGCGGAAGTTCGGCCACCTGAAGGCGGAACTCCGATACTCCTGGTTGGCCTGCTATTCCGGTCGGCGCGCGATTGGCGCCACGAGTGCGATGCGCTGGGTCTCTTCGTCATACGTGATGAGGTGCCCATACCGGGCCCACATCACGAACGTGTTGAAGACCCGCTCGATGTTTTCGTACGGCATCCGGCTGACGATCTCTTCGATCACGAAATCGGCGTCGATGGTCAGATTGGGTTGGCGCTCCAGCGCGTCGACGACATCGCGGAACAACCTCAACTCCAGCAGATGCCGGCGTTGCCGCCTCGCGTCCTTCCTGATCGGCGGTCAGGAACGCGGTCCCTTCACTGTCAGCTCAACGGTCGGTGCGGCGTATTGACCTGAGTTTCCGGCAGTTCGGCGGACTGCACAACAGGTGATCCGTTCAACCGGCCGGTTCCACTCGTCGGCGACTTCGAAAGATTTCGCCGCGTCCGTGGTCGTGCGCTCCCAGGTAGTCGATCGCCGCGACGACGTCGTCGACCACGGCGTCCGGCAACGGTTCCACATAGCGTGCCGTCAGCTCGGCCTCGCCGGAGGCCGCCTGCGGCATCTTCGGGGTCAGCAACCGATAGAACACCGGCACCGAACAGCGTCAGGACCATCGAGCTGAACAGTCCCCAGACAATGACAGCGGCCGCGGCCGCCGCACGTCGGATCCCAAACCGGTGGCCAGCCAGCGGCAGCAGCCCGAAGATCGCCACGATTGCGTCATCAGAATCGGTCGCGAATTGCAACAGCGCCTTCGATGATGCGCATTTCTGGACCGCCAATCCCTTGTCGCGCAGTGACGGGATCGAGCGGACCATCAACACGCCCCGGATTTCGACACGCCGAACAGGCATGGCGAAGCCGACGCCCGTCGACACGTTGATGTGCATGTCGCGGACGCACATGCTGCCAGCAAGCGCTCCGATGCACGAAATGGAATGCCGCACAGCACCAGCAACGCGGCGAAACGATTGAACGTCACCCACAACAGCACGAAGATGATCCCGATCGTGATCGGAATCAGCGTCAGAAAGTGCGCTTGCGCGCGCTTCAGATTCTCAAACATTCCCAGCCACCCGACGCGGACTCCGGCCGGCAGATCCCGTCCGATCGACTCGTTGAATTTCCGCTGCGCCTCACTGACGAACCCACCCTGATCGCGGCCGACGATGTCGCACCGGACGGTAATGCGCTTCCGCCCGTTCTCTCGGGCAATCAGCGTCTGACCGTCGGCAATCTCGATGTGTGCTACCTGTCCGAGCGGGATCGGCACGCCGGCCGTCGTGAACACCAGCAGCCGCCCAATGGCCTGTGCCGACGTCAGCGCCTTGCGATCGAGCTTGGCGACGATGTCAAACCGCCGTTCCCCCTCGTAGAGCGTGCCGATCGGTTCGCCCCCCATCGCCGTGTTGATCAGGCGGGTGACGTCTTCAATCCGCACGTTGTTGCGCGCGCAGAGCCGGCGATCTGGCAGGATCAGCAATTGCGGCTGCGGCCCTTCCTGCTCGATCGCGACGTCCTGCGAACCGGGAACGTCGCGCAGGAGATCCACCGTCCGGCGGGCGAATCCCAGCAGGATATCTGCGTTGCTCCCCGTGAACTCGACCGCCAGGTTGGCCGAGGTCCCGTTCGTGTCTTCCGTCACGCTGTCGATGATCGGCTGCGTGAAGTTGAATCGAGTTGTCGGGAACTCCTCGCGCAGCCGTTTCCCGAGAGCGTTCAGCAGCTCGCGCTTCGTCTTAAACTGCTTCCACTCGTCACGCGGCTTCGGGCCGATCATCAATTCCAGGCGGCTGGCTGGAAACGGGTCGGTCCCGGAGTCGTTGCGGCCGGCCTGTGCTGAGACGAACCGGATATCGGGAAACTCCATCGCGATTTCCCGAATCCGGCGGCCGTACACGCTCGACTGCTGCAGCGAGGTCCCTTCCGGGAAGTTCGCACGCACCCAGGCGACCCCCTCGTCCATGTACGGTAGAAACTCGATTCCCAATTCCGGCGCGACATGGAAGCAGATGATCGCCACTGCCGAGAATGACGAGGTCAGCACCAGCCACCGTGCCGCCACCAACCCGCGCAGGATCGACGCGTAGATCGGCCGGGACCAAAGTAGCACCGGGTTCTCCCATTCGTGATAACCGTGCCGGAACATGATCACCGCCAGCACCGGCACGACGAACAATGAGAACAACAGCGCCCCACCCAACGCATACACCATCGTCAGCGCCATCGGGCGGAACAGCAGCCCTTCGATGCTCGTGAGCGACAGCAACGGCAGATACGCCGCGACAACGATGATCACCGCGAAGAAGACCGGCCGCTCCATTTCGAGGGCCGCGGCCAGCACGACGCGAAACACGTTCGGACGCTGCTCGCGGTGCGTCGCGTTGCCGAGGTGCCGCGCAATGTTCTCAGCCATGATCACCGCGCCGTCGACGATAATCCCGAAGTCGATGGCGCCGATCGATAACAACCCGATCGGGATATCCGTCAGGTACATGAGGATCAGGGCGAACAGCAGCGAGACAGGAATCGTCAGCGCCACCAGGAATGCCATCGACGGCCGGCCCAGGAACAGCAGCAGCACCAGCATCACCAGCGTGATACCCAGAAACACGCTGTGTGCGACGGTGTGCAGCGTCCCGTCCACGAGGTGCTGTCGGTCGTAGAACGGGACGATCTGCACGCCTTCGGGCAGCGTCTCGTTGTTCAGTTCCGCTGCGGCCTCTTTCACGGCGGCCAGCACCCGCGAAGGGTTTTCGCCGCGGCGCATCAGCGTGATGCCCTCGACCGATTCGTCCACCAGGTCCTTGCTGTAGATTCCCGAGGGAATCCGGAAGTCGGTGTCGACCGCGGCGACGTCCTTGACGAACAGCGGCGTTCCGCCGACCGACTTCACGAAGATGTCCTCAATTTGCTTGGCGGTCTCCAGAGCGCCGGCCCCGCGGATAACGAACGACATTCCACCGCGGCGCAGCACGCTGCCGCCAGCCACGTGATTGTTCGCCTGGATCGCGGCGACGATGTCATCCAGCGTCAGCCCGTATTGCACAAGCTGCGCCGGCTGGAATGCGATTGTGAACTGCTTCGCCTGCCCGCCGAAGTTTGCGACCTCCGCCACGCCTGGCACGCGCAACAGACGCGGAATCACGACCCAGTCGTTGAGCGTGCGCAGCTCCATCAGGTCGTGCGTGCCGTCCGACACCAGCTCGTAGCGGTACACCTCACCGTACGCTGTCGCCAGCGGACCCATCCCAGCCTGCGCTCCGTCAGGCAGGACGAGACTGCCGAGCTTTTCGAGCACGCGCTGCCGCGCCCAATAGCTGTCCGTGCCCTCCTCGAAAATCATCTGCACGACGGACAGTCCGAAGATCGTGCGCGAGCGTATGACGGTTACCTTCGGCACGTTCCGCATCGCAATCTCGACGGGAACAGTGACCTGCCGCTCGACTTCCTCGGGAGCACGGCCCGGGAAGACCGTGATCACCTGCACCATCTGCGCCGAGATGTCCGGATAGGCATCAATCGGCTGCTCTTCGAACGAATACACGCCGAACGCCATGATCGCCGCTGTGATGATCAGGACGATCCAGCGTTGCTCCATCGCGCTGCGAATCAGCGTTGCGATCATGCAGCCTTCTCTTTGCTCATAATCGCAATGCCGGGCTGTGGCTGCCCGGACGTGGTGGGCTTGGTGAGATCAGGATTCAGCGCTCGCACGAGAGCCGGCTTGAGCAGGACGGCTCCCTTGCTGATGACTGTATCGCCGGCAGCCAGGCCATTGACGATCTCGACCTGCGCGTCGTGCGGCTCACCCACCTGCACTTGAGTGATCCGGAAAATCTCGGGTTTCTCCTCAACGAGTACATAATCGGTCCGGCCCACGTGAATCACGCCGTCCGCTGGTATCAGCACGGCATCGCGTTCGTTGGTCCCGAGGCCCACATCGGCGAACATGTTCGGCCTGAGCAGGTCGTCAGGGTCGTGAATCACGATCAGCACGCGCATCGCCCGGCGCGTGACCGACAGCGACGGAGCAATGCGGTCCACCCGCCCTTCGAAGACATGACCCGGCAATCCGTAGAACGTTGCCGAGCACTTCTGGCCGATGCTCACCAGCTTGAATGCCGCCTCCGGCACCTCCGCCAGGATGATGTCGTTTTCCGGGGTCGTCGATAACAGCAAGTCTGGTTCGAGTCCCGCGGCCTGCAGCTGCCGCGCCGCTACGGTCTCGGACCTGATCGCCGTTCGACTGGCGGTTTCCGCCGCGTAAATCTCCGAACGACCCTGAATGTCGTACTCCATCAGCTTGGTTTTTTCGGCTTCACTCTCCTTCGCAGTTGCCGTTCCGGCCTCCAGCACCTTTTCGTAGCGTTTGACGACTTTCTCCTGCGAGGCAAATCGCTTTTCAGCGAGCTCCTTCGTCCGGGCCAGTTGGCCGGCGGTGAAGGTGACGTCGGCGGTCGCCTTCTGCCAATCGGCAAAGGACGAGAGCGTATCCGGATCTTTGAACTGCCAATCGCCGGCGCGATTCCCCTTGCCTGGCCGCAGCGACGCCACTACGTAGCCGGTGATCATCATCAACGGGGAATTGATGGACGTCGTCTGGACTTTGAGCGTGTCCAGCTTCGTATCCAGTGCCGTCCCCGGGCGAATTTGCAGATGTGCGGGGTCAAGCGTCTCGACGACCTCGATCTTGGGCGTCCGCTTGGTGTCTTCGCCGTGCCCTCCTCCAGGCATCCAGACCAGGTACACCAGAGTTCCCAGCGTCACGACCAGCGACAGTATCAACTGTGCGGCCGACCACATTCGGTTCCAGAGGGAGCGGTGCTGTTCGGCTTGTGGTGTCGGAGTCGAAGCGGGCGCCCCGGCTGCGGGGGCGCCATTGTGCTCGACCGGCGGATCAGCCGCCGGGACCGGTGGGGTCTTGGCCTGCGTCATGGATCAGAACCTGCTGCCCGATTGCGGCATTGTACCGATAGAACGCCCGCCAGAACCCCGCGCGGGCGGTGATATAAAGCCTGTAAGTTTCCCGATAATTCCGCTGCGCGTCCAGTAAGTCGATCAGCGGCCGGTCCCCGGCATTGTACGCAGCCGTGATCGCGTCGCGTACTTGTCCCGCCAGCTGCAATTGAGATTCCGCGACTGTCGCAGAATTGAGAACGGCAGTGCGGATCTCCTGAGTTGCAGACTCAAGTTCCGAATGCAGCGCGATTTCCGCGTTCCGCACGGCAAAGGCTGCCTGGTTTGCCACCGCCATCGCCTTATGTACGTTCCCCTGATTCTGGTTGAACACGGGCAGCGACATATCGACGCCGACGCCCCAAGAGTTGGCGTCCGGAAAACCGATCACGTTCTGGAACTGGTGCGTGTAACCGACCTTCGGCGTCACCAGCGGCTTGCCGTTTCGTACTTCGAGTTCGATAACCGCCCGGGCTTGTGCCACCTGCCAGCGGAGGGCCTGGATGTCCGGTCGGATTCCCTGCGCCATTTGGTAGGCCTGATCGACCTCGACAACTTCGACGGGCAGCGGCCCCGGCAGATTGGGACTGAGGCTCGCTTGGGTAATGCGCATGCCGCCCAGAAAAGTCTCCAGTGCCGCCTTCGTCTGCGTCGCGTCGACGGTCGCCGTATTGACCAGCCGCCGGCCGGCCAGCACGTCTAGTCGAATCCGCTTCAAATCGACGTCCGCACGCAGCCCTTCGCGAACCAGTTTCGCCTGGGCCTCCTCCACTTCCGTCAGATTTTGCAGGTTCTCGCGAGCCAGTTCCAACATGGCCTGTGCCTCCAACGCATCGAAGTAGGCCATTGATGTCTGCATCACGCGCACACGGATCACATCAGCATATTGCGATTCGCTGACGCGGACCCCCTGCTGCGCGGCCAGCATGGCAGCCGCCTGTTTCCCGAACAGGTACCAGTCGATGGGCATGGCAATGCCGGTATCGAACTGCGGCGGACCTCCCTGGCGTGTCGGCGTCCAGTGCTCAAGGGGATTCAGAGTCTGGCTGATGTTGAACCACGGATTCGGTTTGAGCGAACTCTGGATCCAGTCGCCATTTGCCTGTCTGATCGCTTCCAGCCCCGCCTTGATCTGCGGATCGGCCATCAGGCAGGCGTTGATCGCCTGGTCAACGGAAAACAGCGGAATCTCACCCTCGGCAGCAGGAGGCGCGTCCGGCGGTGGCACTTCCGGCAGCGGAATTTCCGAGAGCGGTGCGTCCGGCGTCGGGACTTCCTGGAGCGACGCGACTGATGCGGTATCCGGTCTGGATTGCTTGTCGTCCGTCGTCGCGCTGGCCTGAATGACGGCGGTTGCAGGAGGATCGTCGGAGACGAGAGCTTCGGGCGCCGGCGGCGCACGATCAGATCGTGGCTCTGCTCGTTCACCCTCCCCAACCCAGCGTCACCTGCCGCCCGGACGGATACTCCGTCCACAGGACAATCCGGCGGCCGCCGGACGCGCAACCCGAGACGGCGGTAGCCAGCAGGAGCAGGCAGAGCGCGCGATGAAGTTTCAGCAGCGGCGGCATCGTGACGTCCGTGTCCGTGGGCGCAAGCTCATCCTTGAGCGCACTCACACAATCGATCGGACCGTCGAACCCCGCGAAAGCAATCGAAGCCGGACGTGCCACGCCAGCGCCACAACCGTAAAGGTTTGACACGCGAAGCGGCAAGAATTGCCGCGAGTAGCTGTGCGGTCCGACAATCTGGGAAAACTCTGCAGGCCGACAGCACTCGGTCCGAAGTCTGCGTTCGGTGACAAACCCCTTACCGGAGACAATGCCGCGACACAATCTCCAGCATTGCCGAATGCAGCAACCCGTTTGATGCGAGGACGTGCGTCTTCGCTAGTGGCAGCGGATCGCCGAGGCAGGTCGTGACCTGGCCGCCCGCTTCTTCCAGAAACAGTCGCGCGGCGGCGAAGTCCCACGGCGAGAGCTGGTACTCGAAAAACCCGCCGTAGAGCCCGCACGCGACGTGGCACAAATCGAGAGCCGCCGTGCCGAACCGGCGGATACCGTGTATCTGCTGCCGGAACAGGTCGCCGATGGCGGCCAGCGTGGCTTCCATTATTGCCCCGCGATCGTAATAGAACCCAACGCCGACGAGCACTTGGTCAAGCCGTGCGGCGTCGCTGACTCGCACGCGCTCGCCGTTGTGCCAGGCGCCGCCGCCGCGCGTGGTCTCGTACCAGTCATCGCGGGCC
This sequence comes from Planctomycetaceae bacterium, assembly GCA_046349775.1. Classification (GTDB taxonomy): domain Bacteria; phylum Planctomycetota; class Planctomycetia; order Planctomycetales; family Planctomycetaceae; genus JAEUIG01. The sequence goes on along the minus strand of JAXMBS010000034.1, from coordinate 31,046 downwards.
GGGTTCCACACGACCCCGCACTGCGCCACGCCGCGATGGTAATATGCGACAGAGACCGCGAAGTGTGGCAGCCGGTGCGCGTAGTTGGTTGTGCCATCCAGTGGATCGACGATCCACAGATGCTCGGAGCGGATGTCGGCCGCGTGTTCTTCTTCACCAAGGACGGCGTGGTCGGGACGATCCGCAAGTATTAACTCGGCGATCGCTTTTTCCGAGGCCAGGTCGGCGTCGGTGACAAAGCCGGCGTTTGTCTTGTCGCGCGCGGAGAAGCCGCGACGCCAGTAGTCCATCAGAATCACGCCGCCGCGGCGAGCGGAAGCGCGGGCGATTTCAATTTCGGTCATAGCTTGTTGCTGTTACCCGTGAGAAACCAGGGAACACACTGCCGGCACGGAAAGCATCCGGTAGAAGAGGCGAATTTCGTTGCTGTTTGCGGCCGCGTCGCGTTGTGGACGGGTTGGTGTTGCCGTGCCGTTCGCCCCCCGCCTTGCCGCGTCTTCCGCAGACTTCGTGGTTCCATCACTTTCGACCGGTGTAAGAGACGCAATTGCTTGTTACGTGCGGTCGCGGAGGTATGTTAGGATATGTTCGATCGTTTCTCTCGTAGCATTCGCTGGCGGTTGCTTCCATGCAGATGGTGCTGACTCCTTCGTCCGGCGGTGAGCGGATCGTGCTCGACAAGGCAATTCTATTGTTCGGCCGCCAGCCGGACTGCGACGTCATACTGACCGGGAGCCGCAAGATTTCCCGGAAACACTGCTGCGTGGCGCAGATCCACGATTACTTCGTCGTCCGCGACCTGGGCAGCATGAACGGTGTGCGCGTGAACGGCGTGCGGATCGACCGGGAGTCGCCGCTCAAAGCCGGCGACCAACTGACGATCGGCGATGTCGAGTTCCGGCTGGAAATGGCCGAAGTCCCCAAACGTCCGCCGAACGCCAAGAAGTCAGTCTGGGTCGGCGCCGAAGACGGCGTTCGGCGTGCGCCCGCGCACATGGTGAGCCGCGACATCCCCGTGGCAATTCCCGAGGACGAATTCGACTTTATCGTTGAGGAGGATGAGACGCTCCCCGCCTCAAAAACGAAGTCCAAGCCGAAGTCAAAGTCGAAGCCGAACTCGAAATCGTCGGGCAAGAAGTCCTCGCACGCGAAATCGTCCAAGCCACGCAAGGGACAGTCGGACGGAGTCATCGTGCTCGGGGACGACGACATTCTCAACTGAGCATGGATCGCTCAGTGCTCTCGATGCGCGCCGCGACGATGCCGTTGCGCGCCGGCGCTGCTATCCTCCGGAATCCGCCGGCCCGCGACGGTTTTGCAACCGGGCCAGCCATTCGACAATTGGTCATTCTGCCATTTACGGAGCGATGGGATCGCGAATGCACGACTTGCCAGCCGCTGTTGCCGCTGTTGACGAATTCCTGCTCACCGAGGGGCCGCGGTTTGTCGCCGAACTGCAGGAACTCCTGCGGATTCCCAGCGTGAGTGCACGCACCGGTCCACAAGGCGGACGTGCAACGAGCGGCCGAGTTTGTCCGGGCGCAATGCGAACAGGCCGGGCTGAGTGCGAGCATCGTGCCGACGGCCGGTCACCCGATTGTCCATGCGGAATGGACGAAGGCGAAAGGCGCGCCGACCGTGCTGGTGTACGGCCATTACGATGTTCAGCCTCCCGATCCGCTCGACCAGTGGGTCACGCCGCCGTTTGAGCCGACGATCCGCGACGGCCGACTCTATGCGCGCGGCGCGACCGACGACAAAGGGCAGATGCTGACGCACATCAAATCAGTCGAGGCGTGGACGCGCACCGCCGGCGAACTTCCGGTGAACGTCAAGTTCGTCATCGAGGGGGAAGAAGAAGTCGGCAGCAACAACCTCGACCTCTTTCTCAAGAAGCACAAGCGGGCGCTCAAGTGCGACGTGGCGGTGATCAGCGACACCGCGCAGTTCGCACCAGGGGTGCCGGCCATCACGTACAGTCTGCGAGGATCATTGCGGTCGAGATCACTCTGAAGGGGCCGAAGCAAGACCTGCACAGCGGCGTGTTCGGAGGTTCCGTGGCGAACGGCCAACGCGGCGGCGAAGCTGATCGCTGCGGCTGCGACGACAACGGGAAGGTCCGTATTCCGGGGTTCTACAGCAGCGCGTGGCGCGCCTGACGAAGGCGGAGCGGGCCGAGTTTGCAAAACTGCCCTTCAAGGAAGGCCCTTATCTGAAGGAGCCTCGGAATGCCTCGCCGAAGCCGCACGGCGAGGCCGGTTTTACGACTCTCGAGCGCCGCTGGGCGCGGCCGACGTGCGACGTCAACGGGATGATCAGCGGCTACACCGGCGTCGGTCCCAAGACGATCATTCCGGCGCAGGCGACGATCAAGCTGACCTGTCGCCTGAGGTACCGAACCAGGATCCTCAGCGGATTGTGGACAGTTTGCGGAAATATGCTGCCAGGCAGCTTCTGCCGGGAATTCGGATGGAGTTCCAGGTCGATCACGGGGCGCCGCCAGGGTTCGTGTGCGATCTGAACAGCCCGTACATGCAGGCGGCGCGACAGGCAGTGGCAGCGGGCTTTGGCAAGCCGCCGGTGATGATCCGCGAAGGGGGGCTCGATCCCCGTCGTCGGCAGCTTCAAGCAGATTCTGGGAGTCGATACCTCCTGCTCGGCTGGGGCCAGAACACGGACAATCTGCACAGTCCGAACGAGAGCTTCCGGCTGGAGGATTTCCAGGGTGGCATCAAGGCCAGCGAAATCTGTGGGGCAATTAGCGGCCCACTAAACCGTCGCGTCGGAACCTGTAGCGACCCGGACGCTTGAAGCGTTCGAGGTCGCTTGATCAATGAATTTCAGCTCCATGCTTGACCTCAATACATCTGCGATCACTCCGACGACGTCACCTAAACTGCCGCAATCGCGGTGTCGACGTCGACATCACCCAGCTCGTTGCCGCCGCCGCGACGCCGCGACCTGATCGTCGCTGGCGACGCCCTGCAGGCCGAACAGAACGACATCGCCGCAAAGATTCCCGAAAGCGACCAAAGAGGACCGCCCCGCCTTCATCGCCCGCGGCAAGGGGACTCAAGGAGCAGGTCTCAGCCAACGCGGCGGCTCCAAGGACGCCGAAACGCGCGTCCGCGAACTACAAGTCCGCATTCCCAACCTGACCCATCCCGACGCCCATCGGCGGGAGAAAGCGCGGCTCCCGCATCGAGCGGACCTGGGGAGCGAAGCCGGCGTTCGATTTCCCGCCCCTGGATCACGTGGCGCTGGCCGAAAAACTCGACCTCGTCGACCTCGAAGCCGGGTCCAAGGTCGCCGGCCATGGCTTCTACTACTTGAAAAACGAGGCCGTGCTGCTCGAACTGGCTCTCGTCCAGTATGCGGTCCATAAGCTGCACAAAGAAGGCTTCACGTTGTTTACGACGCCCGACCTCGCACGCGACGAGGTCCTCGAGGGAATCGGGTTCCTGCCGCGCGGTCCGGAAGCCCAGATTTATTCCATCGAGAACAGCGACTTGTCGCTGGTCGCCACCGCCGAAATCACGCTCGGCGGCATGCTCAAGGATGAAATCCTGAACGCAGCCGACTTGCCGCTCAAGTGTGCTGGCATCTCCCATTGCTTTCGCACCGAGGCGGGCGCGCACGGCAAGGCGACGCGGGGAATCTACCGCGTCCACCAGTTCACGAAAGTCGAGATGTTCGGGTTTACCGCCCCCGACCTCGCAGCTTCGGAAAAGGTGCACAACACGATCGTGCGGATCGAAGAGGAGATCTTCCAAGGACTGGGGATCCACTACCGCGTGATCGACACCCCGACCGGCGATCTCGGCGGGCCGGCGTACCGCAAATTCGATCTCGAAGCCTGGATGCCCGGACGTGGCGAGTATGGCGAAGTGACTTCCGCCTCGAACTGCACGGACTACCAGGCACGACGGCTCGGCATTCGCTGCAAGTCGCCCGACTGGAAGGGGACGAGGTTCGCCCACACGCTCAACGGCACGGCGGTGGCCGTTACGCGGGCGATTATCGCTATCCTCGAGAACTATCAGCAGGCGGATGGCAGTGTCGTTGTCCCGGACGTGCTGCGTCCGTGGATGGGCGTCGAGCGCATCACGCCGCGCAAGTAGCCCGCAGGGGAGATTCCGTTGCTGGCTCGCGCGTGCTCATGGCAGCAGCGGTCCTGGCGTACGGGGCGGGACGTCGGACGTCTCGAACGAGGTCTGTTCGATCGACAACGGCGGAGCGCTGGCAGATGGTGGGTCGGCGGGGGCGTCTGCCACGGCGGACCAGCGGCCGTCTCCCGGACGATCCGAGTGCACGTTCGGCGGGATGAAATCCCCGTCCGAACTGAATTCGACGATATTGCTCCCGGTTGCGGCATGTGCCGGCGAAGTCGCCCGATGTATCGTCGATTTAGCAGGCTGTCGTGCCGTTGCGTCGACGCCGGCCGCGATTTGCGGAGGTGCCGACGGAGCGGGCGCGGTTCCCGGCTGCGGCAGCGGCTGCGATGCGGTAAAGGCCAGTGCATTCCCGGAGCCGAGTTTGGCAGCCTGCGTCTGATACACGCTGCGGGCCTGAACCATGGCGTGATAGAACGATTGCTCGCGGGCGGCGTTGTTGCGGCGGCGCGTGACAAATGCCGTGCGGCCATCCCGGGCGACGGCGGGCGGACTCGTTAACCAGTGGGACTGTGCGGCCGCCGGGTCGTACCCCGCGCGCACAAGGAGCGATAGACCGATCGAATCGGCGGCCTGAATGTCGTCGACCTTGGTGGCGGACTGATCGGCCGGCGTCAGCCGACCGATTTCGAGCGGGATGTACTCCAGCCCGCCCGCGGGCGCCGTCACTTCCTGAGGATAGACACCCGCCAGCATGTAGCCCATTTCCTTTGCCAGCGCCGCGGCGAGTTCTGCTTCGCTGTGGCAACGAGCGAGCAACGCGTCAGTGATGAACACGGAACCGTCCGGCAGCGCCACGGCGATTGGACGCCGATGCTGGACGACCTTGAAATTCCAATCCAGGTCATCGCGTCCCGATGCCGTGGCCAGCCGTTGACCGATGCCGTTGGTGACGGCAATCTGCTGCTGATCCTGCGAAAGCTGCGAAGTGCCCAGCAACTCGGTCACCGCGACAGCGCCCAGGCCCGCCTGTTCAGCGGGCGTGACGATTGCCCGGTGTGAGAATTCCGGCAGCGATGCGCAACCAGTGCAGACGAACACGACAGCGCCGGCGAGACCCGCGCGCAGCGCGATATGCCGCAGGAATCGGCAGCGAAGTACATCGATCAACGCGGATTTCATCCGCATGCATCCACCGTCTGGTGATGGGTGCGCGTACAATGCGAAACGAGACGTCGGCGACTGGCAGCCCGAATCAATTCAGGCTGACTGTGCCGTGAGGGAAGTTGAAGTGCAGAAAGTCCGTTGAGAATTCGAGGAGGGGAGCGGAGGTTAGCGGCGGACGAAAAACGACACAAGAGCGATTTGAGGGGTTGTTCCACTCTCGGTTTCCGTCTGATGGTGTGATGCACCGCCCGCAGCGCCGCTGGGGGTTTCGCGGGCAAGAATTTCCGGCGATTACATGCCACGCTACGTCATCCTCACACACGATCATCCGTTCCCGCATTGGGATCTGATGCTGGAATCCGGCGGCGTCCTGCGCACCTGGCGGCTGCTGAACGAGCCAGCGACGGGCCGCCGCGTTCCTGCTGAGCGGCTGGCCGACCACCGGCTCAAGTACCTGGACTACGAAGGTCCAGTCAGTGGCGGGAGGGGAATCGTAGCTCGTTGGGACTACGGGACTTACGCACAATTGCCTCCGACTTTTCAGGGTCGATATTCGCTTGCAGGCACCCGCGACCTGCTGTTCGCCGAATTGGCAAGCGGAATTGAGGGAGATTCGTGGCTTTTCGGCGGAACCGAGAAGCGGGAAGCGAATCTGCCGGACGCAACGTCGTCAGAATCTGCGGAACCGCCCCGCGCTTCATGATTCCGTCGGCGCAGGTACGGATTTCCTCATGCCGGTCAATCGGCTCGCGGTGTGCACCCGATAATTCGAAGGTGGGACACCGGCGAAAAGGCGCCGAACCGGATCCATTGTTGGAAATCGCGATCAGGCTGCGATGTCTGGTGGTTCCGTGGAACGTTCTGCTGACTGCCAGGGATGCGGCAGGGTTTGACTCGATCGAACGTCGCGGATACCGCGCGGCGATCGGGAGGACAGGCGCGTCCGCACCTACGTTAGAACTAGCAGCCCTTATGCACCGCGATCACAAGCTTGGCCTCGCGCTCGGCGTGCTCGTTCTGGGCTTCGCCGCCGCGTTCTGCTTTCCCAAGCAGACCGACGTTGATCAGCGTTTGTTGCAGCTCGAGAGCGCCGCGGAACTCGATGCCGACATCGACGAGCTGCCAGTCCACGCGTACACAAATTCCGACCCGGTGCCCCCAACTGCTGCAGAGCCGGCGATCGCCGCCGCGAGCGTCCTCGCCGAACCGGCGATCATCCCCGGCAGCGATGGGACGTTCGATCTGGCCGCTGGACCGCCGGCACCAATCGCCGTAGCGACTCCTGCGACTCAGGTGCCAGAGTCTGTGACAATTGGCAGCTCCTCTGCAGCACCCGCCGAAATCGCGGCCGCTGCCGACGTAATGCTCCCTGATGAACGCGACGAACAGCTCGTCGAGCATTACACCGTGCGGTCCGGAGACACTCTCAGCAGCCTTGCGGCACACTTTCTGGGCAACTCTGTGCGCTATCTCGAACTGTTCGAGGCGAATCGCGAAATCCTGGCGACTCCTGACGATCTACAGCCGGGGATGGTGCTGATCGTGCCGGTCCGTGAGCACGCCTCGTCACAGAGCACGAACGACCGCGCACAAACGACGTCCGCGGCAGACGCGACTGCGGCTTCGGAACCTACGTCTGCCCGCGGCGACGTGAAAACAGCGCCGCATGCGACGGAGGAGCCTCCCCGTCGGTTCCAGCGGGCCGGACAGCGGCCGTTCCTTAAGACGCAACCGGCCTCGAGCGAAAGGACTCTGCAACTGCCGATGATGAATGCATCAGCCGCGAAGAGTGGCGAGGAGGAGCGCGCCGCGGACGGCGCAGGTCGCACCTACACGGTTCGCCGCGGCGACACGCTGGAAGGCATTGCCGTGCGCGAATACGGGGATGTCCGTGCCGTCGAGAAATTGCGGAAGGCCAACCGCAACGTCGTCGGCGATCCTCGGCGGTTGAAGCCGGGTACAACTCTGACGCTGCCCGAGAAGTAACTCCGGAGCCGGAGGGCGTCAGCCCCCCAAGCCTTCCGTCTACAGCCCGGCGAACCAATCCAGCCCGGCCTGCGAAGTCGGCGACGCTACGCGAGCTTCAATTCGCTGCCGAGCTGGGCGGGAATCAGAAGCGCCGCCTGGCAGGATGAAGAACCGCTTCGCCGCCTCGTAGGTTTTCGGATCGGTCTCCTTGATCTTCTCGAGGTACTGCTTCGCTTTGATGGCCGATTCCGGCGGGGCTTCCCCCTCCTGCTTTGGCTTGACCCGCTCAGCGACCAGGAAATACCGCACGATATTCCGTTTGATGGACGGCAGGTTGTACTCGTCGTGTCCGTACATCTGCATCAGGCGGTCGGTGACGGACCAATCCTCCCAGCGGGCGAGGTCCGTGATGACCAGGTCTGCCAGGTCCGGCCGATCGAGCAGAATCCGCATCGACTGGCGCAGGCGCTCGGCCGGAATCCGCTCAGGGGCATACGTCCATAGAAACCGCAGCGCCTGCATCCCGGCATAGGTTTCGCTGAACGGGGCGTTCGCGTTCCGCAGTTTGCCGTCGTCAATCAGCGGCAGTCCGTCGGCACCATTGATCAGCAAGTACCCCGCCATCAGACCGTCGATTCCCAGGCGATAATCCTGAGTCGGCTGCTCGATGATGTCGCGAAGCAGCTTGGCGTCCTCCTCGTTCCCGCACAGGCCCAACATCAGGCCATACAGGCCGAGCCGGGTCTTCGGTGTATTCGGATCTGACAGCCACTTGCGGAGGTTTTCGCGCGGGAAAGAGTCCTTGACGGGGGCGATGTCCTTGTAAGGCGCATTGGCGAATTCGCCGTACGCGTCTGCCGCGACCATTGCGTCGGGATATTCGAGGAATTTCACGAAATACTTGAGCCGCTCCGCCGCCGGAGTCTCCTGCGTCGGCGCCTGCTTGATGTACTGATAGCTGGTCTCACTGACGGCGAGCGGGCTGCTCCATTCGACGTTCGTCCCCTTCGTGCCCAGGAGCACGAACAGGTCGCCCGGCTTGGCGGCGCGTTCACGGTCGAGCAGCACACGCGCTCCGGGCTTGTACGCCTTGCCCGCATCGTGGACGACTTCGACGACTTCGTAGGTCGTGGCGCCGGAGAAACCCTTCTCCTTGTTCGGCTTCTGCGCCTCGACCCACTGCACCAGCAGGCTGACATCCGCCTGGTTGAGCTGCTCAGTGAGCGTCAGCGAGGGTGCCTCGCAGAATGGGCAACCGACGGCCGAATTGAAAACACCAACCGCCACGAGTCCGGCGACCAGGAGGGACAGAGCGATACGCATGGCGGACACCTGCTGGAAATTGCGTTCGGAAGGATAGTCGAGAGGAATCAGGCGAACGGCTGGCGATCGTCAGACCGCGGGAGCCGCTAGCGGGCGTCCGTCTTGCGAATCAGGACGGCATCCTCGATCCGGTACAGGAACTCGACCTTGTCGGGGTTGGCGAAGTCCATTTCGACGCCGGTATGGAACACGCCGACGATGTCGAACGGCTGCATGTGGATGTAATCCGTCGTCACCCCCTCGCGCATGATGACGGGGATGATGTCGTACGCCTTGGTGTTGGGGCCGAAACAGCAGGCATTCGTGTCACGGGCCAGAACGAAAAACGGCAGGCCTTCGGACAGTTCTCCCGGCCGCATATAGCCGCGGATGCGAATCCGCTGTCCCTCCAGATCCTTCAGCCACTGTGGGAACAAATCAGGGGCCTTCGGCGTGACCGGCTCCATGTTGAGCACCTTGAGCAGGTCGAGGTCATCGTAGGAGACGCGGAGGGCGTCCCCTTCGTGGCGGAAGGACTTTTCCGGTATCAGCAGCTTCGGGACGCGGGGGCCAGCCGCCGGAGCGGGCGTCGAGGCCGCCACATCCGTCGTGCCGATGGCAGCGATCAGAGGCCCGGCCGGGTCGTTCGCCCCTGCGGCAGCGGGGGTTTCTGACGTCAGGTCCGGTCCGGCTGCCGCCGGTTGTCCGACGCCAACTGCGCCGGCGGACGCGCCGGGGGCCGGAATGGTCGCAACCGCTGCTGCCGCATCAGCCGAGTTGGCCACATTCGCCGCGGATTGCGCTGCGGAGGTGTCGACCGCCGCCGCCGGCTCGCCTTTGGCGGCGTTCGCAGTAGCGATGGTCGGCTTACCGTCGTTTGCAACGGCGTACTGCGCTCCGTGCGTGTCGCCGTTGCCACAGCCGGCGGCCACCGTCAGATAGCCTCCCAGGAGTGATGCCGTCAGCAGCCGCCGTGCGTGAATCATCAGAACGCCGTCTGGGACTTGTTGACGATACGGCACTTCAGCAGAAACACCGGGTCGAGTTTGCCGCCTTTGTATTCGGGATTGAGCGCAAACTCACCGGCCACGGCCACGCGACCTGGAAAGTAGTCTACGGTTTTGCCATCCAGCATGACTACGCCAATCCGGTCCTGGATGGGGGGCTCACCGCCGAAGCAACAGGTTCCGCTGTCACGGCACATGAGAAACGCCTGCAGCGCTTCCACTTCGCCCGTCGGGTACATGAAGCCCTTAACGAAAATCTGCTTGCCGACGAGCTTATGGACGTCCGGACTGACCTGCTGCTGGCCGTTGAAGACGACAAACGCCTTCTTGGCGATGTCCTGCGTGAAGCTGACGCGCTCGAACCCGGCGGGGACTTCATTGACATACAAGTGCCGCTGATAGGCGACACCGGAGCCGAGAAACAGGACGGAGCAGGCGAGACCGATGGTGGCGAGCCGGCGGCCGCCCAGTTCGCCGCGGGCCCGCAGGATCTTCAGCAGGCTGATCCCGCTGATCACGATGCCGACCGTGGCCACGATCATCCCCGTGATGCCGAAAAACGCCATGACCGACAGCAGACCCAGCACCATGGCGACGACAGCCAGGACCGGCACCGGCCGATAGTCAAAAGTCTCTCCAGCAGGCGAAGCATAATCGGGTGAATACGAATCGTTCATTTCCGCAACCTGCGACGACATAAGTCCTCCCCAACGGTGACGAAACGACCAGTCCCGGCGCAGAAAACGAACCCGCCGGATGAACGGATAACCTCACAATTATATCCGATTGCCAGGCGTCGCAGACAAGGGCCTGCCGCAGGATTTGACGGAATTCGACGGTCGAGCCGGATTGACCGTTGCAGCCCGCAGGGTGACCGGGCAAAAGTGGCTGCGACCACCGGAGCAGCCGCTAGTCCTCCAAGGCGGCCTGAAGGACCGCTTCGGGCATGTCGTAGTTGGCCGTTACCGTCTGGACGTCCTCGTTCTCCTCCAGCGCGTCGATGAGCTTGAGAACCCGGCGGGCGTTTTCGCCGTCGACAGCGACGGTATTCGACGGAATCCGCGTCAACTCACTGGACTGCGGTGTCAGGCCCGACTGCTGCAGAGCATCGGCCACCGCAAGGTACGCCTCGGGCGGACAGGTGATTTCAAACGACTCGCCGACGTCCTTGACGTCGTCGGCGCCGGCGTCCAGAGCGACCTCGAACAATCGTTCCTCGGTGACCGCCGCCTTGGACAGGGTCAACACGCCTTTGCGTTCAAACATCCAGGCGACGCAACCGGCCCCTCCCAGATTGCCTCCGTGGACTTCAAACGTCTTGCGCAATTCGCCGGCCGTACGGTTGCGGTTGTCGGTGAGGGCATCGCACAGAATGGCAACCCCGCCGGCGCCGTATCCCTCGTACGTGACTTCGGAGTAATCCTGCCCATCCGCGGCGCCCGAGCCGCGTTTGACGGCGCGCTCGATGTTGTCCTTGGGCATGCTGTTCTTGCGGGCCTTCTCGATCGCGACCCGCAGCGCAATGTTCCCGGTCGGATCGGGGCCACCGCGGCGCGCCGCGACGATGATGGCGCGACTCAGCTTGCCAAACAGCGCGCCGCGCAGCTTGTCGACCCGCCCCTTGCGATGCGCGATGTTGGCGGAGTGGGAATGTCCGGCCATCAGAAGCTCTCAACGATCAGCACGGAGTGATGCGGTTCAGGGGGTCGCGGATTTCGATTCGCTCGCCGGAGGGGGGGGGCGGCGTGGTCGACTCGGCCGGCAGTTTCTCGGTGATGCGTTTCAGCACGTGTTCATCAGGCCGGGACTTGCCATGCTCGATCTCGAGGGCCTTGCGCCAGGCCTTGGCGGCGTCTTCCTTCAAGTCGAGCTTGATCAGGACGTCCCCCAGGTGGTCGAAAATCGTGCTGTCATCCCCCCCCTCCTGCTGTGTGGCCTTTTCCAGATGCGTGCGGGCGTCGGCAAACTGCTCCAGCCGGTACAGCACCCAGCCCATGCTGTCGAGGTAGGCCGGGTTGGTCGGTTCGGCGGCCAGCGCCTTCTCGATCATGCCGCGGGCCTGATCCAGGTTCTTGTTCTTGTCGGCCCACAGGTATCCCAGGTCGTTGTTTGCCTGGGGATTGTCGGGAATCTCTTTGAGGACGTCCTGCAGCACCTCTTCGCCGCGTTCCACCTCGCCCCGCTGCACGTACAGATTCGACAGGCTGAACTGCGACTGGCGGACGATCTTTTCGCTGTCTGCGTCCCCCTTGTACCGGCCGACGATCTCCTTGAGGATCGGTTCCGCGTCATTCCAGCGCTGGGCGTGGTAGAGAATCCAGGCATGCTGGAAGTGGAGCTGCGGGTTGTCCGGCTGCGAACCACGCGCCTCGGTGATCGCCTGCAACGCCTCGTCGGTCTTGCCTCCGAACTCCAGCGGATACGTCAGGAAGTACAGCAGGACCCATCGCGCCTGCTCGAACTCGGGCTTCTCGGTGGCTTCGCGGAAAACCTGCGCGGCGTCGGCATACTTCTTCTGATCGATGAGGTACTCCCCCAGTTCGCGATAGACGTTGAGCATCGGCTGGTTGAGCATCGACATCGTCAACCGGTAGAAAAACACGGCGTCGTCCGTGCGCTTCGCGGACACCGCCAGCTTCCCCAGCATGTAGGCCTGCGCAAGTTCGATGGGGGGATTCGCCTTCTCTCGCTGGCGGCCGATCTGCATCAGGCCGTCGAGAGTTTCTGCATCCTTGCCGAGCGCATCGATTTCGGTTTCATACCGCTGGACGATGACGCGGGCGTCCGGCAACAGCTTCTGCAGATCCTCAGCTGAGCGATCTTCCGGAATCTGCGGGTACACCTTTCCGAGAACGTCGACCAGCTCGGCAAACTTGTGCTGCCTGCGGTAAACCGGGATCAGTCCCACAAGCCCGCGTGGGTCAGACGACGCACCGAGCGTCTGTTCGAACAGCGCCTGGGCCTTGTCGAACTGTTCGCGGGAGAGGTATTCGTCCCCCAGGAAATAGGCGAGGAACGCGTTCCGCGAATCCTGCTGGTGCAGGGTCTCCAGCCTCGGCAGCAACTCGTCGGACCGGTTCAGGTCGGCGAGCAGGTCTTTCAGCAATTGATACGCGTCGCGTCCTTTGGACTGGAGCTGCGCGGCAAAATACTGTTCCAGTTCCGACAACGCCTGTTCGGGCTTGCCGGTCTCTCGGTACACAAGCGCCAGGTTGTAGCTGTGGATGCCGGGCCGGCCGGTATTGAACTTCGCCGCCTCGCTGAACGCCTGCACGGCCAGGTCGGGCAACTTGGCATCGAGAAACGTCTTGCCGAATTCGTCGTACAGCTTGCCGGCGTCCCCGAGAAGCTCGTGGCGTTGCGCTTCGGTCAACGGTGGCATGCGTTCGGGCTGCAGCGCCGCAAAAACGAGCTGATACGATTTGGCGGCCTCCCCCGGCTGTTCGCTTAGGTGCAGATACATCCCCAGGTCGCGATGCACGAGCAGCCCGGTCAGGTCTTGCGGATCAAAATGCGGGAGGGCCACGGCCTCGCGGAGCATTGCCGCGGCATCCTGCAGACTGTCGCCGCGGGCCATCACGGCCGCCAGCCCCCGGACGAGTCGGAGACCGGCATTCGTCTGGCCGGCCGCCTGCAGGGCGAACTTTCGCGCCTCGGGCTTCTGGTTCTGGGCATAGAGCACCGGAATCAGAGCTTCGTAAATCTTCAGCGCTCCCGGGTCGAGTTCGACCGCTTTGCGGTACGCTGCGACCGCGTGCTCCAGTGCGGACTGATCGGAGTCGGCGCGCGCCTCGTAGACCTTGCCGGTCATGTACCAGGCCCGCGCGGCACGATGCATTTTGTCGTCGGCCGGCAGCGGCTGGAGCGGCTCGAAAGGTTCGATGGGCTCATCGCCGAACTGCTGCGGCGCCAGTGCACGCGGCGCCGGGGTCTCCATCGGCTTCGGTTCGGCCGGGGCGCCGGCGCGTGCGGCTGCTGCGGCGAGGATCGCCAGAACCGGCGCGACAGCGCCGAACGATAGGAAGAGCCGGAATCGTCCCCGTTCCATAGTGTTCTCTCCTGGCGAAGCTGTCGCGGCCGGCCGAGTCCCCGGGCTGCAGGGGCTTCGTCCGCCTTGCTGAATTCTAGTTTGCAGGCCGTCCGCGAACCAAGAGCGCAGCGCGCCGACTCGATGCTGCAGGAGGAGGTCCGGTCACCGCCCGGCGCGCCGCGAACCGCCGGCGGACTTCGGCTTGCTAACCCGTTTGTGCACCGTGCCGCTGCCAGCACGGCTGCGTTTCGCCGTGCGGCTCGCCACCGGCGGACGTTTGCGCGATTTCTTGACCGGCTTCTTGGCCACCCGCGGCGGATGCGCCATGTGCTGCTTCAGCCGCTCGACAGCCGTGCTGCCATCTGCGTCTCCGTCGACGGCTCCGCTGGTTGCCTGCGTAAACGTGCCGGCGTATCGGCGGTCGGTCACGAGCTCCCGCAGCAGATGGCAGAACGCGGGTGCGTCCTGCTTACGAACCGCCGACCGAATTTCCTCGCCGGTTGTCTTGTTGTCAGTCCCGTACGGCGCCAGACCCAGCCAGTGCACCACCTCGCGAGTGACGTCATCCATTGGCACGACGTGCGATCCCAGACTGTGCTGCAGCACGTAGTTCCGCGCAAAATCGGACAAGTGCGAGATCTTCTCCAACTGCTTTTCCGCCAGGTCCATCGTTTTCCGCTTGATGGAGTCGAGGTCAAAGCTGTAGTGCTTTTCAAACGTGTACTGCAGGGCCTCGCGGATGCGCAGCGCCTTCCAGTCGGGCGCAGGGATGCCGGTCAGCAGGGATTCAAGTTCGTTGATCGAGCTGACCCGGATCTCGTTGAGATCGTGAAACGCGGCGACCAACCGCTGGAGCGCGGTTTCGGCTGCCGTGTGCGACGTGTTTTCCAACGCGATGGCGAACAACATCGTCTGCAGCACGTCGCGCTGCGACTTGGGGAGCGCCCGGCCGTACCGCTTCTGCAAGAGGGAGGTGACACGGCGGATCACGGACTGGCGGTCGGCGGCCTTCATTTTCCGGTGCGGGGTACTGGTCATGCATGCGCTCCATGCAGCGTGAGGTGGCGGCGAGCGTCGCGCGGAGCATCGATGCGCGACGTGAATGTTTGGCGGGACGAGCAGGCGACGGCGCCGCGTCCGTTGCGGTCACCACGTTGCTGCTCGAAGGCAGGACGGGTTGCGCGGGTCATTGCGGCTCCTCGGCTGGGTCGGCGGCCACGCGGTCGGCGTCCGAGAGTTCGTCACCGTCCGTGAAGCCGTCTTCGAGTCCGTCAGGATCCGACGACGCGGGGAGCGCTGCGCGCAGCATGCGGGAGACCTGAATGCTGTGCTTGATTCCCTGATCGAGAACAAAGCTCAGGATCGGGGTCTGCCGAAGTTTCAGTTCGTCGGCGATCCGCGATTGAATGAAGCCCCGCGCGGCGTTGAGCCCCTGCACGGCCAGGCGCTGAGCGGAATCGGACCCCATTACCGACACGAAGACCTTCGCACTGCGCAGGTCTTCGGCCACTTCCGTGCCGAGCACAGTAACCTGCGCGATGCGCGGATCGCGCAATTCAAAGAGAATAACGGAGCTCACCACCTGGCGAATGGCCTGGGCGATCTTCGCATTGCGGCGGGTGCTCATGCAGCGCTGCTATCCGTTAAGCCGGGAGCTGGACGGGGCTGGCAACCATTGCGGTCGTTTGCCGAGCCGGAACTTATTCGTCGAGTGTGCGTTTGCGTTCCTCGATGCGATAGGCCTCCAGCAGGTCTCCCTCTTTCACGTCGTTGAATCCGTCAAGTCGAATGCCGCACTCCATGCCTTCCCGGACCTCGCGCGCATCGTCTTTCTCGCGCTTCAGTGACGCGATCGCATAGTCATTCAGCACGGTCTGGTCGCGGATCACGTGGACGCGGTTCGTCCGTTCGATGGTTCCGCTCATAACGCGGCAGCCGGCAATGGTGCCGATGCGGCTGATCGGGAACGTCCGCAGCACGAATGCCCGACCGGTGGCGACTTCGACGCGTTCGGGGCGGAGGAGGCCCTCGAGCGACTTCTTAATGTCGTCGGTCAGGTTGTAGATGATGTCGTAGCGGCGAATCTGCACGCCTTCCCGGTCGGCCAGCGACTGGGCGCGGTCTTCGGCGACGACGTGAAATGCGATGACAATCGCGCCGGCCGACGCCGCCAGGGTCACGTCGCTCTCGTTCACGCCGCCAACGCCGTAGTGCAGAATCTTGACCTTCACTTCAGGGTGTTCGAACTTCTCGAGTTCGCCACGGAGCGCTTCGATCGATCCGGGCGTGTCGGCTTTGAGGATCAAGGGCAGAGTGCGGACCGACCCGTCGCGGTCGGCGAAGAATTCTTCGAGCGAGCGCGGGCCGCCGCGACCGGTGAGCAGTTCCGTCCGGCCGCGCGTCAGCCGCGACTCCGCAGCCTCGCGGGCTGCCTCCAGCGTGGGCATGCCGAAGAAATGATCTCCGGCCTGCGGAACCTGATTGAGTCCCGCGACCTTCACGGGGGTTGACGGTCCGGCTTCGGTCACCTCACCGCCACGGTCGTTGTACATGGCGCGGACGCGGCCGAACGATCCCCCGCAGACCACGACGTCGCCCACCCGGAGCGTACCGCGGCGCACGATCAGCCAGGCCAGCGGGCCGAGTCCTTCATCACGAAACGCTTCGAGACAGACGCCCTCTGCCGGCACATCGGCGGGCGCCGTCAACTCGTTCAGTTCGGCGGTCAGCAGCAGGGTTTCCAGCAGGTTGTCGACGCCGGTCCCCTTGAGGGCCGAAATCCGCACGACCTCGGTATCGCCCCCCCACTCGACCGGCAGAATCTCGTGCTGCGACAGGCCGGTGAGAACCCGCTGCTGGTCGACGCCGGGCAAGTCCGTCTTGTTCATCGCCACCACGATCGGCACGCCGGCTGCCTTCGCGTGGCTGATACATTCGACGGTCTGCGGCATGACGCCGTCGTCCGCCGCCACGACCAGCACGATGATGTCGGTGACATTTGCGCCGCGGGCCCGCATTTCGCCGAACGCCGCGTGGCCGGGTGTATCTACGAATGTCAGCTTGTGCCCGTTGTGCTCGACCTGGTATGCGGCGATGTGCTGCGTGATGCCGCCGGCTTCGCCGGCCACCACATTGCTGGAGCGGATGCGGTCGACGAGCGTCGTCTTGCCGTGGTCGACGTGACCCAGGATCGTAATGATCGGAGGCCGCGTCACCAGAGGCACGCCGAGTTCCTCGTCGCTCAGTTCCAGGCGCTGCATCAACGAATCCTCGGGCGTCGCAGGCTTCTCGATGGTCAGGTCGATGCCGAGCTCCAGCGCCACTTCGAGCGCGGTCTCCTCCTCCAGCGCGTCATTCATCGTAACAACACGACCCGTGCGGAACAGGATGCCGATGATGTCCCGGGCGGGCCGGCCGAGTTCCTCCGAAAACTCCCGGACTGTCATCGGCATGGAGACCACGGCGGCGGTCTTCAGCGCGACCGGCCCCGAGCGTCGATGGCGTTTCGGGAGTTTCGTCGGCCCTGACGTTTCGGAATCGTCTTCTGAATCGCGCGTCCGCTGCCGCTTCTTTCGCCGGATATCGCGCCCCTCGGCCAACCCCAACGCGCGGGTTTTCCCCTTCGCTTCGCCCGCCTCTTCCTCTTCAACCAGCGGCTTGGGCTTCTTGCCTTCATCCTTGTGCTTCTTCAGGATGCTCGCGAGGGGGCTGGACTTCTTCAGGAGGTCGGCCGTCAGCCGAACTTCCGGTTTCTGAGCAGGCCCCTCGGTCTTGACCGGAGCAGTGGGCGCCTTGAAAGTGGGGGTGGCGACGCTCGGCAGCGCCGGGGCTTTCTTGGGACGTTCTCGGCGAGTCTTGCTTTCCAGTTCGCGAATGGACCCGCGCGGTTTCATCTCCCGGATGCCGGCCAGCCCTGAACCGCCGGTCGGCGCGACATAGTCGGCCCGCGATATCGTCGATCCCCCCTTTTTCTCCGCTGGCGGTGCTTCCGCATCCGCCACAGGAGCGGGTGCCCTCTCGACCTCGTCTTCGTCGATGGCGTCCACTTCCGGTTCGACCGCCGGTGCGGGCTCGGTCCCATCGACAGGCTCCGCCGGGGAGATGACCGCTGTCGCCGTGTCGCCACTGGGCGTTTCTTCCTCGTCGCCGCGCGTGCGCCGCCGCATCGTCCCACCCAGCGGGCCCAGGGTGCGGATCTGCCGGACCTTCGCGGAACGATCGACCGCCGCCTCACGCGTCGGCGTACTGGCATCTTCCCCTTTCGCCGTTGCCGCCGGCGCGCGCACCTTGGCCAGGTGCGCCATCAGCACGTCCCGCTCGTCGGGCGTAATGCTGGCGAGCGACGAGGACTTGACGTCCAGCCCTGCGTCGTTGCAGTGCTGGATCAACTCCTTGCTGTCGATCCCCAGCTCCTTCGACAATTTGAAGATGCGAATCTTCTCGTTCAAACCAAGCCTCGCGGTTCTCGCCTGTACGTCCGGTTCAGTTCATGCGGTTCGTCCTGATACGGGACAGTGAACTCGCCTGCCCCCCCACACTCCATTCGCCACCGGTTCCACTTGCGCGGCCGCCGGTTCCCTGGCACACCCCTTAATTTCCGGCGGCCGCCGAATCTTGCTCCTCGTCCGACGCCAGATGCTCCACCGGCGAGTCGTCTCGCTCGGTGTCCGCTGACGTCGCCAGTCCGATCGCTGCCAAATCGTCGCGCGCGTCGCTGACCTGGGCGCCATCGGCTTCGGCCGCTCGAATCGTCTCTTCCTCTCCGGTCGCTTCCGCTTCGACGCTCACGACGTCGTGATCCGCCAAGCTGACGTCCGCCGCGACCTCGCGGGCGAGCTCGGCATCGTGGCTGTCGGCCGGGACATCGCCGCCGGCCTGTTCGTCCTCGCCGCCTGCCTTCGCCTGGGCCGCATCCGTAGCGGCATTGTGAGCCGCCTCCGCGGCCTCGGCCGCCGCCGCCAGCCGCGCCAGCCGCGCTTGTTCCTTCTTGATGTCCGCTTCGCGCTCCTCGCGCTCGCTTTCAACGTCCGCATACGCGACGATTTCGTCGCATTGTTCCTCAGTGAGGCTGCCGAGTTCGGCCAACTGGTCCGGCTCGATGACCGACAAATCGTCAAAGCTGAAGAAGCCCTGCGACACCAGGACTTCCGCCAGTTCTTCGGTAATGTGAGGCACGACGGAAAACGCAGCCACCGACCGGTCGAGCTGTTCGTCCAGCTCTTCGCGGGTCATGACCTCGATGTCCCAGCCGACCAGCTTCGACGCCAGCCGCACGTTCTGCCCCTTTTTGCCGATTGCCAGTGACAACTGGTCTTCTTTGACGAGCACGATGACGCGTCCCAGCATCGGGCAGAGGATGACGTCTTCCACCTCCGCCGGCTGCAGGGCGTTGGGGATCAGCACCTGCAGCGAGTCGTTCCAGCGAACGATATCGATCCGCTCGCCCGCCAGTTCATCGACGATGCTGCGAATCCGCGAGCCGCGCACCCCGACGCAGGCGCCGACAGCGTCGATGCTGTTGTCGAAGCACGAGACGGCCACTTTCGAGCGGTATCCCGCCTCGCGGGCCAGCGACTGGACCTTGATGACCTGGTCGGCGACTTCGGGGATTTCCACTTCGAACAGCCGGCGAACCAGTTCGGGATGTGTCCGCGACAGAATCACCTTGATCCGGCTGCCCACCTTGCGGACTTCGAGAACCACCGCCCGCACGCGTTCGTTGACGCGGTGCTGTTCGCCCGGAATCTGTTCGCTCTTGGGGAGGAGCGCCTCCACCTTGCCGAGGTTCACGATCGCCACGCCGTGGTCGATGCGCGTCACAGTGCCGTTGACGAGGTCGTGACGCTGCGCGTTGAACTCGTCGTAGAGAGCGTCCCGTTCCGCTTCGCGGACTTTCTGGATCAACACCTGCTTGGCGGTTTGAGCGGCAATGCGTCCCAGCAGGTCCATCTCCTCCTGCGGGATTTCCTGTCCTTCAAGTTTCACCGACGACTGGCCGGAGACCCGGTCGATAACGGCCACGACGTCCCGTTCCTCGCCGTAGTGTTTCTTGGCGGCCGAGAGAATGGCCTGCTCGATGCCTTCGAACACAATCTCCTTGTCGATGTTCTTGTCGCGATGAATCGCGTCGACAATTCTGAGGACTTCGATGCTGTTCATGACGTCCTGCCGTCGTCTCCAAGGCGCCGCACGAACTCCGGTGTGTCGCACATCGCGACCTCACCGGCGACTCCGGCTGTGCACAAAGTGGCTGTCCGACCTGTCTCTCTGACCCGGCAATGTCGACAAAAAAAGTGGGCCCTAAGTCCCACTCATTCCGCCGCCACGGCCGGGACAAAAACATCCGCAGCAGCGGAAGGTCACGCGCCCTTGGCGCGCCACCCTCCGCAGGAAGTTGCGGAGCACCGGCCTGTCTCTGTAGGTACGCTTACACTTACATGAGCAGCCTCAAATCACGCGGTCGCACGTCGACCCGCAGCGTCAAAGTTCACTCTGACGCGCGGCCGCAGCGCAGGCCGTGCTTCCACTCTCCTGGTTTCAGTCTTCAAATAAGCCGATCCGACGGCGGCAACTGGAGTTACGCACGCCGAACGCCGGATTTCGCCCAACTCGAAGCGACTGAGTCGGTTAAAGATAGGAAGCTGACCCCGGACTGTCAAGCGGCTGGCATGCTCTCTCGCGTTGCGATGTGCGACGCACGATGTATCAGTCAATCAGCAATCAACGTTCCGGTGAGTTGAGCCGTAGACCATTGTTCGAGGTGGCGGGAATGACCATTCGCGACGCTGCTTGCTGTCACTCGCGACGGTCCACTTTCGGACTTACGTCCTGAGGATGCGCTTCGACGGGGCCGCTAGTGGACGTGGTCACTTGATTTTGCCGGAAGTGCAAGCGCATCCTACCTCACGATTCGGCAATTCATTTCTGCTGCGCTCAATCGCGGGCGCCCCTCCCGACAGATCCAATTCTTGAAGACGACTCTCATGATTAGAAATCCGCGGCTGACACGACGGGAAACACTGCTCGCGCTCGGTGGCACAGCCGCGGGCTTGGCCCTGGCGGCTCCGGCGAAAGTTTCGGCGGCAGCGCCGAGCGGCAAGCCCGCCGACTGGAATCAAATCCGCTCCCAGTTCCAATTGGACCCGGAAATCGCGTTTTTGAACACCGGCTCGCTGGGTGCGACGCCACAACAGGCATTGGACGCCATACGCGCTGCGACGCAGCGGATCGAAGTGAACCCGGTCGCGCAGGGTTTCGGCGATGTGCTTAATGAGGCGGAGAAGTCGCGGCAGGTCTTTGCCGACTTGTTGGCGTGCAAGCTGGATGAAGTGCTGCTGACGCGGAACACCACGGACGGGATGAACCTGGTCGCCGAAGGACTGGATCTGAAGCCCGGGGATCACGTGCTGACCAGCGACCATGAACATGGGGGCGGCCGGCGGTGCTGGGAGTTCCTGGCAAAGAAGCAGCGCGTCATCATCGACAAGGCGGAGATTCCCGCGCCTCCGGAGTCGGCGGACCAGATCGTCGACCGGTTTAAGGCGGCGATGACGCCCAAGACGCGCGTCATCAGCGTGAGCGTCGTCACGTTCAGCAGCGGCGTGCAGACACCGATCGCGCGGTTGTCGGAACTGGCCCACAAGCACAAGTGTCTGCTGGTGGCGGACGGCGCGCAATCGACCGGCGCCCTGCCGATCAATGTGAAAGAACTGGGTTGCGACGCCTATGCCACCAGTGGCCACAAGTGGCTGCTGGGCCCCAAGGGAACCGGGCTGCTCTACATCAGCGAGCGCGCCCGGGAGCAGATTACGCCGATGCGGCTGGACGATGGATTCGGCGTGTACACGGCGATCGGAGGCACGATCGACGCCGCGGCGGTCCTTGGGCTGGCAGCGGCCGTGCAGTGGGCAAACAGCCTCGGTCAGGCCGCTGTCCACGACCGGATCATGCGGTTCCGCGAGCAGTTGTACGCGGCGCTGGCGGCCCAGAAGGGAGTGACGATCAACAGCCCGCCGCCGGGCAGCCCGCTGGCATCGCACCTGGTGTGCTTCACGATCAAAGACCAGAGCCAGCACGCGAAAGTGAACGAACAGTTTGCGAAGGATAAGATCGTCATCAAGACCGTGCACCACGGCGGAATCGACTTCCGGACCGGATGTCACGTGTACAACAGGCCGGAAGACGTCGATCGGCTGGCGTCGAGCCTGCGGACAGCGCTCGGATAACAGCAGCGAGCGGGCGCCGCGGGCTTTGCCCGTGCCGTTCCACTTGAAGACGCGATTCACAATTGCACTGGCGGAGCCAGTGGCACCTGCGCGTGTTGCGCCCAGGAGACGTCAGGAACTGTGATGCCGCTAATTGAGGTATGCGTCAACTCGGTGGAGTCGGCAATCGCATCGCAGGCTGGCGGCGCGGATCGCGTCGAGCTTTGCGACAACCTGTTTGAAGGAGGAACTACGCCGAGCACGGGGTCGATCGCGCTGGCGCGGGAGCGACTGCGGATCAAGTTGCACGTCATTATCCGGCCGCGCGGGGGCGATTTTCTGTACTCCGACCTGGAGTTCGCCATCATGCAGCGCGACATTCAGGCCGCGAAAGAACTCGGTGCGGACGGCGTTGTGATCGGCCTGTTGACGGCCGACGGCGACATCGATGTGCCGCGCACGCGGAAACTGGTCGAACTGGCGCGCCCCATGAGCGTCACTTTTCACCGGGCGTTTGACGTGGCGCGGAATCCGTTCGAGGCGTTGGAATCCCTGATCGGGCTGGGCGTCAACCGCGTGCTGACGTCAGGACAGGAGGAATCGGTCGCGGTCGGCGCCGAGATGATCGCCGAACTCATTCAACGGGCCGGAGACCGCCTGATCGTCATGCCGGGGGCCGGATTCAACGAACGCAACGTCGGCCGGATCGTCGCCCGGACCGGCGCTCGCGAAATCCACGTGACGGGCTTTGCGGACGTGGATAGCGGTATGCGGTTTCGGAACGAACGCGTCTTCATGGGGGGCACGCTACGGCCCCCGGAGTACAGCCGCGAGGTCACGAACGCAGACATCATTCAACGGCTGCGGCAGAACTGCCGGTAGTGCGTTGGAGTACCGCTGCCTGGCGGAACAGAGTCGATCGACGTTCGGCCGCCTGAATGCGGAACTCCGACAAATGCAATTCACAACTCAGAAAGAAAACGTCATGCACCTCTCTCGACGCGACTTTGTCACCGGCAGCACCGTGGCGCTCACCAGCGGCGTGCTGACTGCCGCGGGCCGTGGCGCGGATTCAACTAAGGGCGAGATGCCGATCGTGGTATCGACCTGGTCGTTCGGCCGGTCTGCCAATGAGGAGGCGATGAAGGTGCTGCTGTCGGGCGGATCCAATCTGGACGCCGTGGAGGCCGGAATCCGGCTGGTCGAGTCGTCTGGAAACGGATCGGTGGGGCTGAGCGGCGGGCCGAACGCCGCCGGGGTCGTGCAACTCGACGCCTGCATCATGGATGGTCCTCGTCACCGGGCGGGGAGTTGTGCGGGCGTCGAAGGGATCAAGCATCCGATTACTCTGGCGCGGCGGATCATGGAGAAGACGAAACACGTGATGCTGGTCGGCGAAGGGGCGCGCATGTACGCGCTGGAGGAGGGGCTGGAGTCGGTCGAGTTGGATTCGCCCGCGAAATACGAAGAGTGGAAGAAAAAGCGGGCGGCCGAACAGGATCGCGCGAAGGCCGATCAGGGCCAGACACAGAAGAACCACGATACGATTGCGCTGGTCCTGCTGGGACCAGACGGCAATCTGGCGGGAGGCTGCTCGACAAGCGGCTGGAGCGGCAAGCTGCCGGGCCGCGTGGGGGACTCGCCGATCCTCGGCGGGGGACTGTATGTCGACAACGATGTCGGTGCGGCCGGCTCGACCGGGCTGGGCGAAAACGTCATGCGCTATTGCGGCACGTTCCTGGTCGTCGAACTCATGCGGCAGGGGCTCGCGCCGCAGGAGGCCTGCCTGGAGGCGCTGAAACGCATGGCCCGCCAGGACCCGCTGGGCACAAAACTCTCAGTGAGCTTCTGCGCCATCGACAAGCAGGGCCGCTACGGCGGAGCGACGGCCGGGCAGGGCTTCAGTTTTGCGGTGACGACGAAGGCCGGGAGCAAGGACGCGCCCTCGGTCGAACTCACGTCGCTGGAGTAATGTGCGGGCTGATGGTTGGGGGCCGAGGAGGTGCGGGTTCAGGGTCAAGGGCAGGTTGAGTCGGAGTACCAAATCAGAGCTCGAGTTCCGGTCCGAGTCACTCCGGCGCTTTGAATAGAAGTTTCCTCCAGGAATGGGCATCTGCCAGATGTTGTGCACGTCGAATTTGCGCCCCGTGATGATGGCTGCGGCGGCATTCGCGATTCTCGTTCAAGTGTTGTCAGCGACTGCAGCCGACAAGACGCCTGCGAAAGGCGCCGCCCTGCGTGCGGCCTGCACTTTCTATGCATCGTTCGATCAGGGAACGGATGCCGACGTGGCGCACGGGGATCGCCGACTGTATTCGGCGGCCACGCTGAATGAACGTAAGGACGGCCAGCCAGGATTGCCGGCGAGCGGCGCGGTGACAATTGAGAAGGGCGCCGGACGATTCGGCGATGCACTGCGGTTCCACCGCAACGTCCCGGAAGTGGTCTGTTACCGGATCGACGGCAATCTGCCGTACTCGCAGTCCCGCTGGAACGGCGCCGTGTCGTTCTGGCTGAAGCTCGACCCGAACAAGGATCTGGAGCCGGGCTACTGCGATCCCTTGTTCATCACGCCGCGCGTGTTTAATGACGGAGCGTTGTGGGTGGACTTCAGCGACAAGCCGCCGCGCGCGCTGCGGCACGGCGCTATTCCGGACCGGCACGTCTGGAATCCGGCGATGAAAGACTTTGACAAGATCCCGGACGCCGAACGCCCGCTGGCGTCCGTCGCCAGCCCGCCGTTCGCCGGCGACCGCTGGACGCACATCGTGGTGTCGTTTGAGAACTTCAATACGGGCAAGCCCGACGGCGTGTCGAAGCTCTATCTGAACGGCAAACTGGCCGGGAGCGTGGGGCCGCGCGAACAGACCTACACCTGGGACCCGCACCAGACGACGGCCACACTGGGAATCAACTACATCGGGCTGTATGACGAACTGGCGTTTTTCCAGCGCGCCCTCACGGCGGCGGAAGTCGCCGAGCTGTACGAACAGGCCGGCGCGATGCTCGTACCGTAGAGCGTTGGAGTACGGCTTTCCGGCGGCCGAACATCCATCGACTCTGTTCCGCTTGAAGGTGGTCCTCCAACACACTTCAGCGCAACGCGTATGAACAGCCAGCGCGACGCCTACGACGAGTTGTGCCTGTACACCCTGGCGCACAGCGGGCCGACATTCATCCATCAGCACGTCGTCGATGCGTTCGCGGCTCAGGACGCGACGTCCACCGACAAGCCAATCCGGCTCGTGTTTGCGCTGGTCGGACTGTTTCTACATGTCGAGCGCGGGTTCACGGGCCGGGAAGTCCAACTCGCGCATATGCAGCTCGGTCGCCGGAAACAGACGTGGCCGATGTTGCCGCTGCCTCAGGTTCGATGGAAGATGACCGCTGCGACGGTCCTGGCAGCGCCGCTGGAGGAACGCGAACAGGCGATCCACGACTGGTGTGTGGCGGTTTGGACGGCGTTTGTCGACTGCCGCGGCCCGGTTGAAAAACTGCTGGCGGAGAACGGAGTCAATGCAGCTTGGAGCGTCCGTCAGAACCGGTAACCATTGTTGCCGACGGTCGGTGCACGTCCGCCGCCCGCTCCGCGCCCTTGCGCTTCAGCGGACGATGCGACAGCCGGGCACCGCCGTCTTGAAGGCGGCTAAGTCGGCGTCGGAGACCTGGGCCAACTGTAGTCCCAGGGACTGCAAGTTCTTGAGTGCTTGCAATGGAACGAGGCCAGACTCTCCCAATGTGGCGCCGCCAATGTCGAGGCTCTCCAGTTGGGTGCACTTGGCCAGTTCGGCGACACCATCGTCTCGGAGGCGGCAGCCCTTTGTTCCCAAGATCCGCAATTGGGGCAGCCGGGCAAGTTCGCCGAGGGTCTTTGCGTCAATTTGAGAGTTGTAATCAATCCGCAGCGTGTGCAGATTCGGAAGGTCAGCGAGCGGACTGACGTCGGTGATCCGCGTGCTCATCAGGTTCAGCAATCGCAGGGACTTGAGCTGGGCGATGCTCTTGAGTCCGGCGCTCGTAACGTGCGAGAGCTCGAGGTTCAATTGGGCCACGTCTTGCAGCCCGGCCAATCGGGCGACGTTTTCGTCGCCGATTTTCTCCCCTTCCATCGACACGCCGACGATAGCAACGCTGTCCAGGAACGTGTGGCATTCCTTGCCGGCAATCGCGGCCAGCCACGCTGGCACGCGTGGATTGGTTTCGCAGCGCCCTCCCGCCATGCCGACCTGTCGGCGCAATTGTTCAGCCTGATTCTGCGCTCGCACCGCACTGAGCGCAGCCGCTGCAAAGAGCAGGACGAGGATCGACAGGACTCCGACAAGGATGCGGCCGGCGATATTGGATTTTTTCTCGGCGTGGGTCTTTCCCGCCGGCTCTGCAGGAGCGGATGACATGGAGACGAGCTTTCGATGATGCAAAAGGATGAAGGTGGCCGGAACCGGCCAGGGACGAACGGTCGCTGTCGATCATATCGGAGGCTGGCGGGCGGTCCAATCGCACCGGAGGCAGTCCATTGTCTCAACGCCGCTCGTAGCGACCGCATTCATAGGGTCGTCGCAGGCGCAGGTGAATTCGTGCAATCTGTGAGGGATTGACCCAGCAAAGCGGGTCACGACGAACCGGTTCAGACCGTCGGCGCAGTTACAGACTGGGAGTGCCGAAGCCGCCTGGAGTGCTCAAAGCGGGAACAATTGTGTTACGGAGCGCGACGCCGAATCGGTGGAGGCAACTTTGGAGAAGCCTGACAACGGGGTCGCCCAGGGAATCGAGTGCGACGTCGCGCTCGTCAAGTTGAGGCGTGCGATATTTTGAGATTTTATTCAAAATCCCGTCGTCAATTACTTGAACGCGGGATAACAGCACGATTACTCTGGCGTTGCCTATTTGGGTGGCGACGCATCTACGTCGCTGCCCATCGCGTTCGCACATTTCGGATTGGCAAACGTCCCACCAGAGCCACGGGCCGGCTCCGAGACGAGATTTTCACGTCTGCGGCCGTCTTTGACATAACCCGTGTCGCGAGTTTTCCCTGACGCTTACAAGTTGACCGCGATTGCCGCTTGGCCTTCGCGGCAATTTCGTCGCTTCTTGTAATTGGCATACATCGGCACCTGTGAGGCGGCGGCGAAGTGCACCGGTGCTTCCAGTAGAAAATGCACCAGGAGAATGAACGTCGTGATGAGCTGGCGTAAGGATTGGCAGCTTTGGGCAGTCGGCTTGGCGATCGCCTGTGTGGCCTCGGGCTGTCCCGGTGGTGGGGGCGGGCCGAAGCGCTATGCGGTTCACGGGAAAGTCACCCGGGAAGGCATCCCGATCGACGACGGTACGATCCTGTTCAAACCCAAAGGGGGAGGCAGCAATATTTCTTCGGGGGGACTGATCGTCAACGGCGAATACAGTTTTGACCAAGACGACGGCCTTCCTGCGGGTGACTACGACGTCGAGATCCACCAGAACCCGAAACGCGATATGGAGATCTACCAAGGCAAGAAGAACGAAGCGCCCATCGTGGAAGATACGCGGTTCAAGAAGCCAATTGACCCGAATGGCTGGAAGGAAAAGGCCACAGTCGAAGAGGGTCAGGAGGAGCCGCTTGATTTCGCAATTCCCTAGCAGTGAATTACTTCCGCGCAGCATTTCTCGCGTGGCAAGCATTTGGTTTGGACTGGTAGCGGGAGTCGGACGGGGAGGTTCCCGGACGCCCGATGACAAGCTTGGGAAACGGAGGTGCTGCTGGCTGCTGTGATCGTCTGCCGGAACTTATGTACGGTCTTTTTTCCTTTCCACAGTTTGAGGAGAGTCACGATGCAGTTACGAGGAAAACGCGGATTTACATTGATCGAATTGCTGGTCGTCATCGCGATCATCGCGGTGCTGATCTCGTTGCTCCTGCCGGCAGTTCAGCAGGCGCGCGAAGCGGCCCGCCGGACCCAGTGCCGGAACAACCTCAAGCAGATTGCTCTCGCCAGCCACAACTATGAAAGCGCCCAGGGCTGCCTCCCGATGGGCGCCGACGGCTCGCTGATTGGTTGGCGACAGTACCTGTATCCGTACCTGGACTACCAGAACCTGTATGAAATGATTCCGTCCGGCACAATTACGAGTGCGGTCGTCTCCACGTACTTCGCGGGCGGCTATCAGTGGAACTGGACTGATCAGGGGACGTATTGTCGCAGAGTGCTCCGTGCTTGACGTGGCAGGACTGGAACGCCCGGATGACACTGGGCGGAGTGAAGCCGCCCCCTGCCTACAGTAAGGCCGTCTTTAACTGCCCGAGCGACCCTCGCTCCGGGTTGGTCGCTCCCGGCTGGGGCGGTCCGGCGGGCAACGATTCGGTATTCATGAATTACTTCGCCTGTTGCGGTAACGTAGACTCGGAACTTCGCGGCGGCCGGAATTTCGGGACCGACTCGCGCCATCGTTGCGTCGGTCTGCCGCCGAACACCACGAACAAAGACGTCCTGCCGCCAGGAGTCGGCACGAACCCCTACCGGCCGTGGCTTGAATACAACGGCCTGTACGGTCTGCAGATGTACGTCCCCGTCGGCCGGTGCGTCGACGGCAGGAGCGCGACGTTTGCGTTCGGTGAGCGGCCGATCGACGGCAACGGCTCCTGGGGCTGGGAAATCAACTGCCTCGAAGGGGACGGCATGCTGGGAACCGGCTGGCCGATGATCAATGCCAAGCCGCCAGCGAACCGGTCGCTCTTCCGGCCGCGTTCGGCAGCCATCATGCCGACGGTTGCCACATGGCGATGGGTGACGGCTCGGTGCGCTTTATCAGCATCAACATCGGGCAGAACACGTGGCTCGCCCTCGGCAGTCGCGGCCGGTAAGGAACAGCCGGGCGATTACTAATCGTCCCTGTTGATCACTTTGGCGATTTCGAGCCTGTTCGGGAAGTCAATGCGACGGCAACCTGACTGCATCGTCAGTCAGGTTGCCTTTTTTTGCGTGTCTTCTCAATTGCCGCATCACGCGGCAGTTTGCGGATGCCACTGGCTCTGCCACTGCGACGCAACTCGGACGTCCATTGTGGCGAGGCCAGTGGCACTCTATTCCTGACTCTTTCCTGCAGCGCTGCCTGAACGCAGCACGAGAGTTTCAAAACAATGGACACACGCCGAGAGTTCATCACGCAGACGCTGGCCGCCGGCCTGGCCTTGCCGATCGCCCGCCTGACCGCCGCCGAAGACGCCAAAACCAAGGGGCAACCCGTGCGACCGATCGTCATCTCCACATGGAACATGGGGGTCGCCGCGAACGAGGAAGCCTGGCGGATTCTCTCGGCCGGGGGCGCTTCGCTCGATGCCGTTGAGGCGGGGGTCAAAGTGTCGGAAGCGGACCCGACCATCACGTCAGTCGGCTACGGCGGAACTCCCGACCGGGACGGGCACGTGACGCTCGACGCCTGCATCATGGACGAAAAGTCGCGGATCGGCGCCGTGGCATGCATCGAGCACATCAAGCATCCGATCAGCGTGGCGCGGCTGGTGATGGAGAAGACGCCGCACGTGATGCTGGTCGGTGAAGGCGCGCTCAAGTTCGCGCTCGACAACGGCTTCCCAAAGGAAAACCTGCTGACGGACAGCCAGAAGCTGGCTTGGGAAGAATGGCTCAAGAAGAACGACTACAAACCGGTCGTCGATTACCAGAACCACGACACCATCGGCATGTTGGCGATCGACGCAAGCGGAAACATGTCCGGCGCCTGCACCACCAGCGGCTGGGGATACAAGATGCACGGCCGCGTCGGCGATTCACCGATTATCGGAGCCGGCCTGTTCGTCGACAACGACGTCGGGGGCGCGACGAGCACGGGACTGGGCGAGGAAGTCATCCGCATGTGTGGCACGCACACCGTGGTGGAATACATGCGGCACGGGCATTCCCCCTTTGAAGCGTGCAAGCTGACCGTCGAACGGCTGATCCGCAAGACCCCGCGAAAAATGGAAGAGGTCTCGGTCGGCTTCCTCGCCCTTAACATGCGCGGCGAGTACGGCGCATATGCCGTGCGGCCGGGATACGAAATGGCGGTGAAATTCGAGAACGGCAAGCACGAGCTGCTGCCGGTCGAGTTTCACAAGTTTGAGGACGGGAAGAATTGATGTTGCGGCTTCGTGGTTCTGTGAGCGGGAGGCAAACGATGACGAGTTCCTATGTTGCGGATGAATTGCGTTTGTCACGGCGCGCTTCGCTGCTGGCCCTGGGGGGCATGGCCGGAAGTCTGGGAGTGGCCGGGCCCGCCGCACTCGCGGCGGCCGCAGACAGCGCTCCGACCGACTGGGAGCAGGTCTCCCGTCAATTCCTGATCGATCGCAACCTCACGTATCTCAACACCGGCTCGCTAGGGTCGACGCCGATTCCGGTGCTGGAGGCGCGGCGGGCGATTGAGAGGCGGCTCGAATCCAATCCGGCCGGCGAAGGCTTCGGCAGCGTCATGCAAACCGCGGAAGCGGTCAGCGGCAAGGTCGCAGACCTGATCGGCTGCAACGCCAAAGAGGTGACGATCACCCGCAACACGACGGAGGGGATGAACTTCGTGATCGAAGGGCTGAAGCTGCAGCCCGGTCAGCGCGTGTTGACCAGCAACAGCGAGCACCCCGGCGGCCTGGCGGCGTGCAAGTACTTCCAGAAGCATCACGGTCTGGAGATCGACGTGGCGGAGATCGGAGCGCCGCCGGCCAGCGAGGAGGAGGTCGTCGAGAGCTTTCGCAAAGCACTGCAACCGAACACGCGTGCCATCGTGTGCAGCCATGTGACCTTTTGCAGCGGCGTGAAAGTCCCGATCGCGCGACTCTCGGAACTCGCCCATCAGCACGGCTGTCTGCTGATTGCCGATGGCGCGCAGGCGGCC
Source organism: Planctomycetaceae bacterium (assembly GCA_046349775.1). GTDB lineage: Bacteria > Planctomycetota > Planctomycetia > Planctomycetales > Planctomycetaceae > JAEUIG01. Next base: position 400 of record JAXMBS010000034.1, on the reverse strand, counting down.
GGCGGAGTGCCCGTCAACGTCAAGGAGTTGGGCTGCGACGCCTATGTCTCCAGCGGACACAAGTTTCTGCTGGGGCCGAAAGGGACCGGGTTGCTCTATATCAGCGAAGGAGCGAAAGAGCAGATCAAGCCGATGCAACTGGAAGACGGGTACGGCTACTACACGGCGATCCGTGGGACGAACTCCATGCCGGAAGCGATCGGTCTGGGGAGCGCCATCGATTGGGTGCAGCAGCTGGGTCGGAGCGCGGTTTTCGCGCGGCTCAAGAAGCTGCGCGACGCCTTATACGCCGTGCTGCAGGAGACGCCCGGCATTCAACCGAGCAGCCCGTCGCCGGACAGCTCGATGGCTTCGCAGTTGGTTTGCTTCCGCGTGGAAGACCGTGACAAGTACGCCAGGC